>JAYRUQ010000005.1:0-124047 GCA_041919015.1 Inhella sp.
TCCCGGCTCGTTCGGCGACCGCCCACCGCGCCGCGAGGGCCCCGGTTCGTTCGGTGACCGCCCACCCCGCCGCGAGGGCCCCGGCTCGTACGGCGACCGCCCACCGCGCCGCGAGGGCCCCGGCTCTTACGGCGACCGCCCACCGCGCCGCGAAGGTCCTGGCTCGTACGGCGACCGCCCACCGCGGCGCGAGGGTCCCGGCTCGTTCGGTGACCGCCCACCGCGCCGCGACGTTCCCGGCTCGTACGGTGACCGCCCGCCGCGCCGCGAAGGCCCCGGTTCGTTCGGCGACCGCCCGCCGCGCCGCGAAGGCCCCGGTTCGTTCGGTGACCGCCCGCCGCGCCGCGAAGGTCCCGGCTCTTACGGCGACCGCCCACCGCGCCGCGAGGACCCCGGCTCGTACGGCGACCGCCCACCGCGCCATGAAGGCCCCGTCTCCCACGGTGACCGCCCGCCCCAAGCCGAGCGAGCGCCGCGGCCCGACGCGCCGGCGCGCAGCAATTTCAGCAGCGAAGGCGAGCGCCTGTCCAAGCGCATGGCCGAGTTGGGCCTGGCCTCGCGCCGCGAGGCCGACGAATGGATCCTGGCCGGCTGGGTCCGGGTGGACGGTGTGCTGGCGCAACTCGGCCAACGCGTCGGCCCCGAGGTCCGGATCGACATCGATCCGGCCGCCCGCGAGCAGCAGGCGCAGCGCGTCACCATCCTGCTGCACAAGCCCATCGGCTATGTCTCCGGCCAGCCCGAGGACGGTCATGAGCCCGCCGTTGCCCTGCTCACCGAGGCCAATCGCTGGAGCGAGGATGCGCTGGGCGGCAAGCTGCGCTTCACCCCGGCACACCTGCGCGGCCTGGCGCCGGCCGGGCGCCTGGACATCGATTCCACCGGCCTGCTGGTGCTGACGCAGGACGGTCGCGTCGCCAAGGCGCTGATCGGCGAGGACTCCGACATCGAGAAGGAGTACCTGGTGCGGGTGGCGCTGCCGAATGCGCCGAATGCGCCGGATGCCGCGGACGCGCCCGATGCCGGCCAGCCCCCCGAGCCCCAGCACCCCATGACGCACTTTCCGGCCCACAAGCTGGCCCTGCTCAACCACGGACTGGAACTCGACGGCGTGCAGCTGCGCGAGGCCAAGGTGAGCTGGGCCAACGAGGACCAGCTTCGCTTCGTGCTGCGCGAGGGACGCAAGCGCCAGATCCGCCGCATGTGCGAGGCGGTGGGCCTTGAGGTGCTGGCACTCAAGCGGGTGCGCATCGGCCGCATCCCGCTCAGCCATCTGCCGCAGGGGCAGTGGCGCTACCTGGCGCCCTGGGAGAAGTTCTGAGCCAGGCACTGCCCGCACGGCCGGTGCTGCTGGTCGGTCCCACCGGCATCGGCAAGACCGGTGCCGCGCTGGCGCTGGCGCAGCAGCTGCCGCTGGAGATCGTCAGCATCGACTCGGCGCTGATCTACCGCGGCATGGACATCGGCACCGCCAAACCCACGCCGGCCGAGCGGGCCGCCGTGCCGCATCACCTGATCGACACGCACGATCCGCTGCAGAGCTACTCGGCGGCGGCCTTCGTGCGCGACGCCAAGCGCCTGGCCGCGGAGATTGCTGCACGCGGCCGGCTGCCGCTGTTCGTCGGCGGCACCCTGCTCTATGTGAAGGCGCTGCGCGACGGGCTCTCCGAACTCCCCAGAAGCGAACCGATGCTGCGTGCGCAGATCGACGCCGAGGCCCAGGCCAAGGGCTGGTCGGCGCTGCACGCCGAGCTGGCGCGGGTCGACCCGCACACCGCCGCCCGCCTGCACACCAGCGACGCGCAGCGCATCCAGCGCGCGCTGGAGGTGTTTCGCAGCAGCGGTCGCCCCTTGAGCGAATGGCATGCGCAGGCCCCGCGTGAGCCGGGCGTGGACTGGCCCTTGATCAGCATCGAGACCGAAGACCGTGCCTGGCTGCACCAGCGCCTGGATGCGCGCTTCGACGCCATGCTGGACGCCGGCCTGCTCGACGAGGTGCGGCGGCTGCGGGCGCGCGGCGACCTGCACGGCGCGCTGCCCAGCATGCGCTGCGTGGGCTACCGCCAGGCCTGGGAGGCGCTGGACGGCGCCGACCCGCCGGACCTCGGCAGCTTGCGCGAGCGCGCCCAGGCCGCCACGCGCCAGCTTGCCAAGCGCCAGATGACCTGGCTGCGCAGCATGCCCGAGCGGGTCTGCATCGAGGCCCGGTCCCCCGGGCTGCACGCGCGGGTGGCCGCCGCCGTGCGCTCGGCCGACCCGCGCGCCTGATCACCGGCTGCGCTTCAACTCGATGCGCGCCGGCCCCTGCAGCAACACGACGCCGCCGGCCGGCCCCGCACCGGCGGCAAAGCTCAGGCGGGCGTCCACCTCGACGAGGTACAGCTCGCGCGCGCCGCTGGCCTTCAAGCTCACCACCGGCTGCCCCGGCACCTGCGCCCGAAGCAGTCCCTGCTCGTCGACGAAGACCTTGATCTGCAGACCCTCGCCGAGGTAGACGCCGACCAGATCCTGGCGCTGCGCGTCACTGAGCACCACTTCCGCGCGTTGCGGCAGGTCGGCGCTGCGCGGCCAGAACTCGCCCTCGCCGTCGCCCTCGGCGAAGAAGCGCATGCCGCTGATCGCGCCGCCGGCATCCCGCTCCAACTGCAGTTGCGCGGGGCTGCCGGAAAACGCGAAGCGCGCCGGGCCCACCGGCGTCAGGCGCAGCACCATGCTGCCGCTGCGCTGGCTGGTCAGCACGCCGTCCTCCAGGCGCAGGGTGCGTGAATCCTTGCCCAGGCTGTAGACGCCCTCGAAGCCCTTCATCTGCTCGGGTTTCAGCGCCACGGCTTGCGGCTCGGGGAAGGGCTTGCCGGCGGCGAAGGCTGCCAGCTGGCGGCCGATGCCGTCGAGGTTCATGCCGCCGTCGGCGTTGCGCAGCAGCGCCACGGTGACGCGCTGCTGCGGCAGGTACTGCAGCACCGAGCTGAAGCCGTGGATGCCACCGCCATGGCTGAGCAGCGTCTGGCCGCGCAGGGTGTCGACGCCAATGCCAAAACCGTATTTATGGGCTGCCGCCGGCCCTTCGGGCGTGGTCATGCGGCGGTAGCTGTCGGCCTGCAGAAAGCCGCCCTCGTGCAGTTGCTGGTTCCAGCGCCACAGCGCCTGCAGGTCGCCGACCAGCGCGCCGGCGGCATGCGGCTGCGTCATGCTGAGCAGGCCGGCCGGCGCGATACGCCCTTCACCGGCCCGTGTGTAGCCGCTCACATGGCCCGGGATCAGGTGGTCGCCGGCCGGGTAAAAGACCGGGGCCTTGAGCGCCGACAGACCGTCCCACCAGGGTTTGCCGGTGATGGCCTCGATGACGGCGCCGACCAGCACATAACCGCTGTTGTTGTAGGCCCAGGCGGCACCGGGGGCGAAGTCGACCGTCTGGTCCTTGAACTCGGCGATCAGCTCCTGGGTGCTGAGATCGCGGCGGATCGGGTTGTGCATGTAGCCGCGGATGCCGGTGTAGCTCTTCATGCCGCCGCTGTGGTGGAGCAGCATGGAGAGCCGGATGGCGGCGCCGTTGGGGTAGTCGGGCAGGAATTTGGACAGCGGGTCGTCGAGCCGCGCCTTGCCCTGGTCGATCAGGCGCAGCAGCAGCGCGGCGGCGAATTGCTTGGTGACCGAGCCGAGCCGAAATCGCTGCTCGGGCGTCAAGGCCACGCCGAGTTCGATGCTGGCCATGCCGCGCGCGGTCTGCAGCAGCAACTCGTCGCCCCGTGCCACCAGCACCGCCACGCCGGGCCCCTGGGGATCGATGCGCTGGCGCTCCAGCAACTCGTTGGCGTAGCGCGCCACGGCGGCGGCGTCGGGCAGGGTCTGGGCCAGCGTGGCCAGCGGGCTCAGGATCAGGCCGCTGGCCAGCAGCAAGGCATGAAGGGGGGACAGAGGGGTCATCAAGGGGCTCCGTGAAGTGAGGGCGCACATGCTGCCGGTCGCCGCGGGCTTGCGCCGCCCCCGAGCGACAGGCTGCACGAGCGGCGGCATGGTCGGTCGACAAAAAGGGCTTGCGCAAACCCTTCAGTTGAAATTACAGTGATATCACTTTGACACCTACCGTGGAGACGCGATGAGCCAACACCCCAAGACCGTCGTGCAGGAGAAGAGCGCCAGGTCCGCCGACGGCTATCTGATGATTGCCGTCGGCCTGGCCTTGCTGGCGCTGGCCGTGCTGCTGTTGCGCGCGCATGCGCCGCTGCCGGCGCTGGCCTGCCTGGTGCTGGGCCTGATCGCGCTGGCCGGGCTCTACATGCTGGCGCCCAACCAGGCGGCGGCGCTGACCCTGTTCGGCGCCTACACCGGCAGCGACCGCAAGGAAGGACTGCGCTGGGCCAACCCTTTGGCCATCAAGAAAAAGGTGTCCTTGCGCGACCGCAACCTGAATGCCCCGACGCTCAAGGTCAACGACCAGCGCGGCAACCCGATCGAGATCAGCGCCGTGGTGGTCTGGCGCGTGCGCGACAGCGCGCAGGCGCTGTTCCAGGTCGACGACTTCGAGGCCTATGTGCGCGTGCAGGCCGAGGCCGCCATCCGCCACCTGGCCGCCAGCTACGCCTACGACGAGGGTGAGGACCTGGCCAGCGGTGCCATCACCCTGCGCGGCGGCCAGGAGCAGGTGGCCGAGGCGCTCAAGGTGGAACTGCAGTCGCGCTTCGCCGACGCCGGGGTGGACGTGGTCTCGGCCACGCTCAGCCACCTGGCCTACGCGCCGGAGATCGCCCAGGTGATGCTGCGCCGCCAGCAGGCCGAGGCCATCATCAGCGCGCGCAGCAAGATCGTGCACGGCGCGGTCAGCATGGTGGAGGCGGCGCTGCTGGGCCTGTCGGAGCGCAAGATCGTCGAGCTCGACGACGAGCGCAAGGCGGCCATGGTGAGCAATCTGCTGGTGGTGCTGTGCTCGGACAACAACGCGCAGCCGGTCATCAACACCGGCACGCTGTACAGCTGATGCTCGCCACCCCGCCGGGCAGCGTGGTCGACCGTTCCAAGCGCCGCCCCGCCCCTTCGGTTCTCTGCATGTCCTGAGCGATGGCCAGCCCGGATAAAAAGTCCTTCGCGCTGCGCATCGCCCCCGAGGTCTGGGCCGAGGTGGAGCGCCTCGCTGCACAGGAGCTGCGCAGCGCCAACGCGCAGGCCGAACTGCTGCTGCGCGAGGCGCTGGCGCGACGGGGCCTCAAGGTGCCCCCGCCCGCCAAGGCCCGGGCCCTGCCTCCGGACCCCTGACGCCGCCGCGCGGACTGCGCCCCCTGCCCTCTTAAGGTGAACGGGCTTTGACCGGCACCTTAACCCCCGCCGGGGGCGGGCCGGGCTGGCCCGGACCTGGGGGTGCTCAGGAGCAGGTCAACTGCGCCAGGCAGTCCGGGCAGGTCTCGTTGCGCCAATGGCCGCCCTGGCCGTGGCCCTGGCCATTGCCCTGGCCATCCCCCTGCCCCAAGCCACGCCCCTGCAGCATGTCGCGCAGCCAGTCGGCCACCACCGGACCGGCCGACTGCTCGGCGTAGAACGGTGCCGAGCGCAACAGCGTGTGGTACTGGCCGGCGGCCACGTAATGGCGGTAGTTGCGCAGCTCGGCGGCGTCGGCGCTGAGTTGCTGAGCGGCCTTGTTGTGCCAGTCCAGCGGGATGTTCGGGCAGCTCGGCACCCCATAGCCGCCCTGCAGCATGGCACCGTAGAACTGGATCTGCACGGTGTCGAAGGCGGTGGTGAATTGCGCGTAACGTCCTTTGCGGTCGGCCCGTGCGGCACGGCGCATCAACTCGTTGCCGGGGAAGTCGCCGTTGCCGAAGGTTCGGCGGTGCCACTGCGGGTTCCAGCTGTTGCGGCCCGGGTTGCCGCTGTCGAAGCCCGGCGTCGTCACGCCCTGGCTGGCGTCGGCCAGCACGTAGAGCTGGGCGTCGTGGAACAGCTGCCCGACCCAGGGCGAATTGGCGGTCGCGCCGTAGCCGCCGGCGCTGGAGCCGGCCACCAGCACCTTGTGCGGGTGGCGCACATGGCGCCGCACCCAATCCATCACCACCATGAAGTTGTCGAAACCGCGGTGCTTGAGCGTGATCGGCGTTCCGGCCGGAATGCCGAGCGCCGGATTGCCGACGTTGGTGTAGGTCTTGTCGGTCGAGCCGGTGTGGATGTCGCCGGTGCAGTAGGGGATGTAGACCATGTCCCAGTCGCGCACCGGGTTGGCCGGGTTGTCGCTCTTGAAGAGGCCGTCCATGGCGGCCGGGTCGGTGCCGGGCGGCACCTGCGGCACGAAGAACTGCGGCACGTTGGCCGGCAGGCCGGCGACCGGGAAGCTGCAGCTGGTGTTGTCCCAGCAGGCGCCGCCGCCCTCGAAGTAGATGGCCAGGTTGCGCGAGCGCCCGGGCCGCACCCAGAAGGAGAACCGGGCGTCGGTGCCGGGGAAGCCCGAGCAGCTGGCGCTGTGCAGCTTGCCGTCCAGGCCCCGCACCGCCTGCTCGCCCGGCTCGACACGCTGCCAGACGCCGGGCGTGCCGGGGCGAGCGGCGTGCGTGGCCTCGGCAAGCTCGTCGGCACGCGCGGCGCCGGGCAGCAGCAAGGCGGCGCCCAGCAGGGGCAAGAACAAGCGCTTCATCGTCGTCTCCTTTGGGGGAATGCAGCGGTGTAAGGGCTCGCGGGCGGGTCCGTCAACGGCACAGACCCCAGCAGCTGGCAGCATTGGGGGGATGAGAGCTTCCGATTCCGAACGGCCCAAGGCCAAGAGCCCGGCAGGCCTGAGCGGCCTGCGCCCCTTCCTGCAACCCTATCGCGGCCGCATCGCGCTGGCGGCGGTTTTTCTTTTGGGGGCGGCACTCACCACCCTGCTGTTCCCGGTGGCGCTGGGGCGACTGGTCGACGCCGGCCTGCTGCCGCAGGACCGCGGCCAGCAGTTGTTTGCGCTGCGCGAGCATTTCCTGCTGCTGTTCGGCGTGGGCGTGCTGCTGGGCGTGCTGAGCGCCACCCGCTACTACCTGGTGACCTGGCTGGGTGAGCGCATCACCGCCGACGTGCGTTCCGCGGTGTATGCGCGGGTGATCCGCCACGCACCGGGTTTCTTCGAGACCACGCGAACCGGCGAGGTGCTGTCGCGCCTGACCACCGACACCACGCTGGTGCAGACGGTGATCGGCTCCTCCTTGAGCATGGGCCTGCGCAACGCGCTGATGGCCGCCGGCGCGCTCGTCATGCTGGTGCTCACCAACCCCTGGGTGATGGCGCAGGTGCTGGGCGTGCTGCTGCTGGTGCTGCTGCCGGCCCTGCTGTGGGGGCGGCGCGTGCGCTCCCTGAGCCGCGACAGCCAGGACCGGGTGGCCGACGCCTCGGCGATCGCCGGCGAGGTGCTCAATGCCATCCCGGTGGTGCAGAGCTACACGCAGGAGGCCCGCGAGGCGGCGCGTTTCGCCGCGGCCAGCGAAGCCGCCTTTGCCACCGCACGCAAGCGCGCCAAGCTGCGCGCCACGCTGATCGCCTTCGTCATCGTGGCCAACTTCGCCGCCATGCTCTGGGGCCTCTACCTCGGTACGCAGGCGGTCGTCGAGGGCCGCATCAGCGCCGGCCACCTCACCCAGAGTGCCGTCTACGTGCTGCTGCTGCTGGGCAGCGTGGCCGTGCTGGCCGAGGTCTGGGGCGAGCTGCTGCGCGCCGCCGGTGCCACCGAGCGTCTGGTGGAGCTGCTGCGCTCCGAGTCCACCGTGCGCGAGGCCGAGCAGCCGCGCGCCCTGCCGCCGCCGCAGGCCGGCGCGGCGCTCAGCGTGCGCGGCCTGAACTTCCGCTACCCGTCGCGGCCCGGGCAGCTCGCGCTGGCCGACTTCAATCTGGAGCTGGCAGCGGGAGAGACCGTGGCCCTGGTGGGCGCCAGCGGGGCCGGCAAGACCACGCTGTTCCAGCTGCTGCAGCGCTTCTACGAGCCCGAGTCGGGTTCGATGGCGCTGGACGGCGAGCCCATCGACGCGCTGCCGCTGGCCGCGCTGCGCGCTCGCATCGGTCTGGTGCCGCAGGAAAGCGTGCTGTTCTCGGGCAGCGTGCTCGACAACATCCGCTACGGTCGCCCCGAAGCCAGCGAGTCCGAGGTGGTCACGGCGGCCCGCGCGGCGCACGCGCACGAGTTCATCAGCGCGCTGCCGCAGGGCTATGCGAGCTTCGTCGGCGAACGCGGGGTGCGCCTGTCGGGTGGGCAGCGTCAGCGCATCGCCATCGCCCGCGCGCTGCTGAAGAACCCGCCCCTGCTGCTGCTCGACGAAGCGACCAGCAGCCTCGACGCCGAAAGCGAGCGCGCGGTGCAGCAGGCGCTGGACGCCGCCATGCGCGGGCGCAGCACGTTGGTGATCGCCCACCGCCTGGCCACGGTGCAGCACGCCGACCGCATCGTCGTGCTGGAGCACGGCCGGGTGGTGGAACTGGGCACGCACGCCGAGCTGGTGCAACGGGGTGGCGTCTACGCGCGCCTGGCGGCGCTGCAGTTCAGCGCTTGACGAAGTTGGCCGGCAACCCTGCGGCCGCCAACGGGGCGGCCGAGCCGACGGCGCCGGGCGCGGCACAAACCCACGCGCTGCCCAGCCCCCGGCACCCATAATTCATGCGCATTTCCGATGGAGGTCCGCCATGCTGGTCTTCGACAACGCCCCCAAACGTCCCACCAATCTGACGCTCAACGCCAAGGTGCTGGACACCGCCAAGGATCTCGGCATGAACATCTCGGCCACCGTGGACGAGTTGCTCAAGCAGGCGGTCATCAAGGCCTACACGGAGCGATGGAACGAGGACAACCAGGGGGCGATCGCCGACTACAACGCGCGCATCGAGCGCGAGGGTACGTTCTCGCAGCGCATCCAGCGCTTCGTGGCCGAACAACCCAAGGGCAGCGATGGGCCGCTTTGACGTCTACGAAAGCCCGCTCGCCGACGAACGTGCACACACCCCGTTCTGGCTCGACGTGCAAGCCGACCACCTGAGCCAACTTGCCACGCGCGTCGTGGTGCCGCTGTGCCGGTGCGACGGCTCGCAGCGCCCCGCCGAGCGCCTCAACCCCTGCTTCGAGGTGGCCGGCGTGACCGTGTTCGCCGACACCGCCAACCTCGGCACCTTTCCGAAGCGCTGGCTGCGCTCCCCGCTGGCCTCGCTGCGCGAGCAGCGTCTCGACATCGAGAACGCGCTCGACTTTCTGCTCAACGGCCATTGAATGCCCCTGCGCCCCACCCGCTCCACCTACGAAGACTTCATGCGCCATGTCCACGAGACCGGCGTCGTGAAAACCGACCGCACCGGCACCGGCACGCGCTCGGTGTTCGGCCACCAGATGCGCTTTCCCCTGCACGAGGGCTTCCCGCTGGTGACCACCAAGAAGGTGCACTGGAAAAGCATCGTGCTGGAGCTGCTGTGGTTCCTGCGCGGTGACTCCAACGTGCGCTGGCTGCAGGAGCGCGGCTGCAGCATCTGGGACGAATGGGCGCGCGACGACGGCGAGCTTGGCCCGGTCTACGGCGTGCAGTGGCGCAGCTGGCCGGCGCCGGACGGCCGGCACATCGACCAGATCAGCGAGGTGCTCGCGCAGATCCAGGCCAACCCGGACAGCCGTCGGCTGATCGTCAGCGCCTGGAACGTGGCCGAGCTGCCCAAGATGGAGCTGATGCCCTGCCACGCGCTGTTCCAGTTCTACGTCGCCGAGGGCAGGCTGTCCTGCCAGCTCTACCAGCGCAGCGCCGACATCTTCCTGGGCGTGCCCTTCAACATCGCCAGCTATGCGCTGCTCACGCACATGGTGGCGCAGCAATGCGATCTGCAGGTCGGCGACTTCATCTGGAGCGGTGGCGACTGCCACCTCTACGCCAACCACGCCGAGCAGGTGGCCACGCAACTGGCACGCTCGCCCTACCCCTTCCCGACGCTGCGCATCAAGCGCCGGCCGGCCAGTCTGTTCGATTACGAGCTGGACGATTTCGAGCTCGTCGACTACCAGCACCACGCGCCCATCAAGGCGCCGGTGGCGGTATGACGGGCATCGTGCTGGTGGCGGCCTGCGGTCGGCAGCGCGAACTGGGCGCCGACAACCGCCTGCTCTGGCAGCTGCCCGAGGACCTGGCGCACTTCCGCCAAGTGACCCTGGGCAAACCGGTGCTGATGGGGCGCCGGACCTGGGACAGCCTGCCGGCGCGCTTTCGCCCCCTGCCCGGTCGCCGCAACCTGGTGCTGACGCGCGGCCCTGCGCCGGCCGGCGCCGAGGCCGTTCGCAGCCTCGACGAAGCCCTGCAGGCCTGCGCCGGCGCGCCCGAGCTCTGCGTGATCGGCGGTGCCCAGCTCTATGCCCTGGCGCTGCCTGTGGCCGATGCCATCGAGCTGACCGAGATCGATTGCGAGTTCCCCCAGGCCGACTGCCATTTCCCGGCACTTGGCGCGGCATGGCAGGCCGTGCAGGCCGGCGCGTGGCAGACCGGCGCCGGCGGCCTCCCCTACCGCTTCGTGCGCCTGACGAAGGAGGCGCCGCATGCATGAATTGCTCAGCCCCGTGAAGCTTGGCATGGTGGGTCGCGACGCCGAGTTGCGCCGTTTGCTGGGCCGCTGGCAGACCCTGTGCCGTGACGGCGCGCCCGGTGTGGCCATGCTGCTGCGCGGCGCCGCGGGCATCGGCAAGAGCCGGCTCGCCGGCGCCTTGCGCGCCCAGGCCGACAGCGACACGGCGCCATGGAGCCTGCTGCGCTGTTCGCCCGAACACCGCAACAGCGCGCTGTTCCCGCTGGTGCGCCGCCTGCGCAACGAGGTGGGCCTGGCGCCGGGGCAGCCGGCCGCCGAATCGCAGCAGCGTCTGCGGGATTGGGTCCGGGCGCAGGCCTGGGCACCGCACGACGCGCTCGCCCTGCTGGCCTGCCTGCTGGGCGTGACCCTGCCGCAAGAAGAGCGCGTGGCCTCGCTGTCCAGTGCTCAGCGCCGCGAGGTGCACGCCTTGCTGGCGCAGTGGCTGCTGCACGGCGCGGCCGCTGCGCCGGCGCTGCTGCAGGCCGAGGACCTGCACTGGGCCGACCCGTCCACGTTGAACGTGCTGGCCATGGTGCTGCAGGGCCTGGCGCAACGCCCGCTTTTCGTGCTGCTCAGCGCGCGGCCCGAGTTCCAGGCGCCCTGGCCGAACGAGGCCTGTGAGACCCTGAGCTTGAGCGGCTTCGCCGGCGACGAGGTCGACGCGTTGCTGCTGCGACTGACCGGCGGCAAGCGCATGCCGCGTGAACTCGCGCAGCGCATCCACCTGCTCACCGACGGCGTGCCGCTGCACGTCGAGGAGCTGACCAAGCTGCTGCTCGAGCGCGGTTCGCTGCGCGACGAGGTCGGACATCTGCAGGTGCACGGCCAGCTTGATGCGCTGCCGCTGGCGGCCAGCCCCGGCGAATCGGTGCAGCAGCGCCTCGAAGGCATGGAGCGCAGCGGCGCCCGGCTCGGTCGCCAGGTGGCGCAACTGGGCGCGGCCGTCGGTCGCAGCTTCAGCCAAGCCTTGATCGAGCGCCTCTGGGACGGCGCGCCCGACCAGCTGGAACAAGGCCTGCAGCAACTCGTCGATTCCGAGCTGCTGCAGCGCCAGCCGCTCGGCGAAACCAAGCGCTATGTTTTCAAGCATGCGCTGGTGCAGGAGGCTGCCTACCAGTTGCTGGACGGCGCGGCGCGTGCCGGCGTGCATGGGCGCATCGCGCAGGCGCTGCGCGAGCTGCAGCCCGAATGGCTGAAACGCCAACCCGAGACCCTGGCCTTGCACCACACCGGTGCCGGCCAGATCGATGCCGCCATCCCCTTGTGGCTGGCGGCCGCCGACCGCGCCATCGAGGGTTCAGCCCACGCCGAGGCGCTGGCGCATGTGAACCGCGCGCTCGAACTCGTGCAGGCGCAGCCCGACAGCCCCTCCCGGCGCCACCACGCCGCCACCTTGCAGGTGCGCCTGGGCGTCTTGCTGGCGGCGCTGCAGGGCTATGCCGCCGACGCCGTGGGCCGCGCCTACGAGCAGGCGATGCGCTGGAGCGACCCGGTCGATCCCGAGAACTCGCAGGGGCCGGCCGACACGGCCTTGCACCTGGCCGCCCGCTATGGCCTGTGGCGCTACCACATGATGCGCGCCGACTACGCGATTGCCGAGCAGCTGGCCGTGGCGCTGCTGGCCGGCGCGCGCCAGGCGGCGCTGGCAGAGTTCGAGACCGCCGGGCACCGGGCCCTCACCAGCACCTGCTTCTACACCGCGCGCTACGAGCAAACGCTGGCCGCCAGCAGTCAGGTGATGCTGGGCGAGCTGGACGGCATCCAGCGCGTGCAGGTGCTGCGCTACGACGTCGTCGACACCTGGATCGCCACCACGAGCTACCGCGCCTGGACGCTGTGGCTGCAGGGCGATGAAGCCGGCGCGCTGCGTGATTCCGCGCTGGCGCTGGACGCCGCAAGGCGCCTCAAGCACCCGTTCAGCCTGGCGCTGGCGCTCAGCTTCGCGGGCTGGTTGCACCAGTTCCGCGGCGACATCGGTGCACTGCGCACGGCCGCTCAGGAGGCCCTGGCGATCTCCATCGAACAGGGTTTCGAGTTCTGGATCGGCTGGAACGAGGCGCTGCTGGGCTGGGCGGTCGGCATCGAGGCCAGCGCCCGGCTGGGTGCCGAGCGCATCGAGGCCGGCATCGCGCGCTGGACGGCCACCGGCTCGCACCTGGGCAAGTCCTACTTCCTGGGCCTGCTGGCGCAAACCCTGCAGCGCGGCAACCAGAGCGCACGGGCCCTGGCCGTGCTCGACCAAGCCGACGCCTTCGTTCAGCAGAGCGGTGAGAGCTTCTGGGCCGCCGAACTGTTGCGACTGCGCGCGCAGTGCCTGGCGGCGAGCGGGGCCGACGAGGCCGCCGCAGCGTGTCTGGATCACGCCGAGCAAATCGCGCGCAGCCAGGGCGCCGTGGCCCTGGCGCGGCGCTGCGCCCGCATGCGCGCCTGAGCGGAGGCTTCAGCGCAGGCGGAACCCCGACACCGTCTCGACCAGCTGGGCCGACTGGCCGCGCAGCGAGTCGGCCGCCGCAGCGGCCTCTTCCACCAAGGCGGCGTTGGCCTGCGTCACCTGGTCGAGTTCCTGCACCGCGCCGGTCACCTGACCGATGCCCTGCGTCTGCTCGTTGGACGCCACCGAGATCTCGCCGATCAGCGCCGTGACGCGCTGCACCTGCGTGACGATCTCGTCCATCGAGCTGCCGGCTTCCTGGGCCTGGCGGCTGCCCGACTCCACGGTCTCGACGCTCTGGCCGATCAGGCTCTTGATTTCGCGCGCCGCCTCGGCGGAGCGCCCGGCCAGATTGCGCACCTCACCGGCCACGACCGCGAAGCCGCGGCCCGACTCGCCGGCGCGCGCCGCTTCCACCGCGGCGTTCAAGGCCAGGATGTTGGTCTGGAAGGCGATGCCGTCGATGACGCCGATGATGTCGGCGATGCGCCGCGAGCTGGCGGCGATCTCCTGCATGGTGCCCACCACGCGACCGACCACCTCGCCACCGCGCGCCGCGGCCTGGCTGGCCTGACCGGCCACCTGGTCGGCCTGGCGCGCCGACTCGGCATTTTGGCGCACCGTGGCGGCGAGTTGCTCCATGGAGGCGGCGGTCTTTTGCAGGTTGGCGGCCTGCTGCTCGGTGCGCTGGCTCAGGTCGAGGTTGCCGGTGGCAATCTCGTCGGAGCCGGTGGCGATGGAGTCGGCCGAACTGCGCACCCCCTGCACGATGCCGCTCAGGCTGTCGTTCATGCCCTGCAGCGCCTGCAGCAGGCGGGTCAGCTCGTTCTGGCCCTGGGTCTGCACCTCGGCGGTCAGGTCACCGGCCGACACGCGTTCGGCCACGTCCACAGCCTGGGCCAGCGGCCGCGTGATGCTCACGACCAGCGCGCGCCCGTACAGCACCACGGCCACCAGGGCCAGCGCCACGGTCAGCACCACGCCCCAGAGCATGCGCTGATAGGTGGCCTCGGCGGCCTGGAACGAGGCCTGACCCTCGGCGGCATAGCCGTCGCGCATGGCGTAGATCTCGTTCTTGACCTCGGCGAACAGCGGCCGGCCCTTCTTGACGACGATGGACTTGAGCTCCTGCAGGTCGCCCGTCTTGAGCATCTCCAGCGCCGGCCACAGCGCCTCGGTCCGGTAGGTCTGCAGCGCCTTGCGAAAGGCCTTGTAGCTGGCATCGACCTCGGCGCTGCGCGCCACCGAGTCGAAGCGGGTCAGCAACTCGTCGACCTTCTTGGCGTTGGTGCCGATGGTCTGGATGCTCTGCTGGATGATCTCGTCCTTGGGTGTCTGCAACGCCGCGGCGATCTGCAGACGGTTTTCCAGCATCAGCGACTCCACCTCGGCGATCTGCTGCGAGGGCACGGTGCGCTCCAGGTACATCACGCGCGTGGCGTTGACCCCCATGCGCGTGCCACCGAGGCCGATCAGCGAGCCGACGAAGATCATGATGGCGAACAGGCCCACCATCAGCCACAGCCGCATCGCCACAGAAAAACGGTTCATGCAATACCTCCAGAGATGCAAATTCTGGCCCCTGGGCGAGGGGCCTGGCGGCAGGGAAAGGCCTCAGCCGGTGTGCAAGACCTTGGCCACCGGATTGGGACGCAGCCGGAAGGCGTCGGGCATGCCCGATCCCAGCAGCGGGCGCAGGTAGAGCCGGAAGGCGTCGGTGACGTCGGTGCCGCTGGCGGCGATGAAGACGTCGTCCATGGTGCGCGTCTTGCCGGCCACGGCCTCGAGGGGCAGCAGCTCGTAGTCGGCCGAGTAGAAACCGGTGCGCTTGATGGCCACCGAGCCATTGACCTGGCCCCACATGGCGTACTGCACGGCCTTCTCGCCGACCTCGCGCGCCTCGCGCTGGTCGACGTCGCTGACGCAGCCCACGAAACTGCGCTGCAGGTAGCCGAAGGTGTCGCCGCGCACGCGCTTGATGTTCAGCTTGGCCTTGATCTCCTCGCACAGCAGGTCGGCCAGGGCCCCGGTGCCGCTCAGCTGCACATTGCCGTGCGCGTCCCGTTCCAGGTCCTTGGCCAGCTTGACCAGCATCGGCGTGCCGGCGGCGTCGTGGATGCCCTCGCTGACCGCCACCACGCAGCGCCCGTAGCGCTCCATCGTCGCCTTGACGTCGAGCAGGAAGCGCTCGATGTCGAAGACGCGCTCGGGCAGGTAGATCAGGTGCGGCCCGTCGTCGGGGAACTTCTTGCCCAGCGCCGAGGCGGCGGTCAGGAAGCCGGCGTGCCGCCCCATCACCACGCCGATGTAGACGCCGGGCAGACCCGCGTTGTCGAGGTTGGCACCGGCAAAGGCCTGGGCAACGAAACGCGCCGCGCTCGGGAAGCCCGGCGTGTGGTCGTTCAGCACCAGGTCGTTGTCGATGGTCTTGGGGATGTGGATGCAGCGCAGCGGGTAGTTCGCGCTGGCGGCCTGCTCGGCGACGATGCGGATGGTGTCGCTGCTGTCGTTGCCGCCGATGTTGAAGAAATGCTCGATGCCATGCGCCCGCAACACCTTGAACATCTCCTGGCAGTAGGCGAGGTCGGGCTTGTCGCGGGTGCTGCCCAGTGCCGCCGCCGGCGTTCCGGCCACCAGCTCGAGGTTGTGGCTGGTCTCCTGCGTGAGGTCGACGAAGTCCTCGTTGACGATGCCACGCACGCCGTGGCGCGCGCCGTAGACGCGCTGGATGCCGATGTGGCGCCGCGCCTCCAGCACCACGCCCACCAGGCTCTGGTTGATGACCGCGGTGGGGCCGCCGCCCTGCGCGACGAGGATCTTGCCGGTGCCCATGCAGACTCCTTCAGGAACAGGTTTGCGCGGCCAGCCAGCCGCGCAGGTAGGCGCGCCGGGCCTCGCCGGCTTCGACGGCGGTGGCCACACGGCGCTCCTGGCGCTCGGCGCCGCTGAGCTTGCGCAGCCAGCCGCGGAAGGGCACGGCCCCCTCGGCGGCGCGCGTCAGGGCCTTGCCGACCTCGGCCTGGCCGCGTTCGGCCCAGCCCTTGCGCTGCTCGGGCGTGGCGTCCAGGTCCGGGCCAAGCACCTCGGTGTAGCGCAGCCACTCGGCCTGCAACGCCGGGCAGTCGCGCGACGCCGGCAGCGCGTAGGGCGCGGCCTGGGCCTGCAGCAGCAACGGCGGGATCTCGGTCTTCACGACGTTCAGGTCGCGCAACGGCGTGCTGGCCGCCTGTCCGACCTGCTCGGTGGTGCTCGAGCATGCCGCCACGGCCAGCAACATCCATACGATGGCAATACGCATGGGAGACAGGATAGCTACCATCGCGCGCCCTGCCCCTCCCGGTTCAACCCTGTAGACCCGTGCTGTTTGCCACCTGGAACGTCAATTCGCTGGCGGTGCGCCTGCCCCAACTGCTGCAATGGCTGGCCGAGCACCCGGTCGACGCCCTGGTGCTGCAGGAAACCAAGCTGACCGACGACAAGTTCCCGCGCAGCGAGATCGAGGCCGCCGGCTACCAGCTGAGCTTCCACGGCCAGAAGACCTACAACGGCGTGGCGCTGCTGAGCCGCGCACCGCAGCGGGCGGTGCAGAAGAACATCCCCGGCTTTGCCGACGAGCAGGCGCGCCTGATCGCCGCCACGCTCGGCGAGGTGCGCGTGATCGGCGCCTACTTCCCCAACGGCCAGGCGCCGGGCAGCGACAAATTCGCCTACAAGATGAGCTGGCTCGGGGCCTTGCAGGGTTTCATCGCCGCCGAGCTGGCGCAGCACGCCGAACTGGTGCTGATGGGCGACTTCAACATCGCCCCCGAGGACCGCGACGTGTTCGATCCGGTGGCCTGGGCCGGCCAGATCCACTGCAGCGATGAGGAGCGTGCCCATTTCCGGGGCCTGCAGGCGCTGGGCCTGAGCGACGCCTTCCGGCTCTTCGAGCAGGCGCCCAGGAGCTGGAGCTGGTGGGACTACCGCAACCTGGCCTTCCGCAAGAACCAGGGTCTGCGCATCGACCACATCCTGGTCAGCGAGGCGCTGCGCGCGCGGGTGCTGGCCTGCCGCATCGACAAGGCGCCGCGCAAGAACGAGCGGCCCAGCGACCACGCGCCGGTGATCGTGGAGATCGGCGCATGAGCGAGGACCTGCTGAGCGCCTGGATCGCCGAGGAAGAGGCGCTGCTGGCGCGGCAACGCGCCGGCGCTCAAGCCGAGGGCGGTGGCGTCGGAACCCGCGAACAGTTCGAGGGCCTCACGGGGCTGGAGGCGCTGCGCCGGATGATCGCCGGCGAGCTGCCGGCCCCGCCGATCGCCTACACCATGGACTTCTTCCTGATGGAGGTCGAGGCGGGTTGCGCGGTGTTCCAGGGTCGGCCGCTCTTCAAGCACTACAACCCGCTGGGCGGGGTGCATGGGGGCTGGTACGCCACCGTGCTCGATTCGGCGCTGGGCTGCGCGGTCCACACCACCATGGACGTGGGCGAGCGCTACACCACGCTGGAGCTCAAGCTCAATCTGCTGCGCGCGATGCAGGACGGCAAGCCGCAGCGCGTGCGCGCCATCGGCCGCGTGCGCCACCGCGGGCGCCAGACGGCCAGCGCCGAGGCGGACCTGGTGGGGCCTGATGGCAGGCTCTACGCCCACGCCAGCACCACCTGCCTGGTATTCAGCGGCGCGGATCGCTGAGCCAGTCCTGCAACTCGGCCCAGCTGTAGCGCGCCTGCGCCGCCAGCAGACCGGCGCCACCGTAGACCGGCTGCAGCCCGTAGCGCCGCAAGGCCTGCGGCAGCGGCCGACCGAGCAGGGCGTCGGCCAGCCACTCGCCGGCCAGCGCCGTGGGCGCCATGCCGTGACCGCCAAAGCCCTGCGCGGCCCACAGGCCTTGGCGCAGCTGCAGCACCTGCGGCATTTCGTGGCGGGCGTAGCTCATCAGGCCGCCCCAGGCATGCGTGAGCCGCAGATCGTGCAGTTGGGGGAAGACCCGCAGCAGGTCGCGCTTGAGCAAGGCGGCGATGGCCTCGGGACGGCGCTCGCGGATGCTGATGCGCCCGCCCCACAGGATGCGGCCGTCCTGCAGGCGGCGGTAGTAGTCGAAGGCGAAGCGGTTGTCGTAGAGCGCGGCGTCGGTGTGGATGGCCTGGCGTGCCGGTGCCAGGGGCTCGCTGCAGACCACGTAGGTGGCGATCGGCAGGCGGGCGCGCTCGACACCGGCGTGCACGCCGCGCAGCGTCGCGCCACCGGCCAGCAGCACCTGCTCGGCGTGCAACACGCCGGTGCCGGTCTGCAGTCGCCACCCCGACCCGTGCTGGACCAACTCGCGCACCGGGCTGGCCTCGCAGAGGCGCAGGCCCTGCGACTGCAGCGCCGCGGCCAGCCCGCGCACATAGCGCAGGGGCTGGAAGTGAAACGCGCCCCGCTCCCAGAGCGCGCCGCCATAGCGCGAACTGTCCAGCCAGCGGCGCACCTGCTCGCGATCCACGGCGTCCCATTCAACGCCGAAGCGCTCGCGCAGCAGCCCGGCGTGGGCCTGCATGCGCTGGCGCGAGGCGGGCGTGTCAAACCAGTCGAGCCACAGCGCGCCCCCCTCGGTGCGCTGGCAGTCGATGCCGTGCTCGACGATGCGCTGCCGCACCAGCGCCACGGCGTCGCGGCTGGCGCCGTACAGCGAGCGGGCGGCCTCGGCCCCGAGTTGGCGCAGCAGGGCCTGCGGCGACAGGCTGAAGCCCTCCATCACGAAGCCGCCATTGCGCCCGCTGGCGCCGGAACCGAGCTGTTCGGCCTCCAGCAGCACGAGGTCGCGCACGCCGCGCGCCAGCAGGCTGGCGGCGGTGGACAGGCCGGCCAGGCCGCCTCCGACGATGGCCACCCCGGCCCTGTGCTCTCCCTGCAGCGGCGGCAAGGCGAGCGGCGCTGCGTGTTCTTCGTAATAGCTGCGTTCGTTCATGTGATGGCGCTCGGGAATGCCCGACCCGTGCAGGTTCACCCGCTTGGGGGAAGATGACGCCATGTCGCTCTGGCGCAGGCTCATCATCGTCGGACTGCTGTCGGCTCCCGCGGCCCTTGCACAGCCCCAGACATCAGCGGCTTCTGCCGCCCAGGAAACGCTGCCCGTCGTTGAACTGCATGTGCAGGACCGCCCGCCTTACTACCTGCCACGCGTCGGCGAGGAGCCGGGCGGCTTGGTGGTCGAGCCCTTGCGCCGCGCGCTGCGAGCCGCCGTCCTGCCCTACCGCTTCGAGACCACGCCGGCACTGCGGCAATTGCTGCTCATCGAGGACGGTGCGCACAAGGTCTGCGGCGTGGGCTGGTTCCAGAACCCCGAACGCCTGGCCAAGGGCCGCTTCAGCCGTGCCCTTTACCAGGACCAGCCGCTGGGGCTGCTGGTGCGCGCCGCGCATGGCTGGCGTGACGCCCAGCGCATGGGCGATGCACTGGCGGACCCCGGCGCAAGGCTGTTGGTCAAGACCGGCTTCTCGTACGGCGCCGAGTTCGACCGCCTGCTGGCCGAACGCCGTGTGCCGCCGGCCGGGGCGACCGGCGAGGTGACGGTGCTGGCGCGCATGCTCGCCGCCGACCGGGCCGACTGGACCCCGTTGGCGTTCGAGGAGGCGCAGTGGCTGGCCGAGCGCCAGCCGGGCGTGCGCGCGCTGCGCTTCAGCGACGCGCCGGCCGGCAACCTGCGCTACCTGTACTGCAACAAGGCGGTGCCGACCGAATGGCTGCGGCGCCTCGACGCCGCACTGCCCGAGCTCAGCCGCTTCTAAGCACCCCCAGGTCCGGGCCAGCCCGGCCCGCCCCCGGCGGGGGTTAAGGTGCCGGGCAAAGCCCGTTCACCTTAAGAGCCCCCCAGGTCCGGGCCAGCCCGGCCCGGCCCGCCCCGCGGGGGTTAGGGTGCTGGGCGAAGCCCGCTCACCTTGAGAGCCGGCTGGCCTCCTGGGCCAGGCGCGTGATGCGCGACCAGTCGCCCGCCTGCAGCGCGTCCTTCGGGCTCAACCAGGAGCCGCCACAGACCCTGACGTTGGGCAGGGCGAGGAATTGCGGCGCCGTCTCGACGCTGATGCCGCCGGTCGGGCAGAAGGCCACGTCGGGAAAGGGACCGGCCAGACCCTTGAGCAGCGCCAGGCCACCGACCGCCGTGGCCGGAAACAGCTTCAGGAAACGGTGACCGTGGTCGTTGGCCTGCATGACCTCGCTGGCGGTGGACACGCCGGGCAGCAGCGGCAGATCGACATGCCGGCAGGCCGCCGACAGCTCGGGCGTGAAGCCGGGGCTGACCGCAAACGCCGCGCCGGCCGCCTTGGCATCCTGGGCATCGCGCGGCACGCGCAGGGTGCCGGCGCCGACGATGGCCTCGGGCACCGCCCGCGCCATGGCTTCGATGGCCTGCAGCGCCACCTTGGAGCGCAGCGTCACCTCGAGCACACGCACGCCGCCGGCCACCAGGGCCTGCGCCAGCGGCACCGCGTGCGCCAGGTCCTCGATGACGATGACAGGGATGACCGGGCCGTGGTCGGCCAGCTTGAGCAGGGAATCCATCGCGTTATTTCCAGGTGATCGCGCCCTCTTCGGCGCTCTTGACGTTGCGGCGCAGGCCGGCGAACAGCTCGCGGCCCAGGTCGTGGCCGTTGACTTCGGCCTGTGCGGGATCGAGTTCGACGCAGGGGCGCGCCGCCCATTCGGCATCGGGCACCAGGGCCTGCAGATGCCCGGCCACGGCGTCCAGGCGCACCCGATCCCCGTCGCGCAGACGCGCCAGCGGCCCGCCGGCCAGGGCCTCGGGGCTGACGTGGATGGCGGCCGGCACCTTGCCGCTGGCGCCGCTCATGCGCCCGTCGGTGACGAGCGCCACCTTGTAACCCTTGCCCTGCAGCACCGCCAGCGGCGGCGTCAGCTTGTGCAACTCGGGCATGCCGTTGGCCTGCGGCCCCTGGAAGCGCACCACCACCACCACGTCACGCTCCAGCTCGCCGGCCTTGAAGGCGGCCAGCATGGCCTCCTGGGTGGCGAAGATGCGCGCCGGCGCCTCGATGATGTGGCGCTCCTCGGGCACCGCCGAGGTCTTGATGACCGCGCGGCCGAGGCTGCCGTCGAGCAGCTTGAGTCCGCCACTGAGGCTGAAGGGCTCGGCGACGCCGCGCACGATGGCCGGCTCGACGGGCTGCGCCGGCAGGTCGCGCCAGACCAGGCGCTCGCCGTCCATGCCCGGCTCGCGGGTGTGGGCCACCAGGCCTTCAGGGGACATGGCGGGCGTCGCATGCATCAGGCCGGCAGCGAGCAGCTCACGCATCACGAAACCCGGTCCACCCGCGGCCTGGAACTGGTTGACGTCGGCGCTGCCGTTGGGATAGACGCGCGCCAGCAGCGGCACCACCGCCGACAACTCGGAGAAGTCGCCCCAGTCGATGGCATGACCGGCGGCGGCGGCCACGGCCACCCAGTGGATCAGGTGGTTGGTGCTGCCGCCGGTGGCCAGCAGCGCGACCATGGCGTTGACGATGCAGCGCGCATCCACGAGCCGACCGATGGGCTGGTCCAACCGCGCCAGCAGCAGGCGCACGGCCTCGTCGGTGAGCGCGCTGCGCAGACCCGAGTGCGGGTGCACGAAGGCAGCGCCCGGCACGTGCAGGCCCATGGCCTCGAGCAGGATCTGGTTGGAATTGGCCGTGCCGTAGAAGGTGCAGGTGCCGGGGCCATGGTAGGCCGCCTGCTCGGCCTTGAGCAGTTCCTCGCGCCCCACCTTGCCCTGCGCGTAGAGCTCGCGCACCTTGGCCTTGTCGTTGTTGGCCAGGCCCGAAGCCATCGGTCCGGCGGGCACGAACAGGGTCGGCAGATGGCCGAAATGCAGCGCGCCGATCAGCAATCCGGGCACGATCTTGTCGCAGATGCCGAGCATCAGCACGCCGTCGAACACGTCGTGGCTGAGCGCGATGGCCGTGCCCATGGCGATGGTGTCGCGGCTGAACAGGCTCAGCTCCATGCCGGGCAGGCCCTGGGTCACGCCGTCGCACATGGCCGGCACGCCGCCCGCCACCTGCACGGTGGCGCCCAGACGCGCCGCCGTGGCGCGAATCTGCGCCGGGTAGCCCTCGTAGGGCTGGTGCGCGCTAAGCATGTCGTTGTAGGCGCTGACGACACCCAGGTGCGGCACACGCTGCTCGACGATTCGCAATTTGTCGCCGGCAGGCAGGGCGGCGAAGGCGTGCGCGACGTTTGCACATCCCATGCGGTCGCTGCCGCGCTGGCGCTGGCTCAGCCGGGTCAGACGCTCAAGATAGGCCTCGCGCGTGGCGCGGCTGCGCGCCTCGATGCGTGCGGTGACGCCTTGCAGGACGGGGTGCAGCGCGGGAACGGCGGAGGAAGCCATGGCATGTAACTCGTCGCTTGAAACGACGTAACTGTATTACATGCGAAGGCGTTCCGCCAGCCTCAGAGCAGAGCGCCGGGCTGGCTGTCGGTGGCCTTGGCGCGCGCCAGGTCGTCGACCGTGTCGACGTCCAACAGCACCCCGGGGTCGTCGACGTCGACCGGGTGCGCCGCGTAGCGCGCCAGCAGGCGCCGCGCACCCTCGTCGCCCTGCAGCGCGATGAGTTCGCTGTACAGCTCCTGCGAGAAACCGACCGGATGCCCGCGCCGGCCGCGGTACTGGGCGAACACCACCGGGTCGGTGTCGAGTCGGGCGGCAACGCGGCGCAAGGTGTCGGGCCGCAGCAGCGGCATGTCGCCAGGCAGGATCAGCCATCCCGACGCATCGGCTGCCGCCTCGACGCCGGCGGCGATGGAGCGCCCCATGCCCTGCGCGGCGCGCTCGGGCGACAGCACCACCACGTCACGCGCCGCCACGCTGCCGCGCACCCCGGCCGCCAGGGGCTCGCTGCACACCACCACGACGCGCAACTGCGAGGCCAGCGCCAAGGCCAGCGTGCGGCCCAGCACCGTGCTGTCGCCCAGCGCTTGCTCCAGCTTGTGCCCGGCACCGAGGAAGCGCTTGCCCTGCCCCGCTGCGAGCACGATGACCGCTGGGCGCGGCGTTGCGTTCAAGTCCACCCTCCGCTTGTGTTGCGTTGCAACAGAATGCGCTCCGACACAGGGCGCTCCAATGGGGCCTTCACTTAAGGGCAATACCTGCCTGGGGAATACGCATGGGATTTCTTGCCGACATGCGCAAGAGCTACGAGCGCGGTGGACTGGACGAGGCGGACGCGGGCAACGATCCGCTGACCCTGTTCCGCGCCTGGTTCGACGAGGCCGTGGCGGCCAAGGTGCTGGAGCCCAACGCCATGACGCTGGCGACGGTGGGGCCGCAAGGCCGTCCTTCGACGCGCATCGTGCTGGTCAAGGATTTCGACGCCGACGGACTGGTTTGGTACACCAATTACGAGAGTCGCAAGGGTCGTGAATTGACGACGCACCCCTTCGCCGCGCTGCAATTCCACTGGGTGGCGATGGAGCGGGTGGTGCGCATCGAGGGCCGCGTGACGCGCACCCGCGAGGCAGAGAGCGACGCCTATTACGCCAGCCGCCCGCTGGACTCCCGTCTGGGGGCCTGGGCCAGCCCGCAGAGCCAGGTCATTGCCGGTCGAGCGGTGCTGATCGCCAACGCCGCGCGGGTGGCCGCGCAGCAAGGCCTGCATCCGCAGCGCCCGCCGCACTGGGGCGGCTACCGCCTGCAGCCCGATGCCTGGGAGTTCTGGGCCGGACGGCCTTCGCGCCTGCACGACCGGCTGCGTTACACGCTGCTGGACGGTGGCTGGCGCCGCGAACGCCTGGCGCCCTGATCAGTTGCCGACCAACTGCCCCTCGACGACGCGGTAGTACAGGCCGTAAGGGTCGTCCTTCAGCACCGCCAGCAGACCCTCGATCGTGATGGCCTCCAGCGTGTAGCGCACCGGAGCGCCGGTGCGTACCTCGATCAGCCCCTCGGGACCGGCCGGCGTACAGAAATTGCAGGTCGTCGGCACGGCCGACAGCAGGAAGTGCTTCTGGCGGTCGCCCGGCTCGAGCGGCAGCATCCATCCCTGTACCTTCACCTTCTGCTGGTGCAGGGCCTCCACCGGGGCCGGAAACTGCGGCACGATCTTTTTCTTCTCGACGCGCGTCGTCACCGCCGACAGCAGGTTCCACGACAGCACGCCTTCGCGTTCCTCGAGCGGCTTGAAGGCACTGCGGGGGTCGTGGTACCCGGGCCCCTGACCGGGCGCGGGGGGTACGGCCGCGTTGCTGCGCGGTTGTGCGCTGCCCTTGCCCAGTGCGGCTCCGAGCAAGAGGCCCGCCAGCCAGTCGCGCCGGTCAATGCTCATGCTTCATCCCGCAGTACTTGCCGATCGCCAGGCCCTTGCAGCGCTGCTGCAGCGCCTTGAGGCAGTCCCCCTCGGACTTGCCCGACTCAAGGCAACGGGCGGCCTCCTCGTGCGCCGCGGCCATGGCGCGGTGGCGCTCGACGTCCTTGCGCGCGTGCTCGTCGAGCTTGGGCTGCGCGGTGGCGGCGGCGCTGAACATCAGCGCGACCAAGGAGCAACAGAGAAATGCATTCATCGGGTTTTCACTTCAACGGGGCGCCTGCAACAGGCGGGTGACATCGGTGCGCATGGCGCGCCAGGCGGGCCAGGCCGCCGCCGCCAGCGCCAGCGCCAGCGCCAACGGCAGCAGCCAGAGCTCGAACGGTGCCACATGCCAGGGTGACAGCGGTAGCGATTGTTGCCCTTCCAGCCAGGTGGCCAGCGCCCACTGCGCAGCGTGCGCCAGCATCAGGCCGGCCAGCACCGAGGCAGTGACCACCAGCAGGGCCTGCAGCGCCACCAGCAGCGCAAGTCGCGCCGGCCTCGCGCCCATCAGACGCAGCAGCGCCAGGTCGCCCTCGCGTTCGCGCACCATGGTCAGCAGGGTGATGAAGAGCGACAGGCTGCTGACCGCCAGCAGCATGGCACCAAAGCCTTGCAGCAGTTCGCGCCCCGCCCCCAGCATGCGCAGCAGGCGCGCGCTCTCCAGGGCTGGCGCGGCGCTTTGCAGGCCTTCCTGCGCATTGACCCAACGCGGCAGCATGGCCGCACCGAGCGGACTGCGGTAGCGCACCAGCAGCATCGTCACCTGGCGTTCGGCCTCCAGGGTCGCGCGGTCTTCCTCGTCGACCTCGTGCAGGGTCTCGTGAACCTGCCACACCGAGGTCAGATCGGTGAGGACCAGGCGGTCCAGCACGCTGCCCCCCCGCTCCAGCACCCCGACCACCTCGAAGGGCGAGTCGCCATGTGCGTCGCCGCTGCCACCCAGGCCGTGGTTGCCGGCGAAGCGGTCGCCCACCTTGAGGCCGGTGGCACGCGCCACCTCCGAGCCGAGCACGGCCTGCATCGGCTGGGTCCAGCGCGCGCCTTCGCGCAAGCGGGCACCGAACAGGTCCAGGTACTGCGGCGTGCTGCCGACGATGCGCCAGCCCCGCAGGCTGTCCCCCAGGCTGAGCGGCCAGACCTCGGCCACCAGAGGCTGGTCGCGCAGCGTCTGCCAGGTGGCCAAGGGGATGTTGCCGGTCGGTACATCAAGGTGGAAAACGCCCGACAACATGATCTGCATCGGGCTGCCCTTGGCGCCCACCACCAGGTCGATGCCGGCCAAATCACGCTGCACCCGGCCCTCGATCTGATCGGAGGTCAGCATGACGAAGCCGACGGCGGCCCACCCCAGGGCCAGCACCAGCACGCTCAAGGCGAGCGTTAGTGGTTGGGCCACAAGCAGGCGCCACGCCAGTTGCAACAGATTCATGCCGAGGCCCCCAGATCCAGGGTCTGCAGCGCCGCGCCGAGCTGCACGGTCATCTGGCTGACGACGCGCGCGTCGTGGGTGGCCACCAGCAGGCTGACGCCGCGCTCGGCCGCCAGCGACACCACCAACGCCAGCAATGCATCGGTGGCGGCGTCGTCCAGGCTGCTGCTCGGCTCATCCAGCAGCAGCAGGCGGGGCTCGCGCACCAAGGCGCGCGCCAGGGCCACGCGCTGCATCTGTCCGCCGCTCAGTTCGTGCGGCTGGCGTTGGAGCAAACCCTGCAGCCCGAGGCGCTCGGCCAGCGCAGCGATGCGACCCTCGGTGGGCGCCTCACCCACCGCAACGAAGGGCAGGCGCAGGTTGTCCTGCACGCTGAGCGCCGCGCACAGGTGCAGGCGCTGCGGAAGCACACCCAGCCAGCGACCGCGCAGCGCGTCGCGCGCGGCGCTGCCCAGAACGGACAGCGCCTCACCGCCGAGCCAGACCTCGCCCTGGCTGGGCTGCAACAGGCCGGCCAGCAGCGCGATCAGGCTGCTTTTGCCCGATCCCGAGGCACCGCGCAACAGCAGGTGCTGCCCGGTTCGCAGGCCGAGGTCGGGAAAGCAAAGTTGTGGGCCCTGCGCGTACTGCAGCGCGAGCCCCTTCCAGGCCAGCAGACGCCCGCCCACCGGACCCTCAAGCGGCATCGCGCAAACGGTCAGCAAAGGCGGCCTGGAACTTCGCCACCTTGGGCGCCACCACGAAGGCGCAGTAGCCGGCCGTCGGATTTCGTTCGAAGTAGCGCTGGTGGTAGGCCTCGGCGGCGGAATAGTCGCGCACGGCTTGCAGTTCTGTGACGGCGCGCCCCCCCAGCGCCGCCTGCGCCTCGGCCAGCACCTGACGGGCCACGGCATGTTGGGCCTCGTCATGGAAATAGATGCCGCTGCGGTACTGCGGACCGACGTCGGCCCCCTGGCGGTTCAGCGTGGTGGCGTCGTGCACGTGGAAAAACACCCGCAGCAGATCGGCCAGCGGCAACTCGTCGACGTCAAACACCACGCGCACCACCTCGACATGCCCGGTGTTGCCGGCACAGACCGCCTCGTAGCTCGTCGCCAGGCCGTTGCCGTTGCAGTAACCGGGTTCGACCGCCAGCACTCCGCGCAGTCGCTGAAAAACGGCCTCCAGACACCAGAAGCAACCGCCTCCCAGCGTGATGGTGGACGGGGTTGTCGCCGTGCTTGAGTTCATGGTGGCGCCGAGGATAGCGGAGCGTGTCGCCCCAAGCGGGAAGTCAGGGCAAGGCGAAGATGCGGCCGATGTACCTCCAGTTGAAGCAATTGCTGTTGCCGCCGGCCTCGCCACTGCTGTTGGCGTTCGTCGGGCTGGCATTGATGGCCGCAGGGCGAAGGTCTGGCCGCTGGCTGACCGGCATCGGCCTGCTCCTGGCCTGGTTGCTGAGCAGCGAGGGTTTTGTCGACCCGCTGGCGCGGTGGTACGCGGGGGCGCCCGCTCCTGCCGTCACGCTGAGCGAAACCCAGGCCTGGGCCGGTCGCAGCGATGCGGTGGTGTTGGTTCTCGGCGGTGGCATCCGCGATGGCGGCGCGGCCGATGGCGGCTTCGACCTGCAGCCGCTGACGGCCGAACGACTGCGACGCGGTCAATGGTGGGCCGCCCGCTTGCGCCTGCCGCTGGCCTTCAGCGGGGGACCGACCGGCCAGGGCGAGCACGGCGTCACCACCGAGGCCGCCGTCGCCGCGCGCGTGCTGGCCGAAACCCAATCGGCTCCCATGCTGTGGCTGGAAGATCAGGCCATGGACACGCGCGGCAACGCGCTCCATGCGGCCCGACATCTGCGGCAGCATGGCACCCGCGCGGTCATTCTGGTGACGCACGATTTGCACATGCCGAGGGCCCTGAAGCATTTCCGGCAAGCCGCGCCCGACGTCCTGTTCATCCCGGCAGCCCTGCAGCGCCTGCCGTCCGAGGGCAATCGACAGAACGGCCGATTGGAAGACCGATTGGAAGACCGAATTGAAAACCGGTCGGAAGACCGGTTGGGTGATCGGCTGGGCAAACAGTTGGGCGACTGGTTGCCCTCCGTGCAGGGCAGCGCACGCGGCCATTACCTCGTGTACGAGATCCTCGGGCGCTTGGCAGGTCGCTGATCGCCAACCCGGCGCCACGAACCTCAACCGGGAAATAGAAACCCCCTCCGACCAGACCGATCGGAGGGGGGCTGGTGGCTTACACCACCGGTGGGGCTCCGTCACCATCTGTGACGGGGGCTCCTGGCGCGCAGAGACTGCGCCGTAGCAAAGGCCTCCAACGAGGCGTTTCAAACTTAGGCGACGCGCCGACCCGGTTCAAGCCCGCCTGCGCTAGGGCTTGCCCTCTTGACCCTGATCTCCGAACACCGCCTGCATCAGTTCATCGGCCCTGCGCCGCTGCTCGGCACTCAGTTCGATGGCCCGACCCCACTCGCGCTGCGTCTCGCCGGGCCATTTGTGGGTGGCGTCCAGCCCCATCTTGCCGCCCAGCCCACTCACCGGGGAGGCGAAATCCAGGTAATCGATCGGCGTGGAATCCACCAAAAGGGTGTCGCGCACCGGGTCCACACGGGTGGTGATCGCCCACACGACCTCCTTCCAGTCGCGCACGTCGACGTCGTCGTCGACGACGACGATGAACTTGGTGTACATGAACTGCCGCAGGTAGCTCCAGACGCCGAACATCAGCCGCTTGGCGTGTCCGGCGTAGGCCTTGCGGATCGACACCAACGCCATCCGGTAGCTGCAGCCTTCTGGCGGCAGGTAGAAGTCGACGATCTCGCTGAACTGACGGCGCAGCAAAGGTACGAAGACTTCGTTGAGTGCCACACCCAGAATGGCGGGCTCGTCCGGGGGTTTGCCGGTGTAGGTCGAGTGATAGAAGGCCGCGCGGCGCTGGGTGACGCGCTGCACCTCGAAGACCGGAAACCATTCCTGCTCGTTGTAGTAGCCGGTGTGGTCGCCGAAAGGACCCTCCAGCGCATGCAGGTAACCGTCGCGCTCCATCAGGGCCACGCCCAATGCACTTTGTCCTCGATAGCCGGGCTGTGCGGGGGGAATATGCCCCTCCAGAACCATCTCGGCGCGCGCCGGAACCTGCAGCGGCAGGCCAGGCTCACCGATGCTGCTGTCGGCCACCTCGGTCCGCGCACCGCGCAGCAATCCTGCGAACTGATACTCCGACAAGGCATCGGGCACCGGCGTAACCGCGCCCAGGATGGTGGCCGGATCGGCGCCCAGCGCGACGGCAATCGGGAACGGACGCCCAGGCTGCGCCAGCCGAAAAGCGCGGAAATCGAGGGCGCCACCGCGATGAGCCAGCCAGCGCATGATGAGTTGACGCGGTCCGATCAATTGCTGGCGGTAGATGCCGAGGTTTTGCCGGTGGCTGGCGCGCTCGGTGTTCTGGGGCCCGCGCGTGATGACCAGGCCCCAGGTGAGCAAGGGGCCGGCATCGCCCGGCCAGCAGTGCTGGATGGGCCAGCGGCGCAGGTCGATGTCCTCACCTTCCGCCACCTCCTCCTGGCAGGCCGGACGCGTCACGCGCTCGGGCCGCATCTGCCATACCGCGCGGAGCATCTCCAGCAGCTTGCCGCCGTCTTTGAGGCCGCGGGGCGGCTCGGGCTCGCGCAGTCGGGCGAGCAACTCCCCCACCTCGCGCAACTCCCCGACATCCTCCGTCCCCATGCCCCAGGCAACGCGCTGCGGGGTACCGAACAGATTGGTCAGTACCGGGCGGTCGCCATGGCTCGGCCGCTCGAACCACAGGGCAGGACCTTGATCGCGCAGCACACGGTCGCTGATCAGGGTCATCTCCAGATGCGGCGCCACCGGAATCGCGATGCGCCGCAGCGCGCCGCGCGCCTCCAGCTGCGTGAGGAATTCGCGCAAGTCTCTGTACTTCATGGTCAAACGGAATGCACTCCCCAACCCAAAGAACCCCGGCGCCGCTGCACCGCTCCTAGAATGCCGGCCAATCAAGGGTTTACCCTGAAAGGTCATTCATGCTGCACCGCGCCGCTTTGTCGCGGATCCTCCATCCCTGGACAAAGGCCTGCGCCATCGTTGCCCGCGACGTCGGCCAGGGTCTTCTTGTCCTGAGTCACAACACCCTGGCCCTGCTGGGCCTGCTGTTGGTGACCTTGACCGCCGTTTTCACCACCCAACCCGGCCTGCTGAATTCGGTCGAGCATCATGCCTTGGCTTGGTTGACCGAGCGGCAGGAGGCCCGCCAGGACAGCCTGCCGCCGCTGGCGCCCGCGGAGGTGGAAGCCGCCCACCGTGTGGCCGCCCTGTCGCCCACAGCCTTGCCGCGCAGCCAGACCGCCATCGCCGAATGGCTGGCGAGACGCTACAAGGTGGCGCCGGAGGCCGTGGCGCGCATCGTGCAGGAGGCTTGGTTGCTCGGCGATCGCTCGCGCATCGATCCCACACTCATCCTGGCCGTGGTCGCGGTGGAGTCGGGCTTCAATCCGTTCGCGCACAGCCCCATGGGCGCGCAAGGCCTGATGCAGGTCATGACCCGCGTGCACGATGACAAGTACAGCGCCTACGGTGGCGACCGCGCGGCGCTGGACCCGCTGAGCAATCTGCGTGTTGGCGTGCAGGTGCTTCGTGACTGCATCCAGCGTGCCGGCGGCGTCACCGAGGGTCTGCGGCACTATGTCGGCGCGGCCAACCTTGAATCGGACGGTGGCTACGGCGCCAAGGTGCTCTTCGAGCAGGAGCAACTGAAGGCCGTGGCGTCCGGGCGTGCACCGGCGCGCAGCGCCACGCCGGCTCAGCGTGAAAACCCACCCGAGGCCGACGACGCAGCCAGCGCCCAGCAGGTGGCACTCGCGCAACCCTGAGGGTGGCCGAGAGGGACAGGTCGGACCGGTACACTGGCCGGGCTGCGTCACTGGCGATCAGGGGCAATGCCCCGAGGTGGACCACCATCAGGGAGCGCAGTCGCCAGGCTCCATGCCTTGCGTTCAGCGCCGTTCGCCTGGGCCACCCGCGCAGCACGCGGGTCTCGCCAACCGACGTCTTGCCATGAACAGCACCCTCTCCCCACTTGGCCTGCCCGAGGCCGACCCCCAGATCTGGGCCGCCATCTCCGCCGAGAACCGCCGCCAGGAAGACCACATCGAATTGATCGCCAGCGAGAACTACACCTCGCGGGCCGTCATGCAGGCTCAGGGCAGCCAACTGACCAACAAATACGCAGAGGGTTACCCCGGTCGTCGCTACTACGGGGGCTGCGAACATGTCGACGTTGTGGAACAACTGGCGATCGATCGGGTCAAGCAACTCTTTGGCGCGGCTTACGCCAACGTGCAGCCGAACTCCGGATCGCAGGCCAATCAGGCCGCCTTCATGGCCATGCTGCAGCCTGGCGACACCTTCCTCGGAATGTCCCTGGCCGAAGGCGGACACCTGACACACGGTTCGCCGGTCAACCAGTCGGGCAAGTGGTTCAAGGTGCTCAGTTACGGCCTGAACGCGGCGGAGGCGATCGACTACGAGCAAGTCGAGCGCCTGGCGCACGAGCACAAGCCCAAGCTGATTTTGGCCGGCGCATCGGCCTATTCACTGCACATTGATTTCGAGCGCTTCGGGCGCATCGCACGCGAAGTCGGCGCCTTCTTCATGGTGGACATGGCGCATTACGCCGGCCTGGTGGCGGCGGGCGTCTATCCGAATCCGGTCCCGCACGCCGACCTCGTGACGTCCACCACGCACAAGAGCCTGCGCGGCCCCCGCGGCGGCATCATCCTGACCAACAACGAAGATTTGGCCAAGAAGATCAACAGCGCCATCTTCCCCGGCATGCAGGGGGGACCGCTGATGCACGTCATCGCCGCCAAGGCCGTGTCGTTCCTTGAGGCCCAGAAGCCCGAGTTCGTCGCCTACCAACGCCAGGTGATTGCCAACGCCGACGCCTTGGCCAAGCGCTTGACCGAGCGTGGGCTGCGCATCGTCTCGGGCGGAACGCAGTCGCACGTGATGCTGGTCGACCTGCGCGCAAAGGGGTTGACCGGCAAGGCCGCAGAGGCCCTGCTGGGCGAGGCGCACATGACGTGCAACAAGAACGCCATCCCCAACGATCCCGAGAAGCCCATGGTCACCAGCGGCATCCGACTCGGTACACCGGCCCTGACCACGCGTGGCTTCAAGGAAACCGAAACGCGTCAGACCGCCGATCTGATCGCCGATGTGCTGGATGCGCCGGGTAGCGCCGAGGTTCTGGCGCGAGTGCGCAGCCAAGTGACGGAGTTGACGGGGCGCTTCCCGGTCTACGGCTGATCGGCATGCGCTGCCCGTACTGCGGCCACAGCGAGACTCAGGTCTCCGAGACTCGCGAATCGGACGAGGGGGATGTGGTCCGCAGGCGCCGGCGCTGCTTGCGCTGCGACAAGCGCTTCACGACCTACGAGCGCGCTGAGGTTGCGCTGCCGGTGGTGATCAAGAAGGACCAGACGCGCAGCGAATTCAGCTTGGCCAAGGTGCGCGGATCCATGGAACTGGCGCTGCGCAAGCGCCCCGTCAGCACCGAGCAGATCGACGCGGCGCTTGAACACATCCAAGAGCGGCTGCTGCGCGACGGCTCGCGCGAGATTCCGTCCTCGCGCATCGGCGAGTTGGTGATGCGCGAGCTCAAACGGATCGACAAAGTGGCCTATGTCCGCTTTGCCTCGGTCTATCGGAGCTTTGAGGACATCGACGAATTCCGTCAGATCATTCGGGACATCTGATCCCCCCCCCCGGGTCCGGGCCAGCCCGCCCCCGGCGGGGATCATGGTGCCGGGCTTAACCCGTTCTCCTTTTGAGCGGGACTTGGAACCGATGGGGGCCCCCATCTTTCCTACCTTTGGGGGAGGAGACGGCGAATACACCGGCTCCTAGAGTGACGACCAGCCACTCACAAGGATTCCCCCATGGCCCGAAATCTTCCTCGCACCCGCGGCCTCGGCCTGATCGAGCTGCAAGTTGTCGCCGGCATCCTCACCGTGCTCGCCGCAGTGGCCGCCCCTTCGCTGGACCGCGTCACGACGCGGCAACGCATGCAAGGCGTCGGCGAGAGCTTCCGTGCCGACTTGCAGATGGCGCGCATGCAGGCTGTGGGAACGGGTCGAACGGTCCGGGTGGCCTTTGGCAGCACGGCGGCCGGCAGTTGCTATGTGGTCTATCAAGGCGCAGCCGGTGCATGCAAATGTTCCGCCGATGCGGCCCCGCAATGCTTGCCGGCCGCGTCGCTCCTCACCGGCGTCAATGTCCGGAGCGACCGCGGTGTGCAATTCGCCGCGAACTCGGCCGAGTTGATCATCGACGGTCAACGCGGAACCGTGACCCCGACGGCGACCGTTCGCTTCACGGAGCGCCATGGCAGCAACATGGCCCACGTCATTGCCATCACCGGTCGTGTACGGACCTGCGGTGACGCGGGCCGTCGCGCGCTGCCCTGTCAGGGATGAGCGGCGCAGGACAAGCGGCCCTTGTCGGTGGATCAACGGCGCTTCCCCGCACGAACCCGGCAGGCAACTCAGCCAACATCAAGCCCATGTGGAAATTCTCACGAAGTCGCGGGTTCACCCTGATCGAACTGCTGGTAGCAGTCGTGATCGTGGGCATCGTCGCAGCCATCGCCGTGCCGAGTTACAGCAGCTATGTGCTCAAGAGCCGCCGGGCGGATGCCTTTGATGCCGTGACCTTCGTGCAGCAGGAGCAAGAGCGGTTTCGCAGTCAGAACACTGAATACGCGACGGGTTTCGACGACCTGAAGATCCCGTCCACCTCGGTGGCCAGTCATTACAAGCTCACCCTGTCCGACGTTTCCCCACGGGGTTACTCGGTGACGGCCGAACCGACGGCGGGTGGCCTGCAGGCAAAGGACCACGACTGCCAACTTTTCAAGATTGTGGTGTTCAAAGGAAACGCGGTCCGCACTGCCAGCAACAAGGGTGGCGCGGACTCCACAGCCAAGTGTTGGTCGCAATGAGGTTCCAGTCCATGCGCAAGCTGCTCGCACGTTGCCAGACCGGGCTCACCCTGGTGGAGGTGATGGTCGTGCTGGCCGTGCTCGGTGTGCTGCTGGCGGTTGCCGTGCCGGCGTTCCAGGACCTGCTGCACCGCCAGCGAATTCAAAGCGTCACCACCGAACTTGTTTCCGACTTGGCGCTGCTGAAGGCCACCTCGGCCCAGGTCAGGCATCAAAGCCTGCTCGGGTTCATGGTCTTCGATCTAGCGCCCACAAAGAACTGCTATGCGGTGCTGGCGATGACCAACCTGGACGGCCTCAGTTGCGACTGCAGCAAACCACCCGGCAGTGCCTGCAAGGCCGGCGATCGCAAGGATCCCGAGGTCAAGATCGTCAAATTGCCAGACAGCACAGGCGTTCGATTCGTCACCACACCTCAAAGCACCATCCGCTTCGTGAATGGTCAGCGCGCTGATTTCAACTACCAGATCCTGGTTGAAGGGACTCGCCCAGGAAGACTGCGCGTCGACCTCTCCCGCGGTGGCATGGTGCATGTCTGCGCGCCAGACGGCGATTTTTCGGGCTACAAGAAATGCGCCTGACCCCATCACCCGTGCGTCGGGCCACGCCCGCCGGGGGCTTCAGTCTGCTGGAGCTGATGATCGGCATCACGGTGGGTCTGTTCATTCTGCTGGGAGCTTCCTCGTTGATGGTCAGCCAGATCGGCGACCATCGGCGCTTGGCGCTGGAGACCCGCACCGAGCAGGACGTCCGGGCGGTAGCGGAGCTTGTGGCGCGCGACCTCAAGAACGCTGGCGGCTGGGCCGACGCCATGAAGGGTGTCTGGACCGAATCCAACGCAGCACCGCTGGCCAATCCCAATGGCACGATTCAGATCCTCGACGGGGGCTCCACCGTCCTGTATCGCACCCGTCTCGGCAATGCCGGCTTCAAGCGCGATGGTGAGCAGATGCGACGGCTCGATCTGGGCAACTGGCAGCCGATGACGGACCCAGAGACCGTCAAGATCACCGTGTTCAACGTCACGGCCAATACCCACACCCAGTTGTTGGACAGCACCTGTGCCCTGCCCTGCGATGGATTGGCAGATTGCCCTCCTGAAGCCTCCATTCGTGAACTCAGAGTCCAGTTGGAGGCGGAGGCCACTCACGATGCCCGGGTTCAGCGCAAGCTCGACTTCACGGTCCGACTGCAAGGCGATGTGTTGAAGGGGGTGTGTCGTGGTGCGTGAGCGCCCGCGTCCTACGCAGCGCGGGGCGACAACCCTCGTCACGGTGATGGTGCTGTTCTTCGTGATGGCGCTGGTGGCCGCCTACGCCAATCGCAACCTGATCGTTGAGCAGCGGATTGCTCAGTCCTACCAATTGGTCGGCTATGCCACCGAGGCGAATCAGCAGGCCGTGGCGCACATGCTGTCTTTGCTCAATAGCGGCAACATCAACGATCAATGCGTTCCGGACGCCGCCGGAGCCGGCACCCTGCGGCAGCGGCTACTGGCCATCGATGCCGAAGGCAGCATCGATGGCGTGCCGGGGACCAAGAAGGTCTTTCCCGTCGACGCGCCCTTCGTCATCGCCTGCGATCGAGAGCGTCCCGGCAACTGGCAGTGCCAGTGCCCGAGCGACTTCGCGCTGGATCTGCTGGAGGATCAGGGCAAAGCCACCGAGTCCTTCCTCGTGCGTCTGCGGCTGTATCCGGAAGTCGGCAATCGCGGGCGATTGGGCCTGTCCGTCTTGGCCTGTGCGACAGCGAGCAAGGACTGCGAGGCGGTCAACTCGACCGGCGACCTCACGGCAACCTGGCGGGTTCAGTCGCTGCTGCTGCTGCGCGCCCTAAAGATGCCGCCCACCAGCCCGCTGATCGCCAGCGGCGACGTGGACCTGGGCACCGGCATGTCCGTGGTGCTGAATGAGGCCGCGCACGGCAATGTCGCCTTGCAGGCCGGCGGCGTGGTTTCCGGGAATCTGACGCGGGTCCGCGGTCCGGCCGGATCCCCTGCGTCGGGTGCGGTCCTGGCCGATGCGTCGTCTCTCGTGACACCCAGCGACGATCAATTCTTCCGGCTGTTTTTCGGCATGGGTATCAGCGATTACGTGCTCCAACCGGCCATGAGGCGCCTTGAGTGCGAGGCCGATTGCACCGATGCCTTGAAGCAGCTGGTCGATTCGGGCATCCAGATGGTCTGGCACGAGGGTGATCTGAGCCTGGACGCCAACGTAGCCATCGGCACGCTTGAGCGCCCCGTCTTGCTGGTCGTTCGCGGCGCGCTGACGATCGCCGGACCGATCCGGCTCACCGGCATCGTGGTCAGCACGGACAACCTGATCTGGACCAATGCGTCGGCAGACCCCTCGCTGGTTCAAGGTGCCCTGCTGGTTGCAGGCAATGTGCAGGCCGACCAGGGTGCAACGGCCCTGTTTGACGGCACGGTGATCAACGCGTTGAAGGTCCAGGCCGGCAGCTTCATCCCGTTGCCCGGCGGCAGCCTTTGGGAAGTGAAGTACTGATGAACTCCATATATCGACCCCGACGTGGCCTGCGCGGCGCGAGCCTGGTGGAGGCCCTTGTGGCATTGCTCGTCATGGCCTTCGGGATGATGGGTGTCGCCGGCATTCAGGGCCGACTGCGCTACAGCGGAGATGCCGCAAAGCAACGTGCGGAAGCCACCCGCATTGCCACCGCTGAAATGGAGCGCCTGCGCGGGTTCGCTTCACTGGCGGCGGTGGCTGACGATGGCGTGCTGCAGTTTGACGAGATCGTCTCCGAGGTCACCCAACTCGCAGCCCCCTCGACCGAGTACCGAATCGACCGAGCGGTCAACGCACTGTCCGATGGCAGTCTCGATATCAACCTGAACATCAGTTGGCTCGACCGGACCAAGGACGAGGAAGACACTCCCATGAGTGTCAACTGGCGCAGCACCATTGCGCGTGTTGATCCCAAGCTGACCTTGGGCGCCTATGTGCCACCCGATTTCGGCGTTGCGCAGCGACGCCCGCTCGATCGCCATGTCGCGATACCCACCGGTGCGAAGAACCTTGACGCGGATCGGAGCGTCTTCAAACCCGTTCCCGGCGCCATCCACGCGCTCGTTTTCAACAACCGGACCGGGCTCATATCGCAGCTGTGCGAGGTGCCGGCCGCCACCGCCACGGCAGACCTGCTGGCAGAGGACCTGAACAATTGCCCCGTGGTCTATGCGGGCGGCGCCTACTTGCTCAGCGGTCACATCGTCTACTCGCTGGGTGCCATGCCCGATCCGGTCGACCCGTCTGATCCGGTCCTGCCCCTCGGCATTGCTGTCAACCTGACCAGCCAAACGCAGCCCAACCCGGCGCGCTGCTTTGTCGACGCCAGCGCCAATGCCCTGCAGGGCATCAAGGCGACCGACTACTACTGCGTGATCGAACCTCGCACGCCGCCAGCCAACGACCCCGACAAAACTTTGTACTGGAGCGGACGCAGCACGTTGACGGGGCTGGTGCTGGCAGCCGGCGGCTACCGCGTTTGCCGTTACAGCGACGACTACAACGGCAGCGGTTCAATCGAGAACGCCGAGCATCCGAAGGACTACGCCCAGGTGAACGGCTCGTTGTCGAACCAGAATTTCCTGGTGACCGCCTTTGCCGCCGACTGCCCTGCCGGTTCGAAGGTCGACGTCGACCTTCAGGTCTACCGAAACACCGTCACCGCACAGCACCAACCTTGATGCGGGGCGTTCTTTAGACTGCGGGCATGTTCCCGCCAGGCACCGCCGACATCGCCGCTGACGACCGCTGGATGGCGCGGGCCTTGGAACTCGCAAACCAAGCAGTCGGCGTGTCGGACCCCAACCCGCGGGTGGGTTGCGTGATCGTCTCGGCCGATGGCCAGTGCGTCGGCGAAGGACATACGCAGCGCGTCGGTGAAGCCCACGCCGAGGCCATGGCCCTGAGGGACGCCCTGCAGCGCGGTGCCGACCTGCGCCAGGCCACCGCCTACGTGACCCTTGAACCCTGCGCGCACCATGGACGCACACCGCCCTGTTGCGAAGCCTTGAGCCGAGCCGGCGTGGCGCGGGTGGTGGCGGCCTGTGAGGACCCCAATCCCCGGGTGCGGGGCGCAGGTCTTGCACACCTCCGAGCCAAGGGCATTGCGGTGCAAATCGGCCCCGGTGGCGAAGCCAGCGAGGCGCTCAATGTGGGCTTCATGAAGCGCATGCGCAGCGGCCTACCCTTTGTTCGCATGAAGCTGGCGTGCAGTTTGGACGGCCGCACTGCCTTGCCCGACGGGCGCAGCCAATGGATCACCGGCGAGTTGGCGCGCCGAGACGGCATGACCTGGCGGCGGCGAGCCGCCGCCCTGCTCACCGGTATCGGCACCGTTCTTGTCGACGACCCACGCCTCGACGTTCGCGATCCCAAAGCGATCGCGGCACCGCTGCGCGTGGTGCTGGACCGGCAGGCCAGGCTGCCGCTGGATGCGCGGCTGCTTGCAACCCAGGGGCCGGTGATGTTGATGCACGGGGTTGACGCGCCCCCCAAGCGTCTGGACGCGCTGCGCGCGCTCGGCGTGACCTGCCACCCCCTGCCATCCAACCCTGACGAACAACTGCATGCCGTTTTGCACCACTTGGCCGAGCAGGAAATCAACGAGTTGCACATCGAGGCCGGCGCGCATCTCAGCGGCGCCTGGCTGGCGTCGGGACTGGTGGACGAGTTGCTCGTCTACCTCGCGCCCAAGCTGATCGGCCCAGGTCGCCCGTTGCTGGAGTTGCCCCCACTGCATTCGCTTGCCGACGCGAGTTCCTGGCGCTGGATCGACTCACAGGCGTTCGGAGCGGATCTGCGCCTGCGCCTGCGGCCGGCGACCTGAGGGCTTTCCCGCCCCCCCTTCTACAATCGCCCGATGCCGATGTCCCCTGTTCCCGAACTGGTTGCCGAACTGGCGGCTGGTCGGATGGTCGTCCTTCTCGACGACGAAGATCGCGAAAACGAGGGCGACCTCATCCTGGCAGCTGACAAGGTTACGCCGGAGGCCGTCAATTTCATGGCGCGCTTCGGGCGCGGCCTGATCTGCCTGACCCTGACGCGCGAGCGCTGCGAACGCCTGCGCCTGCCGCCGATGGCCAGCCGCAACGGCACCAAGCATGGCACGGCCTTCACCGTCTCCATCGAGGCCGCCAGCGGCGTCAGCACCGGCATTTCGGCGGCAGACCGTGCGAGAACGGTGCAAGCGGCGGTGGCTGCTGCGGCACAACCGGCCGATCTGGTTCAACCCGGCCATGTTTTCCCGCTGCAGGCCCAGGACGGCGGCGTTTTAATGCGCGCGGGACACACCGAGGCCGGCTGCGACCTGGCTCGCATGGCGGGCTGCGAGCCCGCCAGCGTGATCTGCGAGATCATGAATGACGACGGCACCATGGCGCGCCTGCCCGATCTCGAGCGCTTTGCCGCCGAGCATGGGCTGAAGATGGGCACCATCGCCGCCTTGATCGAGTACCGGGCGCGGCACGAATCGCTGATCGAGGCGCGCGCCAGCCGCCCCTTGCGAACGCGCCATGGGGGATTCGAAACCACCTTGTTCGTCGACCGCAGCGGCGGTCAGCATTTGGCGCTGCGGCGCGGCCAGTGGCAAGCCGATGAGGCCGTGCTGGTGCGGGTGCACGAGCCCCTGTCGGTCCTCGACCTGATCGACAGCGGTGCGCATGGCCACAGCTGGAGCGTGGATGCCGCGTTGGCGGCCATCGCCCAGGCGGGAGCCGGCGTGGTGGTGCTGATGAACATCGGCGCCGAGGGCGAAGACGGCACGCTCGCAGCGCGCCTGTCCGGCCAGGCGCCCAGCGCCGGTCCGCGCAGCGGCATGGACCTGCGCACCTATGGTGTGGGGGCGCAGATTCTTCGCTCCCTGGGGGTGCAGCGCATGCGCCTGCTCGGCAAGCCCCGCCGGATGCCGTCAATGACCGGTTATTCCCTGGAGGTGGTGGACTTCGTTCCCATGCCGACCCAGGACGCGGCGGAGGCGGCACGCCATGCAGCAGGCTGATCGCGGCGAAGTCGCCCTGGACGGGCGGGGTCTGCGCATTGGTTTGGTGCGCGCACGCTTCAACCACCCCATCACCGATGCGCTGAAGCAGTCTTGTGCAGCTAGGCTTCAGGAACTGGGTGCTCAGCTGGTCGCCGACGAGGAGGTCGGCGGCGCACTCGAATTGCCGCTGGCGCTGCAGGCGCTGGCACGGCGCGGTGATGTCGACGCGCTGGTGGCGCTGGGCTGCATCATCCGGGGTGAGACCTACCACTTCGAACTTGTGGCCAACGAGAGCGGCGCCGGCGTCAGCCGTGTGGCGCTCGACCACCACCTGCCCATTGCCAACGTCATCCTCACGGTGGAGAACGAGCAGCAGGCCTGGGCGCGCATCTCCAAGGGCCGCGACGGCGCCGAGGTCGCTGTGGAAATGGCTGGCCTGCTGCGCCGACTCGACCAACACTCGGCCTGATCCGCCGCTGGAGACCCTGACTTGACCGCTCCCCGTCCGTCCAAACCCGCCAAGAAGAGCGGTGCACCGCGCTCGGCGCGCCGCCAGTCGCGCCAAGTGGCGCTGCAGGGCCTGTACCAATGGCTGCTCGGCGGCGATGACGCCGGTGTCATCGACGCCCACTTGCGCGAACAGGCCGAATACGCCAAGTGCGATCAGACCCACCTCGATCTGCTGCTGCACGGCTGCATTCGAGAAGCCGCCGTGCTCGACGAGCTGCTCGCCGGCCATGTCGATCGGCCGACCAAGGAGCTTTCGCCCGTCGAGCATGGTGCACTGATGATCGGCGCCTTCGAATTGCGACAGTGCCCCGATGTGCCCTACCGGGTGGTCATCAACGAAGCCGTGGAACTGGCCAAGGGCTTCGGCGGCACCGACGGGCACAAGTACGTCAACGGCGTGCTCGACCGCCTGGCCGCGCAATTGCGCCGCGCCGAGGTGGAGGCCGACCGCCAGCCACGGTGAGCGACGCCACCGAGCTGACCCTGCCGGTCCGCGTCTACTACGAGGACACCGACGCCGGGGGCGTCGTGTACTACGCCAACTACCTGCGCTTCCTCGAACGCGCCCGCACCGAATGGCTGCGCCGCCTTGGCTGCGGTCGCGAGGCGCTGCGCGCGCGTGCCGGGTGGATCTTCGTGGTGCGCCGCGTCGAGGCCGACTACCTGCGTCCGGCGCGCCTCGACGACCTGCTCACTGTGCATGTCCGGGTGATCGAGGCGCGCGGCGCCAGCCTGACCCTCGCGCAGCGCATCTGTGCCGAAGATGGCAGCGAGCTGTTGCGCGCCCGCGTGCAGATCGCCTGCGTCGATGCCGAGCTTTTCAAACCGCGCCGCCTGCCCGACGTGCTGCGCGAGCACCTGTCCATCGCATGAACCAAGACCTCTCCATCATCGCCCTGGTCACGCAGGCCAGCCTCGTCGTCCAGCTCGTCATGGCCGCGCTGCTCATCGTCTCGGTGGCCAGCTGGAGCGTGATCTTCACCAAATTCTTCGGCCTGGGTCGCGTGCGCAAGGCCAACGACCAGTTCGAGACCGAGTTCTGGTCCGGACGCAACCTCAACGAGCTGTACGTGGCGGCGGGCAAGCGGCAGAAGGACGGCGCCCCGTTGGAGCGCATCTTTCAGGCCGGCATGCGCGAGTTCCTCAAGCTGCGCGAGCGCAAGGTGGTCGACGTCGGCTCGCTGCTCGACGGTGCCCGCCGCGCCATGCGCGCCAGCTACCAGCGCGAAGTCGATGCCCTGGAGAGCAATCTCAGCTTCCTTGCCTCGGTCGGTTCGGTCTCGCCCTATGTCGGTCTGTTCGGCACCGTGTGGGGGATCATGCATGCGTTCGTCGGCCTGTCGAACCTGCAGCAGGTGACGCTGGCCACCGTGGCGCCGGGCATCGCCGAAGCGCTGGTCGCCACGGCCATCGGTCTGTTCGCCGCCATCCCGGCGGTGCTGGCCTACAACCGATTCGCGCGCCAGATCGACCGCGCCGCCATCCAGTTGGAGACCTTCATCGAGGAGTTCTCCAACATCCTGCAGCGCAATGCCGGCAGCCCGGCCGGCGCGCAGGGCCACTGAGATGCCGGGCGTCACCGGTCGCGGCGGCCGTCGCCGCACCATCAACGAGATCAATATGGTGCCGTTCATCGACGTCATGCTGGTCCTGCTCATCATCTTCATGGTCAGCGCGCCGCTCATCACCACCGGCGTGGTCGACCTGCCCTCGGTGGGCAAGACGCGTACCCAGCCGCCGGCCGTCGTGCACGTCATCGTGGCGCAGGACGGCAGCCTGAAGTTCCGCCGTGACGAGGCCCAGGCGCAGTCCCTGACGCTCAAGGACCTGGTGCGCCGTGTTCGCGAGGCACAGGGTGGCGATGCCGCCATTCCCGTCATCATCTCGGCCGACCGTCAGGTCAAGTACGAGGCGGTGGTCCAGGTGATGGACAAGCTGCAGGGTGCCGGCGTGCAGCGCGTCGGACTGGCGGTCAAGCAAGGCGCGCGGTGAGCGCAGCTGCCCTGGGCTCGCTGCCGCTGCGCCCAAGCCACCCCGAGGACGGCGGTCGCGGCCTGCTGCTGGCCCTGGGTGCGCATGCCCTGTTGATTTGGGCCTTGGCGGTGGGGGTGAACTGGCGCAGCAGCCCCGACGACCGCGTGGCCGAGGCCGAGCTCTGGGCCCTCGTTCCGCAAGCCGCTGCGCCCCGCACCGCAGAGCCGCCCCCTCCCCCAGCGCCCGCGGTCGAACGGCAGGCCCCGGCGCCCAAGGCCGATGACCGGGCTGCCGAGGTGGAGGCCGAACTGGCAGCCCAACGCGAGAAGCGCCGCAAGGACGAATTGCGCCGACAGGCCGATGAAGAAGCCGAACGCCAGGAAGCGCGCCGCAAGCAACTCGCCGCCGAAAGGCGTGAGGCCGAAAAGCGTGAGGCCGAAAAGCGCGACGCCGAACGCAAGAAGCTCTCAGAGCAGAAGAAGACCGAGCGGGAAGCCAAGGCCGAGGAGGCACGCCGAGAGCAGCAGCGCCAGGAGAACCTGCGGCGCCTGCAGGGCCTCGCCGGCGCTTCCAGCACCAGCGGATCTCCTGGGGCGGTCGGCAGCGCGGCGCGGTCCGCCGGACCCAGCGCCGGCTACGCGGGCCGCATCATGGCCCGCATCAAACCCAACATCACTTTCACCGAAACACTCACCCAGCGTCAGGTGACCGAGGTGCTGGTGCGTTGTGCGCCCGACGGTCTGATCATCAGCCGGCGCATCGTCAAGTCCTCCGGCAACCCGGCCTGGGACGAGGCGGTGCTCAAGGCCATCGACAAGACCGAACGCCTGCCCCGCGACACCGACGGGCGCGTGCCCGCCGAGATCGCCATGGTCTTCAATTCGAGCGAGTGAAGAGCCAGCGGTCGAGCGACAGCCGACCCGGACCCCACAGCCACACCAGCAGCAGCAGCGCACCCCAGAGTTGGTGCTGCATGAGCGCCGCCGGGGCGATTTCCGCCAGGCTGATCACGGCCACGGCGTTGAGCACGAAGAGGCCGGCGGCGCCGAAGCGCCCCGCCAGCCCGAGAACCAGCAGCAGGGGCAGCAGCAACTCCCCGCCCGTGCCGGCCAGCGCTGCCAGTTGCGGCGACACCAGGGGGACCTGGTACTCGTCCTGGAACAACGCCAAGGTGGTTTCCCAATCTCGAACCTTGGTCAGACCCGACCAGAAGAAGGCCTTGGCAACGAAGAGACGCGCCGCCAGCAACAGCAGGTCCTGCAAGGCCGCCAATGGCGAGCGCATCGCCTCGGGCATGCGCCGGGCATCCTGACCGGCGTCGGTGGCGGCCATCCAAAGGGTCTTGATCATGGTCTGAAGGCAGTTGGAGAGGGGATGTTTGCTTGAGTCGTGCGCGGCGCGCCCGCCTTACGCCAGCGTCTCGGCACCGAGCAGCCAGCCTTGCTGCCAGGCCCGCGCCAAGGCGGAGCCCAGATCAAAGTCGGGGAACTCGGCCGCTTGCGCTTCGACCGCGTCTGCCAAGGACAGGGCATGGGCCTGACGCCGCAGCCAGGCCGCCTGATCGCTCGCCAACCATGCACGGCAGGGCTGCCAGTGACGGCGCCACAGCAGCAGCCAGCCATCGGCTCGGTCCAGGGTCTGGTTGCCGGGATCGAGGATTTCGGCCAGATCAGCCGGCACCGCCATCCATCTCAGGTTGACGCTCCAGCGAAGGCGCAGGCGCGATGCCGGCTGCTGCTGCAAGCGCAGCCACAGGCTGGGGTCCGGTTCGGGATCGTCTTGCGCCTGGGACAGGCGGTGCAAGGCATCGTCGATGCGTGCCAGCAAGGGGGGACGGCTTTCCATGCCGGGCAGGGCATCGAGGAAACCCGGCAGTGCGTCGCCCCACTGGTTCAGGTCGCCCTGCATGGGGGGGTGCTGGCGCGCAAACGCCCACGCCATGCCGGCGAAGTCCTCTTCGCCAAACTCGCGCTGAAGCAGCGGAAACCGGGCGGCCAGCGCCCGCACGGCCAGCGCTTTGGCGTGCACCCGATAGGCGCTCAGCCCACGCGTCAGGTCCTGCGGACCGACGCTGGACAGCGGCCGCAGGCTCTTGGGGGGCCGCGCATCGGCATCACCCCAGATCCAGGCGACCCACTGCGCCTGCTCGTCGCCGGGGTTCAAGCGCGACTCCCGGGCGTGCTCGCCTTGGCGACCTCGGCCAGCAGCCGGTCCAGCGAAGGGAGGTCGGTATCCCATTCGAGCAAACCCGGCGCGTCCGCAAAGCGCTCGCGGGCGAAGTGGAAAAGCCGCCAGGTCGTGTCCTCCACCGCGCTGCCATGGTCGTCGATGCACAGGCCGTCGACGCGGGCGTGACCGGCCACATGGATCTCGCCGACCCGCCCGGCCTCGATCCGGGCGATCCACTCACGGCAAGCTGCCTCGGGATCGAGCTCGTTGCGATTGCGCGCGTTGACAAGCAGGTTGTTGACGTCGAGCAGCAGGCCGCAGCCACTGCGGCGCGTCAAATCGTTGAAGAACTCGGGTTCGGCCAGGGTGTCGTCGACCCAGCCGACATAGGCGCTCAGGTTCTCCACCAGCAGGGGGCGCCGCAGGCGGTCCTGTACCTGAGCAACATGGCTCACCAGCCGCTGCAGGCTGGCCTCGTTGAAGGCAATGGGCAACAGATCGGCGGCGTGCTGCCAGCCCCGCGGGCCCTGCACACGCGCGAAGCAGGCGTGGTCCGAGACGAACCGAGGGTCGACTCGCTCGGTGAGCAACGCCAGCTTCTCCAGGTGGGCCCGATCCAGCCCGGCCGCCGAGCCCAGGCCCAGGCCGACGGCGTGCAGGCTGATGTCGTAGTGAGCCCGCGCTGCCAGCAGCAGCGCCGGCGCCGCACCGCCGTCGGCAAAGAAGTTCTCGGCGTGAACCTCGAGAAAGGGCAAGGGGGGCTTGCGCGCCAGCAACTCGTCGTGGTGCGGGTGACGCCAGCCCAGGCCCATCATGGTGACTGCCCTTTCGTCAGTTCACTGCTTCGCTTACTTCTTCATCTTGGCCTTGGCCTCGTCGGCCGACAGCCCCTTCATGGCCTTGCACTGACCCTTGGGGACGTACTTCCACTCTTCGGGTGCGTTCTCGGTGGTCGACTGGCCGGCGCAGCTGTGCGTGCCGCTCAGGTTGGCGCAGTCGTTCTGGCCGGCTTTGGCGATGCCGTAGCACTTCTCCTTGGCCTGAGCCTGTGCGGCGGGTGCGGCGCCGAGCGCCAGGGCGGCCGCGACGGCGGCCAGGACGAGATGTTGCGTGCTCATGATTTCCGTTCCTTGCGGTTGAGAGAGGGCCACCCAGCTGGGTGGACGCGGTGAGTGTCGGACAGGCCGTGCCGATCCTTACACTGCCGCCGCCCATGGAACCCATCGACCGCACCGGTGAACTCGAAGCGCTGCGCCCGCAGCTGATGAAGTTCGCACGCCTGCACTTGCGCAACCCGGCCTGGGCCGAAGACGCGGTGAGCGAGACTTTGCTGGCCGCGCTGGAGCACCCGCAGGCCTTTGCCGGTCGCAGCCAGCTCAAGACCTGGCTGATCGGCATCCTCAAGCACAAGCTGGTCGACCAGATCCGCCGTCACGGCCGTGAGCTGTCCACCAGCAACGAAGACGGTGAGGACATCGAGGATCTGCTGTTCCGCGCCGACGGCCACTGGCGCGAGGCCCCGCAAGACTGGGGGGATCCCGAGCACGCCTTGCGTCAGGTCGAATTCTTCTCGGTGCTGGAGGCCTGCACCGAGCGCCTGCCCGGCCAACTGGGGCGCATCTTCATGATGCGCGAATGGCTGGAGCTCGACACCGAAGCCATTTGTAAGGAGCTGTCCATCACGCCGACCAATCTGTGGGTCTCGTTGCATCGGGCGCGTTTGCGCTTGCGCGAGTGCTTGCAGCAGCAATGGTTCGAAGGAAGGACGGCATGAAGGTCGCAATGCAAGGCTGCCACAAGGCGGCACGCCTGCTCAGTGAACAGCGCGAACGCCCCCTGGGCCTGTTCGAGCGCGCCGGCCTGCGCGTGCACCTGTGGGCCTGCACCGGCTGCATGAACTACGCGCGCCAACTCGATTTGCTGGACCGGGCCAGCGAACGCTGGCGCAGCGCCGATCCCACCGCCGGCGAAGCGCCGCCGGGCCACTGAGGGTTCCCCTGCAGAGGGCGGGTTTTTCCCGCCCCCTATGCTCGGGGCATGCCCGAGAGCCTGCCCCCGTTGGACTGGAGTCCGGCCAACGCCGCTAGCCCCGACGCCGAGGGCTTCACCTGGCCCGTGCCGCCGTTTGCGAGTTACCCGGCGGCGCAGCCGCTGCGCCAATCCCACGCAGCAATGCCATGCCGCACCCGGGCCGGCGCGAGCGCCCGCGCGCCCTGCGCCGCGACGCTCTGGCCAAGGCGTTCCGGACGGCGTCCGCTCGCAGGCCGGGTGCGCACGAGCTGCACCGCCTGACCCATCGCCTCAACATCATCGGTTCATCCCTCCCCCACCCGACCCCTGCCGACTTCCTACATGAGAGCCCTCAACCAAATCGCCATCGGCACGCGCCTGTGGATCAGCCACGGCCTGTTGCTGGTCCTGCTCATCGCCATCGGAGCCTACGGCGCCAGCGTCGCCGCACGGCTGGCCGGCGACATGGAACGCACCGCCCAGGTGAACCTGGTCCGCATCGCCCAGGCGCAGCAACTCGAAGGCCAGGTGCAGCTGATCGCCCGCGCCGCCCGCGACCTGCTGCTGTTGGACGCCGCCAACCAGATCAAGAAGCAGAACGCCGCCATCGATCAGGCCCAGACCGACAGCGAAAAGGCACTGGCCGACCTGCAGGCCGCGGCAGCCGACAGCGCCGAGCAGGCCTTGCTGACCGAGCTGCGCGAGCGCGCCACGCGCTTCTTCGCTGCGGTGGCCAAATTCCGTTCGGTGCAGAAGGATGGCGCGCCCGAAGACGCGCGCGAAAGCCTGATCGTCGATCTGCGTCCGGCTCAGGCCAGCTACCAGGAGAGCCTGAAGAGCCTGGTCGAGCTGCAGATGAGCAGCGCCCGAAAGCTGGCGCAGGACGACTCGGAGCTGGCGCGGCGCGCCGTCACGCTGTCCATGCTGCTGGTGCTGGCGGCCGTCGTGCTGGGTGTGCTGGCGGCCCGCGCCATCGCCGGATCGATCCTCAGCCCGGTACAGCACGCCCGTCAGGCCGCCGAGGCCATCGGGCACGGCGATTTGCGCCACGACATCCAGGTGCAGGGCAACGACGAGGTGGCGCACATGCTGCGCGCCATGCAGGACATGCAGGCCGCGCTGTCGCGTGTGGTGGCCAGCGTGTCGGATGCCGCCGGCGAGGTGCGCGCCAACGCCGAGTCCATCGCCCGCAGCAACCAGGACCTCAGCGAGCGCACCGGGCGCTCGGCGGCCAGCCTGCAGACCACCGCCGCCTCGGTCGAACAGATCGCCGCCAACCTGTCCGGTGCCAGCGAGTTGACGCGCAAGGCCGCCGGCCTGGCCGCCCATGCGCGCAACTCGGCCGCCCAGGGCGGCGGCGCGGTGGCGCAGGTGGTTGACACCATGCAGGAGATCAGCGCCAGCTCGCGCAAAATCGGCGACATCATCGGCGTCATCGACGGCATCGCCTTCCAGACCAACATCCTGGCGCTCAACGCCGCGGTCGAGGCGGCACGTGCCGGCGAGCATGGCAAGGGCTTCGCGGTGGTGGCCTCCGAGGTGCGCTCGCTGGCCTCGCGGGCCGCCGATGCGGCCAAGGAAATCAAGGTGCTGATCAGCGAATCGGGCGTCAAGGTCGAGAACGGCACCTCGCTGGTGAACAACGCCGGCGCCACCATCCGCTCGGTGGTCGACGAGGTCAACGACATGGGCCAGCTCATCGAGGAGATCTCGGTCGCCGCGCAGGAGCAGGCCGGCGGCGTGCGGGTCGTGAACGATGCCATGAACGAACTCGACCGCAGCACGCAGCAAAATGCCAGCCTGGTGAATGATCTCGCCCGCAGCACCGACGCCCTGACCGGCAGCTCCTCGCGCCTGGTCGAGTCCGTCGGCTACTTCCGCACCTGACCCTTTCGAGTCAATCCATGAGCCTGTTCCGCCCCCTCGCCCTCTCGCTGCTGCTGGCCAGCGCCGCCACCCTGGCGCAGACCCCCCCGAAGGTCGTCAAGAAGGTACCGCCCGAATTTCCTGCCGAGGCGGTGCGCAAGAACATCAACGCCGGAAGCGTCAAGGCCAAGCTCACCATCGGTGCCGACGGCAAGGTCATCAGCGTGGACATCCTGGAGGCCGAACCCAAGCGCGTGTTCGACCGCGTGTCGATCGACGCGTTGATGGAGTGGCGCTTCGAACCCGGCGCCGACAAGCAGACGCACGAGGTCAAGCTCGTGTTCCGCAACGACGAGTGATCAGTCGCTGAGGACGGCGGCGGCCATGCGGGTCGCCGCGCCACGGTGCGCGGCGGCAAAGTCGAGCGCGCGGCGGCGCATGTCCGCCAAGCCCGCCGTGTCGGACAGCAGTTCACGCGCACGCTCGAGCGCGGCCGGCATGTGGTCCACGCGCTGCGCCGCACCGGCCCGCAGGGCGCCCTCGGCGGCGTCGGCAAAATTGAAGGTGTGCGGCCCCATCAGCAGCGGGCAGCCACAGGCCGCGGCCTGAATCAGGTTCTGTCCCCCCAGCGGTGCAAAGCTGCCGCCCAGCAAGGCCAGATCGGCCGCCGCGTAATAAGCCGGCATCTCGCCCATGCTGTCGCCGAGCCAGGCCTCGGCATCAAGGGGCGGAAGGCCCTCGGCCCAGCTGCTGCGACGCGCCAACCGCAGACCGGCCTGCTCAATGCGTTGCGCCACCTCGTCGAAACGCTGCGGATGGCGCGGCACCAGCAGCAGCAGCGGCCGCTGCGCACCGCCCCAGCGGGCAAAGGCCTGCAGCAGCAGGGCCTCCTCGCCCTCGCGCGTGACGGCGGCCAGCAGCACCGGCCGCTCACCCAAGGTGGCACGCCAGGCCTGCCCTCGCGCCAGCAGCGCGGGCTCGGGGCTGCTGTCGAACTTCAGGTTGCCCATCACCTCGACCTTCGCCGCGCCCATCCGGCGCAGGCGTTGCGCGTCGGCCTCGGTCTGCGCCAGCACCCGCGTCAGCCGACCCGCTGCGCCTCCCAGCAAGGCCTTCATGCCTTGGCCCTTGCGCAGGCTCCTCTCGCTCAGCCGGGCATTGGCCAGCGTGACGGGAACGCCAGCATCTGCGCAGGCAGCCAGCAGGCTGGGCCAGACCTCGGTCTCCATCAGCACGCCCCGGGCCGGCCGCCAATGGCGCAAGAAACGGCGCACGGCGCCCGGTGTGTCGATCGGCAGCCAGGTCATGGCATCGCCCTCGCGCAGCAGCTTGCACGCCGCCTCGCGCCCCGTCGCGGTGGTGTGCGTGAGCAGCAGGCGCACGCCCGGCTGCTGCTGGCGCAACTGCTCGACGAGCGGTGTGGCGGCCAGGGTCTCGCCCAGGCTGACGGCGTGCAGCCACAAGCGCCCTGCCCCGTCCGGGGCCGCCTCGTAGAAGCCCAGGCGCTCGGCCAGGCTCTCGCGGTAGCCCGGTTCGGCCCGACCGCGCCACCACCAGCGCGCCAGCAGCAGCGGCGTGGCCAGGCGCATCGCCCAGCCCCAGAGGAATCGGGCGAAGGCGTCGCTCAATGTGCCGAGGCCTGCAGGCTGACGTCGGGCTTGACGCGCCGCAACTGCGTCATCACCTCCGCCTGGATGCGGTCCAGCGCCGCCTGCGTGTGCCCCTCGAAGCGCAGCACCAGCACCGGCGTGGTGTTGGATGCCCGCACCAGCCCGAAGCCGTCGGCGTACTCCACGCGCAGGCCGTCGATGCTCACCACCTCCTGGGCATTCGGGAATTCGGCGATCTGCTGCAGGCGCTCGACGATGGCGTGGTGCTCGCCCTCGGCGCAGGCCACGTTCAGCTCGGGCGTGTTGACGCTGTCGGGCAGGCCGTTGAGCAGGCTGCTGGGGTCGGCCACACGCGACAGGATCTCCAGCATGCGCGCCGCCGTGTACATGCCGTCGTCGAAACCGTACCAGCGCTCGCTGAAGAAGATGTGGCCGGACAGCTCGCCGGCGATCGGCGCGCCGGTCTCCTTGAGCTTGGCCTTGGCCAGTGAGTGGCCGGTCTTCCACATCAGCGGGCGGCCGCCATGCTGCTCGATCCAGGGCTTGAGGCGCTGCGTGCACTTGACGTCGTAGATGATCTGGGCGCCCGGCACGCGCTGCAGCACGTCGGCCACCAGCAGCATGTACTGGCGGTCCGGCATGATGACCTTGCCATCGCGTGTGACGATGCCCAGCCGGTCGCCGTCACCGTCGAAGGCCAGGCCCAGTTCGGCATCGCAGGCGTGCACGATGCGTTTGAGGTCCTCGAGGTTCTCCAGCTTGCTCGGGTCCGGGTGGTGATTCGGGAAGTCGCCGTCCACCTTGGAATAGATGTCGATCACCTCGCAGCCCATGGCACGCAGGATGCCCGGCGCCGATGCGCCCGGGATGCCATTGCCGCTGTCCACCACCACCTTCATGGGCCGCGCCAGCTTGCAGTCCTGGACGATGCGTGCGCTGTATTCGGCCAGCACGTCCATCCGCCCGAGGCGGCCCTGGCCGGTGGCGTAGTCCTCGGCCTGGATGCGCCGCATCAGGCCCTGGATCTCCTCGCCGTAGACGGCGCGCCCGGCCAGCACCATCTTGAAACCGTTGTAGTCCTTGGGGTTGTGGCTGCCGGTCACCATGATGCAGCTGTGGCAGCCGTGGCGGCCGCGCGTGGCCGCCACGTAATAGGTCATGGGCGTGGTCACGGCGCCGAGGTCGACCACGTCGATGCCGGTCGAGCGCAGGCCGCGTGCCAACGCCTCCACCAGCATCGGCCCGGACAGGCGCCCGTCGCGCCCCACCGCCACGGCCTTCTCGCCGGCCCGCAGCGCCTCGCTGCCGAAGGCACGGCCGAGGTGTTCGGCGACGAGCACATCGAGGTTCTTGCCGACGATGCCGCGGATGTCGTAGGCCTTGAAGATGGAGGCGTCAACTTGCATGGGGAGGGGCTCTTGGATGAGGGCGCGGGATTGTAGGAAGACCCCGCCGGCCGTCGACCCGGCGCCTCGACCGTCGATTCATCGGCGCCGCGCCCGCCGGCATCGCGCGCCTGCCTAGACTGCCGCGCCATGCGATTCCTCGACACCCTGCGCGCCGCCCGCAAGGACTTCTTCAAGCTGAAAAAGCAGCGTGAGGAACCGGCCTGGGCGCTGTGGACGCTCACCCTGCTGGTGTCACTGGTCTGGGGCGGCGGCTTCCTGCTGCTGGGCTGGCTGCTGGGTGGCAAGGACTTCACGCGTCTGGGCTGGTCGCAAACCGTGCCGCCCTTCCTGGTCACGGCCCTGGTGGTGGGCAGCGTCATCCACACGCTGTACAGCGCCATCGAGCGCTGGGCGCCGCAGCGTTTCATCGACTGGACCAACGGCGAACCGACGGCCGGGGTGAGCGCCTTCTTTGCCGCCACGTCCATCGCCGGCGTGCTGGTCGGCCTGTTCCTGGCCCGCGAACTGCTGGGCGGCCTGCCGGGTAGCGAGCGGGTCCACTGGAACATGCAACGCACCTGGGCCTCGTTCGGCGGGGTCGCGCTGTTTGCCAGCATCGTCTGGGGCATGTGGGCCTGGCAGGAATGGAGCGAGCGCCAACTCAAGCTGCAGGCCAAGGAGGCCGAGCTGAAGCTGCTGCAGGCACAGATCGAACCGCATTACCTGTTCAACACCCTGGCCAATGTGCGCAGCCTGATCGACTGCGACGCGCCAGCCGCCGGCGAGCTGCTCGACGCGTTCACCGAGCACCTGCGCGCCAGCCTGACGCTGATGCGCGCCGACACCGTTGCGCTGGCCGACGAGCTCGACATGGTCGGGCACTACCTGCGCCTGATGCAGTTGCGCATGGGCGATCGTCTGCACTTCCGCATCGAGGCCGACGAGGCGGTCCGCCGGGTCAGCGTGCCGCCGCTGCTGCTGCAACCGCTGGTCGAGAACGCCATCCACCACGGGCTGGAGCGCTCGGTCGAGCCGGGCACTGTCGTCGTCCGGGCTCAGCGGAAGAACGGCAGCTTGCAGCTCAGTGTCGAGGACGACGGCGTCGGCCTCGACGCGCCGCACCCGGCCCGCAAGGGCAACGGCGTGGCCACGCGCAACATCCGCGAACGCCTTCACACCCGCTGGGGCGAGGCCGCCCGCCTCACGCTGGCGCCGCGCCAGCCGCGCGGCGTCGTGGCCACCCTGGAATTCCCTGCCGATCTGCCGACATGACCAGCCCAACACCCAACGCCCACCCCACGGCGCTCATTGCCGACGACGAACCGCATCTGCTGCGCCACCTGCAGACCCTGCTGCAACAGGCCTGGCCCGGGCTCGTGCTGCTGGAACCCTGCCGCAACGGCCTGGAGGCGGCGGCGGCCATTGCCGCCGAGCAGCCCGATTTCGCCTTCCTCGACATCCAGATGCCCGGCCTCACCGGCCTGGAGGTGGCGCAGGGCATCGAAGGGGCCACGCGCGTGGTCTTCGTCACCGCCTACGACGCCTACGCGCTGCAGGCCTTCGAGGCGGCCGCGGTGGACTACCTGCTCAAACCCCTGAAGCTCGAACGCCTGCAGCGCACGGTGGAGCGCCTGAGGTCCGGCGCAGCCGACGACCGCCTGGCGCAGGCCGTCCAGCATCTCGCCCCACCGCGTCCGGCGCAGCCGCTGCGCTGGGTGCGCGCCTCGCAGGGCGAATTGACGCACCAGATCGACGTCGCCGAGGTCATCTACTTCCACGCCGACGACAAATACACCGTGGTGCGCACGCGCGACGCCGAGCATCTGATCCGCACGCCGATCCAGGAACTCGTCGCGCAGCTCGACCCCGAGCAGTTCTGGCAGGTGCACCGCTCCAGCATCGTCAACCTGGCCATGCTGGCCGGCACGCGCCGTGACGAGGCCTCGCGCCTCTACCTGCGCTTCAGGGGGCTGAGCACCGAGCTGCCGGTCAGCCGCGCCTACGTGCCGCGCTTCAAGGCCATGTGAGCGCCGCCCCTCATGCGGCGATGGCCCAGTCCTCGGCGCGCCAGCGGCGGTACAGGTGGGCCAGCAGGCGGCCCTCGCCGTCGCTCAGCACGCCATCGGCCTGCACGATGGCGTAGCCCAGCTGCAGCAGGTCGGCGCGCAGGCGCGGTGCGCGCACCTCGTCGAGCAGCGGCTCGATCAGTGCCGGCTCCAGTTCGCGCCCCCAGCGGCGGCGCGACACCATCTGCAGGTCCTCGCAAAGCTCGCGCAGCACACGGTCCATCAGCGCGGCGTCGACGCCCGGCAGGCTTTCCTGCTCGGCGCGCTGCGGTACGAGCGCCAGCTCGCTGGCGCTGACGCCGCCGTCGGCGATCACGATGAGGGCGAGCACACGGGCGGTGGCTTCCGGGCTGTCGGTGGGGTAGCTGCGCATGAGAGGGATCCGGTGAAGTGTCAACGGGGCGAATGCTGACGCCTCTTTCCCTCACGATGAAGCAGGCCATGGCGAATGGATCATCATGAAAAACATGATGAACATGAACTACCACCACCTGCACTACTTTTGGGTCGTCGCCACCGAGGGCAGCATGGCGCGCGCCGCCGAGCGCCTCGGGGTGGCCGTGCAGACCGTCAGCAGCCAGGTGCGTGCGCTCGAGCGCAGCCTGGGCGTGAGCCTGCTGCGACCGGCCGGGCGCGGGCTGGCACTCACCGAGGCCGGCCGCCTGGCGCTGCGCGAGGCCGACGAGCTGTTCCGCATCGGCGAACGACTGCCGGCTTTGCTGACCGAGGCCGGACAGCGCGCGGCCCGCCAGCGCCTGGCCGTCGGGCTGGCCGACGGCCTGCCCAAGCTGCTCGTGCACCGCCTGCTGCAACCGGTGCTCGGCGCCAGCGGTCTGCACCTGCAGTGCTTCGAGGGTCCGCCCGAGGATCTGCTGGCGCAGTTGGCGTTGCACCGGCTCGACGTGGTGCTGAGCGACCGGGCGCCGGCCCGCAGCCCGAACCTCAAGCTCTACACGCACCGTTTGTGCGAGTCGCCGCTGCTGTGGTTCGCGCCGCCACGTCTGGCAGCGGCGGCACGGCGCGACTTTCCCGCCTCACTGCAGCGTCAACCCGTACTGCTGCCCAGCACGCACGCCGCCATGCGCGGCCTGCTCGAGCGCTGGTTCGAGCAACAAGGCCTGCAGCCGCAGGTGGTCGGCGAATTCCAGGACAGCGCGCTGCTGAAAACGTTTGGCGCCGCCGGCCTGGGCCTGTTCCCCGCCATGGCACTGGTGCAGGAGGAGCTGCAGACGCGCTACGGCGTCAAGCCGGTCGGCGCCTGCGAAGGGGTGGTCGAGACGATCTACGCCATCGGCACCGAGAAGCGCGTGCAGCACCCCCTGGTGGCCCGGCTGCTGGCGACAGGTCCGAAAAGCGCGCCTTGACGGGCGGCCGGGCGCCCAGAATGCCGCCCATGCCCGCCGCGCTCGCCCCACCCGCAGCCCACGACGCCCTCGACGCCGCAGCCTGCTACGCCGCGCTGCGGGCCCGCGATGCCCGCTTCGACGGCCATTGGTTCACTGCCGTCACGAGTACCGGCGTCTACTGCCGGCCGGTGTGCCGCGTGCGCACGCCGCTGGCGCGCAACTGCCGCTTCTACCGCCATGCCGCGGCCGCCGAGGCGGCAGGCTTCCGACCCTGCATGAAATGCCGGCCCGAGCTGGCACCCGGCGCCTTCACGACGATGGACGCCTCGCGCTCCCTGGCGGCTGCGGCCCGCGAGCGCCTCGACGAGGCCGCCTTGCACGGCTCGACGGGCCTGATTGCAGGCCTGTCCCGGCAGCTCGGCATCACGGAGCGGCACCTGCGCCGCATCTTCGAGGCCGAGTTCGGCGTGGCGCCGATGGCCTATGTGCAGACGCGCCGCCTGCTGACCGCCAAGCAGCTGCTGACCGATACGACGCTGTCCGTGGCCCAGGTGGCCCAGCAGGCCGGCTTCGCCAGCACGCGCACGTTCCAGCAGGCCTGGGGCCGGCACTACGGCCTGACGCCGTCGAAGCTGCGCCATCGCAGCCGCGTCGACGCGCCAGGCACCGGGACCGCCTCGGCAAGGCTTTGGCTGGCCTACCGGCCGCCGCTGGCGCAGGCCGATTTGCTGGCCTTCCTGGCCGCGCGTGCGGTGCCCTCGGTGGAATGCATCGACACCGCCACGGCGACCGTGCAGCGCAGCCTGCGTTGGGCCGGCTGCAGCGGCAGCCTGCGCGTGCGCTTCGACCCGAGCCAGCCGCGCCTGTCACTGGCGCTTTCGCCGGCGCTGTGGGACGTGGCGGCCAGCCTGCTGCCCGCGCTGCGCCGCTGGCTCGACCTGGACGCCGACCCGCTGGTGATTGCCGAGCACCTGCAGGCCCTGGCGCCCGTCGCCGGCCTGCGCCTGCCGGGCTGCCTGGACCGCTTCGAGCTGTCGGTGCGTGCCGTGCTCGGACAACAGGTGAGCGTGGCGGCGGCCCGCACACTGGCCACGCGCCTCGTCGAGCGCTTCGGTGAAACCCTGCCCTCGGGCGAACGCCTGATCGAAGCCGAGCCGGGCAGCGCGCCGACCCGTCTGTTCCCGACCCCCGAGGCCCTGACCCGTGCCGGCGCCGAGGCCCTGGCCGCCTGCGGCATGCCGGCGGCGCGGGCCCGCACCCTGGCCCAACTGGCGCAGCACTGGCCGCTGCTGCGCCTGGCTGAGGGTCGCGGCAGCCTCGAGGAGGCCGAGGCCGAGCTGCTGCGCCTGCCGGGCATCGGGCCCTGGACGGCGTCCTACATCCTGATGCGCGCCTGGCCCTGGCCCGACCGCTTCCTGCCCGGCGATGTCGTGCTGCGCAAGCAGCTGGCGGCCCGGCCAACGCTTGACCCCGAGCGCTTCGCGCCCTACCGCAGCTACGCGGTGCTGAACCTGTGGAGGCAGTCCGCATGAATCCCCCCGTCGCCCAGACCTGGATCGACTCGCCGTTCGGCATGCTGCTGGCGCGCCGCAGCGCGCTGGGCCTGTCCGAACTGCACTTTCCCGAAGGCCGGCCGCCGCCCCGCCCGCTGTCCTTGCCCGACGAACCGGCGCATCCCTGGTTCGTGCAGACCCACGGGCTGCTGGCGCGCTGGGCCCAATTCGACGCCGACCCGGCGCTGCCACCGCTCGACCCGCAGGGCACGCCCTTTCAAGAGGCCGTGTGGCGCTTGCTGCTGAAGATCCCGCGCGGTGCCCACACCGACTACGCCAGCCTGGCCGAGCAACTCGGCGACCGCAACAAATGCCGCGCCGTCGGCGGTGCGGTCGGGCGCAATCCCGTCGGCATCCTGATTCCCTGCCACCGCGTGCTCGGGCGTGACGGCTCGCTGACCGGCTTCGGCGGCGGTCTGCCGATGAAACGCCAGCTGCTCACCCTCGAGGGCGTGGCCTGGAAGGATTGAGAGCTTGTGAATGCGCGATTTCCTTGAATTGCTGGTGCTCGGCGCCGTCTGGGGCGCGAGCTTCCTGTTCATGCGCTGGAGCGCGCCGGAGTTCGGCACGCTGACGCTGGCCTGGCTGCGCGTCAGCGGCGGGGCGCTGTTCCTGCTGCCCATCCTGCTGTGGCGCCAGGGCCGCGCGCCGCTGGCGCAGATGGGGCCGCTGTGGAAGCCGATGGCCTTCATCGGCCTGGTCAACTCGGCCGCGCCCTTTGCCCTGTTCGCCTACGCGCTGCAGCACCTGCCGGCCGGCCTGGCCAGCATCCTCAACGCCACGGTGCCGATGTGGACGGCGCTGGTGGCCTGGGTCTGGTTGGCCCAGGCGCCCGGGGCCCTGCGTCTGATGGGCCTGCTGATGGGCTTCCTGGGTGTGGTGTTGCTGGTGACGGCACGCGGCGCTGGCGTGGCCACGGCCGAGGTGCAGCTGGCCGGCGTGTTGGCCTGCCTGCTGGCCACGCTGAACTACGCCGTGGCGGCCGTCGCCACCCGGCAATGGTTGAGCGGCCTGTCGCCGCTGGCGGTGGCCACCGGCAGCCAGCTGTCGGCCGCCGCCTGGTTGCTCGTGCCGGGACTGCTGTCCTGGCCGGCCGTGATGCCCGGCACCCGCAGCTGGGCCGCCCTGCTGGGGCTGGCCGTGCTGTGCACGGGCGTGGCCTACATGCTGTATTTCCGGCTGTTCGCGCGCGTCGGGCCGACCAAGGCCGTCACCGTGACCTTTCTGATCCCGCTCTTCGCCATCCTGTGGGGCGCGCTCTTTCTGGGCGAGCAGCTCAGTCTGGGCATGCTCGGCGGCGGCGCCCTGGTGCTGGCAGGCACCGCGCTGTCGCTCGGGCTGTTGCCGCGCCGCGCGCGCTGATCAGCGGCTGGCGGCCGAGGCCGGCAGCGGGGGCGTCAGGGGGGCCGGCAGGGGTGCCGGCTGCGACGCCGGCAGCGGCGGCTGCGGAATGGCGACGCCGGGCGCCACCGGCAGGCTTTCGGCCACGCGCACGCCGGTCACGTAATGTCGGGTCTCGCCGAAGCAAGTCGTCGGCAGACCCTTCTTCTCCTCGTAGTGCAGCGCCACGCGCTGGCCCAAGACCTGCTCGATACGGCGCGCCACCGCGTCGTCGCGCACGGTGAAGGCGAAGATCTCGGTGGTGGCGCCGGGCATCGTCACCAAGGCCAGCTCACCCTCCCAGGTCTTGCAGATCCAGCCCTTGTTGGAGAGCTTCTGCACATAGCCGGCGCGCTCGCCCGTGCTGTAGCTCCACGAGAGCATCAGCCAGAAATAGGCCGCAGGCAGCACCAGCAGCAGGGCCAGGACGATCCAGAACGCACGGGACTTGAACATGAGGGGAGCACAGGAGCCAAGGGCGGCGCATTATTCCGGGCTTGGCCGCGCTTGGCGCCATAATCCGCGCCGCTCAGGAGAGCGCCCCGTCGCCGTTGGGGGCCGCCGAAGGCGCAGGCTGCCATGCAGCCGAACGCTCAGGCAGAAGGACTGAGAGAAGGAACTTCGCTGGAGAGAGGCGCCGAAGTCGGGCGCCCACTGAAGGGGCAAACCGCCGGATTCCGGTCCTGCGGTGAATCTCTCAAGTACCCAGGACAGCGGGGACAAGCCGGGTGTTCAATGCGCCCTCGATTCAACTTGTTCTCGCTGGAGGTCGCCGTGAGCGAATCGCTTCTGCACACCCCGCTGCACGCGCTGCATGTGGAACTGGGCGCCAAGATGGTGCCGTTCGCCGGCTATGCGATGCCGGTCCAGTACCGCGACGGCATCCTGGCCGAGCACCGCCATACCCGTAGCGCCGCCGGCCTGTTCGATGTCTCGCACATGGGGCAGCTGCGCCTGGTGGGTGAGGACGCCGCGGCGCTGCTCGAGACCCTGGTGCCGGTCGACATCGTCGACCTGCCCGTGTTCAAGCAGCGCTACGCGCTGTTCACCAACGAGGCCGGCGGCATCCTCGACGACCTGATGGTCTGCCGCCGCCCCGACGACCTGTTCGTCGTCGTCAACGCCGGCTGCAAGCAGCAGGACACCGCGCACCTGCAACAGCACCTGGGCAGCCGGGTGATTCCCTGCCCCGAGCGCGCGCTGCTGGCGCTGCAGGGGCCGCAGGCGGTGCAGGCGCTGGCGCGCCTGGCACCCGGGGTGCAGCAGCTGACCTTCATGGACGGCGGTTTCTTCAAGCTCGACGGCTTCGAGGTCTTCCTGACCCGCAGCGGCTACACCGGCGAGGACGGCTTCGAGATCAGCGTGCACGAGCGCGATGCCATCGCGGTGGCGCGCTCGCTGCTCGACCAGCCCGAGGTCAGGCCGATCGGTCTGGGCGCCCGCGACACCCTGCGCCTGGAGGCCGGCCTTTGCCTCTACGGCCACGACATCGACACCCGCACCACGCCGGCCGAGGCCGCGCTGACCTGGGCCATCCAGAAGGTGCGCCGCAGCGGTGGCGCGCGCGCCGGCGGCTACCCCGGCTTTGCCGTCATCGACCCGCAGCTGCCGGGCACGCAGTCGGTGCCGGCGCCGGCCACGCGCAAGCGCGTCGGCCTGACGAGCGCCGAGAAGCTGCCGGTGCGCGAAGGCGCCAAGCTGCTCGACGCCGCGGGCGCCGAGGTCGGCGTCGTCACCAGCGGCACGCTCGGCCCGACCTGCGGACACCTGGTTGCCATGGGCTATGTGCACAGTGGCTGCGCCGCGCAGGGCACGCAGCTGTTCGCCCAGGTGCGCGACAAGCGCGTGCCGATGACCGTTTCCCCCATGCCCTTCACCCCCAACCGCTACTTCCGAGGCTGAAACCATGAGCACCACCCTGTACACCGAAGACCACGAATGGATCGCCGTGCACGCTGACGGCACGGCCACGGTGGGCATCACCGTGCACGCGCAGGACGCGCTGGGCGACGTGGTGTTCGTCGACCTGCCCGAGGTCGGCAAGACCTACGCCCCCAAGGAAGTGGCCGGCGTGGTCGAGAGCGTCAAGGCCGCCGCCGACGTCTACATGCCGGTGACGGGCGAGATCGTCGAGGTCAACGAGACCCTGCGCGACGACCCCTCGCTGGCCAACAGCGACCCGCTCGGCACCGGCTGGTTCTTCAAGGTCAAGCTCGCCAAGCCGGCTGAGCTCGACAGCTTGATGAGCAGCACCGCCTACGACGACCTGCTGAAGTCCCTGTAAACCTCCCGCTCTACCCGCCATGCCCACGCCGCTCGCCTCCCTTGAAGACCGTTCGCAGTTCCAGGCCCGCCACATCGGCCCGGACGGCGTCGATGAAACCCTGATGTGCGCGGCCATCGGCGTGGCCAGCCGGCAGGCGCTGATGGACGCCGTGGTGCCCGCGGGCATCCGCCGCGCCGCCGCCATGCAGCTGCCGGCGCCGGTCGGCGAGGCCGAGGGCCTGGCCGAGCTGCGCGCCATCGCGGCCAAGAACCGTGTGCTCAAGAGCTTCATCGGCCAGGGCTACTCGGACACCCACACGCCCGGCGTCATCCTGCGCAACATCCTCGAGAACCCGGCCTGGTACACCGCCTACACGCCCTACCAGGCCGAGATCTCGCAGGGTCGCATGGAGGCGATCCTGAACTTCCAGACCCTGGTCTGCGACCTCACCGGCATGGCCATCGCCAACGGCTCGATGCTCGACGAGGCCACTTCGGCGGCCGAGGCGGTCACGCTGGCCAAGCGCTCCGTCAAGAGCAAGAGCAATGTGCTGATCGTGGCCGGCGACTGCCACCCGCAGACCATCGAGGTGATCCAGACGCGCTGCCAGCCGCTCGGTCTGGAGGTCAAGGTGGGCATGGCGCCGCAGTTGATGGCCGAGCACGACGACTACTTCGCCGTGGTCTGCCAGTACCCGAGCACCACCGGCCTGATCCACGACCTCAAGGCCCATGTGGACGCCGCGCACGCCAAGCAGGCTGCCTTCATCGTCTGCGCCGACCTGCTGGCGCTGACCCTGCTGGTGCCGCCGGGTGAATTCGGCGCCGACATCGTGGTGGGCAACAGCCAGCGCCTGGGCATGCCGATGGGCTGCGGCGGTCCGCACGCCGCCTACCTGGCCTGCCGCGACGAATACAAGCGCAGCATGCCCGGCCGCCTGGTCGGCGTGAGCAAGGACGCGCAAGGCGCGCCCGCCTACCGGCTGGCGCTGCAGACGCGCGAACAGCACATCCGCCGCGAGAAAGCCACCTCCAACATCTGCACCGCCCAGGTGCTGCCGGCGGTGGTGGCCAGCATGTACGCGGTCTATCACGGGCCGGTCGGTTTGAAGCGCATCGCCGAGCGCGTGGCGAGCTTCACCGCCATCCTGTCGGCCGGCCTGCAGCAACTCGGGCTGAAGGTCGTCACGCCCTACGCCTTCGACACCCTGAGCGTCGAATGCGAGGCCGACGCCGTGCTGGCGCGCGCGCTGGCCGGCGGCGCCAACCTGCGCCGACTCTCGCCCACCCACGTCGGCGTGGCGCTCGACGAAACCAGCACGCGCGCCGACGTCGAGGCGCTGTGGTCCTGGTTCAGCCCCGGCAGCGCGCTGGCCGTGAGCGCCTTCGAAGCCGGCGTCGAGAGCCTGATTCCCGCGCACCTGCGCCGCTCAAGCCGCTTCCTCACCCACCCGGTCTTCAACACCCACCACAGCGAGACCGAGATGCTGCGCTACATCCGCAGCCTCTCCGACAAGGACCTGGCGCTGGACCGCAGCATGATCCCTCTGGGTTCCTGCACCATGAAGCTCAACGCCACCACGGAGATGATTCCCATCACCTGGCCGGAGTTCGCGGGCGTGCACCCCTTTGCCCCCGCCGACCAGCTGGCCGGCTACGCCGAGCTCGACGCGCAATTGCGCAGTTGGTTGTGCGAGGCCACTGGCTACGCCGGCATCAGCCTGCAACCCAATGCCGGGTCCCAGGGCGAGTACGCCGGTCTGCTGGCCATTCGCGCCTGGCACGCCAGCCGTGGCGAGTCGCAGCGCAACATCTGCCTGATCCCGGAGAGCGCACACGGCACCAACCCGGCCTCTGCGCAGATGGTGGGCATGCAGGTCGTGGTCACCAAGTGCGACAAGGACGGCAACATCGACCTCGCCGACCTGCAGGCCAAGTGCACGCAGCACGCCGAACGGCTGGCGGCGATCATGATCACCTACCCCTCCACCTACGGCGTGTTCGACACCCATGTGGGCGAGATCTGCGCGATGGTCAAGGCGCATGGCGGCCGCGTCTATGTGGACGGCGCCAACATGAACGCGCTGGTCGGCCTGGCCGCGCCGGGCCAGTTCGGTGGCGACGTCTCGCACCTGAACCTGCACAAGACCTTCTGCATCCCGCACGGCGGCGGCGGCCCGGGCGTCGGCCCGGTCTGCGTGGTCGAGGACCTGGTGCCGTTCTTGCCAGGGCACCGCACGGGCGGCCTGCCGGCGGTCAATGGGGCAGTTTCCGCCGCACCGTATGGCAATGCAGCTGTGCTGCCGATCTCGTGGATGTACATCCGCCTGATGGGCGCGGCCGGCTTGAAGGCGGCCACCGAGGTGGCGATCCTGAGCGCCAACTACGTGGCCGCGCGCTTGAGCGGGCATTACGACATCCACTTCAGCGGCGGCATCGAGGGCGTCAAGGGCGGCGGCGTGGCGCACGAGTGCATCCTCGACCTGCGACCCTTGAAGGACGCCACCGGGGTGGGCGCCGAGGACGTGGCCAAGCGCCTGATCGACTACGGCTTCCACGCCCCGACCCTGAGCTTCCCAGTGGCCGGCACGCTGATGGTCGAGCCGACCGAGAGCGAGAGCCGCCACGAACTCGACCGCTTCGTCGACGCCATGATCGCCATCCGTCAGGAGATCGATCGCGTCGGCAGCGGCGAATGGCCGCGGGACGACAACCCGCTGGTCAACGCCCCGCACACCGCGCAGGTCTGCGGCGCCGACGCCTGGAGCCATGCCTATGGGCGCGAGTTGGCGGCCTACCCGCTGCCCTCGCTGCGCCAGCAGAAGTACTGGGCGCCGGTGGGGCGCGTGGACAACGTCTACGGCGACCGCAACCTGATGTGCGCCTGCATCCCGGTCGCCGACTACGCCTGAGAGGGAGCCTGCCATGGCCGTGTCGGTGTTTGACCTTTTCAAGATCGGCATCGGCCCGAGCAGCAGCCACACGGTAGGGCCGATGCGCGCCGCGCGCCTGTTCGGGCTGCGGCTGCGCGCCGAGGGCCTGCTGGCGGCCACCGCGCGCGTGCAGGTCATCCTCTACGGTTCGCTGGGCGCCACCGGCAAGGGCCACGGCAGCGACAAGGCGGTGCTGCTGGGTCTGGCCGGGCACGAGCCCGACACGGTCGACGTCGAGGCCATTCCGGCGCTGCTCGACGCCATCCGCGCCGGCAGCCTGAGCCTGCTGGGCGAGCAGCTGCTGCGCTTCGACGAGACGCGCGACCTGGTCTTCAAGCGCCGCGAGAGCCTGCCCTTCCACGCCAACGGCATGCGCTGCCTGGCCTTCGACGCCGAAGGCAGCGAGATTGCCAACCGCATCTACTACTCGGTGGGCGGTGGCTTCGTCGTCAGCAGTGAGGTGGCCGAGGACGGCAGCAAGCAAAAGATCATCGCCCCCGACGCCACGGTGCTGCCCTACCCCTTCACCACCGGCGACGAGTTGCTGGCGCTGACCCGCCGCCACGGCCTGACGATTGCCGAACTGATGCGCCGCAACGAGCAGCACTGGCGCAGCGCGGCCGAGATCGACGCCGGCCTGCTGCGCATCTGGGACGTGATGCAGGCCTGCGTGCAGCGCGGCTGCCGGACCGAGGGCACGCTGCCCGGCGGCTTCAAGGTGAAGCGCCGCGCCGCGCAACTGCACCGCGACCTGACCGCCAACCCCGAGGCCGCCCTGCGCGACCCCCTGCAGGTGATGGACTGGGTCAACCTCTACGCGCTGGCGGTCAACGAGGAGAACGCCGCCGGCGGCCGCGTCGTCACCGCCCCCACCAACGGCGCGGCCGGCATCGTCCCCGCGGTGCTGCACTACTACGCGCGCTTCGTGCACGGTTCGACCCCACGCGGGGTGGTGGACTTCCTGCTCACCGCCGCCGCCATCGGCATCCTCTACAAGGAGAACGCCAGCATCAGCGGCGCCGAGGTGGGCTGCCAGGGCGAGGTCGGGGTAGCCTGCAGCATGGCGGCCGGCGCGCTCTGCGCGGTGATGGGCGGCAGCCCCGAGCAGGTGGAGAACGCCGCCGAGATCGGCATGGAGCACCACCTCGGCCTGACCTGCGACCCGGTCGGCGGCCTGGTGCAGATTCCCTGCATCGAGCGCAACGCCATCGCCTCGGTCAAGGCCATCAACGCTGCGCGCATGGCGCTCAGGGGCGACGGCACGCATTTCGTCAGCCTCGACAAGGTCATCAAGACCATGCGCGACACCGGTCGCGACATGATGACCAAGTACAAGGAAACGGCACGCGGCGGGCTGGCGGTCAACATCGTCGAGTGCTGAAGGGCTGAGGCCCTGAGAGGCCGACGCCCCCGTTGGCTCGGCAGACGCGGCGCAGGCCGCGATCGGGGGCAGCCGCCGACCCGCACACTCAGCCCGGTGGTTTCGGCGCTTCCTGCGGCCAGCGTTTGAGCGCCGCCTTCACCAGCAGATGCGCCGAGACCGGCGCGGTGAGGAAGAGGAAGAAGGCGATCAGCAGTTCGTGTCCACTGCCCTGCCCCCAACGCATGAAGCCCAGCATGCTGGCCAGCAGCACGCAGCCCACACCCAAGGTGGTGGCCTTGCTCGGACCGTGCAGGCGCTTGAAGAAGTCACTCAGCCTGGCGAGCGCCCAGCTACCCAGCAGCGCAAAGCCGGCGCCCGTCACCAGCAGCACCAGCATCAGGATGTCCAGCAAGGCATTCATTCGATGACGTCCCCGCGCAGCAGGAACTTCGACAGCACCACGGTGCCGACGAAGCCCAGCAGGCCGATCAGCATGGCCACCTCGAAGTACAGGCTGCTGCGCAGCAACATACCCAACACGACGAGCAGGGCCAGCGCGTTGATGTAGAGCGTGTCCAGCGCCAGGATGCGGTCCGGCAGGCTCGGGCCGCGCAGCAGGCGCCAGGCGCTCAGCAGCAGCGCCAGCACGAAAACCCCGGCCACCCAGGGCAGCACCGCATCGATCCATCCGGCCGTCATTCGAAGATCTCCCGCAGCGGCGCCTCGTAGCGCGTCTGGATGTCGGCAATCAATTGCGCCTCGGCCGCGTCGTCCGGGCAGTGCAGCGCGTGCACCAGCAGGTGACGACGGTCAGGGCTCAGATCGCTGGACAAGGTGCCCGGCGTCAGCGTGACGATGCCGGCCAGCGCCACGATGGCGTGCGGATCGCGCAGGTTCAGCGGCACCCACACGAAGCGCGAACGCATGCCCGTATCCGGCCCGAGCACACGGCGCGCCACCTCGAAGTTGCTGAGCACGATGTCGACCAGCACCCGCCCCATGAGGCGCAGCAGGACCGCCCCATTGCGCAGCCTCGGCGGGTCCACCCGGTAGCGCGCCGTGCACAGCGGCACCACCAGGGCCAGGGCCAGGGCCAGCAGCAGATGACCGACCGAGGCCGACTCGTTGAGCAGCAGCCAGCTCACGCCCAGCATCAGCGACAGCAGCGGAGCGGGCAGCCAGCGCTTCACTTCGACTCCCCGCGCTCGCGCATTTCCTTGCGCACATCGAGGGCCGGCGCCACCGGCTCGCTGCCCAGCACCGCCTGCACATAGGCGGCGCGGTCGAGCAACTGTCCAGCCGCCTGCTCGGCGTAGCGCCCCAGCGGCCGCGCGAACACCGCGCAGGCCAGCACCGCCAGCAGCAGGCCGCCCAACGCCAGCGTCTGCCCCGGCGCGGCCGGCGGCAGGCGCATGCCGCGCCGCTCACCCGGCTCCCAGAACAGCCGCGAGCCGGCGCGCGCCAGCGCCACCAGGATCATCAGGCTGGAGGTCAGCACGCCGCCCACCCACCAGCCGGCATGCGGCAACGCGCCCGCCGCCTGCAGCAGCAGCGCCTTGCCCATGAAGCCGGCCAAGGGAGGCACGCCCGCCACCGCCACGCCCGCCACGAAAAAGGCCAGGCCATAGCCCATCCAGCCCTGCTGCAGCTGGGCCGGCACCAGGCGGTCGTCGCCACCGCGTGCCCAGGCGATGCGCTCCGCCAGCAAGAACCAGGCGCCGGCCACCAAGCTGCTGTTGACGAGGTAGAACAGCGTGGCCGTCAGCGCCGCCGCGCTGCCCAGGCCGACCCCCACCAGCAGGGTGCCGGCCGAGGCCACCACCAGGTAGGCCACCAGGCGCCTCAGCCCATCGGCCGCCAGCGCGCCGACCGCCGCCAGCAAGAGGGTCGCCAGCCCCAGCCAGGGCAGGGGTTCGAGCAGCCCGGCCATGCCCCCCTGCCCGACCCCGAACAGCAGCGTGCCGACGCGCAGCAGCGCGTACACGCCCACCTTGGTCAGGATGGCGAACAGGCAGGCCACCGCCGCCGGCGCCGCCGCATAGGTGGCCGGCAACCAGAAATAGAGCGGCAGCAAGGCGGCCTTGATGGCGAACACCACCGCCAGCATGAGGCCGGCCGCCTGCGCCAGCGCCAGGTCCTGCGCCGGCAGCTGCGGCAGCTTGAGTGCCAGATCGGCCAGGTTGAGCGTGCCCGCCAGCGCGTAGAGCAGGCTGATGGCGATGAGGAACAGCGCCGAGCCCACCAGGTTGAAGACCACGTAGTGCAGCGCCGCCTGCACGCGTTCGCGGCTGGCACCGTGCAGCAGCAGGCCGTAACTGGCCGCCAGCAGCACCTCGAAGAAGACGAAGAGGTTGAACAGATCGGCGGTCAGAAAGGCGCCGTTGACGCCCATCAGCTGGAACTGGAACAGCGCGTGGAAATGCGCGCCGCGGCGGTCCTCGCCGGCGCAGGCGTCCAGCAAGGCGGCCAGCCCCAGCAGCGCCGTGAGCACCAGCAGCAGTGCCGTGCTGCGGTCCAGCGCCAGCGCGATGCCCCAGGGCGCGCGCCAGTTGCCCAGCAGGTAGCTCTGCACCGCACCGCCATCGGCCTGCACCATCAGCCCCAGGGCGCACAGCAGCAGCAGCGCAGCGCTGACCAGCGCCAGCGGCCGGGCCCGCTGCGCCCAGCGGCCGCCGGCCTTTTCGAGCAGCAGCAACAAGGCTCCGGCGAGCAGCGGCAGCACGATGGGGACGACCAGCAGGTGATTCATCCGCGTCCGTCCACCTGGTCGTTGCCGCTCTGCTGATGGGCGCGCAGCGCGATGCCCAGCAGCACCGCGGTGAGCGCAAAGCTGATGACGATGGCCGTCAGCACCAGGGCCTGGGGCAGCGGGTCGGCGGTATGGGCCAGGGTGCTCGCCACGCCCTTGCGGACGATCGGCACGGCATCGACCTTGACCCGGCCCATGGCGAAGATGAACAGATTGACCGCGTAGGACAGCAGGGTCAGGCCCAGGATGGCATCGAAGCTGCGCGCACGCAACAGCAGCCAGGTGCCGCAGCCGGCCAGCACGCCGATGCCGAGCGCAAGCAGCAGCAGCATCAGGGGCTCCCTCGGGCCAGCCGGCCGATCGACAACAGCATCACCAGCGTGGCCCCGGCCACCACCAGGAACACGCCCAGGTCGAAGGCGCCCGCCGAGGCCAGCGGCACGCCGCCCACGCCGGGCAGCCAGGGGTAGTCGTAGCTGCTGGTGAGGAAAGGCGCGCCAAAGGCCCAGGCCGCCAAGCCGGTCAGCGTCGCCACCAGCAGGCCCCAGCCGACCCAGGCGCGGTGGTCGAGCGAGCCGCCGCGCGCTTGCACCCAGTCCTGGCCGTGCGCCATGGCCTGCAGCAGCAGCCCGATGGCCAGCACCAGCCCCGCCGCAAAGCCGCCGCCGGGCAGGTTGTGGCCGCGCAGGTAGAGGTAGATGGCGATCAGCACGCAGAAGGGCAGCACCAGGCGGGCGATCAGTTGCAGCATCAGCGGGTGCGCCTCGGGTGCCGGCGCGCCCAGGCGCGTTGGCACGCCCTGCAGCAGCGCCTGCAGGCTCAGGCAGGCGATGGCCAGCACGGTGATCTCGCCCAGGGTGTCGAAGCCGCGGTAGTCGACGATGATGACGTTGACCGTGTTGGCTCCCCCCCCAAGGGGCAGCGTGGTGGCGAGGAAGTAGTCGCTGATCGAACGCCCCTCGCGCGTCAGCACCATCCAGGCGAGCAGCGCCACGCCCAGACCCACGGCCAGCGCGATGACGGCATCGCGCCAGCGCCGCCAACGGCCGGGCTCCGGCGCGCTTTCGGCGGGCAGCCAGTGCAGCGCCAGCATCATCAGGATCAGCGTCACCATCTCGACCAGCAACTGCGTCAGCGCCAGATCGGGCGCCGAAAAGTAGACGAAGCCCAGGCAGACCACCAGGCCCACGGCGCCCATCAGCACCAGCGCCAACAGGCGCTGGGCGTGCAGCACGGTGGTGGCCAGGGTGGCGCCGATGCCCAACAGCCCGACCAGCGCCACAGCGGGGCTGAGACCGTCCAGGTGCAGCGCTGCCATGCCCGCCGAGGGCATGCCCGGGGCCAGGAAAGGCCAGGCGCCGGCCGCCAGGGCGCTCAGCACCAGCAGCAGCAAGTAACGCTGCAGCGCGCCGTTCTCCAGGCGCGCGCTGAGGCCGCGAGCGAGCCGCAGCGCGCCGTCCTGAAGGGCCTGGAACAGGTCCTTGCCGCCACTCAAGGCCCACAAGGGCACGCGGTGCAGCCGATGCAGGTTCACATGCCGCTGCAAGAAGACATAGAGCAGCAGGCCCCCGCTCACCGCCACTGCGCTCATCAGCAGGGGCAGGTTGAAGCCGTGCCAGATGGCCAGGTGGTAGTCGGGCAGCGGCGTCGCGCCCAGCGTGGCTTGCGCGGCCAAAGCCAGCAGCGCCCCCACGACCCACTGCGGCGCCACCCCGACGGCGACGCACAGCAGCACCAGCACGCACACCGGCAGCAGCATGAAGAACGGTGCCTCGTGCGGCATCCTGGGCAGGTGCGCGGGGCCGACCCGCGCCTCACCGTTGAAGAAGGTGTCGTGGATGAAACGCAGCGAATACGCGACGCTGAACACCCCGGCCAGCGTGGCGCCGAACGGCAGCAGCCACTCCATCACGCCGTGCCCGCTCGCCGCCACGGTCTCGGCGAAGAACATCTCCTTCGACAGGAAACCGTTGAGCAACGGCACGCCCGCCATGGCGGCGGCCGCCACCATGCCCAGCGTGGCGGTGAGCGGCATCAGGCGCAGCAGGCCGGCGAGGCGACGCATGTCGCGCGTCCCGGTCTCGTGGTCGATGATGCCGGCGCTCATGAAGAGCCCGGCCTTGAAAGTGGCGTGGTTGATCAGGTGGAACACGCCGGCCACCACCGCCAGCGGCTCGTCCAGCCCGAACAGCAGCGTGATCAGCCCGAGGTGGCTGATCGTCGAATAGGCCAGCAGGCCCTTCAGGTCGTGCTGGAACAGCGCCACATAGGCTCCCACGCACAGCGTGGCCAGACCGGTGAGCGAGACCGCCCAGAACCAGAGTTCGTTGCCACCCAGCAGCGGGTAGAGCCGCGCCAGCAGGAACACCCCGGCCTTCACCATGGTGGCCGAGTGCAGGTAGGCGGACACCGGCGTGGGCGCCGCCATGGCGTGCGGCAGCCAGAAATGGAACGGGAACTGCGCGCTCTTGGTGAAGGCACCCAGCAGCACCAGGCCCAGCGCCACCGGGAATAGCGCATGCGCCTGCAGCAGCTCGCGCGCGGCCAGCACCCGGTCCAGATCGAAGCTGCCCACCACATGGCCGATCAGCAGCACCCCGGCCAGCAGGCACAGGCCGCCGGCCCCGGTCAGCGTGAGCGCCATGCGCGCGCCCTGGCGTGCATCCTGGCGCTGGTGCCAGAAGCCGATCAACAGGAAGCTCGACAGGCTGGTCAGCTCCCAGAACAGCACCAGCAGCAGCAGGTTGTCGGCCAGCGCCACACCCAGCATGGCGCCCATGAAGAGCAGCAAGAAGGCAAAGAAGCGCGGTGCCGAATCCTCGGGCGCCAGGTACCAGGCGGCGTAGAGCACCACCAGCGCGCCGATGCCGGTGATGAGCAGCGCCAGCAGCCAGGCCAGGCCGTCGAGCCGAAAGCCCAGTGCCATGCCCAGTTGCGGCAACCACTCCACGCGCCAGCGCAGCAGCTCGCCGGCGAACAGCGCCGGCGCCAGCGTCAGCAGCAGGCCGAGGGCCGCCAGTGCCACCGCGCCCGCCACGCCGGCCGCCGCCACACGCTGGCGCGGCGGCAGGGCCAGCATCAGCGCCGCGCCAAGCCAGGGCAGCAGCGCGATCAACGCCAGGCTCAAGCCGGCCCTCCCGGCTTGCGCAGCACGGACACCACCAGGGTGATGACGGTGATGGGCAGCACGAAGCTCAGCATGGCGGTCGAGAAGGTGCCCAAGAGATCGTGCTGCTGGGCCGCCAGGATCAGATAGCCCACATAGGCCGCGTAGTACACGAGGAACACCGCACCCTCCCAGCGCGCAATCTCGCGCCCGGTCAGGAACACCGGCAGGCAGGCCAGCGCCACGGCCAGCATCACCCAGAGGTCGAAATTCAGCACCGCCTGCGACAGCAGCAGTCCGGCGTCGCCGGACGCCAGACCCGACAGGCCGACGCAACCGAGGATGTTGAAGGTGTTGCTGCCCACCACATTGCCCACCGCGATGTCGCGCTCGCCTTTCACCGCAGCCGTGATGGAGGCCGCCACCTCGGGCATCGAGGTGCCGGCCGCCACGATGGTCAGACCGATCACCAGGTCGCTCACGCCCATCGCCTTGGCGAAGGTCACGGCGGCCTCCACCAGCCACTGCGAGCCGAACACCAGGGCCGCCAGGCCCACGCCGATCATCAGCAGCTGCACCGGCAGCCGGGCGTCCCAGGATTGCGCGTCCAGCGGCGGCATCTCGGCGGCGAATTCATCCTGCGCCGCCTGCGTCTCGCGCCGCGACTGCAGCACCAGGAACACCGTGTAGACCCCCAGCAGCACGACCAGCAGCGCGCCCTCCCAGGCGCTCACGCGGCCGTCCAAGCCCAGCAGCAGCAGCAGCAGGCTGGCACCGATCATGATCGGCACCTCCTGGCGGATCAGTTGCACATTGACCACCAGCGGCACGATCAGCGCGCTGAGGCCGAGGATGAAGAGCACGTTGAAGACGTTGCTGCCCACCACATTGCCGATGGCGATGTCGGTCTTGCCTTCCAGCACCGCGCCGACCGACACCGCCATCTCGGGCGCGCTGGTGCCGAAGGCGACGATGGTCAGACCGACCACCAGCGGCGAAATGCCAAAGCCCAGCGCGAGCTTCGAAGCCCCGCGAACCAGCAGATCGGCCCCCACCACCAGGGCGGCCAGCCCGCCGAGGAACAGCAGCAATGCAGTCATCAAGCCCCCCAATGAGGCGCCACTGTAGCCAAGGCCGTGGGTGTCGCCGCCACCGGTCCCGCGAGGGCTGAAGCGCCGAAGGGATAAGTGCCGAAGGGATAAGTGCCGAAGGGATAAGTGCCGAAGGGACAAGCGCCGAAGGGACAAGCGCCGGCGCCGGCCTGGATCTGCGGGCAAAAAAAAGCCCGCTTGCGCGGGCTTCTCTTGAAACGCTGACGATCAGAGATCGCGCAGCAGCAGGGCCTCGTAATGGCCGGGGGTGCCGATCAGGTAGACGGTGTAGCTGGCGCCTGAGGTGAACGAGCGCGTCTCCGCGTACAGGGTCTGACCGTCGGCACGCACCTCGACCGTCACTTCCTCGGTGCCGGTCAGCACGGCGGCGCTCGACAGGGTGCCGGCTGCGACTCCCGACAGCTTCGGCGACAGGTTCACCACCAGCGAGGCCGCACCCAGGCCCTGGGCGGCGTGCAGCACGCGCACCTTGGCCGTGCCGGCGGTGATGGGCAGCACGCTGAACTCTTCGAGGCTGGTCACCGTGGGCGCGGCCGGGTCACCCCAGACCAGCATGCCGTAGGTGGAGCTGGCGCTGAGCGTGATGGTCTTGGGGGGCTGGGCCACACCATTGACCGACCAGTCCAGGGTCGCCCCGTTGGTCACCACCAGGTTCTGGTAGCCGCTGACCGCCGGTGAGGCGGTGCCGCTGAACATGCTGGTGCCGTTCAGCGAGGCGCTCAGCGTGGTGCTGCGCGGCAGGGCCGAGATCACCCGCACGTTCGAGGTCGGGTTGCTGAACAGCGTCGGGCTGCTCTTGTACGGCAGCACATAGGCGTTGACCATGTTGCCGCTGCCCGAGCTGACCAGGATCACGCCGTAGACCTTGGTCGAATCCAGCGTGATGGAGGGCACGTCGAGGCGCACGTCGCTGCTGTTGCCGGCCGCCGTGACGCGCAGCCGGTAGGCGCTGGCGTCAATGGTGCGGTAGCTGTCGCCGCGACCGGTGCCGATGCTGGCCGCCTTGACCGTGGCCTCGTCGAGCGACGCCACGCCCACCTTGTTCAGGTAGACGTCGACGGTGCCGGCGCCGGCCGCCAGGTTCAGGATCAGCACCTTGGACTTGCCGCTGTCCGGAGCCGTCTCCTGCTCGTCCAGCGTCAGCGTGCCCAGGGCCCCGCTGGCGCCCCAGCCCACCACCGTGTAGGAGTAGTCCTTGGTGAGGCCGGCGGTGGACGGCGTGGCCAGGCTGGTGGTGCTGCCCGCCGCAGCCAGATACAGGCCCTTGGTGTCGAGGTCCAGACTGGCGTAGGCGCCGGTCGAGCCGAAGGCCACCGCGCCGTTGAGCGTGGCGGCATCCGTCTCCTTGAGGTCCAGAGAAGCGTAGCCAGGGCTCACATTGAGCAGGCGCACTTGGGCATTGCCACTATCGTCGTCGCTGCCACCGCCGCAGGCGCTCAGAAGCGCCGTGGTGGCCATGGCAAGACCCAGCGCCAGGAATTTCAACCGCATCGTTTCTCCGAACCGATAAACAAAAAAAAGCGCCGCATTGTAGGGAGACAAGTTGCCCTGCCCGCGGCCCCTTTTGGCCGGCGATGCGCATGGCACAGTGGAGCATGCTCCGCCCCTGCCGCGCCCGCCCGTGAACACGCCATGGCTCTCGCCCGCCGAGGCCGCCGCCTGGCGGCTGCGCCGCGTGCTCGTCGTCGACGACGTGGAGGGCATGCGCATGGTCAGCGAGGCGCTGCTGCATCAGCTCGGCATCCGCCAGGTGCTTTTGGCCGACAGTGCCGAAGCGGCGCTGAGCTTGTTGCGGGAGCAGGCCGTGGATCTGCTGCTGTGCGACTGGCGCATGCCCGGCATGGATGGCCTGCAATTGCGCCGGCAACTGCTGACGCTGCCGCGCTTGAAGGACCTGCCCTTCGTGCTCATGTCGGCCGACGCCGAACCGCAGCAGCTCGCCACCGCCCGCCAGGCTGGCGCGCATGCGGTGCTCACCAAGCCCTTCGGTCCGCCGGCGCTCACGACCGCCCTGCGTCAGGCGGTGGCCGAGGCGCGCGGCCAGGGCGAGGCGGTGCAGGCCGCCGCCGAAGCGCTGCCCAGCCTGCTGCTGGCCGCCGAAACCCCGGCGCGGCTGCGCGGCCTGGTCGACCCCCTGCAAGCCCTGGCGCGCCTGCGCGTGGCCAACAGCGCCGAGCGTGTGCTGGCCATCTGCCAGACGGAGGAGGCACCCGAGCTCGTGCTGCTGGTGGCCGATGAAAGCTTTTGCCCGACGCTCGCGCAACGACTGCTGCAGGCCGGCCACGCCGTGGTGCTGCTCGACGACGACCCGCAGCGTCGCCGACAGGCCCTGGACGCCGGCGCCCTGGACGCCTTCGCGGCCGACCCCGCCGGCGAGGCCGATCGCTTGCTGGACCGGCTGCGCGGCCTGCTGCGTTGGTTGCACGCCAGGCGGCATGCGCAGCACGGCACAGGGGGCGCCAGCCGCGACCACAAGGTCGCCTGGCAGGCCCTGGCCAGCCACGATCCCAGCACCCCGCTGGCGGCCGCACTGTCCGAGCTCGAGGTGCTGCTGCAGCAGCCCGACAACGGCTCATTCGATCGCCTGCAGTCCATCGAGCAGAGCCTGCTGGAGGGCCTGGCCGAGTGGCAGCTGTCGACGGGCCTGGCGCTGATCGCCGCCCAGCGCTTCCAACTCAAGGCGCGCGCCGTTGCGCTGCGCCGCCTGGCCGAGCGCGGGCTGAGGCTGGTGCTGGCCGAGAACCTGCATCGCGGCCTGCGTGGCGAGTGCAGCATTCCGGGCGCCCTGCGCGGACCGCAGGCCTTGCAGGCCAGCGGCGACCCCTTGCTCTGCCAGACCGTGCTGTGGCTGCTGCTGCGAGCGCTGGCCCGCGCCGCACCCGACGGCGGGCTGCTGCGCATCGAGGTGCAGGCCATGGGCGACCAAGGCTGGCGCCTGCAATTGCTGGCCGACGAGGCCCGCCTCGACCCCCAGGCCCCGCAGATCGCCCCCGCGCGGGCGCTGCTGCAGGCCCAGCGCGCGGCGCTGCAGTTGGCGCAACGGGGCAGCACCGCCTGCATCGGCATCGAGCTGCCACGCGGCATGGCGCTGCCCTGAGCAGGGTGAGCGTTTTTCAGGCAAAGCCGCCATGCCCGCCAAAACGCCAAAGCGCCCCAGCGCGCGTAGCAAATGCTCGCCATAGCCCGCGCTACGGCTGTGTCCTAGATCCGGGGCGCTTTGATGCGCCTTTCGGGTCCGGCGCGAAAAGCGCTCACCCTCTGAACCTACAGCCCGTCGCGGTTGCGATCGTGCTGCTCGCGAATCTCGCGCAGCCGCACGCACTCCGCATGCTGCGCGAATTCCGGCTTGCGACACATGCGGTCGACGCACACCATCATCGACAGGAAATTGCGTTCGCCGCAGGCGGCGCGCGGGTCGGCGCTGCCGACCGACGCGGCGGGCTGAGCTGCCGACGCCGAAGCATTGCGCTGCTCGCTTGCCAACGGGGACGCGGCGGGCAGGGCCGCGGGCGGCGCTGGGCTGCCTTGCGGTTCCACTGCCGGCGAACGCCGTCCCGATTCGGGCTCGAGGCGGACGATTGGCCGTGGTGATGCCTTTGCGCTGGCGGACGGCGTGGTGGTCGACGTGGTGGTCGGCGTTGCACCAAGTCCTGCGGTCGGCGGGACCGGCCCGCTGAGCGGCTCCGACCCTGCCATGCGCGGTTCAACGAAGCTCTCGCCGGCGTCCAGCGCCGGCGCCTCGCTGGCCGCCGCCGCAACGGGCACCGAGGCCGGCGCCACCGGCAAGCTGGCATCCGACGGCTGGTTGCCGCGCAGCAGGAACCAAAAGGCCGCCAACAGCGCCAGCGCGGCCAGCAATCCCAGCGGCACCCAGACCGAGCGCGGCGACCCGCCCTCCTTCGCCGCCGCCGCCGCGGGCTCGCCGGCCCGGCGCGCCTGCGCGGCGGCGGCGCGCTGGGCCGGCGGGCGGGCGCTGCCCGGGCTCGGCGCAGGCGCGGTGCGGGGCGCCTGCGGGTCTGGCGGCTCGTGCGGCGCCCCGTCCGACAGCGCGGCGCCGCCGTGCACCAGCGGCAGGGTGCTGGGCGAGGTGCGCTGACCCACCAGGGTGTCGCCCATCACCTCCAGCACTTCGCGCGGCGGCAGCAGCGGCGCCGCGTCCGGGCGGATGGGCGCCGGCGGGGGTTCGCGCCGCCCTTGCAAGGCCTCGCGCCATTCGGCCACGCTCTGCGGCCGGTCGGCGGGACGCAGCGCCAGGGCCCAGTTGACCGACTTCAGCAGGGCCGCTCCGACGGCCGGGAAGCCTTCGGTGGAGAGCGGCGCGAAATCTTCGGCCAGCGCACGGCGCGTGGCAGCCGGCGGCGGGCGCCCGGTCAGCAGGTGGTAGACCACGGCCCCGAGCGCATAGAGATCGGTCCAGGGCCCCTGGCGCAGGCTGCTGGCGCCGTCGTACTGCTCGAGCGGCGCGTAGCTGGGCTTGAGGATGGCGGTGAAGCTCTGCGTGGTGTCCGAGATGGCGCGCCGCGCGGCGCCGAAATCGAGCAGGATGGGGTCGCCACCGTCGGCCGGCAGGAAGATGTTGTCGGGTGCGATGTCGCGGTGGTAGACGCGTTCGGCGTGCAGCACCTCCAGGGCGCCCAGCAGCGGCAGCAGTCGCTGCATCAGCCAGACGCCGCCGGGCGGACCGTCCTGCGCTTCGCGCCACTGCTTCAGGGTCTGGCCCTGCAGATAGGGCACGGCCATATAGGCCGTGTTGTTGGCCTCCCAGAAGCGGTAGACCTTGAGCAGCGAGCGGTGGTCGAAGCGCGCCAGCAGCCGCGCCTCGTTGACGAAGCTGCGCAGCCCGAGCTCGAAGGTCTCGCGCATCGTGCCCGAGCGCACCGACACCAGCGCGTTGGCGCCGCGCTGCGCCAGGCTGACCGGCATGTACTCCTTGATCGCCACCAGGCGGTCCAACGCATGGTCGCGTGCCAGGTACACGAGCCCGAAACCGCCGCTGCCCAGCAGCTGCAGGATCTCCAGCTCGCCGAAACGCGTCCCCGGCGGCAGCGCGTTGATGTCGTCGGGTGGCGGAGGCGTGGTGGCGGTCATGGGCAGGTCGGCACGTTAGCGCATCGCGCCGCGCCGCCTGCCCGGGCCGCTTGGACCGTATGGGCCGCATGGGCCGCTTGGCAGCGGCCCCCTCAATCAGTCACGATCGGCCGGCGCGTGGCCCAGCAGCACCGGCAGTCCGGGCTGGGTAGGACGACGCAGCAGGCGCCGGCCGAGGTTGCGCAAGCTGCGCGGCAGCTGCACCAGATAGGTGTAGACCACCGGCACCACCAGCAGGGTCAGCAAGGTGGAGGTCAGCACGCCGCCGATGATCGCGCGCCCCATCGGCGCCTGGACCTCGCCACCGTCGTTCAGCGCCAGCGCCAGGGGCAGCATGCCGAACACCATCGCCGCGGTGGTCATCACGATCGGGCGCATCCGCGTCACGCCGGCCTCGATCAGCGACTCGGCCACGCCATGCCCCTCCTTGCGCATCTGGTTGGCACGGTCCACGAGCAGGATGGCGTTCTTCGTCACCAGGCCCATCAGCATCACCAGGCCGATCATCGAGAACACATTGAGCGTCGAGCGCCAGGCCAGCAGCGCCAGCATCACACCGATCAGGGCCAGCGGCAGGCTGCTCATGATGGCCAGCGGCTGCAGGAAGCTGCCGAACTGGCTGGCCAGCACGATGTAGATGAAGATCGCCGCCAGGGCCATGGCCGACAGCAGGCCGCCAAAGGCCTCGTCCTGCTGCTGGCTCTGGCCTCCGACGTCGAAGCTGAAGCCGGGCGGCAGCTGGGTCTGCTTGATCAGCTTCTGCACCTCGTCGCTGACGTCGCCGACCGGTCGCCCGTCGACCCCGGCGATGATGGCCTCGCGGCGCTGCAGGTTCTGGCGGCGGATCACCTCGGGGTTGAAGACCGGTTCGATGGTGGCCACCTGGTCGAGCGCGATCGGCGCGCCGTCACGGCTGAAGGCCACCGGCAGCTTGGCCATCTGGTCGATGCGTTCTCGATCGGCCTTGGGCAGACGCAGGTTCACCTCGACCTGGGCGCCATCGGGGGCGGTCCAGTAGGTGGCCGCCTCGCCGTTGACGAAGGCGCGCAGCTGGGCGGCGAGTTGCGGCGGGTTCAGGCCGAGCTCGCGGGCGGCGCTCTCCTTGACGCGCACCGCGTAGGCCGGCAGCCCGGGCTTGTTGGTGGTCTCCACATCCACCGCGCCCTTGATCTTCTTCAGCTTGGCGGCGAAGTCCTCGGCGATGCGCGCCAGCTGCTCGCTGTCGTTGCCGAGGATGGCCACGTAGATGGGCTTGCCCCAACCCACCGACAACTCGATGCCGGCGATGCGTTCGATGGCCTCGCGCGCCTTGGCCTCGAACTCCTTCTGGCTCAACGCGCGCTCGCTCTTGGCCTTGAGCGCGATGGAGAAGCTGGTGGCGGCGCGGCTGGTGGAGAAGCCCTCGCCATTGCCGCCCACCGTGGTCTGCACGGTCTTCACCTCGGGCATGGCCAGCAGCAGCTGCTCGACCTGCAGCGCCTTGGCATTGGTGCGCTCCAGGCTGGAGCCGGCCGGCATGCGCAGGTTCAGCTGGGTGAATCCCTGGTCGGTCTCGGGCACGAATTCGCTGCCCACCAGCGGGGTGAGCGCGATGGCGCCGACGAAGCTCAGGGTGCCGATCCACAGCACGATGCCGCGCGGGGTCAGCGTGGCCAGGCGCAAGCGACGGCGCTGCGTGCGGTCGCGTGCCCCGTCGGCGTCGAAGGGGTGAGCCCAGACGGGAACGGGCGGCACGGTGACGCGGTAGCGGCGGCCGCTGAAGGCCCAGCGGATGGCGCGCTCGTAGCCCCGGGTGAGGCGGGCCATCACGGCGTCCGAGACGTCGAGCAGCCAGGCGATGGCCGGCCCGATGAAGCGCGCCTTGCGCATCGGTGCCGCGCCGGGGTCGTGCCAGACCGCCGACAGCATCGGATCGAGCGTGAAGGACACGAACAGGCTGACCAGCACCGCCACCGCCACCGTGATGCCGAAGGGGTAGAAGAACTTGCCGATCACGCCGCCCATGAAGGCCACCGGCACGAACACCGCGCAGATGGCGAAGGTGGTGGCCAGAACGGCCAGGCCGATCTCGTCGGTGCCGTCGAAGGCCGCCTGACGGTGGCTCTTGCCCATCGCCACATGGCGCACGATGTTCTCGCGCACCACGATGGCGTCGTCGATCAACAGGCCGATCACCAGCGACAGCGCCATCATGGTCATGAAGTTCAGCGTGAAGCCGAAGGCGTAGACGGCGATGAAGCTGGCGATGACCGCGATCGGCAGGGTCAGCCCGGTGATGACGGTGCTGCGCCACGAGTGCAGGAACAGGAAGACGATGGCGATGGTCAGCAGCGCGCCCTCGATCAGGGTGTGCTTCAACCCGGTCAGGCTGCTCTTGACGAAGTCGGAGCTGATCCAGATGTCACGCACCTCGACGTCGCTGGGCAGGCTCTTGCGCAGCTCCTCGACGGCCGCCTTGACGCCGTCGCCGGTCCTGACGATGTTGGCGTCCTGCTGCTTGAAGACGTTGAAGCCGATGCTGGCCTGTCCGTTGATGCGGCTCAGGGTATCGGGCTCGCGCTCGCGCTCGGACAGCTCGCCGAGGTCGGACAGCAGCACCGGCAGGCCGTTGCGGCGCGCCACCACCACGCTGGCGAAGGCGCGCGGGTCGCGGATGCGCCCTTCCACGCGCAGCGTGGTCTCCAGATGCCGGTCGGCCAGCAGGCCGACCGGCTGATCGGCATTGGCCTCACGCAGCGCCGCGGCCACCTCGCTGGGCGTGATGCCGTAGGCGCGCAGGCGCAGGGGGTCGAGATCGATGCGCACCTCGCGCGTGGTCTGGCCCCAGAGATTGACGACCGCCACACCCTCGATGCGCTGCAGGCGCTTGGTGAGCTGCTGCTCGGCGATCAGGCTGAGCTCGCGCGGCGTGCGCGTGGCGCTGATCAACGCGCCCACGAACACCGGCTGGTTGCCCTCCTGGAAGCGGTTGATGAGCGGCTGCTTGACGTCCCGCGGGAAGCCGGCCTGGGCCAGCGACACGCGGTCGCGCAGCTCGGTCATGGCGCGGTCGACGTCGGCGTCGAGGCTGAACTCGACGCTCATCTGCATGCGGCCCTCGAAGCTGCGCGACTGGATGCGCTTGACGCCGGCGATGGTGTTGATCACCTCCTCGAGCGGCTTGGCGACCTCGCGCTCCACGGCTTCGGGGCTGGCGCCGGGGTAGCGCACGTCCATCCAGGCGCCGGGCAGTTGCACCTCGGGCATCTCCTCCACGCCCAGTCGCTGGTAGGCGAACAGGCCGAGCACGCACAGCGCCACCATGACCATGGTGGCGAACACCGGGTTGTGGATCGAAACACGGGTCATCCACATGATCAGCCCGCCTTCTTTTCGTCCCCAGCCTTGCTGGGGGTGGTCTTCGAACCCGCGACCTGCACCTCGGCCTTGGCGCCTTCGCGCAGGTTCTCGTAACGACCGGCCAGCACCTGGGCCTCGGCACCGATGCCGCCCAGAATCTCGACGCGGCCGGCGTCGGCGTCGACGCGGCCGGTGGTGACCAGGCGGCGCTTGAGCTCGCCCTTCTCGATCACCCAGAGCTGCTGCTGGCCGTCGCTGCCGACCAGCGCGGTCTTGGGCACGGTCAGGCGCGGCTCGGGATCGTCGAGCTGCACGCGGGCCACCGCGTACTGTCCGCCGCGCAGACGTTCGTCGGGGTTGGGCAGGGCCAGCGCCACCTGGATGCTGCGCGTGCCGGGTTCGGCCTGCGGCGCGATACGCACGATGCGCGCCTCGACCGCGGCCTCGACGCCTTCGATGCGCAGCGTGGCCTTCATGCCGGGCTTCAGTCGCGCCACCTCGTGCGTGCCCACCAGGCCGGCCAGCTCGAGGCTGGACAGATCGACCACGGTCAGCACCGGCTGCTCGGCCTGCAGCTTCTCGCCGGGCACGGCGTGGCGCTTGGCCACCCAGCCGCTGATGGGCGCCGTCAGTCTGGCCTGGCGCAGCGCCACGGCCATGGTGTTGAGGCTGGCCTGCGCGGCGGCATGCTGGGCCCGCGCGGTGTCAAGTGCGGCGCGGCTGCCGTCCAGCGCCGTGGTGGCGATGAAGTTCTGCTTGGCCAGGCCCTCGTTGGCGCGGAAGCTGCGCTCGGCCTGGTCGGCCTGGGCGCGCGCCGCCTCCACGCTGGCGGCGCGCTCGGCGACGCGCTGACGCAGGTCTTCCAGGTCGAGCGTGGCGAGTTGCTGGCCCGCGCGCACGCGGCTGCCCTCGGGGGCGGCCAAGGCCACCAGGGTGCCGCCGCCCTTGGCGCGCACCACTGCGGTATTGGGCGCCACCAGCGCGCCGCTGAACTCGATGAAGGCCGGCAGCGCCAGCAGCTGCGGCTGCACGACCTCGCTGCGGTTGAACTGCATCACCTTGTCGGCGGGCTTCTTGTCGCCGTCCTTCGGGGCATCGCCGCCGGCCAGCGCCACGGCCGCGGCGGCCGCCACCAGCAGGCTCACGCCCCCGCCGATGGCCCAGCGCCGCAGGCGACGCGATGAAGTCGAAGTGGATTGCACGGCCATGGTCTGCCCCCGTTCATTGGAATGGCGGGCAGGTTAGGCAGGCAGGATGTCAAAGGCACGCTCCGGGCGACGAACTGCAGATCGCCGGGGGCGAGTTGCGCAGCGCGCTGCGCCCCCCTGCGAAAAGTCACCCCCGTCGTGCCGGTACGGGATCGATGGGCAGGGCCACGTCAGCGCATTGCGCGCGGTGCTCGAGCGCCGCGTCCATCAGCACCAGGGCCAGCATGGCTTCGAGGATGGGCGTGGCGCGGATGCCCACGCAGGGGTCGTGGCGGCCGTGGGTGACGACGGTGGTGGGCTGGCCGGCCCGATCGATGCTGGCCTTCTCAAGCCGGATGCTGCTGGTGGGCTTGATGGCGACGTGCACCACCAGGTCCTGCCCGCTCGACAGGCCGCCGAGCACGCCCCCGGCGTGGTTGCTGGCAAAGCCGTCGGGGTGCAGTTCGTCGCCGTGCTCGCTGCCCTTTTGCGTCACGACGCCGAAGCCGTCGCCGATCTCGACGCCCTTGACGGCATTGACGCCCATCATCGCGTAGGCGATCTGCGCGTCGAGCTTGTCGAAGAGCGGCGCCCCCCAGCCCGGTGGCAGGCCGCTGGCCTCGACGCGCAGGCGCGCCCCCACCGAGTCGCCGCTCTTGCGCAGCGCGTCCATGGCCGCCTCCAGCGCGTCGAGGCCCTGCGCGGTGGCGGCGAAGAAGGGGTTGTGCGCCGTCTGGCTCCAGTCGTCGACGGCGATCGGCAGCGCGCCGAGCTGGGTCATGCAGCCGCGCACCTGCACGCCGTGCTGCTCGCGCAGCCACTTGCGGGCCACGGCGCCGGCCGCCACCATCGGCGCGGTGAGCCGCGCACTGCTGCGTCCGCCCCCGCGCGGGTCGCGCAGGCCGTACTTGCGCCAGTAGCTGTAGTCGGCGTGCCCGGGGCGGAAGGTATCGAGCAGGTTGCCGTAGTCCTTGCTGCGCTGGTCCTGGTTGCGGATCAGCAGCGCGATGGGGGTGCCGGTGGTCAGGCCTTCGTAGACGCCCGACAGGATCTCGACGGCGTCGGCCTCCTGGCGCTGCGTGACGTGGCGGCTGGTGCCCGGGCGCCGGCGGTCCAGATCGGGCTGGATGTCGGCCTCGCTGAGTGCCAGCCCGGGCGGGCAGCCATCGATGACGCAGCCGATGGCCGGCCCATGGCTCTCGCCGAAATTGGTGACGGCAAACAGCCGTCCGAAGGTGCTACCACTCATCGCAGCATTCTAGAAATGCCCAGGGCGGGCTCTCGGGGAGCCGCCCTTGCCGGTGCGCGAACTCTTGGGAGGCACGGGGCCGGCGGCCCGGCCCTGGGAAGCACTCAGAGCTTGGGTTCTTCGGTCGGCTCGTTCTCGACCGGCCAGTCGCGGATGTAGGCCTTGAGCATGCGGTTCTCGAAGTCCTGCGAATCGACCACCGCCTTGGCCACGTCGTAGAAGGAGATCACGCCCATCAGCTGCTTGCCGTTGAGCACCGGCATGTAGCGCGCGTGGCGGCCCAGCATCATGCGGCGCACCTCGTCGATCTCGGTGTCGGGCGTGCAGGTCAGCGGCGCGTCGTCCATCACCGACCGAACCTGACGGGCACCGATCTGCCCGGCGTTGGTCACCACGGCATTGATGACCTCGCGAAAGGTCAGCATGCCGACCACATCGCCCAGCTCCAGCACCACCAGCGAGCCGATGTCGAGCTTGGACATGCTGCTGACCGCATCGGCCAGCGGTGTTTCGGGGCCAACCGTGTAGAGCGTATTGCCCTTGACCTTGAGGATGTCGGAAACCTTCATGGCGGCGTCTCACGAGGGGGAGTGATGGGCGGCGAAACCGTAGCACACAATGCCCGCCCTGCCCCTCGGTGCTTCCCGGACGCGACCCCATGCCCGGCTACCTCGACCCCGGCTTCGACACCCTGGCGCTGCACGCCGGGGCGGCCCCCGACCCTGCCACCGGCGCGCGTGCCACGCCGCTGCACCTGACGACCAGCTTCGTCTTCGACGACGCGGCCGAAGCGGCCGGACTCTTCAATCTGGAGCGCAGCGGCCACGTCTATTCGCGGCTCTCCAACCCCACCACGGCGGTGTTCGAGGCGCGCATGGCGGCGCTGGAGGGCGGCGTCGGCGCCATCGCCACGGCCAGCGGCCAGGCAGCCTTGTGGCTGGCCATCGTCACGCTGGCCGGGGCCGGCGACCACATCGTGGCCAGCAGCCAGCTCTACGGCGGTTCGCACAATCTGCTGAACTACACGCTGCCGCGGTTGGGCATCACGACCACCTTTGTTGCGCCCGGCGACCTCGACGCCTGGCGCGACGCCATCCGCCCGGAGACCAAACTCTTGCTCGGCGAGTCGCTCGGCAACCCCGGCATGGACGTGCTCGACATCCCTGCGCTGTCCGCGCTGGCGCATGGGGCCGGCCTGCCGCTGCTGGTCGACGCCACGCTGGCCACACCCTGGCTGCAGCGCCCCATCGAGCTGGGCGCCGACCTGGTGATGCACTCGGCAACGAAATTTCTGTGCGGCCACGGCACCGTGGTGGGCGGCGTGCTGATCGACGGCGGGCGCTTCGCCTGGCTTGAGCGGCACCCGACGCTCACAACCGCCTACGCCGGGTTCCACGACATGGTGTTTGCCGATGAAAGTTCGGTGGGCGCCTTTCTGCTGCGCGCCCGGCGCGAGGGGCTGCGCGACTTCGGTGCCTGCATGAGCCCGCACACCGCCTGGCTGCTGCTGCAGGGCCTCGAGACCCTGCCGCTGCGCATGGCGCGCCATGGGGCCAATGCGCAGGCAGTGGCCGAGTGGCTGGCCGCACAGCCAGGCGTGCGGCGCGTCGGCTACCCGGGCTTGCCCAGCCACGCCGGACACGCCAAGGCACAGCAGCTGCTGCCGCGCGGCGCCGGCGCGGTGTTCAGCTTCGAACTGGACGGCACACGCGAACAGGGCCGACGCTTCATCGAGGGGCTGCGCCTCTTCAGCCACCTGGCCAATGTCGGCGACGCCAAGTCCCTGGTCATCCACCCGGCCAGCACCACGCACTCGCGCATGGACGCCGCCGCGCTGGCGGCGGCCGGCATCGGCGAGGGCAGCATCCGCCTGTCGATCGGGCTGGAGGATCCGGCCGACCTGATCGCCGACTTGAACTCGGCGCTGAAGGGCGCGCTGAAGGGGGCGTCGAAATGAGCCCGGTCTACGCCTACAGCGGCGGCAAACCCTTCGACGCCACCCTGCCCTGCGTGGTTTTCGTGCACGGCGCGCTGCACGACCACTCGGTGTTCACGCTGCTGGCACGCAGCTATGCGCACGCCGGCTTCGGCGTGCTGGCGGTGGACCTGCCCGCGCACGGGCGCAGCCCGGGGCCGCCGCCGGCCTCGATCGCCGCGGCCGCCGCGCAGCTGCTGGCACTGCTCGAAGCCCGCGGCGTGCAGCGCGCCGCCTGGGTCGGGCACAGCATGGGTTCGCTGATCGCGCTGGAAGCGGCCGCCCAGGCGCCCGAGCGCGCCTGGCACCTGGCGCTGCTGGCCACGGCCGCGCCGATGCGCGTCAGCGATGCCCTGCTGGCCACCGCCGAGCAGCAGCCGGTGAAGGCGATGAAGATGGTCAACGTCTTCAGCCACAGCAGCCTGGCTGCCGCGCCGGGCTACCCCGGGCCGGGCAGCTGGCTGCACGGCGCCAACCAGGCCTTGATGGAGCGCACCCAGGCCGGCTGGCGCGGCGATGACGGACAGGGCAATCTGTTCCTGCACGACTTCCGGCTCTGCAACGACTACCCGGGCGCGCTGGCCGCCGCCGAGCGGGTGCGCTGCCCGGTGACGGTGGTCGCCGGCAGCCGCGACCAGATGACGCCCGCCAAGGCCGGCGCTGCGCTGGCGCAGGCCCTGAACGCCAGCAGCTTCACCCTGCCGTGTGGGCACGCGCTGATGCAGGAGGACCCGGAGGGCCTGCGCGCGCTGCTGCAGGCGCGGCTGAGGCCCTGAGCACCCGCCCCGAACAACAGCGTTCAGTAGCGATCAATAGCGCCAGGCCAGCCCGAGCCTGGCGCTGAAGCTGCTGCGGCGCTCGACGATGGGCGACTTGCCGGCCGGCCCGAGCAGCTGCTGCACGCTGACGCCGGCCAGCAGCATCCAGGAGGCGTCGGCGCCCAGCGCGCGCTGCCAGTTCAGCGACAGCGTGGCGTCGCGCAAGCCGCCCTCGGCCTGGTAGGCCGGCAGGCGCAGGCCGACGGGCACCCCGAAATAGCTCTGCATGTAGCGCTCGTCGCCGCCGCTCAGGCTGGCGCCGAGGCTCCATTGCCCGCCGATGCCGGCGGCCGCATCGAGCTCCGTCAGCCGGCGGTAATAGCCCAGCTGCAGTTGCGTGCCGCCGCCGCGTCCGAACAGGTCGGGCGCGGTGCTGAGGTTCCACGAGGCGTCGGCACCCAGGCGGCGGCTCAGGGTCAGGCGCGCGCGCAGGGTGCCCCGCACATCGGGCAGTTCGGCCAGGCGCTGCGCGTCAGCGGCACTCAGGTGGCGGCCGCGGTCCAGGCGCAGGCCGGCCCGCAGGCGCCAGTCGGGCGTGGTGAGCAGGTCGGCGCTGGCGCCCCCGGCATTGGCCTCGCCGATCAAGCCGCCGGCCCCCGAATTGCCGATGCGCAGCCAGCCCCAGCGCAGCGCCACCATGGGCTTGAGGCCCCACTCGCTGCGCCGCTGGCCGAAGTAGACCGGCCCGTGGGTCAAGGAGGCGCCCAGCACCAGGCGCAGGCTGTCCAGTGTTTCGGCCGGATCGGCCGGAGCAGGAGCTTGCGCCATTGCGGGGGCGCAAAGCGAGAGCAGCAAAAGGGTACGCACGGGCCACAGTGTGCCCGTCGCGCCGCGATCAGGTGGCCGCCGCGCGCAGCTTGTCCAGCATGTCCTGCACCATCGCCTGCAGGCCGAAGCGCGGCTGCCAGCCCCAGTGCTGGCGCGCCACCGAGTCGTCGACGCGGCAGGGCCAGGAGGCGGCGATGGCCTGGCGGAAATCGGGCGCGTAGTCGATCTCGAAACCCGCCACGTGGCGACGGATCTCCGCCGCGATCTCGTCGGGCGTGAAGTCGCAGCCGCTCAGGTTGTAGCTGCCGCGCTCCTGCACGGCCTCGGCGGGCGCCTCCATCAGCTCGAGCGTGGCGCGGATCGCGTCGTCCATGTACATCATGGGCAGGCGTTGGTCGGCCTGCAGGAAGCAGGTGTAGCGACCGCTCTTGAGGGCTTGATGAAAGATGTCCACCGCATAGTCGGTGGTGCCACCGCCCGGCGGGGTCTTCCAGCTGATCAGGCCCGGGTAGCGCAGCGAGCGCACGTCGACGCCGTGCATGCGGTGGTACCAGGCGCACCAGCGCTCGCCGGCCTGCTTGCTGATGCCGTAGACGGTGCTCGGGTCCATCACCGTGTGCTGCGGCGTGTCGAGCTTGGGCGTGCTGGGGCCGAAGGCGGCGATCGAACTGGGCCAGAACACGCGCTCCAGCTTCTGCGTGCGCGCCAGCTCCAGCACGTTCAAGAGGCCCTTCATGTTCAGGTCCCAGGCCCATTGCGGGTGCTTCTCGCCGGTGGCCGACAGCGCCGCCGCCAGCAAATAGACCTGGGTCACGTGGTGGCGCTCGACGACGGTGGCGAGCGCCGCCGCGTCGGTGCAGTCGAGCATCTCGTGGCGCAGCGCCGGCACGCGGCCCTGCGGCGAGATGTCGCTGGTGATGACGTTGGCGTCGCTGTGCTGCTGCGCCAGCGCCAGCGCCAGCTCGGTGCCGATCTGGCCGTTGGCACCGACGATGAGGATGCGGGGAACGCGGCTCACTTGATCAGCTCCAGTTCACGGCCGGCCTGCACGAAAGCAGCCAGCGCCTGCTCGAGGTGGCTGCGCTCCAGCGCCGCGCTCATCTGGGTGCGGATGCGCGCCTGACCCTTGGGCACGACGGGGAAGAAGAAGCCCACCGCATAGACGCCCAGTTCCAGCAGGCGCTGTGAGAGCTGCTGGGCCTTGACGGCGTCGTAGACCATCACGGGCACGATGGGGTGCTTGCCGGGCTTGATGTCAAAGCCGGCGTGGGTCAAGCCGGCGCGCCAGAAGCGCGTGTTGTCCTCCAGCTTGTCGCGCAATGCCGTGCTGCCCTCCAGCAGGTCGAGCGCCGCCAGCGAGGCACCGACGATGCTGGGCGCCAGGGTGTTGCTGAACAGATAGGGGCGCGAGCGCTGGCGCAGCAGTTCCACCACCTCCTTGCGCGCTGCGGTGAAGCCGCCGCTGGCGCCGCCCAGCGCCTTGCCGAAGGTGCCGGTGACGATGTCGATCTGCCCGTGCACGCCGCAGTGCTCGGGCGTGCCGCGACCCGTCTGGCCCAGGAAGCCCGAGGCATGGCATTCGTCGATGCCCAGCAGCGCACCGTAGCGGTCGCAGAGCTGCCGGATCTCCTTCAACTGCGCAATGCTGCCGTCCATGCTGAACACGCCGTCGCTGAACACCAGCGTGTGGCGCACCCCCTTGTCCCGCGCCTCCTGCAGGCAGCGCTCCAGGTCGGCCAGGTCGCTGTTGGCGTAACGCCAGCGCTGCGCCTTGCAAAGCCGGATGCCGTCGATGATGGAGGCGTGGTTCAGCGCGTCGGAAATGATCGCGTCCTGCTCGCCCAGCAGCGGTTCGAACAGGCCGCCGTTGGCATCGAAGGCCGCCGCGTAGAGGATGGCGTCCTCGCAACCCACGAAGGCGGCGATGCGGCGCTCCAGTTCCTTGTGGATGTCCTGCGTGCCGCAGATGAAGCGCACCGAACTGAGGCCGAAGCCATGCGTGTCCAGAGCCTTGTGCGCGGCCTCGATGAGCAAGGGGTGGCTGGACAGGCCCAGGTAGTTGTTGGCGCAGAGGTTGATCAGCTCGCGGCCGTCGGCGGTACGCACCAGCGCACCCTGCGGCGTGGTGAGCACGCGCTCGCGCTTCATCAGGCCCTGCGCTTCGATGGCTTGCAGCTCCTGCTGCACCTGGGCGTAGAAATCGGCGGCACTGTTCATCGGGGCACTCCTGGGTCAGAATTCGCTGAAGCGGACGCTGTCCACTATATCGAATTTAATTCCGTCATGGCAAATCCAGCCGAGTCCCATCTTGACCAACCCCCGCGCATCGGGGAAGCCCTGGCCGCGCAGCGCGCGCAGGCGCGCCTGACGCTTGACGAGCTGAGCCGCCGCGCCGGCGTCAGCAAAAGCATGCTCAGCCAGATCGAGCGCGGCCAGTCGAACCCGACGGTGGCGGTGGTCTGGCGTCTGGCGCAGGCGCTGGGCGTCGAGCTGGCCGAGCTGCTGGAGGGCGCCGCACGCAGCGAACCCGGCGGCATCGCGCATGTGGCGGCCCACGCCACACCACAGCTCACCAGCCCCGACGGCCTGGCGCGTCTGCGCATCCTCGGCCCCATCGAACTGGCCGGTCGGTTCGAGTGGTACGAGCTGATCGTGCAGAGCGGTGGCGAGCTGGCCAGCCAGGCGCACGAGGACGGCTCGCGCGAACACCTGAGCGTGCTCAGCGGCCGCCTGGAAGTGGAGGCCGGCGCGCAGCGCCAACACCTGCAGTTGGGCGAGACGGCGCGCTACGCCGCCGACCAGCCGCACGCCATCCGCAACACCGGCAAGGAGCTGGCGGTGGCACTGCTGGTGGTACTGCATCCATGACGGACAAAGCACGCCATCCGGCGCTCTTCCTCGGCCACGGCAGCCCCATGCTGGCCATCACAGACAACCCCTGGCGCAGCGCCTGGCAGGCGCTCGGACAAGGCTTGAGGCGACCCGCGGCCGTGCTGTGCGTGTCCGCCCACTGGCAGACCGAGGCGCCGGCCATCTGCAGCGCCGACCCGCCTCCCACCCTGCACGACTTCGGAGGTTTCCCGCCGGCGCTCCATGCCCAGCGCTACCCGGCGCCCGGCGCACCAGCCCTGGTGGCCCGCGTGCAGCAGCTGGCCCCGCAGCTCGATTCGCGCGGCGACTGGGGCCTGGACCACGGCGCCTGGTGCCTGCTGCAGGCGCTGTTCCCGGTCGCCGATGTGCCGGTGGCCCAGCTCAGCCTGGGGCGCCAGCTCGACTCCGCCGCTCACCTGGCGCTGGCGCGTCGCCTGGCGCCGCTGCGCGACGAGGGCGTGCTGCTGCTGGCCAGCGGCAACGGCGTGCACAACCTGCGCCTGGTTCGCGCTGGCGCGCCGGCCGACTGGGCTCTGCGCTTCGACGCCCGCCTGGGTGAGGCCCTGGCGGCGCGCGACGAGGCCTTTTTGCTCGACCCCTTCGCCAGCGATGCGGACGCACGGCTGGCCATCCCGACCGACGAGCACTACCTGCCGTTGCTGCACGCCTTCGGTTGGAGCGCTGCCGACGAAACCCTCACACAGTTCAACACCGACATCGACCTGGGCAGCATCGGCATGCGCTGTGCCGCCTGGGGACTGTGAACCCCTCCTCTCTTTCCCCATGATCGAAGCCCTGCTGGTCAGTACCGGCGTCGTCGCGCTGGCCGAAATCGGCGACAAGACCCAGTTGCTGGCCCTGTTGCTGGCGGCGCGCTTTCGCAAGCCCTGGCCCATCGTCGCCGGCATCCTGGTCGCCACCCTGCTCAACCACGCCTTGGCCGGCCTGCTGGGCGCCTGGATCACCAGCTGGCTCTCGCCCGGCGTGCTGCGCTGGGTGCTGGGCGTCTCCTTCCTGGCCATGGCGGCCTGGACCCTGATCCCCGACCAGATCGAAGACGACGAGGCACAGCTCGCCTCGCGCCTGGGCGTGTTCGGCGCCACCTTCGTCAGCTTCTTCCTGGCTGAGATGGGCGACAAGACGCAGATCGCCACCGCGGCCATGGCCGCTCAGTACGCGCAGGTTCTCGCCGTGGTGGCCGGCACCACGCTGGGCATGCTGATCGCCAACGTGCCGGTGGTCTTCGCCGGCGACCGACTGGCCCGGCGCATCCCGATGCGATGGGTGCATGGGCTGGCGGCCGCCTTGTTCGCGTTGCTGGGCGTGGCGGCGCTGATGGGCCTGGGTCAGGACCTGTTGCACTGAAGACCCTGGCCTCGAACCCGCAGTCGCCGGCTGTGGCGACTGGATCGGCCTGCCATGCCGAGCGCAACGCGGACCGGGCCGCTCAAGACCGCAAGTCGAAGTGATCCACCTGCAGCCGATCGCCGGACAGGCCGGCACGCTCCAGCGCCTGGCGCACCGCCGACAGCATGCCGGGCGGTCCGCAGGCCCGCAGGCGGCGCACGGACAGCGTGGGCACGGCCGCCAGCAGCGCCGACCAGTTCGGTCGCTCGTCGTCCACCTCCACCCAGTGCAGGAGCGGGTCGGCGTCGGCCCGTGCGCGCAATTCCTCGACGAACAGAGCGTCACCCGGTCGGTGCGCATGAATCAGCACCGTGTTCTGCCGCAGCGGCCCGCGACGCAGCGCGGCCAGAAAAGGCGTGATGCCCATGCCGCCCGCCAGCCAGAGGCAAGGCTGCCCCGACGCGTCGTCCAGCTCCTGCCCGAAGGGCCCCTGCACGCGGGCCGTGGCGCCCTGCTGCACCTGCTGCAGCCGCGTGGTGCATGACCCGAGGGCCTTGATGTCCACCCGCAGCACGCCTTGCGAATCGACACCGGACACCGTGAAAGGATGGAATTCGCCACAGCCCTTGTAGCCCGCGCTCGATTCGAAACCCAGCAGCACGAACTGCCCCGGCCGCACGGTGAGCGCGGCGCCCAGCGGCGCCAGCGTCAACTCCACCACGGCGCTGGACGGACGCTGCACGGCGCTGACCCGGTACGGCAGCGAGCGCCCGCCTCGGTCGAAGGCCCAGACGCGCCAGGCCAGCAGACCGGCTGCCAGCAGCAGGCCCACCCCGGCGAGGCGCTGGTGCGACGCGGCATGCGCCCAGCCCCCCAGCAAGCCCAAACCCAGCAAACCATGCCAGCGCAGCCAGGGCCGCCAGGACAAACCACGCCAGTACGCGGCAACCAGTCCGAGCGACAGCAGGATCAGCGAGGCCTGCGCCACCGCCATCGCCAGGCCGTGCACGGGGCGGTACTGCAGCAGCGCATGGATCCCCAGCAGCGCGTAGCCCGCCAGCCCCCAGCGATGGTGCCAGCGCAAACCCGCCTCCAGTCCGCCCAGGCGGTCCATCCAGGCCTTTTCGCGCTGAACCAGCGCCAGGCTCCACAGCATCAGCAGGGCGCCTGCCCAGGCCGCCACACGCCCCCAGCCGGCCAGGCCATCCGGCTCGCCCAGCCCGAGTGCCGCCGGGGCGATGGGCAGGGCCAACCAGACAGCCGGAGACGGGCGGCGTTGCATATCGTCATGCTGGCAGGGAAGCGCCATGCCGGCCTTGGGCTGGATCAGTTCTGGCGCTGGCCGCGCATCGCGCACGCGGCCATGGCGTCAGCCTCACGGAAGGCTTCGGTATGTATGATCGGTGCATACTTTCCCACTCATACCCAGGATCCCCCATGGAAGCGACGGTGGCCGAACGCGGGCAGATCACCCTGCCCAAGCCGATCCGTGACGCCCTCGGGCTGACCAAGGGAACGGTGCTCAAGGTCGAGCTGGAGGGGGGCCGCGTGGTGCTGCGCAAGAGCGTCGACGACGCGCTGTCGCGCATGCGCGGCCGCATCAAGCTGCCGGCCGGCGTGAGCACCGACGACGTGATGCGCGAGCTGCGGGGCCGCGCGCCGGGCGACGCCTACCTGCCGCCCGAGGACGGCGAGCGCGCGTGATCGCCATCGACACCTCGGTGCTGGTCGACTACATCGGCGGCAGCGGCGCCGCTGCCGAGTCGGCCGAGGCGGCGCTGCGCGACGCCCTCAGTGCCGGCCCGGTGGTCGCCTGCGAAGTGGTGCTCAGCGAGGTGGTGGCCGGGCTCGGACACAGTGACATCGTCATCGAGACCCTGGAAGCCGTCGGCGTCAGCTTCCTGCCCATGGAGTTGCGCGCCGCGGTGCGCGCCGGCGAGATGCAGCGCCGCTACAAGGACCGCCTGCGTTCCGGCAAGGAGCCGGCCCAGGTGCGCCGCACCATCCCCGATTTCCTGATCGGTGCCCACGCCCTGCTGCAATGCCAGGGCCTGATCACCCGCGACGCGGGCTTCTACCGCGACTATTTCAAAGGCCTCAAGGTCATCGTTCCCACGGCCTGAGCGCACACTTTCACCCATCCACCCAGGAGCCACCCCATGCTGACCGCCTACCGCCAACATGTCGCCGAACGCGCTGCGCTCGGCATCCCGCCGCTGCCGCTGGACGCCAAGCAGGTTGGCGAACTCATCGAGCTCATCAAGGCGCCGCCGGCCGGCGAGGAAGCTTTCCTCGTCGACCTTCTGACGCACCGCGTGCCGCCGGGCGTGGACGACGCCGCCAAGGTCAAGGCCAGCTTCCTGGCCGCCGTCGCGCACGGCGACCTGCAGGTCGGCCTGATCTCCAAGACCAAGGCCACCGAACTGCTGGGCACCATGGTGGGCGGTTACAACGTGCACCCGCTCATCGAGCTGCTCGACGACGCCGAAGTCGCCGAGGTGGCGGCAGCCGGTCTGAAGAAGACCCTGCTGATGTTCGACTTCTTCAACGACGTGGCCGAGAAGGCCAAGGCCGGCAACGCGCAGGCCAAGGCGGTGATGCAGAGCTGGGCCGATGCCGAGTGGTTCACCAGCCGCCCCGAGGTGCCGAAGTCCATCACCGTCAGCGTCTTCAAGGTGCCCGGCGAGACCAACACCGACGACCTCAGCCCCGCCCCCGACGCCTGGAGCCGCCCGGACATCCCGCTGCACTACCTGGCGATGCTGAAGAACACGCGCGGGGATTTTGGTGCCCCAGGCGGTGCCGCCTTCAAGCCCGAGGAGGACGGAAAACGCGGCCCGATGCAGTTCATCGAGGACCTGAAGAAGAAGGGCCACCTGGTCGCCTACGTGGGCGACGTGGTGGGCACCGGTTCGAGCCGCAAGAGCGCCACCAACAGCGTGATCTGGGCCACCGGCCAGGACATCCCCTACGTGCCGAACAAGCGCTTCGGCGGCGTGACCCTGGGCGGCAAGATCGCGCCGATCTTCTTCAACACGCAGGAAGACTCGGGCTCGCTGCCGATTGAAGTGGACGTCAGCAAGCTCGAAATGGGCGACGTCATCGAAGTGCTGCCGTACGACGGCAAGATCACCAAGGACGGCGCCACGCTCGTCGAGTTCCAGCTCAAGAGCGAGGTGCTGTTCGACGAAGTGCGCGCCGGCGGCCGCATCAACCTCATCATCGGCCGCAGCCTCACGGCCAAGGCGCGCGAGTTCCTCGGTTTGCCGGCCAGCACCGCGTTCCGCCTGCCGCAGCCGCCCAAGGCGACGAACGCCGGCTACACGCTGGCGCAGAAGATGGTCGGTCGCGCCTGCGGCCTGCCCGAAGGCCAGGGTATCCGCCCCGGCACCTACTGCGAGCCGCGCATGACCACCGTCGGCAGCCAGGACACCACCGGCCCGATGACGCGCGACGAGCTGAAGGACCTGGCCTGCCTGGGCTTCAGCGCCGACCTGGTGATGCAGAGCTTCTGCCACACCGCGGCCTACCCCAAGCCGGTCGACGCCAAGATGCACCGCGAGCTGCCGACCTTCATGAGCAGCCGGGGCGGCGTTGCCCTGCGCCCGGGCGACGGCGTGATCCACAGCTGGCTCAACCGCCTGCTGCTGCCCGACACCGTCGGCACTGGCGGCGACAGCCACACCCGCTTCCCGATCGGCATCAGCTTCCCGGCCGGCTCCGGCCTGGTGGCCTTCGGCGCCGCCACCGGCGTGATGCCGCTGGACATGCCCGAGTCGGTGCTGGTGCGCTTCAAGGGCCAGATGCAGCCGGGTGTGACCCTGCGCGACCTGGTGCACGCCATTCCGCTCTACGCCATCAAGCAAGGCCTGCTGACGGTAGCCAAGGCCGGCAAGAAGAACGTTTTCAGCGGCCGCGTGCTGGAGATCGAGGGCCTGCCCGACCTGAAGGTGGAACAGGCCTTCGAACTCTCCGACGCCAGCGCCGAGCGCTCGGCCGCCGGCTGCACCATCAAGCTGAACAAGGAACCCATCCTCGAGTACCTGCGCAGCAATGTGGTGCTGATGAAGAACATGATTGCCGACGGCTACGCCGACGCCAAGACCCTGAAGCGCCGCATCGAGAAGGTCGAGGCCTGGATGGCCGACCCGCAGTTGCTCGAGGCCGACGCCGACGCCGAGTACGCGGCGGTCATCGAGATCGATCTGGCCGACATCAAGGAGCCCATCGTCTGCTGCCCGAACGATCCGGACGACGCCAAGTTCATGTCCGAGGTGGCCGGCACCAAGATCGACGAGGCCTTCATCGGTTCGTGCATGACCAACATCGGCCACTTCCGCGCCGCCGCCAAGCTGCTCGGCGGGGCGCGCGACATCCCGGTCAAGCTGTGGGTCGCACCGCCCACCAAGATGGACGAGAGCGAGCTGATGAAGGAAGGCCACTACGCCAACTTCGGCGCCGCCGGCGCCCGCACCGAGATGCCCGGCTGCAGCCTGTGCATGGGCAATCAGGCGCAGGTTCGCGAGGGCGCCACGGTGATGTCCACCAGCACGCGCAACTTCCCCAACCGCCTGGGCAAGAACAGCAATGTCTACCTGGGCAGCGCCGAGCTGGCCGCCATCTGCTCGAAGCTGGGCCGCATCCCGACCCTGGCCGAATACCACGAGGCCATGGGCATCATCAACAACGACGCCGCCAGCGTGTACCGCTACATGAACTTCGACCAGATCGAGGAGTACGCCGAGACGGCCAAGGGTGTCACCGTTTGATGGCTTGCTGGACTGATGGCCTGATGGACTGAACCCCGCCGCGTCCCTGCAAGGCCGGGCCCGCCAGATGGCGGGCCCTTTCTTTTGGCGACGCCCTTGCCGGCCCCGACACTCGCCCGCCCTCGCCCGCCCTCGCCTCCTGCCTCCATGCTCCGACCCCGCCCCTCCCGCCTGCTGTTCGGCCTCTGCCTGGCCGGCGCAGGCGCCCAGGCCAACGACGCCGCCGTGAAGGCCGCCGCCGACGCCTTCGGCACCAGCGTCGGTCGCGAATCGATCGGCCTCTACAGCAGCAGCAGCGTGCGCGGCTTCTCGCCCACCGCGGCCGGCAATGTGCGCATCGACGGCCTGTACTTCGACCAGGTCTGGGCGCTCAGCGCCCGGCTGCGCACGACCACGCAGGTGCGCGTCGGCCTGAATGCGCGCGGCTTCGCCTTCCCGGCCCCCACCGGCATCGTCGAGCACCAGCTGCGCCGGCCGGGGCCCGCAGGCCAGGGCCAGATCGCCACCACGCTGGACAGCTGGGGCGGCGCCTACCTGGACCTGGATTTCGCGCAGCCGCTCGGCGACGGCAGCCTGGGCGCCACCGGTGGCCTGTCGGCGCAGCGCATCCGCTACAGCAACGGCACGCAGGGCGAGGGTTACAACGCCAGCCTGGCGCTGTGGTGGCGGCCGCAGCCCGGGCGCGAAGCCATGGTCTTCGTGTCGCAGCACGAGACCCCCTATGACCGCATCGGTCCCAACCTGAGCCCGGCCGCCGCCGAGCTGCCGAGCTTTCGCACCCAGGGGCGTTTCGACGGACCGGACTGGGCCCACTACAGCGCCACCGCGCGCAACCGCGGCCTGTTGCTGACCGAAACCCTGGCGCCGGCTTGGGTGCTGCGCGCGGGGCTCTTCCATTCGGCCTTCGACACCGAGCGCGACGCCAGCAATCTGATCCTCAACGCCGACGCCGACGGCCGCGGCCAGCACCTGCTCATCATCGACCCACCGGGCCGCAACGCGTCCGACAGCGGCGAGCTGCGCCTGAGCCATGCCGGGCGACTGGGCGACTGGGCGCAGACCCTGCACCTGCAATGGGCCGGCCGGATGCGCGAACGCCGCTACGGCGGATCGGCCAGCGTGGACCTGGGTCCGGGCGCGGTGGGCGAGCCGGTCACGCTGCCCGAACCCGCGCTTGCATTCGGCCCGCAAAGCCAGGACCGCGTGCGGCAGCAATGGCTGGGCCTGGCCTACGAGCTGCACGATGGGCGGCACTGGGCGCTCAATGCCAGCTTGCAGCACACGCGCTACCGCAAGCGCCTGCAGCGCCCCGCCCAGCCACTGGCCGAAGACCGCGCGCAACCCTGGGTGGGCAGCCTGGGCGGCGCCTGGCATCCCGGCCGAGACTGGCTGGTCCACGCCGGCTTCACGCGCGGGCTGGAGGAGAGCGGCAGCGCCCCGGCCAACGCCAGCAACCGCGGTCAGGCGCTGCCGGCCCTGCTCACCACGCAGCGCGAGTTGGGTCTGCGCTGGCAGCTCGGCCCCGGGATGCGCCTGATGGCCGGCGCCTTCGACATCCGCAAGCCCTACTTCAACCTCGATGCGTCGGGCGCCTTCGCGCCCTTGGGCCAGGTGGTGCATCGCGGCGTCGAGGCCTCGCTGAGCGGCCAGGTCCTGCCGGGCATGCGCCTGCTGGCCGGGCTGCTGTGGATGCAGCCGCGCGTGACGGGCGAGGCCGTGGCACTGGGCCGGGTCGGCGCGCGACCGGTCGGTCAACCCGAGCGCGTGGCGCGCCTGAACGCGGTGTGGACCCCGGCCGGTGCGGCCGGCCCGAGCCTGGACGCCGGTCTGGCGCACAACGGACCGGCCGCCGCCACGCGCGACAACCGGGTCGAGCTGCCGGCCGCCACCACGCTTGACCTGGGCCTGCGCTGGCCGCTCTCGCCGGGGCCCCGACCCATGAGCCTGCGCCTGCGCGTGGCCAATCTGACCGACGCTCAGGGCTACGAGTTGCGCGGCTCGGGGCTCTACGCCGAGGCGCCAGGCCGCCTGGTGGAGCTGGGCCTGAACGCAAGCTGGTGAGGCGGCCCGCCCGGCCAGCGGTCAGAATCGTCGGGCCCGCTGCCCGACAGCGACCCAGAACTCCCGCCCATGCCCCTGCCCAGCGCCGACGCCCAGATGCTGCACACGCTGTGCCAGCACTTCCCCGGCGGCGTCACGGTGATCGACCGCGAGCTGCGCATCGTGCTGTGGAACGAACGCTTCCTGCAACTGCTGGAGCTGCCGGCGGAACTTTTCGAACGGCCCGTGACCGTGCCCGACATGTGGCGCTTCAACATCGAGCGCGGCGAGTTCGGCATCGTGCAGGACGTCGAGGCGCTGGTGCAGCAGTTCACCGAGCGCGCGCTGCGCTTCGAGCCGCATGTCTTCACGCGCGTGCGCCCCAATGGCGTGGTGCTGGAGATCCGCGGTGAGCCGATTGCCGAGGGCGGCTTCGTCACCACCTGGACCGACGTCAGCGAACACCACCGGCTCAAGACCCAGCTGAACCGCAACGACGCGCTGGTGGCGCAGATCGTCAACCACCTGCCGCAGGGCATCTCGCTGTTCGACGAGAACCTGAGCTTGCAGCTGTGGAACGAGGCCTTCGCTGCGGTGCTGGAGTTTCCGCCGCAGGCGCTGTTCCGCGGTGCGCGCTTCGAGGACCTGCTGGCGCTGATGGCCGAGCGCGGCGACTACGGGCCGGGCGACCCGCAGCAGCAGGTCGCGCAGCGCCTGGAGCTGGCGCGCGGCTTCCAGCCGCACCGTTTCGAGCGCACGCGGCCCAACGGCCGCACCCACCTCGTCGAGGGCATGCCGGTGCGCTTCCAGGACCACCTGGCGGGCTTCGTCACCACCTACACCGACATCACCGAGCAAAAGGCCACCGAGCTGGCGCTGCGCCGTGCCAACGACCAGCTCGCCAGCGGCATGGATGCGCGCAGCGCCGAGTTGACGGCCACCCAATCGCAGCTGCAGCAGGCCATCACCCAGCTGGCGCAATCGGAGAAGCTGGCGGCGCTGGGCCACCTGGTGGCAGGCATCGCCCACGAGCTGAACACGCCGATCGGCAACAGCGTGCTGGCGGCCTCGACTTTCCTGGCGCGGGCCGATGCCCTGCAGGCCGAAATGGCGCAGGGCCTGAGGCGCTCCAGCTTGCAGGAATTCCTGACCTTCGCCCGCGAGGCGGCGCGCCTGGTGGAAGACAACCTGGGCCGCGCGGCGGAGCTCATCGCCTCCTTCAAGCAGGTCACCGTGGACCAGACCTCGATGCGGCGCCGCGAGTTCCTGCTCGATGACGTGATCCACAAGGTCTGCGCCACCTTCACCCACCTGCTGCGCCCCGGCCACCACCGCTTCGAGGTCCAGGTTCCGCAGGGCCTGAGCCTGAACAGCCACCCCGGCGCGCTGCAGCAGGTGCTGACCAATCTGATCGGCAACAGCCTGATCCACGGCTTCGAGGGCCGCGAGGGCGGCACCATCCGCATCGAGGCGCACGGCACGCAGCAGGAGGTCTTCATCCGCTACGAGGACGACGGCTGCGGCATGGCCGTCGAGACCGCGCGGCGCATCTACGAGCCCTTCTACACGACCAAGCTCGGTCAGGGCGGCACCGGCCTGGGCATGCACATCAGCCACACCCTGGTGCACGAGGTGCTGGGCGGCGGCATCGAGGTGCACTCGGCGCCGGGCCAGGGGACCCGCTTCGAGATGCAGCTGCCGCGCGTGGCGCCGCGGCTGAACGACGAAAGCGGCTTCGGCGCGCTGGTCAGCGAACCGCGCTGAGCCCGGGTTCCAGCGCCTGCGGCAGCGCCAGCCCGCGCTCCTTGGCCAGTTGCTCCAGCAAGGGCAGCAGCGCGCCGAACTGCTCGGCCACCGCCTCGCGCACCGTGTCCACCACCACCTGGGTGCTGCGGTCGATCTCGATGTGCACGGCATCACCCACCTGCTTGCGCGCGAAGGTGGTCATGCGCAGGGTCTCGGGGATCAGCCAGACCTCGAACCAGCCGCTGCCATCGGCGCGCCGCTCGGCCTCGGCGATCGTCAGGCTGCAGCCGTTCACGCCCACATAGCCCTTGGCGAACAGGTAGCGCATCCAGGGTGCCGGCACCTCGAAGCGCAGCACATGGTTGTTGGCGTCGGGCTGGCGCAGCTCGGCCACCCGCGCGCTGACATCCACATGGCCCGACAGCGGATGACCGCCGATCTCGGCACCGTCGCGCGCCGCGCGCTCGACGTTCAGCAGATCGCCGACGGCCACGCTGCCGAGCGTCGTCAGGCTCAGGGTCTGGGCCATCACGTCGAATTCGGCGTGGTGCGGCGCGGGGCGCGCCGTGACGCTCAGGCAAACGCCGTCGCAGGCCACGCTGGCGCCGATGGCCAGCCCGGCATCGAAACCCTCGGGCAGGCGCAGGCGCAAGCTGCGCAGGCCCTCGCGGACCTCGATGGCCTCGATGCGGGCCACGCCTTGCACGATGCCGGTGAACATCAGCGCTCCCCCTCTGGATGCCGTGCAGCGTGCTCGGCCTGCAGGGCCGCAAGGCCGACCGTCAGCGCGCCATGCGCCCATGCGGCCAGCGGGCGCTTGATCAGGCTGGGGTGGGTGGCCATCAGCGCCAGCGCACCGGGCTCGTCCACCGCCAGCTCGCGCTCCGCCTCGCTGAGCTGCCGCCAGGTGCTGCCGGCCCGGTTCAGCAGGGTGGCCCAGCCGGCGCGCTGCGCCCAGTCCTGGAGCTGCGCCAGGCTCGGCGGCTGGCGCTTGAAATCGACGAATTCATGGGCGATGGCCTGCTGCTGCAGGAAGGCGCGCGCCTTCTTCACCGAGTCGCAGTTGGGAATGCCGAAGAGCTGCATGGCGGGGAATCGAGAATGAGGGCGTGATTGTCCGTCTGCATCCCCGCGTCATCGCCTTCCCCGACCCCGCCGAGGCGATGGGCGCCGACAGCGAGGCGCCAGGGCTGCTGGCGGTCGGTGGCGACCTGCGGCCCGAGCGCCTGCTGGCGGCCTATCGGCTCGGCATCTTTCCCTGGTACGGCGAGGGCCAACCCTTGCTGTGGTGGAGCCCCGACCCGCGCATGGTGTTGCAGGTGCAGGATTTCAAGCTGCACCCGTCGCTGAGGAAGACGATTCGCCGCTTCCTGCGTGTTCCCGGTGGCGAACTGCGCGTCAACCATGACACGGCGGCCGTGATCGCGGCCTGCGCCGCCACCCCGCGCGAGGGTCAGGCCGGTACCTGGATCGTGCCGGAGATGCAGCAGGCCTACGCGGCGCTGGCGCGGCGCGGCTTCGTGCAGAGCATCGGGACCTGGGTGGACGGGCGCTTGGTCGGCGGTCTGTACGGGCTGCGCATCGGCCGCATGTTCTTCGGCGAATCGATGTTCGCGCACGCCAGCGACGCCTCGAAGATCGCGCTGGCCTATCTGGTGGCGCTGTGCCGGCGCGACGCTCTGCCCTGGATCGACTGCCAGCAGAACACCCGCCACCTGGCCAGTCTGGGCGCGGCGGAGGTCAGCGGCGCCGCCTTCCGGGCCCATCTGGCCGCGCATGTCGGGGCGATGGTTGGCGAAGACGGGGGCGCGCAAGTGCCGATGCCGGCCCCGCCGCCCTGGACCTACGATGCCGCCGCCTGGCAGGAACTGCGCGTGTGACCCAACTCAAGGACCTCCCCTTCACCCAGGTGCAGTTCTACGCAACGGCACCCTATGCCTGCTCCTACCTGGCGCAGCGGCAGGCGCGCTCGCTGGTGGCCACGCCCAGCCATCTGGTGCACGCCGACGCCTACGGTCAGCTGGTCACGCAGGGCTTTCGCCGCTCGGGCCTTTTCACCTACCGCCCGGCCTGCGAGGGTTGCCAGGCCTGCGTGCCGCTGCGCATCCCGGTGGCGCGCTTCCAGCCCGGCCGCAGCCAGCGCCGCGCCTGGGCGCAGCACCAGGGCCTGAGCGCGCGCGTGATGCGCCTGGGCTACAGCGCCGAGCACTACGCGCTCTACCTGCGCTACCAGGCGGCCCGCCACCGCGGCGGCGGCATGGACCAGGACAGCGTCGACCAGTACTCGCAGTTCCTGCTGCAGAGCCGGGTCAACTCGCGGCTCGTCGAGTTCCGCGACGCCGCGGGCGTGCTCAAGCTGGTCAGCATCCTGGACATGCTGGGCGATGGGCTGTCGGCGGTCTACACCTTCTACGAGCCCGAGCCCGACAGCAGCTACGGCAGCTACTGCATCCTCTGGCAGATCGAGCAGACACGGCAGTTGAAGCTCGCCCATCTGTATCTCGGCTACTGGATCGACGCCAGCCCGAAGATGGGCTACAAGTCGCGCTTCCGCCCCTGCCAAGTGCTGCGTCACGGACGCTGGGAAGACCTCGAAGGGGAGTAAACATGCTGGTGTTGCCCGGAAGCCCCCACCCGCTGGGCTCCAAGCCCGAAGCGTCCGGCGTCAACTTCAGCATCTACTCCAAGCACGCACGCGCCGCCACCCTGCTGCTGTTCGACAGCGCCGACGCGCCGCAACCGTCGGCGCGCATCGAGCTGCACCCACGGCAGAACCGCACCTGGCACTATTGGCATGTGTTTCTGGCCGGCGTCAAGGCCGGTCAGTGCTACGGCTGGCAGCTCGACGGGCCGAACGGCGCCGAGGACCTGGCCCATGGCCTGCGCTTCGACCCCAGCAAGCTGCTGCTCGACCCCTATGCCCGCGCCATCGCGCAGCCGGCCGCCTACTCGCGCGAAGCGGCGCGCGAGCCGGGGCGCAGCAACCTGGCACAGGCGCTGCGCTCGGTGGTGGTGGCCGACCACAGCGGCTACGACTGGGAGGGCGACCGGCCGCTGCACCGGCCCTTCGCGCAGACCATCATCTACGAGCTGCACGTGCGCGGCTTCACCATGCACGAGAGCAGCGGCGTGGCAGACGAACGGCGCGGCCGCTTCCGCGGCCTGATCGACAAGATCCCCTACCTGCAGGAGCTGGGCATCACCGCCGTCGAGCTGATGCCGGTGTTCGCCTTCGACGCCCAGGACGCCCCGTCCGGACGCAGCAATTACTGGGGCTACTCGCCGCTGTCCTTCTTCGCCCCGCACGCCGGCTACGCCGCGCCGGGCTGCGCGCCGCTGCAGGTGCTCGACGAGTTCCGCGACATGGTCAAGGCGCTGCACCGTGCCGGCATCGAGGTGATCCTCGACGTGGTCTACAACCACAGTGCCGAGGGCGGCGAGAACGGCCCGACACAGAGCCTGCGCGGGCTGGACAACCGCACCTACTACCTGCTCGATGAACGCGGCCGCTACGCCGACCACTCGGGCTGCGGCAACACGCTCAACGCCAACCACTCGGTGGTGCGGCGCATGATCCTCGACAGCCTGCGCTACTGGGTGCAGGTGATGCACGTCGACGGCTTCCGCTTCGACCTGGCGGCCATCCTGTCGCGCGACGAGAGCGGCCAGCCCAACGCCCGCGCGCCGGTCATCTGGGACATCGACTCCGACCCGGCCCTGGCCGGCACCAAGCTGATCGCCGAAGCCTGGGACGCCGGCGGCCTGTACCAGGTGGGCGGCTTTGCCGGCGACCACTGGAAGGAGTGGAACGGCCAGTTCCGCGACGACGTGCGCGACTTCGTGCGCGGCCGACCCGGCACCGTGGGGGCGCTGGCCGAGCGCCTGCTGGGCAGCCCACGGCTCTACGACGGAGGGCGGCGCGAACCGACGCAGAGCATCAACTTCGTCACCAGCCACGACGGCTTCACGCTGCGCGACCTGGTCAGCTACGACCGCAAGCACAACGAGGCCAACGGCGAGGACAACCGCGACGGGCACGACGACAACCGCAGCTGGAACTGCGGCGTGGAGGGCGAGAGCGACGACCCGCAGCTGCGCCAGCTGCGCATCCGGCAGATCAAGAACCTGCTGGCCATCAACCTGCTCAGCCTGGGCACGCCGATGCTGCTGATGGGCGACGAACTCGGTCGCACCCAGGGCGGCAACAACAACGCCTACTGCCAGGACAACCCGACCAGTTGGCTCGATTGGCGCGGCCTGCACAGCCACGCCGAGCTGATGCGCTGGGTGCGGGGACTGATCCAGATCCGCAATCTGCGCGAGTCGGTGCGCGACGACCCCCACCTCAGCCTGGGCGAGCTGATGCAGCGCATCCACGTCGAGCTGCACGGTGTGCACCTGGGCCGGCCCGACTGGAGCGAGGACTCGCGCAGCCTCGCCCTGACCGCCACCAGCCTGTCGGGCCATCTGCGCATGCACTTCGCGCTCAATGCCTGGTGGGAGCCACTCGAGTTCGAATTGCCGGAACTCGACCCGACGCGCTGGAGCGGCTGGCTGCGCGTGCTCGACAGCGGCCGGCCCTGCCCGCAGGACCTGGTGTCGCTGGCGCAGGCCGAAGGGGTCGTCGGCGCCCGCCATCGCGTCGAGCCCCGTTCGGTCACGGTGCTGTTCGCCCGCGCCACGCCAGGGCTCAGCTGAGGCTCACGATCCGAGGTTCAGAGCCAGCCGGCCGCGCGCCGGTCGCTGACCGCCAGCAGTTGCGCCAGGCGCAGGCTCTGCCAGCCGCTGGCCGCCCACAGGCCGCGCGAAGCCGGCGTGTCCATCGCCACCAGCGCATGCAGCAGCGGGGCGGCGGGCGTCTCGTAGGGGTTGCGCAGCAGCACCAGGCGCTCGGCGCCCTCCTCCTCGAGCCGCCCGACCAGATCGAGGCGCTGCAGCGCCTCCAGCACCGGTTCGAGCTGCAGCGGGTCGACGCGCAGCTGCTGCGCCAGCAGGCGCTTGCTGACCCCGGCGGCCCCACGCGCCTGGCGCTGCCAGAGCACCTGCACGGCGCCCAGCGCCAACTCAAGCTCGAGGCCGGGCTGCGGCGCCCGCTGCAGCAGGCCCTGCGTCAGCCCCGGCGCATTGGCCGCCAGCAGCGCCCCCAGCAGCACAATGACCCAGCCCAGGTAGATCCAGATCAGGAACACCGGCAGCGTGGCGAAGGCGCCGTACAGGGTGGCGTAGGTCGGCACCTGCTTGAGCCAGAACGCCAGGCCGGCCTTGGCCAGCACGAACATCGCGGCCACGAACACCCCGCCCATCAGCGCATGGCGCCAGCGCACATGGGTGTTGGGCACGAAGTGATAAAGCCCCGCCACCAGCCCGGTGAGCACCGCGAACTGCACCGCCTCCAGCAGGTTTTCCATGCCGCCGGGCAGGCGCTCGACCAGGCCCTGTCCGGCGCTGATCAGGTAGGAGGTGATGGCCAGACTGGCGCCGAGCGCCAGCGGCCCGAGGGTCAGCGTGGCCCAGTACACCAGCACGCGCTGCGCAAACGGCCGTGGGCGGCGCACGCGCCAGATGGCGTTGAAGGTGCGGTCCATGGTCAGCATCAGCGCCAGCGCGGTGAAGGCCAGCAGCAGCGCGCCCACCGTGCCGATGCCGCGCGCCTTGCCGGCGAACTGGGTGAGCGTGCGCAACACCGGGCGGGCGATGCCGTCGGGCACCAGGTTGGACAGGAAATACTGTTCGAGCGCCTTCTGGAAGCTCGCGAACATCGGAAAGGCGGTGAACAGCGCCAGGCTCAGCACCAGCAAGGGCACCAGCGAGATCAGCGTGGTGAAGGTCAGCGAACCGGCGGTCTGCCCGAGGCGCAGCTCGTCGAAGCGCACGCGCAGCCCCGCCAGGGTCTGGCGCCAGGGCCAGTGGCGCAGGTCGCGCGCCAGCGAGACCAGGGCGCGCAGCACGGCGTGGCGGCGCAGCAGGCGGAAAGAGAACATCGCAGCAGTGTAGGGAGCGCCCTGGCGAGAATGGCGCTATGACCTCGGCCTCACCTCCCCTGCGCACCCAAGCCAGCGCGCGCGAACGCGCCAGCCGCAGCTTCAGCCTGATGCTCTGCGCCGCCCTGGTCGCGCTCTTGCTGTTCCGTGAAGGCTTGCTGCTCGACGCCTGGATCTGGGCGGCCATCAAGACCCTGCCGCTGCTGGCGGCCCTGCCCGGCCTGTGGCGCTACCGGCTCTACACCTACCGCTGGCTGGCGCTGGCCGTCTGGCTGTATGCGGGCGAGGCCGCCCTGCACCTGGGCGAGGGCCGCGACCCGCTGCTGGCCGCGCTGCGCCTGCTGCTGGCCATCGGCCTGTTCGGCACCTTGAGTGCGCAGATCCGCCTGCGGCTGGCGGCCGCCAAGAGCGCCTCATGAGCGCCGGGCTGGCCGAACTGCGCAGCCGCTTCGGCGACGCCCAGGTGCTGGACGGCGCCGACGCCCTGCCCTACGAGCGCGACTGGCGCGGCCAGTTTCCCGGCCGCTGCGCCGGCGTGCTGCTGCCGCGCTCGGTCGCCGAGTTGCAGGACATGCTGCGCGCCAGCGCCGAGCGCGGCGCACGCCTCGTGCCGCAGGGCGGCAACACCGGCCTGGTGGGCGGCTCGACGCCCGACGCCAGCGGCCAGGAATGGGTGCTGAGCCTGAAGCGCCTGAACCGCATCCGCCAGCTCGACGCGCAGGACCTGGTCGTGCGGGCCGAGGCCGGCTGCGTGCTGGCGCAGCTGCAGGCCCGGGCGGCCGCCGAGGGCTGCCTGTTCCCGCTGTCGCTGGCCAGCGAGGGCAGCTGCACCCTGGGCGGCATCCTGGCCACCAATGCCGGTGGCACCCAGGTGCTGGCCTACGGCAACGCGCGCGAGCTTTGCCTGGGCCTGGAGGTGCTGCTGCTCGACGGCAGCCTGCTCGTCGACATGGACGGCCTGCGCAAGGACCACCGCGGGCTGAACCTGCGCGACCTCTTCATCGGCAGCGAGGGCAGCCTGGGCATCATCACCGCGGCCGTCATGAGGCTGGTGCGGGCGCCGCGCTCGAGGCTCGCCGCCTGGTTGAACGTGGCCTGCTTTGCCGATCTGGCGGGCCTGCTGCAGCGCGCCCGCGACGAGCTGGGCGATGCCCTGTCCGGCTTCGAGGTGATGAACGCCGAGGTGCAGCAGCTGCTCGGCGCCGACGCACCGCTGCCGACCGCGCCCTGGGCCGTGCTGCTGGAACTCAGCAGCAGCCTGGTTGAAGCGCGCACGCGCGAGCGGCTGGAGGCCTGGCTGCAGGCGCACCACGCGCTGTGCCCGGACGCGCTGATCGGCCACAACGAGGCGCAGTTCGAGCGTCTGTGGGCGCTGCGGGAGTCGATCCCCGAGCGGCAGACGCGCGCCGGCGGCAATCTGAAGCACGACATCAGCCTGCCGCTGGCGCAGATGCAGGCCTTCCTGACGACCGTGCTGCCGGCGCTGCAGGACCTGGTGCCGGGTTTGCGACCCCAGGTCTTCGGCCACCTGGGTGACGGCAATCTGCACTTCAATCTGGCGCCGCCGCCGGGCATGGCGCTGAGCGAGTTGCACGAGCGCCATGGCGAGGCGCTGACACGCTGTGTCTTCGATCGGGTTGCGAGCCACGGCGGCAGCTTCAGCGCCGAGCACGGCATCGGCCGCCTGCGGCGCGACGAGTTGGCACGCAGCCTGGACCCGGCCCGGCTGGAATGGATGCGCCGGATCAAGGCGCTGTTCGACCCCGAGGGGCGCCTGAACCCGGGGCGTGTGCTGTAGCCGAGCGGCGGGGCCGAGGTCTGAAAGCGGCGCTCGGGCGTTCAGCCGGCTCTCAGCCGCTCAGCCGCTCAGCCGCTCAGCCGCTCAGGTGCTCAGGTGCGCCGGCGGCGCCCGGCCAGACCCAGCCCACCCAGTGCCGCCAGCACCAGCGCCAGCGCGCCGGGCTCGGGCACGCGAGCGGCCTGCAGCCAGAACAGCTGGTCCTGGCGCGTGGCCGAACTCATCACATAGAGCTGGCGATCGATCCCCCAGCCGGCCGATTGCGCGAGCAGGTCGCTGGCCAGGCTCTGGTGCACGGTGGCGTCGGAGAAGAGCGAGCCCGGCTGGCTGCTCAGGCTGCTGTCGCTGTCGTAGAGGATGTTCCAGATCGCCAGCTGCAGCGAGGTCGATTCGGCCGCGGTGTCGACGCTCAGCGGCGAGGCGCCGACGAAGCTGATGAGGCGCGCCAGCCGATCGGCGCGCAGCGCGTCGAAGACCTGTTCGACCGGCTTGATCTCGAAGGTGGCCGGGCCCAGTTCGCCGGCCATCTTTACGCTGTAGCGCGTGCCTAGCGCGGGGTTGATGGTCTGCACGATGTCGACGCAGTACATCTCGAACTCGCCGAGGTTGAAGCGCGCGTCGCTCAGGCCCGAGAGCTGACCCTTGAAACCACCGGCCAGCCCGCGGTAGTTGGGGCTGCTGACGCTGACGGCCTGGCCGCTGCCGTGGTACCAGCCCTGCATGTCCAGCGTGCCGGCCGAGGCAGCGCTGCCCACGAGGGCGAGGCAGCCGGCCAGCAGGATGCGGCGGGCGGGGGTCGGGATCGGGTGCAGCGAGCGCATGGTGGAAACGTCTTGATACGAATGGCCGCGACTGTAGGCAGCCGCCCCGCGTGCGCCTGTCCCGCAGATCGGGGGCCGCCCTCACGCCGCGGCCAGCGGCGTTAAACAGTTCACGCCGCGGCCAGCGGCGTTAAACAGTTCACGCCGCGCCGCCGCGCCGCACCCGGCCCTTGCCGGCTTGCTTGCCGGCATACATGGCGGCGTCGGCGCGTTTGAGCAGCTCGGCCGCGTTCACACCGTCCTGCGGGGCCAGTGCAAAACCCACGGTCAGGCCGACCTCGCAGCTTTGCCCGGCGCCGAGATCGAACGGCGTTCCGAAGGCCGCCAACAGCTTGTCGCCCAGGCGCCAGGCCACCGGCTCGTCGTGGATCGATCGCGCCACGATGACGAACTCGTCGCCCCCCAGCCGGGCCACGACGTCGCCGCTGCGCAAGCAATGCTGCAGCCGCCCGGCGGCCGCCTTGAGCAAGGCATCGCCGGCATCGTGTCCGAGCCGGTCGTTGACCTGCTTGAAGCCGTCGAGGTCGATCACGTAGACCGCCAGACCTTCGTCCCGCTGGACCGACAGCAAGGCCGCTTCCAGCGCCAGGTCCAGCCCGCGCCGGTTGGGCAGGCCGGTCAGCGGATCGCTGTGGGCCATGCGTGCCATCTGCTCGCGCTGTTGTTCGGCGCGCTCGGCCTGTGCACTCACCGCGGCAGCGCGCACGCCGAGCACGCGCAGGAAGGCCAGGATCTCGCACATCCAACCGGCCTGGAACGCGTGCTGGGTCCAGGCGTTGGAGTCGATCCAGCCGCGCAGCAGGCCCACTTGCACCAGCACGCCGACCGCGTAGGCGGTCCAGCCCAGCAGCACGTAGCGCGCCGCCTCGTCGCCGGCGCGCGCGCGGCGCCAGGCAAAGGCCGCCGCGAGCACGAAGGGCGCGGGGCCGGCCAGGGTGGCCATCAGCGTGGCCAGCCGGTACGGCACCAACCCAGCGGCGAACAGCAGCGGCATCACGAGGGAGACCCCGGCAATGCCTTTGAGGGCCCATGAAAGACGGACTGCACTTTGGCGCACGTCCAGCAGTTCATCGACCAGCAGCGCCGTGCCGCCCAGGCCGAACAGGATCCAGAACGGCGCGGCGTTGTCGGCCAGCCAGGCGTGGCCCGGCCAGAGATGCTGAGAGCCCAGCCCGAAGTAGCTGAAGAAGAACAGGGACACGCCGCCGACCGAGACCGCGTAGACGAGGTACAGGCGTTCGTGGCGGCCCAGCCAATGGCCCAATGCATAGAGCACCAGACACAGCGCGATGCCGGCCAGCAGGCCCTGCAGCAACTGCACATGGGTTTCCTGCTCGTACCAGAGGTCGGCATCGATCAGGCGCACCGGCACGATCATGGTGCTGCGGGTGCTGATGCGCAGGTAGATCAGCTGATCCGCACCCGGGGTCAGCGGCAGCCGCGTGGCATGTGAGCGGGAGGGCAGCGGCCGCTCGTCAAACCGGATCCGGTCACCCAGTGTGTACCGGGCCCGCACCGCGCCGCCTTGCACCAGGTAGACCTCGACGCGGTCCAGCGAGGGGTAGTCGATGTCCAGCACCCAGTCGGCGCGGGTCTGCGCCGCAACCCGCACCGGAATGCGCAGCCAGACGCTGTCGCGCTGTGGCCCCAGGTTGGCCCAGGGCGTCTGCGCAGGCGTAAACCCGCGCCCGTCGGCTCCGGCTTCGGCGATCAGCGCCTCGATCGACAGACCGGGCGAGGCATCGGCCCGCACGGTGACCGCCGGCCACGCATCGACATCGCGACGCTGTCCGTCGAGCGTGACGGATGGATTCATCGCCCGGTCGGTGGCCGCGCCGGGCGCCTCGTGGTTTCTTTCCTGCGCGAGCGCCGGCCCGGCGCAGCACAGGGCGAGGAGCAGGATCCAGCCCAGCGCCATCCAGCCCGGCCGGCCAGGACGCGGCCAAGCCTTGCCGGGCCCGCGCCTCTGCGCCGGACCGGCGCCGCGGCAGCGCGTGGTGGTCACGGTGGCGCCGAGCTGCGTCATCGGCGCATCGGGCTCAGGTGCATTGCCGTCTTGTCCATCGACCTGCACACGATCCCTCAACGCCCCGGCAGCGTCACCGCCCTGCCGCGCGCGCCGGCGCGCGGGTGCGGCAGCGGCTGCGCTTGCGTGCGCAGCGCGTCGCCCCCGTCGCCACGGCGCTTCGGGAGCGGCGCCAGGCGCGGCTCGAAGGGCTTGGGCGGCTTGATCTCCAACGGCGTGCTGCTGCTCGCGCCGCCCAGTTCGGCGCGCAGCTGGTACTTGCCTGGCAGCGGGTAGAGGCGATGGCCCAGGCGGACCGACTCGCTGTAGCGTTGATGCCGCAACTGCTCGCGCTCGGCCTCGGGAACTTTCTTCTGCAGCGCCAGGCGCTCGGCGGCCAGCGCCTGCTCGGCATCGAGTTGCAGATTCCATTCAAAGCTGTTCAGACCGGCCTGCACGACGCGCTCGAAACGCGCCAGCGTCTGTCCGTCGGTGTCGACCAGGCTCAGCACCACGCTGCCGGCGGCAGCCGCCCAGAGGCTGCCCTGCAGGCTGGGCAGGTATTCGTCGCGGTCGAACCAGGGGTCGGGCTCGCGGCGCCAGTTGCGGTCGGCCTGCAGGGGGTCGAGGTGGAACAGGTGGACGCCCTTGCTGCGCACCGCGGCCGAGAGCTCCTGCAGCGGCAGCACGTCGAGCACCCAGGCGCTGCGCCCATGCGTGCCGGCGATCAGTTCGCGGTCGCGCGGGTGGACGATCAGATCGTGCACCGGCACCTTGGGCAGGCCGCCGGCCAGTGCCATCCAGCTGGCGCCGCGGTCCAGGCTGGCGTACACGCCGCGGTCGCTGCCGACGTAGAGCAGGTCGGCGTTGACCGGGTCCTCGCGCACCACATTGAGGGCCTCGGCCGGCAGACCGGCGCCGATGGCGCGCCAGTTCCTGCCGAAATCCTCGCTGGCGTAGAGGTAGGCGCGGTCGTCGTCCTGGCGGTAGCCGTTGAGGCTCAGGTAGAGCCGGCCCTCGACATGCTGCGACCACTCGACGCGGCTGACCCAGCGATCCAGCGGCAGCCCGTCGCCGACGTCCTGCCAGGACAGGCCGCCGTCGCGCGTGACGTGCACCTGGCCATCGTCGGTGCCGGCGGCCAGCTGGCCGAAGCGCAGCCTGGATTCGCTCAGGCTGGTGACGGTGCCGAAGGGCACGTTGCCGCGCGCCGTGCTCTTGCTCAGGTCGGGGCTGATGGGCTGGAAGGTCCGCGCCTTGTCGAAGGAACGGAACAGCCGGTTGGCCGCGAAGTAGACGACCTGCGGGTTGTGCGGCGACACCATCAGCGGGCTCATCCAGTTGTAGCGCAAGGGCGCCTCGCTCAGGGGGCTGCGCGGGCGCACCTCGTGGCGCTTGCCGTCGGCGTCCAGGCGCATGGAGTTGCCGAACTGGTAGCCGGTGTAGGTGTGCTTGCCCTCCCCGTCCACCGCCACGAAGGCGCCGTCGCCGCCCGACAGGAAGCTCCAGTCCTGACCCAGCTCCCAGCGCGTGCGGCTGGAGCCCTTGAGCGTGCCGTTGTCCTGCAGGCCGCCGTACACGTTGTAGGGCTCGGCCATGTCGACCTGCAGGGTGTAGAACTGGCCGACCGGCTGCGCGTCGAGCTTGCGCCAGGTGAGCCCTCGGTCGTAGCTGATGTCCACCCCGCCGTCGTTGCCCAGCAGCAGGCGCTGCGGGTTGGCCGGGTCGATCCACAGCGCGTGGTGGTCGACGTGCACGTCGCGGTGGTTGGCGTAGCCGCTCCAGCTTTTTCCGCCGTCTTCCGAAACGACCAAGGGCACGCCCATGGCGTAGACGCGATCGGCGTTGCCCGGGTCCAGCGCCACCGTGCCGAAGTAGTAGCCGTAGGTGTAGCTGACGTTGCGGATCGGGCGCTCGTGCGTCTGGCGCCAGTTCGTGCCGGCGTCGTCGCTGCGCCAGATCGTCAGGCCCCAGATGTCGGCCTCGAAGAGCGCAGCGTTGGCGTCCGACAGGCGCTCGCGCAGGCTGTCCAGCGTGATCGAACCCTCCTTCACGCCGGCCAGCAGCTTGGCGCCGTCCACCTCGGCGGGCAGGTCGGCGGCGCGCACGAAGGCCTCGAGCTCATCCGGGTCCTGGCGCAGGAATTCCTCGCGGCTCATGGTCTTGAGGCGCTTGGGCGAGAGCGGCCGGTCGCCGGCATGGCGCAACTCGGGCGGCACCGGACGCCACAGGTCGACGCTGGCCACCACCGTGTCGGGTCGCGCCGGCGACACCGCCAGACCGATGCGCCCGACCTCCCTGCCAGAGGGGAATTGGGTCAGCTTGGTCCAGGTCCGCCCGCCGTCGCGGCTGCGGTACAGCGCGCTGCCCGCGCCGCTCTCGGTGAACTGCCAGGGCGTGCGCTTGCGCTCCCAGAGTGCCGCGTACAGGGTGTCGGGGTCGGTCGGGTGCATCACCAGATCGCTGGCGCCGCTCCACTCACCTTCGCCCTTGAGCACCTGCTTCCAGCTGCTGCCGCCGTCCTCGGTGAGGTAGACACCGCGGCCGCCGCCGGTCGAATAGAGCTTGCCGGCGGCGGCCACGAAGACACGCCGGCTGTCGCGCGGATCGACCCGCACGCGGGCGATGCGGTCGGTATCGGCCAGGCCCTTGTGCTCGAAGGTCTTGCCGCCGTCGCGGCTCAGGTAGACGCCGTGGCCGCCGTAGTTGGAGCGCGCCGCATTGGGCTCGCCGGTGCCCACCCACAGGGTGTCGGGGGCGCGCGGGTCCACCGCCACATCGCCCACCACGGTGTTGAAGAGCTTGTCGGTCAGCGGCTCGAAGCTGCCGCCGTGGTTGGTGGTTTTCCACACGCCGCCGCTGGCGTAGGCCACGTAGAAGCTCGCCGGCTGGCCCGGCACCATCTCCACATCGACCACACGACCGCCCTGCACCGTGGGGCCGATGGAGCGCCACCGCAGCGCGCGCGCCGGCGACGCCTGCTCCATGCGCTGGTGTTGCTGCCAGGCGGCGGCACGCACGGCGGGCGGGGTCGGCCCTTCGGCCTTCGGGCGGGAGGCATGGGCGTGGCCCAGGCTCACGCCGAGGGCCAGGCAAACAAACAGAGACAGATGCATGAAAAGGCGCTCCGGGCCAGGCGGGGAACGCCATCATCGGGCGGCGCTGCACGCCGCCCGCTCATGGTTGTCGCGGATCAGGCCTTGTCGACCGCCTTGGCAACACCACCGATCACCGCGCCGGCCATGGCCGCAGCCTCGAAATCGACCGCCGAAGACTTCTTGCCGCGCAGCAGGCGCGAGCCCAAACGGTGCAGGGCGCGGTAGATCAGGCGCACGAAAGTCAGCGTCAGCAGGGCCTCGACCAGCGTGAGCACGAAGGCCCCGAAGGCCGTCCAGCGCGCTTCTCGGCGGTGGAACTTGGCGATCGCCCGGTCGCGTGCGATCTCGATGCTGTCGTAGAAGGTCGGCACCACCAGCAGGGTCAGCAGCGTGGACGTGAGGGTGCCGCCGATGATGGCGACGGCCATCGGGCGGTAGAACTCGCCGCCCTCGCCGATGCCGATCGCCACCGGCAGCATGCCGGCCACCAGCGCGAAGGTGGTCATCAGGATGGGCCGGAAGCGTTTGCGCCCGGCGTGCATCAAGGCCTCTTCGCGCTGCACGCCGTCGCGCTCTTCCTGGCGCGTGGCGTCGAGCAGCAGGATGGCGTTCTTGGCCACCAGGCCCATCAACATGATGACGCCGATCAGGCTCATCAGATTGAGCGTGCCGCCGGTCATCAAGAGCGCCAGCACCACGCCGATCAGCGACAGCGGCAGCGACAGCATCACGCCCAGCGGCGCGGTGAAGCTGTTGAACTGGATGACGAGCACGAAATACATCAGCGCCACGCCCGACAGCAAGGCGGTGACCATGGCGGTGAACACCACCTGCTGGTCGCGCGCCGAGCCGGCCAGCTCGATGCCGAAACCGGGCGGGAACTGCATGGCCTCGGCCATCTTCTTGGCCTCGGCGGTGATCTCGCCGGGCGAGCGCCCCTGGGCGTTGGCGCTGACAGTGATCATGCGTTTGCCGTCGGCGTGCTGGATGCGGCCCGGGCCCTTGCCCATGGTGACGGTGGCGATCTGCTCCAGCGGCACCATGCGGTTGGTGCCGCTGACGGCGATCGGCAGGCGCTCGATGTTGCTGGCGTCGACGCGGTCGCTGGGGTGCAGGCGCACCGACACGTCGCGCGTCTCGCCGGTCGGATCGACCCAGTCGCCCACCTCGACACCGGCAAAGGCGACGCGCAAGGCCTGCGCGGCGTCGTTGACCGAGATGCCCATCTGGTTGGCCAGCCCGCGGTCGAGCTCGATCTGCAGCTCGTTTTGCGCGTCGAGCTCGGAATAGCCGACATCCACCGCGCCCTTGATGGTGCGCATCTTGGCCATGAAATCGGTGGTGATCTCCTGCAGCTTGCGGCTGTCGCTGCCGTAGAAGCGCAGCTGCACGGGCTTTTGCGCGCCGTTGTTCAGGTCGTCCAGCACCACGTACTCGCCGCCGACCAGGCGCGCCACGCGCTCGCGCAGGTCCTTGGCCACCTCGGCGGCACTGCGCTGGCGTTCGGTGCTCTTGCCGATGTCCACATAGATGCGCCCGCCGCTGGCGTTCGGGTAGGCGCTGGTGGCCTTGGTCTCGGGCAGGCTGCGCGCCAGCGCCGCCGCGGCGTCCATCTTGAGCTTGGCGTAGTCGAGGCTGCTGGAGGCCGGCGTGCGCACCTCGATGGCCAGGAATCCGGCGTCACCGGCCGGCAGGAAGGAGGAGCCACCGAACTTGGCCTGCAGCGCGATGGCGCTGACGAAGCTGGCAACGGCGATCAGGGCCATCCAGCGCCGGTGGTGCAGCGCCCAGGCGATCACGTTGCCGTAGGCATCGGCCACATGGTCGAACCAGACGTTGAAGCGCTGCAACAGCTTGCTGATGCCGCGCTTCTCGGCGTGGTGGTATCCGGGCGGGTCCCCCCAGTAGGCCGACAGCATGGGGTCGAGCGTGAAGCTGATCAGCAGCGAGACGATGACCGACGCCACCACGGTCAGCGCGAAGGGCTTGAACCACTGGCCGGGGCCCTGGCCCATGAAGGCGACCGGCACGAACACCGCGACGATGGCGAAGGTGGTGGCGGCCACCGCCAGGCCGATCTCGGCGGTGCCCTCGCGAGCGGCCGTGACACGGTCCTTGCCGCGCTCCATGTGGCGCACGATGTTCTCGCGCACCACGATGGCGTCGTCGATCAGCACGCCGATCGCCAGGCTCAGGCCCAAGAGGCTCATGAAGTTCAGGCTGAAGCCCAGCAGCCACACGGCGATGAAAGCCGCGAGCACCGAGGTCGGCAGCGACAGCGCGGTGATCAGGGTGCTGCGCCAGCTGTTCAGGAACACATAGACCACGAACACCGTCAGCCCGGCACCGAAGACCAGCGCGTGAATCACGTTGTTGAGGCTGCTCTCGGCCTCCTCGCCGCCGTCCTGGGTGATCTCGAGCGTGGTGCCGGCCGGCAGCTCCTTGCGGATCTCCTCGACCAGCTTGCGCGCCTCGTCCGCAACACCGACGGTCGAGCTGTCGCGCGCCCGCGTGACGGAAATGCCGACGTTGGGCCGGCCGTTGCGCACCGAGTAGCCGGTCATCTCGGCGAAGCCGTCGTTCACCTGGGCGATCTGCCCGAGGCGCACCACCTCGTTGCCGCGGCGCTTGACGACCATCTGCTCGAACTCGGAGGGCGACTCCAGCCGGCCGACCAGGCGGATGCTCTGGTCCTCCAGCTCGCCGCGCACCTTGCCCACCGGGGCCGTGGTGTTCTGCGCCCGCACGGCGCTCACCACCTCGGTGACCGAGACGCCGAATTCACGCAGCTTTTCGGCCTTGAGCAGGATGGACAGCTCGCGGCGCAGCGCGCCATTGACGCTGACCACCGACACGCCGGGGATGCCGCGGAACTTGTCGGCCAGCTTGTCCTCGGCCAGACGCGACAGCTGCGCGTGGTTCAGGCCGCTGCTGGACAGCGCCAGCTGCAGGATGGGCTGCGCGCCGGGATCGACGCGGTTGATGATGGGTTCGCGGATCTCGGTGGGCAGCTTGTAGCGCACGCCGGAGATGGCGTTGCGCACCTCCTCGGCCGCCTCGATCATGTTCTTCGAGAAATCGAACACCAGCACGATGGTGGCGCTGCCCTCGCGCGAGGTCGATTCGGTGCGATCGACGCCGGAGATGGACTGCAGGGACTTCTCGATGCGGTTGACCACCTCGCGCTCCACCGTCTCGGGCGAGGCGCCTGGGTAGGGCACGTTGATGACCAGCACCGGCGGCTCGATGTCCGGGAACTGGTTGACGCGCAGCTTGCTCAGGGCCAGCAGGCCCAGCAGCATCAACCCGATGATGACCACCACGGTGGCGACGGGCTTCTTGATGCTGAAGTCGGAAAGGAACATGGTCGCGACTCCTTACTTGGCCGATGCCAGGGCCGAGGCCGCACCGGCGCCCGGCGCCACGCGCTGCGCCTTCTGGCCGTCGCTGAGGTTGCCACCGGGAGAGCGCAGCACCTGGTCGCCGACCGCCAGGCCGCCGAGGATCTCGATCTCACCGCGCCGGTCGTCGCGCGAACCGAGCTGCACGGCCACCTTCTTCACCACGCCGTCCTGCAGCCGCCAGGCAAAGGCGCTGTCACCCTGGCGCTGAACCGAGCTCTCGGCCAGCACCAGGCTGCTGCGCGCCCCGGAATCGACGCGCCCTTCGGCGTACAGGCCGGCCACCTGCGGGGCCTTGGCCGGTTCGTTGAAGCTGGCCACCACCTCGACCTGACGCGTGGTGGCGTTGGCCGAGGCGTCGATGCGCGACAGCCTGGCGTGGAATTCCTGGTCGGCGAAACCGTTGACGCGGAACACCACCGGCTGCCCCACCTTCAGCTCGGCCAGGCGATCGGCGCTGACCTGGCCCTCGAAGCGCATCGAGGCCGGGTCGATCACCTTGATGATCTCGCGGCCGATCTGCACGGTGTCGCCGACCGAGACCTTGCGCTCGCTGACCACGCCGTCAAAGGGCGCACGCAGCTCGGTGCGCGTCATCTGCTGGCGCGCGCTGACCACGCGCGCCTTGGCCGCCGCCAGCTCGGACTGCGCGGCGTTGCGGCGCAGCTCGGCGTCTTCCAGCCCTTGCATCGAGGTCATGCCCTGCTGGTTCAGCGTGCGGGCCCGTTCCAGCACGCGCTGGGTCTGCTCGAAGCTCTGCGTGGAGGCGCGCAGGGCCTCCTCGGCGGAAGCCAGGCTGTCGCGGATGGCGGTGGCATCGAGTCGAACCAGCAAATCCCCCTGGCGCACGCGCTCGCCGTTGTCCTTCACAACCTGCAGCACCACCGCCGCCACCTCGGCACGCAGGTCGGCGCGCCGTGCCGGCATCACCGCCCCGGACACCACCGGCGCGCCGATCAGGCCGCTCTTGCCGACCTCACGCAAGTCCTCGGGGGCGATCAGCAGGGCCGGCTTGGCCGCGGCGTCGTTCTTGTCGGCCTCGGCCTTGCCGCCCTTCTGGCAGGCGGTCAGCGAGGCTGCGACGAGCAACGCAATCAGGGAGACGCGGGCAAGTTGGATGTGCGCAGTGGGCATGGGTGCAGCGCGGCTGGCAGCCGCGACCTTCATTCGTTGCGAAAGGCGCGCAGCTTAGGGGTTTCGACCGGGCATGACGAAACGCATGCGACGGGCGGTTGCCCGACGCGCCGAATGGACGGTTCAGTGCGTCGGGCTGAGGAGGTCGGGGTCCGGCAGCGCCAGCACCTCGATGCCTTCATCCAGCAAGGCCTCGAACTGCGCGCCGCTGGCTTTCCCACGGATGGCGCGCTCGGGCGCCTGGCCGCGGTGGATGCGGCGTGCCTCGTCGGCAAAGCCCTCACCAAGGTCCTCGCTGCCCGCCTTCAGATGCGCGAGCAGCTCGCGCAGCGGTGCGGCCGAGCCTGCCGGCTCCTGGTGGTGGAGCTGCCGTTGCGGCTGCGTGGTCGGCTGTGTAGGCGGCTGCGTGGGCGGCTGCGTGGTCGGCTGCCTGGGCGGCTGCTTCGGCGCAGCGGCGCCCAGATTCAGCCTCGGGGCGCTGAGGCGGCGCTCCAGCTGCTGGCTGCCACAGCGCGGGCAGCTCACCAGCCCACGCTCGCTCTGCCCCTCAAACGCCTCGCGCGAGGCAAACCAACCCTCGAAACCGTGGCCCTGCGCGCAACGCAGCTCAGCCACCCACATGGCGCCACTCCAGCGGCCAGACGCCGGCCTGCCAGCGCTGCCACCACAGCAGACCGATGAGGGTCTTGGCATCGGTGACCTCGCCACGGGCGCAGGCAGCGTCGAGCTCCTCGGGATGCATGGCCAGGGTCTCGATGAACTCGCCCTCGTCGAGCCGCGTCGCACCGGCCGTCAGGCCGCGCGCGAAGAAGATCTCGATGCCCTCGGTGGAGTAGGCGATGGCGTTGTGCAGCACGCCGGCGCGCGCCCACTCGAGCGCCGTGTAGCCGGTCTCCTCCTGCAACTCGCGCACCGCGCAGTCCCAGGGCGCCTCACCGGCGTCGAGCTTGCCGGCGGGGAACTCCAGCATCACGCGCTGCATCGGGTGGCGGTACTGGCGCTCGAGCAGCAGGCGGCCGTCGTCGAGCAAGGGGACGATCAACACCGCGCCCGGATGGACGACGAACTCGCGCGTCGCCTCGGCGCCGTCGGGCAGGCGTACGCGTTCCCGGCGCACCTGCAGCAGGCTGCCGCGGTAGGTCCAGTCGCCGTCGATCAGTTGCTCGCGCAGCGTGTCAGTCATGGCCGCGCCGCAGGTAGCGCCAGACGAAACCTGGGAAGGCGGCGGTCAGCAGCAGGCACAGCCAGGTCACGTAGAAGGCCCAGCCCTGTGCGTGGCGCTGGCCCACCTGGGCTTCCAGCCAGAAGCCGAGCCCCAGCGCCAGCGCGCCGCCGATCAGCAACTCGAGCAGGCGCCAGCCCAAGGATCGCTCGGGCCGCAGCGGCCCAAGCAGCAGCAGACGCTGCGACAGAAAGGGCAGGTTTGCGAGCACCAGCAGCGCGAGCAGGGTCAGCGCAACCGCGGCCGTGGCATTCATGGCCTGGACGAGCGGCGTCGAGCGCGGTTCAAGCGAGCGTGCGCACGATGGCCTGCGTGCACCAGGCCATCAGACCGCCGGGCAGCACGCCGAGCACCAGCACGGCCAGGCCGTTGAGGCTGAGCAGCGCGCGCACGTCGAGCGGCGCGTGCAGCGCATGGCGCTCGGTGGGTGCATCGAACCACATGGTCTTGATGACGCGCAGGTAGTAGTAGGCGCCGATCAGGCTCAACACCACCGCCACCACGGCAACGCCGATGTAGAGCGCCGAGCCCGTCACCACCAGGGCCTGCAACACCGCCATCTTGGCGTAGAAGCCCACCGTGGGCGGGATGCCCGCCAGGCTCAGCATCAGCAGGGTCATGACCAGCGCATACCAGGGGCTGCGCTGCGACAGGCCGGCAAAGTCGCTCAGTTGCTCGGCCTCGTGACCCTGTCGCGACAGCAGCATCACCATGGCGAAGCTGCCGATGGTCGTCATCACGTAGGTGACGGCGTAGAACAGCGAGGAGCTGTAGGCATTGAAACGGTGCGCGCCGCCGGCATCGACCACGCCGCTGGCCAGGCCAAGCAGCATGAAGCCCATCTGCGCGATGGTCGAATAGGCCAGCATGCGCTTGATGTTGGTCTGCGCGATGGCGACGATGTTGCCGATGATCAGGCTGAACACCGACAGCACCAGCAGCATCTGCTGCCAATCGAAGGCCAGCGAGAACAGACCTTCCACCAGCAGGCGGATGGTGATGGCGAAGGCCGCCAGTTTGGGCGCCGTGCCGATCAACAGCGTGACCGCCGTGGGCGCGCCCTGGTAGACGTCGGGCACCCACATATGGAAGGGTGCGGCGCCGAGCTTGAAGGCCAGGCCGGCGACGATGAACACCAGACCGAACACCAACACGCCGCTCTGGCCCAGGCCCTGCCCCGAGCTCAGCGCGAGCTTGGCGTAGACCTCGCTGATGTGCAGGCTGCCGGTGGCGCCGTAGAGCATCGACAGGCCGTACAGCAGAAAGCCGCTGGCCAGCGCACCGAGCACGAAGTACTTCATCGCCGCCTCGGTGCTGATGGCATGGTCGCGACGCAGCGCCACCGCCGCGTACAGCGACAGGCTCATCAGTTCCAGGCCCAGGTAGACCGCCAGGAAGTGCGTGGCGCCCACCATGATGGCGACACCCAGCAGCATGAAGAGGCTGAGCGTGAACAACTCACCCTTCATGAGCTCGCGGGCCTGCGCATAGGGGCGCGACAGCAGCAGCACGGCGAACACGGCCAGCGCGCTGACGGCCGTCAGCAGATGCGTCATCGGGTCGGCGCTGAACATGCCCTGAAGGGACAGCACCGTGGTGCCGGACTCGAAGGCCACAAGGTGCAGGGCCGCGTAGGCCAGCAGCGTGAGCTGCGTCAGGTAGTAGGTGACGCGACGCTGCGGATCGGTGACCCACAGGTCGACCATGGCGATCAGCAGCGCTGCGGCGAGCAGCAGGATCTCGGGGCCGGCGGCCGTGTAGTTCATGGCTTGCATGCTTGTCGGGCTCACGGGGCCAGCTTGGATTGCTTGACGTGCAGCAGCAGCTCGCTGACCGAGGTCTGCATCACGTCGGTGAAGGGCTTCGGGTAGATGCCCATGGCGAGGGTGGCAGCGGCCAGCAGCGCCAGGATGCTGAACTCGCGCGCGCCGATGTCGGTCAGTGCCGCCACCTTGGCGTTGGCGACCGCACCGAAGTAGACGCGCTTGACCATCCACAGCGAGTAGGCGGCACCAAAGATCAACGCCGTGGCGGCCAGTGCGCCGATCCAGAAGTTCATCTGCACCGCGCCGAGGATGACCATCCACTCGCCGATGAAGCCGGCGGTGCCCGGCAGGCCGCAGTTGGCCATCGCGAACAGCACGGCGAAGGCGGCGAACTTGGGCATGGTGTTGACGACGCCGCCGTAGTCGGCGATCTCACGGCTGTGCACACGGTCGTAGAGCACGCCGATGCACAGGAACATGGCGCCCGACACGAAACCGTGGGCAATCATCTGCACCAGGCCGCCGGCAACGCCGAGCTCGTTGAAGAGGAAGAAGCCGAGCGTGACGAAGCCCATGTGCGCCACCGAGGAGTAGGCGACCAGCTTCTTCATGTCCTTCTGCACCATGGCCACCAGGCCGATGTAGATCACCGCGATCAGCGACAAGGTGATGATGAAGGGCGCGTAGGCGTGCGAGGCGTCGGGCGCGATCGGCATCGAGAAGCGCAGGAAACCATAGGCGCCCAGCTTCAGCATGATGGCGGCCAGCACCACCGAACCACCGGTGGGGGCTTCCACGTGGGCATCGGGCAGCCAGGTGTGCACCGGCCACATCGGCACCTTGACGCTGAAGGCGGCGAGGAAGGCGAAGAACAGCAGGGTCTGCGCGTTCATCGGCAACGGCAGCTTGTGCCAGGCCTGGATGTCGAAGCTGCCGCCGGACTGGAAATACAGGTAGAGCAGCGCCACCAGCATCAAGAGCGATCCGGCCAGCGTGTAGAGGAAGAACTTGAAGGCCGCATAGACGCGCCGCGGCCCGCCCCAGACGCCGATGATGAGGTACATCGGGATCAGCGTGGCCTCGAAGAACACGTAGAACAGCAGCGCGTCGGAGGCGGCGAACACGCCGACCATCAGGCCCGACAGGATCAGGAAGGCGCCCATGTACTGGTTGACGCGCTCCTCGATCACCTCCCAGCCGGCCGCCACCACGATGACCGTGATGAAGGCCGTGAGCAGCACGAACCAGACCGAGATGCCATCGACGCCCAGCGCGTAGCGCGCGTTGAAGCGCGTGATCCAGGGCTGGTTCTCGACGAACTGCAGCGCCGCCGTCGAGGTGTCAAAGCCGCTGATGAGCGGCAGCGTGACGAGCAGGCTGGCGATCGCCGCCAGCAGCGCCAGCCAGCGCACCAGAGCCGCCTGCTGCGGCTTGGACAGCGCGAGCAGCAGCACGCCGCTTGCCACCGGCAGCCAGATCGAGAGGCTCAACCATTGCATGGGAGGTTCCTTGTTCTAGTTGTTCTGTGCTTCAGAGCAGCACGCGCAGCTGCGGCTCGATGTAGGGCCAGAGCTTCCAGCTCAGCAGCGCGAAGACGCCGAGGATCATGGTCAGCGCATAGGCCTGGATGCGACCGGTCTGGATGAAGCGCATGGCGCGCGCCAGCATGCCCACGCCCTTGGCCGAGCCGTTGATCAGCACGCCATCGATGAGCAGGGTGTCGCCGCCCTTCCACAGGCCGACCCCGATGCCGCGCGCGGCACGCGCCAGCACGTTCTCGTTGAACCAATCGAAGAAGTACTTGTTCTCCATGACCACGATGAGCGGACGCAGCACCCGGGCGATGGCGGCCGGAATGGCCGGCTGCAGCAGGTAGAACCAGTAAGCCATGGCCACGCCGGCCGCCGCCAGCCAGAAGGGCAGCGTGCCAAAGGCGTGCAGGCCCATCGCGGCGGCGCCGTGGAAGTGCTGGCGCAGGAACTCCATGGCGCCGTGCGCCGCTTGGTTCACGTGGATGCTGTCGGCGAAGAAGCTGCCGTAGAGCATCGGCTCGATCGTGAAGTAGCCGACCAACAGCGAGGGCACGGCGAGTGCGACCAGCGGCAGCCAGACCACCCACGGGGTTTCATGCGGCTTTTGCCCCGGCGCCAGGCCGTGGTGATGGTCGCCATGCGCGTCGTGACCGTGGTGCGCGTCGTGTCCGAAGCGCTCCTTGCCGTGGAAGACCAGGAAGTACATGCGGAACGAGTAGAAGGCGGTGACGAACACGCCCAGGGTCACCGCGAAGGCCGCGAAATGCGCGCCCGGCAGATGGCTGGCGTGCACCGCCTCGATGATGCTGTCCTTCGAGTAGAAGCCCGACAGGAAGGGCGTGCCGATCAGCGCCAGCGATCCGACCAGGCTGGTCAGCCAGGTGATGGGCATGTACTTGCGCAGGCCGCCCATGTTGCGGATGTCCTGGTCGTGGTGCATGCCGATGATGACCGAGCCGGCCGCCAGGAACAGCAGGGCCTTGAAGAAGGCGTGGGTCATCAGGTGGAACACCGCCACGCCGTAGGCCGAAACCCCCAGCGCCACCGTCATATAGCCCAGCTGTGAGAGCGTCGAGTAGGCCACCACGCGCTTGATGTCGTTCTGGATGATGCCCAGAAAGCCCATGAAGAGCGCGGTGATCGAGCCGATGACCAGCACGAAGTTCAGCGCGGTGTCCGACAGTTCAAACAGCGGCGACATGCGCGCCACCATGAAGATGCCGGCCGTCACCATGGTGGCGGCGTGGATCAGCGCCGAGATCGGCGTCGGACCCTCCATCGAGTCGGGCAGCCAGACGTGCAGCGGGAACTGCGCGGACTTGCCCATCGCGCCGATGAACAGGCAGATGCAGATGACGGTGATCAGCATCCAGGAATCGCCCCACAGCGGCGACGAGAACTCGATCTGCGCCAGCGCGTCTTTCTGGGCAAACAGCTCGGCGTAGTTCAGCGAACCGCCATAGGCCACCAGCAGGCCGATGCCGAGGATGAAGCCGAAGTCACCGACCCGGTTGACCAGGAAGGCCTTCATGTTGGCGAAGATGGCCGTCGGTCGCGTGTACCAGAAGCCGATCAGCAGGTAGGACACCAGGCCCACCGCCTCCCAGCCGAAGAACAGCTGCAGCAGGTTGTTGCTCATCACCAGCATCAGCATGCTGAAGGTGAACAGCGAGATGTAGGCGAAGAAGCGCTGGTAGCCGGGATCGTCGGCCATGTAGCCGATGGTGTAGATGTGCACCATCAGGCTGACGGAGGTGACCACCACCATCATCATGGCGGTCAGACCGTCGACCAGGAAGCCGATCTCCATCTTCAGGCCGCCGATCACCATCCATTCGTAGAGCGTGCCGCTGAAGCGCGCGCCGGCGATGACCTCCTTGAGCGTCATCAGCGAGATGACGGCCGCAATGGCCACACCGAGGATGGTGACCATGTGCGCGCCGCGGCGCCCGATGGCCTTGCCGAACAGGCCGGCCAGGATGCAGCCGACCAGCGGTGCCAGCGGCACCCAGAGCAACAGATTGGGGTTGAGCATCGGAGCGGTAGTCGTCATGGCCATCAGCCCTTCAGCGTGTCGAGTTCATCGACGCGGATGGTGCTGCGGTTGCGGAACAGCACGACCAGGATGGCCAGACCGATCGCAGACTCCGCGGCGGCCACGGTGAGGATGAAAAACACGAACACCTGACCCGCCATGTCGCCCAGGAAATGCGAGAAGGCGACGAAGTTCAGGTTGACCGCCAGCAGCATCAGCTCGATGGCCATCAGCAGCACGATCAGGTTCTTGCGGTTCAGAAAGATGCCGATGACGGAGAGCGCAAACAGCATGGCGCCCAGCGTCAGGAAATGGCCCAGCGTGAGCGCGCCCATCAGGAGCTCCCCTCTTGTTGTTGTGAAGGCGTGGGCTTCACCGCATCCATCTTCAGCAGCCGCACGCGGTCCGCCTTCTTCGCCTTCAGCTGCACGGACGGGTCCTGGAACTTACTGTCCTTGCGCGCCCTGAGGGTCAGCGCGATGGCGGCAATGATGGCCACCAACAGCAGCACGGCCGCCACCTGCAAGGGGTACAGGTAGTGGGTGTAGATCTCCACGCCCAGCGCCTTGGAGTTGCCCATCGCCAGCACCTCGGGCGGCATCTCCTTGGCCACCGAGACCTTGAAGCCGCCCAACAGCACCGCGGCCATCTCGAGCGCGATCAAGGCGCCGACCAGCCCGGCCAGCGGCAGGTGCTTCCAGAAGCCGGCGCGCATCTCATCCTGGTTGATGTCGAGCATCATCACCACGAACAGGAACAGCACCATGACCGCGCCGACGTAGACCAGCACCAGGGTGATGGCAAGGAACTCGGCCTTCAAGAGCATCCACAGACCCGAGGCCGTGAAGAACGCCAGGATCAGGAACAGTGCCGCGTGCACCGTGGACTTGGCGGTGATGACCCGTGCCGAGGCGCCCAGCAGGACGACGGCGAACAGGTAGAA
>JAYRUQ010000006.1:0-118678 GCA_041919015.1 Inhella sp.
GCCGGCATCCAGCCCATCATCATCACCATCCTGATGTTCGCGGCCTTCGACCTGCGGCCGGCGCAGACGGCGCGCCTGTCGGTGCTGGCGCTGGGCCTGCTGGCCACGGCCATGTATGTGGGCGTCGAGGTCTGGCCGCGCCAGGCGCTGTGGCGCCACGAGCTGGCCATGCTGTTGCTGATGTCCTTCGTCATCCCGGGCGTGTGGATCCTGGCCACGCGCCTGGCGCACATCCGCGCGCGCCTGCTTGAGCAGCGTCAGGAATTGCGCGACGCGCTCAAGCGCATCGAGGCGCTGGCGGTGCGCGACGCGCTGACCGGGCTCTACAACCGTCGCCAGGCCGAGCGATTGCTGGAGCGCGCGCTGCGCCGCCACCGGCGCTCGGGCACCGCCTTTGCCATCGCGCTGGTGGATCTCGATCACTTCAAGGGCGTCAACGACCGCTACGGCCACGAGGCCGGCGACACCGTGCTGCGCCACTTCGCGCAGGTGGCACAGGCGCAGCTGCGCGAGACCGACACGCTGACGCGCTGGGGCGGTGAGGAGTTCCTGCTGCTGATCGACGACGCCGACCCCGAGGCCGCGCGCGGCACCGCCGAGCGCCTGCGTCGCACCGTGCAGCAGAGCCCGGCGCCGATGCTGCACGGCAGCCTGGGCATCACGGTGTCGATCGGCGTGGCCACCGCGGGCCGCGGCGAGCCCGGTGCCGCGCTGCTGCGGCGCGCCGACGAGGCGCTCTACCGCGCCAAGGACGGCGGCCGCAACCGCGTCGAGCTGGCGCGCCCGGAACGAAGCGGATGAGCCAGGGCCTGCCCCTGCCGCACGCCCTGCTGGCGCTGGCCGTGGTGGCCATCTGGGGCAGCAACTTCGTCGTCATGAAGCTGGCGCTGGCGCACTTCACGCCGCTCTGGCTGGCCTGCCTGCGCTTCACGCTGGCGGCGCTGCCGCTGCTGTGGCTGGCGCGGCCGCGCGCGCCGCTGCGCTGGGTGGCGGCCTATGGCCTGCTGATCGGCTGCGGGCAGTTCGGCCTGCTGTTCGTCGCGCTGCGCGCCGACATCTCGCCGGGCCTGGCCTCGCTGGTGGTGCAGAGCCAGGTCTGCTTCACGCTGCTGCTGGCCTGGGCTTGGCGCGACCAGGCCCTGCGCGGCCTGCAATGGCTGGCCTTGCTGCTGGCCTTCGGCGGCTTCGGCTGGATCGGCTGGCGGCTCGAGGGCGGCAGCACGCAGCTGGGTCTGCTGATGTGCCTGGGTGCCGGGCTGAGCTGGGCGCTGGCCAATCTGGTGAGCGTGCGGCTCGGGCCGGTCAATATGCTGGCCTTCATGGTCTGGAGCAGTGCCTTTGCCGCGCCGGTGCTGGCGCTGTTGGCCCTGACGATCGAGGGTGGCGAGGCGCTGTGGACCGGGGCGCTCAGCGCCGGTTGGACGGGCTGGAGCGCCGTGCTCTGGCAGGCGGTCGGCAACACCCTGTTCGGCTACGGCGTGTGGGGCTGGCTGCTGGCGCGCCACCCGGCCTCGCAGGTGGTGCCGCTGGCCCTGCTCGTGCCCTTGTTCGGCATGGGCAGCGCCGCCGGGTTCCTGGGCGAGGCGCTGCAGGATTGGAAACTCCAGGGGGCCGCGCTGGTGATGGGCGGCCTGGCGCTGAACGCCTGGGCCCTGCGCCGGCCCCTTGTCAGGAGGACTGAATGAAGCACGCACTGTGCGTGGCGCTGATCGCGCACGACCGCAAGAAGGACGCCATGATTCAGCTGGCGCGCGAGTTCGCCGCACAGCTGGGCGGCTGCGTCTTGCTGGCCACCGGCACCACGGGTGCCCGGCTGCAGGCCGAGGTGGGCCTGAACGTCACCCGCTTTCTGTCCGGCCCGCTGGGCGGCGATCTGCAGATCGGCGCCAAGCTGGCCCAGGGCGAGGTGGACGCGGTGGTGTTCCTGCGCGACCCGATGACGCCGCAGCCGCACGAACCGGACATCAACGCGCTGGTGCGCGCCTGCGACGTGCACGACGTGCCCTGTGCCACCAATGTCAGCGGCGCGCGCCTGCTGCTGACGGCGCTGGCCTACCACCCCGAGACCGGCGGCGCGTAGACCGCCAGGCTGGCGTGGCCGTCGGCGCCCAGCGCCTGCACGGCGAAATGCCAGTCGTCGCGGCTGACGGCCTCGATGAGCGCCTCGCGCGCATCCGCGCCCAGGTCGCGGGCATGCTCCCACTGGCTGGCGGCGGTGCGCCGCCACAGCACGCGGTAGCCGGCGGCGCCGCTCACCGGCTGCCAGTGCAGTCGCGTGTCGTTGCTCAGCTCGCGGGCGTCGATCTGCACGCCGGTCGGCGGCGCCGGCGCCCAGGCCAGGGTGGCCAGCCCGACGAGGTTGACGCGGGTCACGCGCGCCAGGTAGTCGGCGTCGACGTACTCGGGCAGGTCGCCCAGCTTCATGCCGTTTTCCAGCCGCACGTTCTGGTGCTGGTTGCGGTAGTTCTCGAAGGGCTCGGTGAAGCGCACCGCGGCCAGGCCGCGCTCCAGGAAGGGCAGGTGGTCGCCGCCGCGCAGGGTGCGGTCGCGGCGCTGGATCAGGTCGACCTGCATCTCGGGCAGGTAGGCCGCGGCGGCGCGCTGCAGATGGCGGCCCAGCTGCGCGGCGGGCAGGTCCTCGGCGCCGCCGGCGGCGGCCAGTTGCTGCTGCCCGCGCAGCCGCGGCGAGGGCTCCTGAGCGCCCACCCGCATCAGGCGCAGCAGCGGGTCCAGGCCGTCGGCGAACAGGCGCAGGCGCTGCGGCGCGAACTCGCCGTCGGCGCCGCGCGGGCTGCCGACGATGTCGTTGGTGATCATGGCTTCGACGCGCTGGCCGTCGTCGTCCAGCTCGCCGGCCAGTTGCGCGGCGCCGAGCAGGCCCTGCTCCTCGCCGGCCAGCGCGGCAAACACCAGCGTGGCCTCGAAGGGCTTGGTGCTGCGCGCCATGGCGCAGGCCAGCTGCATGACGGCCGCCGTGCCGGAGGCGTCGTCGTTGGCGCCCGGTGCCTCGCCCTGCTCGTCCATGACGTCGGCGTTGCGGCTGTCGTAATGGCCGCTGACGACGATCAGGCGTCGCGGGTCGCGCCCCGGCAGCGTGGCCACCACGTTCACGAGCTCGGTGGCGCGCGCGATGCGCCGGCCGACAGGCTCCAGATGGCTGCGCACGCCCACCTGCAGCGCGGTGCCGGCCGCGCAGGCCCGCCACTCGGCCTCGATCCAGCGCCGCGCGGCGCCGATGCCGCGCGTCGGGCTCTGGGTCTCGCTGGCGGTATGCCGCGTGCCGAAGCCGGCCAGACGCTCGACCTGCGCCATCAGCCGGCCGGGTTCGATGGCGACCCGCAGCGCGTGCAGCGCCGGCTCGGGCGGTGCGGCGGGCACCTGGGACTGGGCTTGGACCTGCGGCTGGGCTTGGGCCTGGACCCAAGCGCCCAGCAGCGCGGCGAGCAATGGGCGCTTCATGCCAGCGTGCTCATGCCAGGTTCTGACGCAGGAAAGCCAGGCTGCGCTGCCAGGCCTGCTCGGCGCAGGCGGCGTCGAAGACCTCGGGGCGGCTGGCGTTGAAGAAGGCGTGGTCGGCCGCGTAGTGGTGGATTTCCGGCCTGCGCCCGGCGGCTCGCATGGCAGCCTCCAGCTGCGCCGCCACGGCCGGTGTGCACCAGTCGTCGCGGGTCGCGAAATGGCCCTGGAAGGGAATGGCGATGCGCGCCGGGTCGGCCAGCTCGCTCGGCGGCACGCCGTAGAAGCACACCGCAGCGTGCAGCCCGCTGAGCCTTGCGGCCGCCGCCACCGTGAGCGCGCCACCCATGCAAAAACCCATCACGCCGACCTTGACGCCCTGGGCGCCGAGCTGCGCCACGCAGCCCGCGATGTCCTGGTCGCAGGCGTCGACGAAGTCCAGGCCGCTCATCAGGTGGATGGCCTCCTCGCCGCTGGCTGCGAGCCGGCCGCGGTAGAGGTCGGGCACCAGCACCTGGAAGCCGGCCTCGGCCAGGCGCTCGGCGGTGGACTGGATCTGGGCATTCAGGCCCCACCACTCCTGGATCAGCACCAGGCCGGGCCCCTCGTTGCCGGCCCGGTAGGCCGGGCTGCGGCCGCCGTCGGGCCGGGTGATTTCGTGCATCGGCATCAGGGGGTCCTCTCGTCCTTGGGCCACAGGGCCCACCAGCGTAGCGGCTGTTTGGTGCGGCCGGCCTGGGCGAAGGCTGCGTCACCCCAGCCCCAGAAGTAGTCGGCGCGCACGCTGCCGACGATAGCGCTGCCGGTGTCCTGCGCCAGCACCAGGCGGCGCAGGGGTTGGCTGGACAGCGGCAGCTCGCTGTCGATCCACAAGGGCGTGCCGTAGGGCACGGCGCGCGGGTCCACGGCCACGCTGCGCTGCGGCGTCAGCGGCCAGCCCATGGCGCCGCGCGGGCCGACGGCCGGATCGTCGAGCGCCTCCTCGCGGAAGTAGACGACGCGCGGGTTGGCGGCCAGCAGCTCGGCGATGCGCTCGGGGTTCTGCAGGCCCCAGGCGCGCACCGCGCGCCAGCTGGCCTGGCCCTCGCGCAGCGCGCCCTGTTCGACCAGCCATCCGGCCAGCGAGCGGAACGGTTGGTGGTTGTGCCCGGCCCAGGCCACGCGGCGCTCGCGCACGCGGCCGTCGGGCTCGCTGACGCTGACGCGCCCCGATCCCTGCACCTGCAGCAGCACGGCGTCGAGCGGGTCGTCGAGGTAGAGCAGGGGCTGGCGGCGCGCGTCGAGCAGGGGCACGTGAAAGCGCTCGTCGCGCTGGCGGCGCGCCGTCAGCTGCGGCTCGAAGTAGCCGGTCAGCAGGCCGGTCGCGTCGTCGCCACCCACCCGGTAGGGCTGCAGGGTCTGCATCAGCCAGCCATGGGCCTGCAGGGCATCGAGCGGCGCGGCGGGCAGCCGGCGGCACCAGCGCAGCCAGCCCGGCCGCGGCTTCTGGCATTGCTGGCGCAGCTGGGGCCAGAGCTGTTCGACGGCGTCGCTGCCCCAGCCCGGCAGATCGGACCAGCGCGCCGGCCACCAGGGTGCCGCCTGACCCCAGGCCAGCGGGGTGATCAACACCAACGCACACAATGCGCTGATGTGGCTGATCCTGGTCGAGTCCCTGCTCGCGCTCGTCGTCTTCGTGGCCATCGTGGCCTGGGTGCTGCGTTCCAAACGCCCTGAACCCCCGAGCGACGATCAGTGAAGTTGCGAGACGTCGGTGAGGCCGAACTCCGCCACCTCGGCGTAGAAAACCTCGGCCTCCTCGCTGACGCAGAGGTAGCGGCCGCGCATCGTGCCCTGCGGCGTGGCGATGCTGGCCCAGGAGCTGTACTGGAACTTCTGCCCCGGCTGCAGATAGGGCTGGTGGCCGACGACGGCCAGGCCGCGCACCTGCTGCACGGTGCCGCGCGCATCGCAGATATGCCACTCGCGCGCCACCAACTGCGCCGGCTGGTCGCCGACGTTCTCGATCGTCACCGTGTACTGGAAGGCCCAGCGCGACTGTGCGGGGTCGGTTTGCTCGGCGAGGGGCTTGACCTCGACCTGGCAGCGAAACTCGGGCTTGGACATGGGAGACCTTGGATGTTGAAGACCGCGCTGGGCGACGACGCGCGCCTGCGCTGCGCCTGGTGCGAAGCGCCCGATTTTCCCGAATACCGGCGTTACCACGACGAAGAATGGGGATTCGCGGTCGGCGACGAGACGCGGCTGTTCGAGAAGCTCTGCCTGGAGGGTTTCCAGGCCGGGCTGGCGTGGCGCACCATCCTGGCCAAGCGGCCGGCCTTCCGCGCCGCCTTTGCTGGTTTCGACCCCGTTCGCGTGGCGGCTTTTGACGAGGCCGACGTGCAGCGCCTGCTGCAGGACGCCGGCATCGTGCGGCACCGCGGCAAGATCGAGGCAACGATCGGCAACGCGCGCGCGCTGCAGGCCATGCATGCGGGTGGCGAGCGCCTCGCCGACCTGGTGTGGGCGCACGCCGAGACCGGCGAGACCGGCGAGGCCGAGCCGGTCGTGCGCGCCGAGTCGCCGGCCTCGAAGCAACTGTCCAAGGCGCTCAAGGCGCGCGGCTGGCGCTTCGTCGGCCCCACCACGGTCTACGCCTTCTTGCAGAGCATGGGGGTCGTCAACGACCACGCGCCCGGCTGCCACGCGCGCGCCGAGGCCGAGCGGCTGAGGAGGCGCTTCCTAGAATCCCGGCCATGAACCGCCTGCCCCCCGTCATCGCCCCCAGCCTGCTGTCGGCCGACTTCGCCCGGCTCGGCGAGGAGTGCCGCCAGGTGCTCGCCGACGGTGCCGACTGGATCCACTTCGACGTGATGGACAACCATTACGTGCCCAACCTGACCTTCGGCCCGATGGTCTGCGAGGCGCTGCGCAAGCATTGCGTGAAGCCCGACGGGACCCCGGCGCCGATCGATGTGCACCTGATGGTGGAACCGGTGGACGCCTTGGCCCAGGCCTTCTGCCGCGCCGGCGCCGACCTGGTGAGCTTCCATCCCGAGGCCAGCCGCCATGTCGACCGCACGCTGCAACTGATCCAGTCCGAGGGCAAGCAGGCCGGGCTGGTGTTCAACCCCGGCACGCCGCTCGACGTGCTGGACTGGGTGATCGAGCGGGTCGACCTGATCCTCATCATGAGCGTCAACCCGGGCTTCGGCGGCCAGAGCTTCATCGATTCGGCGCTGCGCAAGCTGGAAGCGGCACGCCGCCGCATCGAAGCCTCGGGTCGACCGATCCGGCTCGAGGTGGACGGCGGCGTCAAGGTCGACAACATCCGCCGCATCTTCGATGCCGGCGCCGACGCCTTCGTGGCCGGCTCGGCGATCTTCGGCAAGAGCGACTACCGCAGCGTCATCGACGCCATGCGCTTCGAGCTGGCGGCCTGAACGGATGACCACGCCCGGGGCTGCCGTCCTGCTGGTCTGCCGCGCCAATCTGTGCCGTTCGCCGATGGCCGAGGCGGTGTTCCGGGCCTGCGCGCCGGCGCTCGGGCTGGCGCGCGTGGCCTCGGCGGGCGTGCATGCCGCGCCGCGCGGCGAGCCCATGGACCCGCGTGCCCGCGCCGCGCTCGAGCGGCGCCGCTACGTGGTGGACAAGAAGTGGCGTTCGCGCCGCGTGCTGCCCGAGGACCTCGCCAAGTTCGACCGTGTGCTGGCGCTCGACAGCTATGTGCTGGATGAGTTGCGCGAGCTCTGGCCCGGCGTGCCGGCCCACCGCGTGCACCTGCTGCTCGACCACCTGCCGGGCATGGAGGGCGAGGACGTGCCCGACCCCTACTACTCGAGCGCCATCGGTTTCGACGTCGCGCTCGACCTGATCGAGACCGCGGTGGCGGCCTTCAAGCTGAACCGCTGAGCGAGCAGGCCAGGCGCGCGCCGAACGCCGCGTTGTGCTGGACCAGCGCGATATTGGTGGCCAGGCTGCGCCCGCCCGACAGCTCGGCAATGCGCTTGAGCATGAAGGGTGTGCTGGCCTTGCCGGCGATGCCCTGTTGCGAGGCCTCGGCGAGCGCCTGGGCGATCCATCGCTCGACCTCGGCGCTCGGGATCTCGTGCTCCACCGGCACCGGGTTGGCCACCACCACGCCGGCGCTCAGGCCCAGGCGCCAGTGGGCGTCGAGGAAACCGGCCACCTCGGCCGGGGTGTCGAGGCGGAAGTCGGCCTTGAGCCCGCTGCCACGGCTGTAGAAGGACGGGAACTCCTCCTGACCGAGCGCCAGCACCGGCACGCCCTGCGTCTCCAGCACCTCCAGGGTGAGCGGCAGGTCCAGGATGCTCTTGGCACCGGCGCAGACCACCGCCACCGGTGTGCGCGCCAGCTCGAGCAGATCGGCGCTCACGTCCATGCTTTGCGCCGCGCCGCGGTGCACGCCGCCGATGCCGCCGGTGACGAAGACGCGGATGCCGGCCCAGTGCGCACAGAGCAGGGTGGCGGCCACCGTGGTGGCACCCAGGCGGCGCTGGCTGACGGCGTAGCCGAGGTCGCGCCGGCTGAGCTTGAGCGCTGCGCCGCCGGCGCGCGCCAGCGCTTCCAGCTCGGCATCGGACAGACCGACGCGCACCGCGCCGTCCAGCACCGCGATGGTGGCCGGCACCGCGCCGTGGCTGCGCACCACGGCCTCCACGGCGCGCGCCGTCTCGAGGTTCTGCGGGAAGGGCATGCCGTGCGCAACGATGGTGGACTCGAGCGCCACCACGGCCTGACCAGCGGCCAGGGCCTGCTGCACTTCGGGGGCCAGGCGCAGCAGCGAGGGATCAGGACGCGGGGACGGGTTCATCGGGGTTCTCCAGCGCGAGCAGCAGCTCGGGGGTGATGTCGGGGGCCACGCTGTGCAGCGAGCGCAGGCAGCGTTGCGCCAGGCGTTGGCCGAAGGCGGCCGCCAGACGCAGGTCGGCGTGGCCGAGGGCCAGCGCGGCCAGCACGCCGGCGGCAAAGGCGTCGCCGGCGCCGGTGACGTCGCAGGCCAGCGCGTCGTCGTCCAGCAAAGGCAGCGCGGCCAGCCGGTCCCAACGCCATTGCCCCTCCTGCCAGTGGCCGCAGCGCACGCCCTGGGCGCCCTGGGTGATGAGGGCGCGGCGCAGGCCGCGCCGCGCCAGCTCGGTGTTGCCGCCGGCGGCCTGCCACTCGCCGGCGTTGGCGATCAGCAGGTCCAGGCGTGAGAGATCGCTCGGCAGCGCCACCATCTTGGGCTCCGAGACCGCCAGCAGCACGGCGGCACCCTCGCGCGGCTCGGCCAGCCAGGCACTCAGGGTGTCGGCGCGCAGATTCATGTCGGCCAGTTGCAGGGTGGCAGCAGCACGTTGCGATTGCGAGCTCGCCAGTTGCTGCGGGCCGAGCGCCTCCAGGGCATCGAGTTGGGCGAGCCCGAGCAGCAGATTGCCGTCGGGCTGCAGCACGGCGCTGTAGCTGCCGGTGGCCTGAGCGCGCGACACGAAGGCGGCATGCAGGCCGATGCCCAGCTCACGGCAGCTGGCGCGCAGCGCCCGGCCGGCCGCGTCGTCGCCCCAGACGCTGAGCAACTCGACCGCAAAGCCGAGCTGGCGCAGGTTGTGCGCGACGTTGCGCGCCACGCCGCCGGGCGTGGCCGCCTCTCGCACGGGGTTGGAGCTGCCCATCCGCGCGTCACCGAGCAGGCGCAGTTTGCGGTCCCAGACTGCACCACCGAGGCACCAGAGGGCGGACGGCGACACTCTCATCCATGCATCCTGACGACGACATCCAGGCCTGGTTGGTGGATCTGGACGGCACCCTGGTCGACACCCTGGGCGATTTCGTGGCCGCGCTGGGCCAGGTGGCCGAGCAGTTGGGGTGCACGCCGCCGACCCGCGACTGGGTGCGCTGCGCCATCGGTCGCGGCGGCGAGCGCCTGCTGCGCGACGCGGTGCGCCACTGGAATCTGCCCGATACCGACTTGGAGCCGGCGCGGTCCCTGTTCCAGGCCGCCTATGCGGACGCCAACGGCCGCCACGCCCGCGCCTTCGACGGATTGGCCCAAGGATTGGCGGCGCTGTCCAGCTGGCCGCTGGCCTGCGTGACGAACAAACCGCAGGCGCTCGCCGAGGACCTGCTGCAGCGCTTGCAGTTGCGAGACGCCTTCCGGGTGGTGGTCGGGCAGCGGCCGGGCTTGCGACCCAAGCCGCATCCCGACGCCTTGCTGGAAGCGGCCCGGCAGCTGGGCGTGGCGCCGGACCGCTGCGCGGTGCTGGGCGACTCGCGCAGCGACGCCGAAGCCGCCCAAGCCGCCGGCTGCGCCAGCGTGCTGCTGTTCCGCCATGGCTACAACCACGGCGAGGCGGTCGACGCCGTGCCGGCCCAGGCCCACCTCGACGACTGGCCGGCGCTGATGCGCTGGCTCAGCGATCTCTCTTGCCGAGCAACTGGTCCTTGAGCTTGTCGTCGGCCGGGTCCTCGCCCAGCCAGATGCGCAGCAGCGCGCTGTAGAACTCCGGCTCCGGGATCGACTCGCCGACCGGCTTGCCGTCCATGAAGATCTGCGCACCGCTGCCCGGGATCCAGTCCACGCCGATGTTGGTGCCGGAGGGCGCGCGCTTGATGTCCTGGAACACCTTGCCGAACTTGAAGATGCCGCCGATGGCCTTGGCGCGTTCCTCGGGCAGCATGTTCTTCTGCATGCCGTCGGTGAAGGCCTTGCCGAGGTCCTTGCCGTCGACGTCGCGCAGCATCTTGATCGATACGCGCTTGGGGCCGTCCATCTTGATGACGGCTGCCGGGTTGTCCGACTTGGCCTTCAGGTAGATGCCCATGCCGTAGACCTTGAAGATGGCGCGGTAGCGCACACCGTAGCCGTTGAGCACCAGCTTCTGGCCGGCCACGTCGGCGCTGGTTTCGATCTTGGCACCGCCGGCATCGACGGTCTGGGCCGGTGTCTGGGCCTGCACAGCCAGCGGAAGGGCCAGGGCCAACAGGGTGGTGAGGAAGGCGCGACGCATGGATGTCTCCTTGGTTTGCGAACGGGGCATTGTGGCCACGCGGTGGCTGCGTCGCGCAACGGGCTAGCCCGCAGGCGGTTGACGAATTCACGCCGCTACACTCGATCGGGTCATGAATGTCTCTTGCACGCAGCACAGGTCGGCCGGCCGAGGAGCCTGGCCCTGGCGACGCTGAAGCGCGCCTGAACACGCCGCGCCCGCCACTGGGCGCGGTTCCTGCTGTCCTGCCGGGTCCGATCCCTTGATGACCGAAGACGAATTCCTGCGCCTGGCCGCCGAAGGCCACAACCGCATTCCCCTGGTCCGCGAGCTGCTGGCCGATCTCGACACCCCGCTGTCCCTGTACCTGAAGCTGTGCGGCGGGCAGCCGCATGGCTTCCTGCTCGAGTCGGTGATCGGCGGCGAGCGCTTCGGGCGCTACTCCTTCATCGGCCTGCCGGCGCGCAGTTGGCTGCGTGCCACCGGCGAGGTCTGCGAGCGCCTGCGCGACGGCGAGGTGGTCGAGCGCCACGAGGGCAACCCGCTGGAGTGGGTGGCCGCTTGGCAGGAGCGCCTGAAGCCCGCCGTGCTGCCGGGACTGCCGCGCTTCTGCGGTGGCTTGGCCGGTTACTTCGGCTACGAGACGGTGCGTGCCATCGAGCCGCGACTGCGCGCCAGCCGCCAGGCCGAGGGCCTGGGCACGCCCGACCTGATGCTTCTGCTCAGCGAGGAGGTGGCAGTCATCGACAACCTGAGCGGCCGGCTCTACCTGATCGTCTGGGCCGATCCCGCCGACGCCGGGGCCCACGCCGCCGCCGTGGCGCGCCTGGACCAACTCGGCGAGCGCCTGCGCCAGGGCGTGCCGTCGCCGGCGCCGCAGCCCTGCGCGCCGCAGCCGGTGATTCGCGAACGCGAGCAGGCCGACTACGAGGCGGCCGTGCTCCGCGCCAAGGACTACATCGCCGCCGGGGACTGCATGCAGGTGGTGATCGGCCAGCGCCTGAAGAAGCGCTTCGAGGGCGATCCGCTCAATCTCTACCGGGCGCTGAGATCGCTCAACCCCAGCCCTTACATGTACTTCTACGACATGGGGGAGTTCCAGATCGTCGGCGCCTCGCCGGAGATCCTGGTGCGCGAGGAGCACCGCTCGATCGAGGACGGCGGTGGCCGCACGGTGACGGTGCGGCCGCTGGCCGGCACGCGCCCGCGCGGGGTCACGCCGCAGTCCGACGCGCTGCTGGAGGCCGAGCTGCGCGCCGACGCCAAGGAGCGCGCCGAGCACCTCATGCTGATCGACCTGGCGCGCAACGACATCGGTCGCATCGCCCGCACCGGCAGCGTCAAGGTCACGCAGGCCTTCGACGTCGAGCGCTACTCGCACGTCATGCACATCGTCAGCAACGTGGAAGGCGTGCTGCGCCCCGATGCCGGCCAGCTCGACGTGCTGAAGGCCACCTTTCCGGCGGGCACGCTGACCGGTGCGCCCAAGGTGCGCGCCATGGAGCTGATCGACGAGCTGGAGCCGGTGCAGCGTGGCCTCTACGGCGGCGCCTGCGGCTACCTGAGCTTTGCCGGCGACATGGACCTGGCGATCGCCATCCGCACCGGCGTGATCAAGGACGGCTGGCTCTACGTGCAGGCGGCGGCCGGCGTGGTGGCCGACTCGGTGCCCGAACTCGAGTGGCGGGAGACCGAGGCCAAGGCGCGCGCCGTGCTCGCCGCGGCCGAGCAGGTCGAGAGGGGGCTCTGATGCGCCTTTCGCAGAGCCGCCTCAAGGAAGGCGCACACCCCCTCGTGGGGCAGGCGCGCAACGCGCCGTGGGGGCAATAAACATGGTGCTGATGATCGACAACTACGACAGCTTCACCTTCAACCTGGTGCAGTACCTGGGAGAACTGGGTGCCGAGGTGAAGGTGCTGCGCAACGACGAGATCGACGTTGCCGGCATCGTGCAGCTGGCGCCCTCGCACCTGGTGCTTTCGCCGGGGCCCTGCACGCCCACCGAGGCCGGGGTCTGCGTGCCGGCCGTGCAGGCGCTGCTGGGCCGTTTGCCCATCCTCGGCGTCTGCCTGGGCCACCAGAGCATCGGCCAGGCGCTGGGCGGCCGCATCGTGCGTGCCAAGCGCCAGATGCACGGCAAGGCCAGCACGGTGACGACCGACCAGAAAGGCCTGTTCAAGGGCCTGCCGCCTGAGTTCAGCGTGATCCGCTACCACTCGCTGGTCATCGAGCCGGCCAGTTGCCCGCCGGAGCTCGAGGTGACGGCGCGCAGCGAGGACGGCGAGATCATGGGCGTGCGCCACCGCGCGCTGGCCGGCAGCAAGACGCCCCTGGAGGGCGTGCAGTACCACCCGGAGTCGATCCTTTCCGAACATGGCCACGCGCAGCTGAAGAACTTCCTGGAGCTGGCGCTGTGAGGCCGGGCGAAGGCATCGTCGATCTGCGCAGCGACACCGTGACGCGGCCGACCGCGGCGATGCGCGCCGCCATGGCGGCCGCCCCGGTCGGCGACGATGTGTTCGGCGACGACCCGAGCGTCAACGCGCTGCAGCAGCGGGTCGCGGGCCTGCTGGGGTTCGAGGCGGCGCTCTTCATGCCCAGCGGCACCCAGAGCAATCTGTGCGCGCTGCTGGCGCACTGCGGGCGCGGCGATGAATACCTGGTGGGACAGCACGCCCACACCTACCGCTACGAGGGCGGCGGCGCGGCGGTTCTGGGCGGCATCCAGCCGCAGCCGCTGCCCAACCAGGCGGACGGCTCACTGCTGCTGGCCGATCTCGCCGCGGCGCTCAAGCCCGACGATCCGCACTGCGCGCGCACACGCTTGCTGTGCCTGGAGAACACCTGGAACGGCCAGGTGCTGCCGCTGCCTTACATCGAACAGGCGACCGCCTGGGCGCGCGCCCAGGGACTGGCCACCCACCTGGACGGTGCCCGGCTCTTCAACGCCGTGGTGGCCAGCGGGGTGCCGATCGATCGCATCGCCGGGCATTTCGATTCGGTCTCGCTGTGCTTCAGCAAGGGCCTGGGCGCGCCGGTCGGTTCGATGCTGTGCGGCTCGCGCGCGCTGATGCGCGAGGCGCTGCGTGCGCGCAAGATGCTCGGCGGCGGCCTGCGACAGGCCGGCCTGCTGGCGGCCGCCGCCGACCATGCGCTGGACCACCATATCGAGCGGCTGGCCGAAGACCACCTGCTGGCGCGCCGGCTGGCCGACGGGCTGGCCGCGCTCGGCCTCAAGGTGCGCGCGCCGCAGACCAATATCGTGTTCGTGGACGACGCGCCACCCGGGCTGACCGAGCACCTGAAGGCCCACGGCGTGTGGGTCACCGGCTTGGTCGGCCTGCGCTTCGTCACCCACCTCGACGTCGATGCTGCGGGCATAGTCCGCGCGCTCGACGTCGTTCGCTCCTTCACCAAGACCTGAGCATGCCGATCACCGATTCCGAAGCCCTGCAGCGCGCCATCGAGCACCGCGAGATCTTTCCCGAGGAGATGCTGCACCTGATGCGCCGCATCATGACCGGTGAGATGACGCCGGTGATGGCCGCCGCCTTCATCGCCGCGCTGCGCGTGAAGAAGGAGACGGTGGGCGAAATTGCCGCCGCGGCGCAGGTGATGCGCGAGTTGTCGCGCAAGGTCGAACTGCCCCCCCTGCCGCACCTGGTCGACGTGGTGGGCACCGGTGGCGACGGATCGCACAGCTTCAACATCAGCACCTGCTCGGCCTTCGTGGCCGCCGCCGCCGGCGCCCAGGTGGCCAAGCATGGAGGGCGCAGTGTGTCGAGCAAGACCGGCAGCGCCGACGTGCTGGAGGCGCTCGGCGCGCGCATCGACCTGGCGCCCGAGGCGGTGGCACGCTGCATCCTCGAGGTTGGGATCGGCTTCATGTTCGCGCCCAACCACCACCCGGCCATGAAGAACATCGCCCCGGTGCGCAAGGAACTCGGCGTGCGCACGATCTTCAACATCCTCGGTCCGCTGACCAACCCGGCCGGCGCGCCCAACATCCTGATGGGCGTGTTCCACCCCGATCTGGTCGGTATCCAGGTGCGGGTGCTGCAGCGTCTGGGGGTGCAGCACGCGCTGGTGGTCTACGGACAGGACGGGCTGGACGAGTTGAGCCTCGGTGCCGCCAGCCTGGTGGGAGAACTGAAGGATGGCGAGGTGCGCGAGTACGAACTGCACCCCGAGGACTTCGGACTGGCGATGGCCGCCACGCGCCGGCTGCGGGTGGCCGACGCGACCCAGAGTGCCGCCATGGTGCGGGGCGTGCTGGCCGGCGATGAGGGGGTGGCGCGCGACATCGTGCTGCTCAACGCCGGCGCGGCGCTCTACGCCGCGCAGGTGGTGGACAGCGTGGGCGAAGGCATCGAGAGGGCGCGTCAGGCGATCGCCAGCGGTGCCGCGCAGGCCAAGCTGGAGGCCTTCGTGGGCGCCACGCAGCGGGAGGCCCGGGGTGAGTGACATCCTGCGACGCATCGTCGCCGTCAAGCAGGAGGAGGTCGCTTTGCTGCGCCCCAGGGCGGCGGCGCTGCGACGTGAGGCGCAGGCGGCCGATGCACCGCGCGGGTTCGCACGCGCGCTGCTGAGCAGGCAACCGGCGGTCATCGCCGAGATCAAGAAGGCCAGCCCGAGCAAGGGCGTGCTGCGCCCGGACTTCGATCCGGCGGCCATCGCGCACAGCTATGCCCGGCATGGCGCGGCCGCGCTGAGCGTGCTGACGGACGAGCGCTTCTTCCAGGGCAGCCGGCGCAATCTGGAGTTGGCGCGTGCGGCCTGTGAACTGCCCGTGATCCGCAAGGACTTCATCGTCGACGAGTTGCAGATCCTGGAGGCGCGCGCGATGGGCGCGGACGCCATCCTGCTGATCGTTGCCTGCCTGGACGACGCCCAGTTGCGCGACCTCGAACAATGCGCGGCCGAGCTGGGCCTGGACGTGCTGGTGGAAAGCCACGACGCCGCCGAGCTCGACCGCGCGCTGCGCCTGAAGACGCCGCTGCAGGGCATCAACAACCGCAATCTGCGCAGCTTCGAAGTCAGTCTGCAGACCACGCTGGACCTGCGCGAGCGCGTCGGGGCGGAGCGCTTGCTGGTCACCGAATCGGGCATCCTGACCCCGGTCGACGTGCGGTGCATGCGCGATCACGGCGTGCAGGCCTTTCTGGTGGGCGAGGCCTTCATGCGCGCGCCCGACCCTGGCAAGGCCCTGGCGGCACTGTTCGGATGAAGCTGTCGCCCGGCTGGGAGCCGGTCGTCGAGGCCTGGTCGGCGGGCGCGCAGCGCTTGTTCGAGCGTCTGGACCAGCGCCGCGCGCAAGGGGTCGCCGTCTACCCGCCGGATCCCTTGCGCGCGCTGCGCCTGACCGCGCTGGACGATTGCCGCATCGTCGTTCTGGGTCAGGACCCGTACCACGGGCCGGGGCAGGCGCAGGGCCTGGCCTTCTCGGTTCCCCACGGCGTCAGGCCGCCGCCCAGCTTGCGCAACATCCTGACCGAACTGAGCCGCGACCTCGGCGTCGAGCGTCCGCCCCATGGCAATCTCGAGGCCTGGGCGCGGCGCGGCGCGCTGTTGCTCAACACGGTGTTGACCGTCGAGGAGGGGCGACCGGCCAGCCATGCGGGCTGGGGCTGGGAGGGCCTGACCGATGCACTGATCCGCACCGCGGCCGCGCACCGCAGCCCGAAGGTCTTCATGCTCTGGGGGGCTCACGCGCAGGCCAAGCGGGCGCTGATCGGCGACGGGCCGCACCTGATCCTGACGGCGAATCACCCATCGCCCCTGTCCGCCCGACGCCCGCCACAACCTTTCTTGGGCTGCGGCCACTTCGGGCAGGCACAGCGTTGGCTGGCCGAGCGGGGTGTGAACTGGTGCTGGGATCTGCCCTTGCCGGGAATTCGGGACCCTGTGCTATAGTCGCGGGCTCGCTCCTGGAGGGGTGGCCGAGTGGTTAAAGGCAGCAGACTGTAAATCTGCCCGCTAACGCGTACGCTGGTTCGAATCCAGCCTCCTCCACCAAGCGGCGTCTCCCAGAGCGGGAGTAGTTCAATGGTAGAACCTTAGCCTTCCAAGCTAATGACGCGGGTTCGATTCCCGTCTCCCGCTCCAGCGGCTGGCTTGTAAGTCGAAGGCGACACCGGATTGCGGATTCTTCGGAGTCCGCAGCCCTGTGTCGCTGCCCATGTGGCTCAGTGGTAGAGCACTCCCTTGGTAAGGGAGAGGTCGCGGGTCCGATTCCCGCCATGGGCACCAACCTCTTTTCTTCCCGTCAACCCTTTTTTGAGTCCGGCTGGAGCAAGCAATGGCAAAAGGTAAGTTTGAGCGCACCAAGCCGCACGTCAACGTCGGCACGATTGGTCACGTCGACCACGGCAAGACCACGCTGACGGCGGCGATTGCGACGGTGTTGGCGGCCAAGTTTGGCGGCGAGGCCAAGGCCTACGACCAGATTGACGCGGCGCCCGAAGAGAAGGCGCGCGGCATCACCATCAACACCGCGCACGTTGAGTACGAGACGGCCAACCGCCACTACGCGCACGTTGACTGCCCGGGGCACGCCGACTACGTCAAGAACATGATCACCGGTGCCGCCCAGATGGACGGCGCCATTTTGGTGTGCTCGGCCGCTGACGGCCCGATGCCCCAGACCCGCGAGCACATCCTGCTGGCGCGTCAGGTCGGCGTGAAGTACATCATCGTCTTCCTGAACAAGTGCGACATGGTCGACGACGCCGAGCTGCTTGAGCTCGTCGAGATGGAAGTTCGCGAGCTGTTGAGCAAGTACGACTTCCCTGGCGACGACACCCCGATCATCAAGGGCTCGGCCAAGCTGGCGCTCGAAGGCGACAAGGGCGACCTGGGCGAGCAGGCCATCATGCGTCTGGCCGACGCACTGGACACCTACATTCCCCAGCCCGAGCGCGCCATTGACGGCGCCTTCCTGCTGCCTGTGGAAGACGTGTTCTCGATCTCGGGTCGCGGCACCGTGGTGACCGGTCGCGTCGAGCGCGGCATCATCAAGGTCGGCGAGGAAATCGAGATCGTCGGCATCCGCGACGTGCAGAAGACCACCGTCACCGGCGTGGAGATGTTCAGGAAGCTGCTGGACCAAGGCCAGGCGGGCGACAACGTCGGCATTTTGCTGCGCGGCACCAAGCGTGAAGACGTCGAGCGTGGCCAGGTGCTGGCCAAGCCCGGCTCGATCAAGCCGCACACGCACTTCACCGGCGAGGTGTACGTGCTGTCCAAGGACGAAGGCGGCCGCCACACCCCGTTCTTCAACAACTATCGGCCGCAGTTTTACTTCCGCACGACGGACGTGACCGGCTCGATCGAGTTGCCCAAGGACAAGGAGATGGTCATGCCGGGCGACAACGTCAGCATCACCGTCAAGCTGATCGCCCCCATCGCCATGGAGCAGGGCCTGCGTTTCGCCATCCGCGAGGGTGGCCGCACGGTCGGTTCGGGCGTCGTGGCGACGATCATCGAGTAAGCATCGGTTTCGCCGCAGGGGAATAGCTCAATTGGCAGAGCGTCGGTCTCCAAAACCGAAGGTTGGGGGTTCGAGACCCTCTTCCCCTGCCACGGCAAGCTGAAGAAAGCGAACAAGTCGGCCCGGCCCGCTGCGGTATCCACCCGGCGGGCCTTGCTGCTGAATGGCGCACCGGGCGCCGCAGTTCCGAACACCCGGTGCAACGCATGAACACGATGTCCTCCACCGAAGTCCAAACCGTCACTCCCGGCGCCGAAAAGGCCAAGCTGGCGGGTGCCGTATTGCTTGCCCTGGGCGGTCTGGTGGCCTACTACCTGCTGGCCAAGCAGGGAACGCTCGCCCAGTGGGGCGCTTTGATCGGTCTGCTGCTGGCGGCCGTTTTGCTGTTCCTGGTCTCCGAGCAGGGCAAGGCCTTGATCGCTCACGGTCGGGACAGCTGGCGCGAGGCGCGCAAGGTGGTCTGGCCGACGCGCAAGGAATCGCTGCAAATGACGGGCTACGTTTTCGCCTTCGTGGTGGTGACGGCGCTCTTTCTGTGGATCACGGACAAGACGCTCGAGTGGGTGATGTACGACCTGCTGCTGGGCTGGAAGCGCTGAGGGAGACAGGTTCATGAGTGAACAGCAAGCCGCCGCAACGGCTAGCGCCAAGCGCTGGTATGTGGTGCATGCCTATTCGGGCATGGAAAAGGCGGTCGAACGCAATCTCAAGGAACGCATCGAGCGCGCCGGCATGCAGGACAAGTTCGGCCGCATCCTGGTTCCCACCGAGGAAGTGGTCGAGCTGAAGAACGGCAAGAAGGCGATCACCGAGCGGCGCTTCTTCCCTGGCTATGTGCTGGTGGAGATGATCCTCGACGACGATTCCTGGCACCTGGTCAAGCACACCAGCAAGGTCACCGGCTTCGTGGGCGGCGCGCGCAACCGCCCGGCCCCGATCTCCGAGGCCGAGGTCATGAAGATCGTCAACCAGATGCAGGAGGGCGTGGAAAAACCGCGCCCCAAGTTCGAATGGACGGTGGGCGAGGTGGTGCGCGTGAAGGACGGCCCGTTTGCCGACTTCAACGGCGCCATCGAGGAAGTCAACTACGACAAGAGCAAGCTGCGCGTGTCGGTGACCATCTTCGGTCGTGCCACGCCGGTGGAGCTGGATTTCGGCCAGGTTGAGAAAGTCTGACGCGCTGAGCGCGTTGGACTTTGCCGAAGCCCGCAGGGCGGATGCAAAGTTTCCAGGCATGCCAGAGCCTGATTTGCGCAAGCGAATCGACTGGCCGCGACAGCCCGCGCGTTTCGGGCATGAGGAGCCAGCCGCCCGTCCGGGGCTGGCGTTTGTACTCGGGGTGGTTCTCTGGAGCCGCTCCTAAGGAGTGAATCAATGGCAAAGAAAATTGTCGGCTTCATCAAGCTGCAAGTCCCGGCCGGCAAGGCGAACCCCTCGCCCCCGATCGGTCCCGCGCTGGGTCAGCGTGGCCTCAACATCATGGAGTTCTGCAAGGCGTTCAACGCCAAGACGCAGGGCGTGGAGCCGGGTCTGGTGCTGCCGGTGGTCATCACCGCCTTCGCCGACAAGAGCTTCACCTTCGAGATCAAGTCGCCCCCGGCGACCGTGCTGATCAAGAAGGCCGCAAAGATCGACAAGGGTTCGCAGCGCCCGCATCTGGACAAGGTCGGCAAGCTGAACCGCGCCCAGTTGGAAGAAATCGCCAAGACCAAGATGAAGGACCTGAACGCCGCCGACATGGAAGGCGCCGTTCGCATCATCGCGGGCTCGGCTCGCTCGATGGGCATCATCGTGGAAGGGGTCTGACATGGCCAAGCTGACGAAAAAGCAAAAGGCCCAGCAGGGCAAGATCGAGACGACCAAGCTGTACCCGCTGGCTGACGCGCTGGCGCTGGTGAAGAGCCTGGCCTCGGCGAAGTTCGACGAGTCCATCGACGTCGCCGTGCAACTCGGCGTCGACGCCAAGAAGTCCGACCAAGTCGTTCGCGGTGCCGTCGTGATGCCGCATGGCACCGGCAAGACCAAGCGCGTGGCCGTGTTCGCCCAAGGCGCCAAGGCCGAGGAGGCCAAGGCAGCTGGCGCTGACGTGGTCGGCATGGAAGACCTGGCCGAACGCGTCAAGGCGGGCGACATGCCCTTCGACGTGGTGATCGCCTCGCCCGACACCATGCGCGTCGTCGGTACCCTGGGTCAGATCCTCGGTCCGCGCGGCCTGATGCCGAACCCCAAGGTCGGCACCGTGACGCCCGACGTGGCCACCGCGGTGAAGAACGCCAAGGCCGGCCAAGTGCAGTTCCGCGTCGACAAGGGCGGCATCATCCACGGCACCATCGGCCGTCGTTCGTTCGACGACGAGAAGCTGGCCGGCAATCTGCGCGCGCTGCTGGAGGCCCTGACCAAGGCCAAGCCGGCATCGAGCAAGGGTGTCTACCTGCGCAAGGTGGCCGTGTCGTCGACGATGGGCGTTGGCGCCCGCGTCGATGTGGCATCGATCAACGCTCAGGCTGCTGGCGCAGCCTGAGTTTGAAGTGGTGGCTGAGGCCCGACACAAATCAATCCCTGCGGACTGATTTGTGCGCGCCGAAGGACTCTGGGCTTGCAAGCCCAGAGGCTGGAGGTGCGAGAGCCTCGGGCCATCCAAGACCGCTGGTGCTTACGCGTAATTGAAGGCCGCAAGGCCGGAAGCCAGCGCAGATGGCGAACCCGCCGACAAGGATCAACCCATGTGCTTCTCACGCTTCATGGGCTCCAAGACGGCAAGGTCGCTGAAACCGGTGCGGTTCAAGGGCGTCAGCCCGCGGACCGTGATGTGAGGAGATAGACCTTGAGTCTGAATCGCAACGAGAAGGCAGCCGTCGTCTCGGAAGTGGCCGCGCAAGCGGGCAAGTCCCAGACGCTCGCGATCGCCGAGTACCGTGGCCTCACCGTGGAAGCTCTGAACAAGCTGCGCATCGACGCGCGGTCCAAGGGTGTGTACCTTCACGTGCTGAAGAACACCCTGGCCCGTCGCGCCGTCGCCGGCACCCCGTTCGAGCCCGCGGCGGAGCTGATGGTCGGTCCGCTGATCTACGGCTTTTCCGAGGACGCCGTCGCCGCCGCCAAGGTGGTGGCCGACTTCGCCAAGAGCAACGACAAGCTGGTCCTCAAGGGAGGTGCCTACAACGGCAAGGCCCTGGACGTCGCCAGCCTGAAGACCCTGGCCTCTGTGCCCAGCAAGGAAGTCTTGCTGTCGCAGATCGCCGGTTTGCTCAAGTCGCCCGTGCAGCGTACCGCTGCCGTGTTGGCGGCCCTGGCGGCGAAGCGTGGCGAGGGCGCCGAAGCCCCCGCTGCTGCCTGAGCATCCTTTTTTCCAATTTCAATCGATTCGTAGGAGCCCCAAATGGCATTCGATAAAGACGCTTTCCTGACCGCCCTCGACAGCATGTCCGTGATGGAACTCAATGACCTGGTGAAGGCCATTGAAGAGAAGTTCGGCGTGTCCGCCGCCTCGATGGCCGCCCCGGCCGCCGGTGGTGGCGCGGTTGCCGCCGCCGTCGAGGAGAAGACCGAGTTCAACGTGATGCTGCTGGAAGCCGGCGCGAACAAGGTCGGCGTGATCAAGGCCGTGCGCGAGATCACCGGCCTGGGCCTGAAGGAAGCCAAGGACATGGTTGATGGCGCTCCCAAGGCCGTCAAGGAAGCCCTGCCCAAGGCTGACGCCGAAGCCGCCGTCAAGAAGCTGGTCGACGCTGGCGCCAAGGCCGAGCTGAAGTAATTGGTGCTCGGCTGCTGCGCGGCCTGATCTCGGGCCTGCGGTGCCCGCCGTACGGAAGTACGGCTGCGCGCCTCAGACCCGACCTCAGGCCGCTCGCCACGCCGCTCACCGATTCCTTCACAGATGGCTGGGTCCCTCGGGGCTCAGCCGTTTGTGTTTTTTCCGAGACCCTCCGGAAGAACCCGAAGTGGCTACACTTGCGGGCTTTTCCGAAAGTTCTCTGATCCGACTGCAGAGAACGGGTTTGGTCGAGGTGCCGGCTGCAACAGCCAGCGCTTGTCTGCCAGCGGCGGGTAGTGGCCCGCCACCGAACCTCGAATGCAATGTTCGAGACGCCAGTCGTCCAGTGCGCTGACTGATCCCCACGCACCACCCACTCCCTCGGAGCTTTCATGGCGCAAGCTACCCCTTACAGCTACACGGAGCGCAAGCGCATCCGCAAGAGCTTCGGCCAACGCGACAGCGTGCTGGGCGTTCCCTATCTGCTGACGATGCAGAAGGATTCGTACAAGGCCTTCCTGCAAAAGGACGTCAACCCGGCCGAGCGCAAGCCCGAGGGCTTGCAGGCCGCCTTCCTGGCGGCCTTCCCCATCGTCTCGCACAACCAGTTCGTCGAGATGCGCTTCCTCGACTACGGCATGGCCAGGCCGGCCTTTGACGAGCGCGAGTGCCAGCAGCGGGGCCTGACCTTCTCGGGTGCCGTGCGCGCACGCCTGCAGATGATCATCTACGACCGCGAGAACAGCACGCCGTCGAACAAGGTGGTCCGCGAAGTGAAGGAGCAGGAGGTCTACATGGGCGAGGTGCCCCTGATGACCGACTACGGCAGCTTCATCATCAACGGCACCGAGCGGGTCATCGTCTCGCAGCTGCACCGCAGCCCCGGCGTGTTCTTCGAGCACGACAAGGGCAAGACGCACAGCTCGGGCAAGCTGCTCTTCAGCAGCCGCATCATTCCCTACCGCGGCTCGTGGCTGGACTTCGAGTTCGACCCGAAGGACATCCTCTACTTCCGCGTCGACCGCCGTCGCAAGATGCCGGTCACCATCCTGCTCAAGGCCATCGGCCTGAACCCCGAGCAGATCCTGGCCCACTTCTTCGCCTTCGACAATTTCCGCCTGATGGACGTCGGGGCGCAAATGGAGTTCGTGGCCGAGCGCCTGAAGGGTGAGGTCGCCCGCTTCGACATCACCGACAAGGACGGCAAGGTTCTGGTCGAGAAGGACAAGCGCGTCACTGCCCGCCACATCAAGCAGCTCGAGACCAGCGGCACGCAGTTCGTCTCGGTCCCGGAGGACTTCCTGGTCGGCCGTCTGGTCGCCAAGAACATGGTCGACCCGGACACCGGCGAGATCATCGCCAAGGCCAACGACGAGTTGACCGACGCCCTGCTGAAGAAGCTGCGCGCCGCCGGCATCAAGGAACTGCAGTGCCTGTTCACCAATGAGCTGAGCGAAGGTGCCTACATCAGCCAGACGCTGGCGCAGGACGAGACGGCCGATCAGTTCGCTGCCCGTGTCGCCATCTACCGCATGATGCGCCCCGGCGAGCCGCCGACCGAGGACGCCGTCGAGTCGCTGTTCAACCGCCTCTTCTACAGCCCCGACACCTACGACCTGAGCCGCGTCGGCCGCATGAAGTTCAACGCCCGTGTGGGCCGCGACACCAGCGAAGGCGCGATGGTTCTCAGCAACGAGGACATCCTCGACGTGGTGAAGATCCTCGTCGAGTTGCGCAACGGCCGTGGACAAGTGGACGACATCGACCACCTGGGCAACCGCCGCGTGCGCTGCGTGGGCGAGCTGGCCGAGAACCAGTACCGCAGCGGTCTGGCGCGTATCGAGAAGGCCGTGAAGGAGCGTCTGGGTCAGGCCGAGACCGAGAGCCTGATGCCGCACGACCTGATCAACTCCAAGCCGATCAGTGCGGCGCTCAAGGAGTTCTTCGGCGCCAGCCAGCTCTCGCAGTTCATGGACCAGACCAACCCCTTGTCCGAGATCACGCACAAGCGTCGTGTCTCGGCCCTGGGCCCGGGCGGTCTGACCCGCGAGCGCGCCGGCTTCGAGGTGCGCGACGTGCATCCGACCCACTACGGTCGCGTCTGCCCGATCGAAACCCCGGAAGGCCCGAACATCGGCCTGATCAACTCGCTGGCGCTGTTCGCGCGCCTCAACGAGTACGGTTTCCTGGAGACCCCGTACCGCCGCGTGGTGGACAGTCAGGTGACCGACCAGATCGATTACCTGTCGGCCATCGAGGAAGGCAAGTACGTCATCGCCCAGGCCAATGCCTCGCTGGACGCCAAGGGCAAACTGACCGACGAATTGGTCAGCGCCCGTGAAGCCGGCGAATCGGTGCTGCTGAGCCCCGAGCGCGTCCAGTACATGGACGTGGCCCCCGCACAGATCGTGTCGGTCGCCGCCTCGCTGGTGCCCTTCCTGGAGCACGACGACGCCAACCGCGCACTGATGGGCGCCAACATGCAGCGTCAGGCGGTGCCGACCCTGCGCCCGGAGAAGGCCTTCGTCGGCACCGGCGTGGAGCGTGTGGCCGCCAAGGACTCGGGCACGGTGGTCGCGGCGCGTCGCGGCGGTGTGGTCGACTACGTGGACACGAACCGCATCGTGATCCGCGTGAACGACGCCGAGACCGTGGCCGGTGAGGTGGGTGTCGACATCTACAACCTCATCAAGTACCAGCGTTCCAACCAGAACACCAACATCCACCAGCGTCCGATCGTCAAGCGCGGCGACCGCGTGGCCGCCGAGGACATCATTGCCGACGGGGCCTCGACCGACCTGGGCGAACTGGCGCTGGGCCAGAACATGCTGGTGGCCTTCATGCCCTGGAACGGCTACAACTTCGAGGACTCGATCCTGATCTCGGAGCGCGTGGTGGCCGACGACCGCTACACCTCGATCCACATCGAGGAGCTGGTGGTCATGGCGCGTGACACCAAGCTGGGCAGCGAGGAAATCACCCGCGACATCCCCAACCTCTCCGAGCAGCAGCTGGCGCGCCTGGACGAGTCGGGCATCGTCTACATCGGTGCCGAGGTCAACCCCGGCGACGTGCTGGTCGGCAAGGTCACTCCCAAGGGTGAGACCACGCTGACGCCGGAAGAGAAGCTGCTTCGCGCCATCTTCGGCGAGAAGGCCTCCGACGTGAAGGACACCTCGCTGCGCGTCGACCAGGGCACGCAGGGCACGGTCATCGACGTGCAGGTGTTCACCCGCGAAGGCATCCCGCGCGACAAGCGCGCGCAGCAGATCATCGACGACGAGCTCAAGCGCTACCGCCTGGACCTGAACGACCAGTTGCGCATCGTTGAGGCCGACGCCTTCGACCGCGTGGCCAAGCTGCTGGCCGGCAAGGTCGCCAACGGCGGTCCGAACAAGATCGCCAAGGGCACGGCCATCACCGCTGAGTACCTGGCCTCGGTCGATCGGCACCACTGGTTCGACATCCGTCCGGCCGACGAGGAGCTGGCCAACCAGCTCGAGTCGGTGAAGAACAGCCTCGAGCAAACCCGCCACAGCTTCGACCTGGCCTTCGAGGAGAAGCGCAAGAAGCTGACGCAGGGCGACGAGCTGCCGGCCGGCGCGCTGAAGATGGTCAAGGTCTACCTGGCCGTCAAGCGCCGCCTGCAGCCCGGCGACAAGATGGCCGGCCGTCACGGCAACAAGGGTGTGGTGTCCAAGATCGTTCCGGTCGAGGACATGCCCTATATGGCCGACGGTACGCCTTGCGACATCGTGCTCAATCCGCTGGGCGTGCCCTCACGGATGAACGTGGGTCAGGTGCTCGAAGTGCACCTGGGCTGGGCCGGCAAGGGCATCGGCCAGCGCATCGGCGACATGCTGCAGCGCGAGGCCAAGGTGGCCGAACTGCGCCAGTTCCTCGACAAGCTCTACAACCAGAGCGGTGGTCGCAAGGAAGAGCTGGGCAATCTGAGCGACGACGAGATCAAGGCCATGGCCTTGAACCTCAGCACCGGGGCGACCTTCGCCACGCCGGTGTTCGACGGCGCCAAGGAGGAACAGATCCGAGCCATGCTGCATCTCGCCTACCCGGAAGAGGTCGCACAGAGGAAGGGCCTGACCGCAACGCGCACCCAGTGCATGCTCAGCGATGGCCGCACCGGCGAGCAGTTCGAGCGTCCGGTCACCGTGGGCTATATGCACGTGCTCAAGCTGCACCACCTGGTCGACGACAAGATGCACGCCCGCTCGACCGGCCCGTACAGCCTGGTCACCCAGCAGCCGCTGGGCGGCAAGGCGCAGTTCGGTGGTCAGCGCTTCGGTGAGATGGAAGTCTGGGCGCTGGAGGCCTATGGCGCGTCCTACATCCTGCAGGAAATGCTGACCGTGAAGTCCGACGACGTGAACGGCCGCACCAAGGTCTACGAGAGCATCGTCAAGGGTGAGCACTCGATCGAGGCCGGCATGCCGGAATCGTTCAATGTGCTGGTCAAGGAAATCCGTTCGCTCGCCATCGACATCGAGCTCGAGCGCAACTAAGCCAAGGACAGGAGAAAGACATGAAAGGTTTGCTGGACCTGTTCAAGCAATTCACGCCCGACGAACACTTCGACGCGATCAAGATCGGCATTGCTTCGCCGGACAAGATCCGTTCGTGGTCCTTCGGCGAGGTGAAGAAGCCCGAGACCATCAACTACCGGACCTTCAAGCCGGAACGCGATGGCCTGTTCTGCGCCAAGATCTTCGGCCCGATCAAAGACTACGAGTGCCTGTGCGGCAAGTACAAGCGCCTCAAGCACCGCGGTGTGATCTGCGAGAAGTGCGGCGTCGAAGTCACCCAGACCAAGGTGCGCCGCGACCGCATGGGTCATATCGACCTGGCGGCTCCTTGCGCGCACATCTGGTTCCTGAAGTCCCTGCCTTCGCGGTTGGGTCTGGTGCTGGACATGACGCTGCGCGACATCGAGCGCGTGCTGTATTTCGAGGCCTACGTCATCGTCGACCCGGGCATGACGCCGCTGAAGAAATTCGGCATCCTCACCGAGGAGCAGTACGACGTCGAGCGCGAGAAGCACGGTGACGAGTTCGTCGCCCTGATGGGCGCCGAGGGCGTGCAGCGCCTGCTCGCCGACATGGACCTGGACGTCGAGATCGACAAGATCCGCAACGACCTGACCGGCTCCGAGCTCAAGATCAAGAAGAACTCCAAGCGGCTCAAGCTGATGGAGGCCTTCAAGAAGAGCGGCATGAAGCCCGAGTGGATGGTCATGACGCGCCTGCCCGTGCTGCCGCCGGACCTGCGTCCGTTGGTTCCGCTGGACGGCGGCCGCTTCGCGACCTCCGACCTGAACGATCTGTACCGTCGCGTCATCAACCGCAACAACCGCCTGGCGCGGCTGCTGGAGCTGAAGGCGCCCGAGATCATCGTGCGCAACGAAAAGCGCATGCTGCAAGAAGCGGTCGACTCGCTGCTCGACAACGGTCGCCGCGGCAAGGCCATGACCGGCGCCAACAAGCGTCCGCTCAAGTCCCTGGCCGACATGATCAAGGGCAAGGGCGGCCGCTTCCGCCAGAACCTGCTGGGCAAGCGCGTCGACTACTCGGGTCGTTCGGTGATCGTGGTCGGCCCGACCCTCAAGCTGCACCAGTGCGGCCTGCCCAAGCTGATGGCGCTGGAGCTGTTCAAGCCCTTCATCTTCAGCCGGCTCGAAGCCATGGGCATCGCCACCACCATCAAGGCGGCGAAGAAGGAAGTCGAAGCCGGCACGCCGGTGGTGTGGGACATCCTCGAAGAAGTCATCAAGGAGCACCCGGTTCTGCTGAACCGCGCCCCCACGCTGCACCGTCTGGGCATCCAGGCCTTCGAGCCCGTGCTGATCGAGGGCAAGGCCATCCAGCTGCACCCGCTGGTCTGTGCGGCCTTCAACGCCGACTTCGACGGCGACCAGATGGCCGTCCACGTGCCGCTGTCGATCGAAGCGCAGATGGAAGCCCGCACGCTGATGCTGGCCTCCAACAACGTGTTGTTCCCGGCCTCCGGCGAACCCTCCATCGTGCCCTCGCAGGACGTGGTGCTGGGTCTGTACTACGCCACCCGTGAGCGCATCAACGGCAAGGGCGAAGGCATGGTCTTCTCGGACCTGCTGGAGCTGCAGCGCGCGCTGGACAACGGCGTGGTCGAGATCACCGCCCGCATCAACGTGCGCATGGTCGAGTACCGCAAGGACGGCGACAGCGGCGAGTGGATTCCCGAGTTGCGCTTGGTGGCCACCACGGCCGGCCGCGCGCTGCTGTCGGAAATCCTGCCCAAGGGTCTGCCCTTCAGCAACATCAACAAGGCGCTGAAGAAGAAGGAGATCAGCCGGCTGATCAACACCTCCTTCCGCAAATGCGGTCTGAAGGAGACCGTGGTGCTGGCCGACAAGCTGATGCAGTCCGGCTTCCGCCTGGCCACCCGCGCCGGCCTGTCGATTGCCATCGACGACATGCTGGTGCCCAACGAGAAGCACACCTTGATCGAGGCCGCCGAGAAGGAGGTCAAGGAGATCGAGCAGCAGTACACCTCGGGTCTGGTGACCGCCGGCGAGCGCTACAACAAGGTGGTCGACATCTGGGGCAAGGCCGGTGACGAGATCGGCAAGAAGATGATGGACCACCTGAAGGTGGAGAAGGTCCAGGATCGCAACGGCAAGGAAGTGCCGCAGGAGTCGTTCAACTCCATCTACATGATGGCCGACTCGGGCGCACGGGGTTCCGCTGCACAGATCCGCCAGCTGGCCGGCATGCGCGGCCTGATGGCCAAGCCCGACGGCAGCATCATCGAGACCCCCATCACGGCGAACTTCCGTGAGGGCCTGAACGTGCTGCAGTACTTCATCTCCACCCACGGCGCCCGCAAGGGTCTGGCCGACACGGCGCTGAAGACGGCCAACTCGGGCTACCTGACCCGCCGTCTGGTGGACGTGACGCAGGACCTGGTGGTCACCGAGGACGATTGCGGCACCGACAACGGCATGGCGATGCGCGCGCTGGTCGAAGGCGGCGAAGTCATCGAATCCCTGCGCGACCGCATCCTCGGCCGTGTGGCGGCCATCGACGTGCTGCACCCCGAGACGCAGGCCGTGGTGGTGACGGCCGGCACGATGCTGGACGAGGACATCCTGGACGCCGTCGAAGCGGGTGGTGTCGACGAGGTCAAGGTGCGCACGCCGTTGTCTTGCGCCACGCGCTACGGCCTGTGCGCCAAGTGCTACGGCCGCGACCTTGGCCGCGGCGGCATGGTCAATATGGGCGAGGCGGTCGGCGTGATCGCTGCGCAGTCCATCGGCGAGCCCGGCACGCAGCTGACCATGCGCACCTTCCACATCGGTGGTGCGGCGTCGCGTGCCGCGGTGGCCAGCAGCGTCGAAGCCAAGAGCGAAGGCTTGATCGGCTTCAACGCCACCATGCGCTACGTGACCAACGGCAAGGGCGAACTGGTGGTGATCTCGCGTTCCGGCGAGATCGTCATCTCCGACCAGCACGGCCGCGAGCGCGAGCGCCACAAGGTGCCCTACGGTGCCACGCTGAACGTGAAGGCCGACCAGGCCATCAAGGTCGGCGCCAAGCTGGCCAACTGGGACCCGCTGACCCGACCCATCATCACGGAATTCGCCGGCAAGGCGCGTTTCGAGAATGTGGAAGAGGGCGTCACCGTGGCCAAGCAGGTCGACGAGGTGACCGGCCTGTCGACCCTGGTGGTGATCGATCCGAAGCGCCGCGGTGCGGCCAAGGTGGTGCGTCCGCAGGTCAAGCTGCTCGACGCCGGCGGTCACGAGGTGAAGATCCCCGGCACCGACCACTCGGTGACGATCGGCTTCCAGGTCGGCGCGCTGATCCAGGTGCGCGACGGCCAGGATCTCGCCCCCGGCGAGGTGCTGGCGCGCATTCCGGTCGAAGGCCAGAAGACGCGCGACATCACCGGCGGTCTGCCGCGTGTGGCCGAGCTGTTCGAAGCCCGTTCGCCCAAGGACGTCGGCGTGCTGGCCGAGCAGACCGGTACCGTGTCCTTCGGCAAGGAAACCAAGGGCAAGATCCGTCTGCAGATCACCGACCCGGACGGCAAGGTGTTCGAGGAACTGGTGCCCAAGGAGAAGAACATCCTGGTGCACGAGGGGCAGGTGGTGAACCGTGGCGAACTGATCGTCGACGGCGCGGCGGACCCGCAGGACATCCTGCGTCTGCTGGGCATCGAGGAGCTGGCGCGCTACATCGTCGACGAGGTGCAGGACGTCTATCGCCTGCAGGGCGTGAAGATCAACGACAAGCACATCGAGGTGATCGTTCGCCAGATGCTGCGTCGCGTGCAGATCGCCGACCCGGGCGAGTCGACCTACATCGCCGGTGAGCAGGTCGAGCGCTCGGAGATCCTGGGTGCAATCGAGAAGCTGCGCGCCGCCGACAAGATCCCGCCGACCTACAACGATGTGCTCTTGGGCATCACCAAGGCCTCGTTGTCGACCGACTCCTTCATCTCTGCGGCCTCCTTCCAGGAGACCACGCGGGTGCTGACCGAGGCGGCCATCATGGGCAAGCGCGACGAGCTGCGTGGCCTGAAGGAAAACGTTATCGTCGGTCGCCTGATTCCCGCCGGTACCGGCATGGCCTTCCACAAGGCGCGCCGCGCCAAGGAAGAGATGGACGAGACCGAGCGCAAGGCGATTGCGCTGCAGGAGGCCGAGGAACTGGCGGCCGTGCAGCTGGCGGCGCTCGACGCGCAGCACGGCGCCGACGAGTAATTCGTCGACCCTTGGCCTGCAGAGGCGACCGGCGCAAGCCGGTCGCCTTTTTTATGCCCCGCCGCGGGCGCAGTGCCGGGCGATGAAGTCGGCGTGCAAGGGCATGGATTGCGCGCAGCGCGCGATAACCTGGCGGACGTTTTCCAGGTAAGCGGCCAGCTCGGTCTCGCGCAGTTGGTCGGCAAAGGGGTGGTGGCTGCGCGGCATCAGGCCCTGGCCCACCATCACCTGGATCCAGCTCGGCTCGGCGAACAACTCGTCGCTGTGGCGGATCACGCGGCCGTGGGCGGCGAACAGCTCCATCTTCTGCCGCAGTCCGTCGGGGACCTCCATGTGCCGGCAGTAGCGCCAAAACGGACTGTCCTCGCGCCGCGTCAGCTTGTAGTGCAGCACCAGGAAGTCGCGGATGCGCTCGTACTCGCGCGTGGTCAAGGCGTTGTACTCGGCCACGTCGGCGGGCTCGAAGCTGGTGCGCGGAAAAAAGTCGAGGATGCGCGCCACCGCCATGTGGATGAGGTGGATGCTGGTCGACTCCAGGGGCTCCAGAAAACCGCTGGAGAGCCCGACGGCGACGCAATTGCCCTCCCAGAAGCGCTGCAGCCGGCCGGTGCGGAAGCGGATTGGCCTTACGCTGCCCAGCGCTTCACCGTCCAGGTGCAGGCGCAGCAGGCGTTCGGCTTCCGCGTCCTCCATGAAGGCGCTGGCGTAGACATGGCCGTTGCCGGTGCGGTGCTGCAAGGGAATGCGCCATTGCCAGCCGGCGTTGTGCGCGGTCGAGCGCGTCAGGGGCAACAGCGGAGCGGTCGACGCGCTCGGCAGAGCCAGCGCCCGGTCGCAGGGCAACCAGTGCGACCAGTCCTCGAAACCGACGCCGAGTGCGCCGGCCATGAGCAGTGCGCGCATGCCGCTGCAGTCGATGAAGAAATCGGCCTCCAGCCGGGTGCCGTTTTCCAACCGCACGGCCTCGACGTGGCCGCTGTCGGCGCTGCGCAGTACCTGCACGACCTTGCCCTCGGTGCGTGTCACGCCGCGCGCCTCGGCGTAGCGGCGCAGGTAGCGTGCGTACAGCGAGGCGTCGAAATGAAAGGCATGGGCCAGGTCGGCCAGCGGCGAGCCGGCCATGTCGTGGCGGGCGCGCAGAAAGCGCCCCTGCGCAGGGGCGACGGTGTTGATGGCGTAGTCGCCGAGCGGTCCGGCCAGGCCGGCCTGGGCGCCGCGCAGCCAGAACTGGTGGAAGGGAAGGCCTGCGGATCCGGCGCCCAGCGCACCGAAGCCGTGCAGGTAGCGCTCGCCGATGGCGCCCCAGTTCACGAATTCGATACCGAGCTTGAAGCTGCCGCCGGTCTCGCGCAGAAACTCGTCCTCGTCGATGCCGAGCGCGCGATTGAACTCGATCAGGTTGGGGATCGAGGCCTCACCGACGCCGATCGCGCCGATCTCGTCGGACTCGACGAGTTGCACGCGGCATTGGCCCTGCAGCGCACGGGCGAAGGCCGCGGCGCACATCCAGCCGGCGGTGCCGCCGCCGACGATGAGGACGCGTCCGATGGGGTTCAGGTTCATGACAGAGGAGAAACGACGGCGGCCCGTCTCGCGCCGGGCCGCCGTGTGTTGCGCAGGGAGAGCGTCAGAACTTGTAGTTCACGCCCAGCAAGGTGGTGCGACCGTAGCGCGTGGTGAAGTTCGGCGCCAGCTGGGTCTTGTCCGGTGCCTCGCCGCCCACGCTCTTGAAGTTCATCGTCTCCTTGTCCTTCAGGTTGCCGATCTGCAGCAGCAGCGACAGCCCATCGAGCGCGCCGTTCTCGAAGGCGTAGCCGAGTTGCAGGTCCATGATCTTGTCGGACGCCTGCTGCTGGGTGGTGTTGTTGAGGAAGATGTCGCGCGTGGTCGCGGTGAAGGCGGATCGATAGCGCTGGCTCAGACGAACCGAGAGCCCGTGGTCCTCGTAGTAGACCGTCACGCTGTTGGAGCGTCCTGATAGACCATTGAGCGGAATGTTGCGCGCCAGGTTGTTGCCGGTCGGGTCCTGGTCGCGGATCGAGCTGCTGAGCTTGGAGCCGCTGGCGACGATGCCGAAGCCGCGCAGCGCCGGGTGGATCAGCTCGGCCTCCAGCGCGGCGGCGAGCTCAATCCCCTCCACCTTGCCGCCGCTGCCGTTGATGGGCTGCACCATCGGTGCGATGGGCAAAGGTGTCACCCCCGGGGGAGCCGAGGTGGTCGGAAAGCCCGCGGTCGGGATGGTGCTGAGCTGGTTGTAGACGTAGCTCAGCAGGTTCTTGCGGAACGCTGCCAGCGCCACATAGCTGCGCTTGCCGAAATAGCGCTCTACCGACAGGTCGATACCCCAAGCCAGCCAGGGCTTCACTTCGGGGTTGCCGCCATAGGCGGTTTCCCACTCGCCGGCATGCGGTGTGCCAGGCAGATCGGGTTTGACCCGCGGTGTGCTGGTGCCGGCGCGCATGTCGACGATGTTCGGTCGCACCATCGTCTTGGCCAGACCGAAGCGACCGACCCAGTTGTTCTTGAAGTCGGCCACCAGATTCAGGCTCGGCAGCACATCGGTGTAGCTGGTGCCGCCGCTGCGATGGAAGAGCTGGCTCTTGTCGGGGAACTCGTCGTCGCCGCGGTATTCCCAGCCGTTCGAGTTCTGGCTGGCGTGCACCACCTGGACGCCCATGTTGCCGCGCCAGTCGACGCCCATCAGATCCGACTCAAAGTCGGCCTTCAGGTAGGCCGTGCTGACGCGCTCGCTGACGTCCGAGTTGTTGGCCACCCATTTCGAGAACTGTCCTTCCTCGAGCGCATAGGCGCCGCTGGCCACCATGCCTGGGACGTCGACGCGCAGCAACTCGGGAATGCCGGCCCATCCGAAGTTGAACGGTGCCAGGGTGTTGGCAGCGGGGATGGTGCGGATGTAGTTGCCCTGTGCATCCTTCTTCATCAGGATGCGGTCTTCGTTCTTGGCTACGTTCTTGTCGCGCTGCGTGATGTTCAGTCCGAACTGCAGGCTGTTGAAGAAGCCATCCAGGTCATGCTTCAGGACCGCGCGCGCCGACTTGATGTCGTCGGTGATGTCGGGGTGGCGGACGGCGCCGATCCAGGCCTCGTTGGGGACCCAGTCCATGCCTTGAACGTCACCGAAGGCCAGCCGACTGGGATCGGAGAGGCTCTTGGGATCCAGCGGCGTGAATGTCTGCTGGCCGCCGTCCACCGGCACGTTCCAGCGGTAGGCGCCGTACTGCCAGGCCGACGTGGCATGGTTGTAGGGCCCGCCGTAGGCCTCGGCATAGCGCTCATTGCGTCGATCGCGTGACAGGCTCAGATCGGTCTCGATCTTCCAGCCTTCGGCCAGCTTGGCCTCGGTGTTCCAGCCGATGGCGGAGATCTTGTCGCTGCGCCGCGTATCGAAGTTGCCGATGTTGGCCACCAGCTTGGATGAGGTGGCCTGCGGGGCGTAAGTGTTGTCGCCGATCTGCAGCGTGCTGACGTTGCTCAGGTCCGAGACGATGCCGGCCGACCAGTTGCCGAACAGGCTCTGGCGGAAGATGCCGCCCACCTCATGCGTGTTGAAGCGTGAGTAGTAGAGGTCGACCTGGGTGCGCAGGTCCTTGTTGGGCTTGTATTCGATGGCCGCCATCAGACCCTCGCGCACGTTTTTCTTGGTGGCGCCCGTCGCACCCCAGAACATCGGCAGCAGGGCCTGGCCGTTGCCGACCTTGGAGGGCGCGTTGCCCGACAAGGGCAGGCCGTAGGGCGTGTAGTCGCCGTACTCCACCAGTTCCGTGACGCGACGCTGCGAGGGTGAATCGAGGCGCGCGAAACCGACGGCCACTCCGAGGGTGCGGTTGGCGAACTGGTCCACGTAGGACGCGCTGAAGCGTGTACCGGTGGCCGAGGTGACGCCCGGCACCATGATGTCGTTGCTATTGCGTTCGCCGCGCACATTCAGCGCCACCTGGCGGTTCGACAGACTCAAGGGGCGGATGGTGCGGATGTCCACCGTGCCCGATAGGCCCTGCCCGATCAAGCCGGCGTGCGGCGTCTTGTAGACCTCGGCGGTGCTGACCAGCTCCGACGGGAACTGGTCGAACTCGACGGCCCGGCTGTCGTTGGAGCTGACGATCTCCCGGCCGTTGAGCAACACCCCCGAGAACTCGGGCGACAGGCCACGGATCGAGATCTTGTCCACCCGACCATCGGCACCGCGTTGCCCGGTCAGGCCGGGCAGGCGGGCCAGGGATTCGGCGATGCTGGCGTCGGGCAGCTTGCCGAGGTCCTCGGCGGCGATCGCCTCGACGATGCCGTCGGACAGACGCTTCATGTTGACGGCCGTCTCCAGGCTGCGGCGGATGCCGGTGACCACGACGGTATCGAGCGAAGGCGCCGGCGCGGGCGGCGGAGTCTGGGCGGCGGCGGCGGCGGCCAGCAGCAGTGCGCAGGCGCTGGCCAGTTGGTTGCGGCGGAAGGCCGTGGGCAAGTTTGTCATCGTGGGTCTCCTGCGGGAGGGGTGGCTGCGGTGGGTGTCAGCGGGTTGTTCAAAGCGGTCGGGACCAGCGCAAGGCCGCGAGCGAGCTGGCTGCCTACAAAGTTTATGAAAGCGCTTTCACGCAGAATAGGGTGTTGTCGTCGATCTGCCACCTAGGCAACACCCGGGGGTGTTGCGGGAGGCGCTCACTGTTCCTTGTAGAGGCGCACGTAGTCCACCCGCATCGACGCTGGAAAAGGCGTGTCGGCATCCGGTGGCCCGGGCCAATGGCCGCCCACCGCGAGATTGAGGATGAGGAAGTACGGGCGCTCGAACACCCAGTTTTTGCCGGCTGGCAGCCGATCGGGAGTGAGGCGGTGGAACGAACGCCCGTCGACGAACCACTCGATCTCGTAGGGTCTTTTGACGATGCTGAAGACGTGGAAGCCGTCCGAAACCGGGGTGTCCAGGGTCAGGCCCTTGCCAACACCCTGCGCACCCGAATAGCCCGGCCCGTGCACCGTGCCATAGACCGTGCGGGGCTCCTTGCCGACGAACTCCATGATGTCGATCTCGCCGTTGTCGGGCCATGAACCCTGCGCCAACGCCCAGAACGCCGGCCAGATGCCCTTGCCGGCGGGAACCTGGATGCGTGCCTCGACCTTTCCGTGGCTGAAGCTGACCTTGTTCTGCGTGAGCAATCGGCCGGAGGTGAACGCGCAGGCCGGCGCGTTCCAGCAGGGGCCGGCGCTGCGCTCGCGCAGTGCGCGGATGACGAGCATGCCCTCGCCATCGAGCGCCGCATTGCGCGGAGCGGCGGTGTAGTAGGCCAGTTCCTGGTTGCCCCAACCCTGGTGCTCGCCGTTGCCGATGTTCTGACCCCAGAACCGTGTGTCGGGGACTTGCCCAGCCGGACCGTCGAACTCGTCGGACCACACCAAGGTCCAACCCGGTACCGCCGGGGGCGCCGGTGCAGCGGCAGGGGCTGTGACCGGCGCCGGTGCTGGCGCGCTTGCGGCCGCCAGCACCCGGGCCAGGTCGAGCGCCACGGCCATGCCAAGGCCCAGCGGCAGAAGCCGCAGCAAGGGGCGTGCGTTCATCAGGGCACCTTTGGCCGGGGGCCTCGAATGGGTTGGGATCATGGTGTGGTCGCTCGCGTTCACTTGACGGCGCCTGCCGTGAGGCCTGCGATCAATTGGCGCGAAGCGATCAGAAAGAGGATGAGCAGCGGCAAGGTCGCGATGGCGGACCCTGCCATCAAGGCCCCCCACTCGGTGTTGACCACCGACTGCATGGAGCGCAGTGCCAGCGGAAACGTGAAGTTCTCGTTGCTTCGCAGGACCACCAGCGGCCCCATGAAGTTGTTCCAGGAGGCGATGAAGCTCACCAGCCCGAGGGTGCCCAGTGCGGGTTTCATCAGCGGCAGGGCAATGCGCCACCAGATGGCGATCTCGCCGCAACCGTCGATGCGCGCGGCCTCGATCAGCTCCCTGGGTACGCTGGCCAGCGCGAACTGGCGCATCAGGTAGATGCCGAACGCCCCGGCAGCCACTGGCAGATACAGCGCGCGGTGGGTGTCGATCCAGCCCAGCTGATCCATGACCATGAAATTCGGAATCATGGTCATGAACGAAGGCAGCATCAGGGTGCCCATGACGAGCATGAAGAGTGCCCGTTTGAAGCGGAACTCCAGCAGGGCGAATGCGTACCCGGCCATCGAGCAGAACACCAGGGTCAACCCGGTCGCCATCAGGGCGGTGTAAAGACTCCAGCCAAGGTTGCGCCAGTACGGAATGCGGGTTGCCAGGATGTCCAGGTTGTCCAGCAGCGCGCTGCCGAACCAGAGCGGCGGCGGCAGGCTGTAGATGTCTTCGCGCGTGTGCGTGGCGTAGACGAACATGAAGTAGAAGGGCGCCAGCATGAACAAGGCGCCGATCAACACCAGGGCCTGCGCGATCCACCGTGTCTGACCAGCCGACCTCATCGCCGCTCTCCAAAGGCGCGGTTGGTCAACCAGGTCAGCAGCGCAATCAGGCCGAACAACATCCAACTCATCGCGCTGGCGCCGCCGAAGTCACTGAACTCGAAGGCCAGGCGGTACAGATAGACGCCCGAGGTCATGCCTTGCTGGTCGGTGCCGCCGTTGCCATTGGTGAGGATGAAGGGCTCTTCGAACAGCTGCAGCCCACCGATGAGGCTCAGGGTGACGCCGAACAGGATCATGGGGCGCAGGGCCGGCAAGGTGATGTACCAGAACTGCTGCCAGGGGTCTGCGCCGTCCAGGCGTGCAGCCTCGTAGAAGTCACGCGGAACCGTCTGCAGGGCAGCCAGGTACAGAACCAGATTGAAACCAACGTAGCGCCAGAACACCACGAAGGCGATCATGGGTTTGATGAACGAGGGGTGCGTGACCCACGGCTGCTTGTCCAGGCCCACGAACTGAAGCGCCGCGTTGATCAACCCGTATTCGGTTGAAAAAAGCGCGCTGGCCAGCATGGCGATGGCCACCGTGCTTGTGATGTACGGCAGGAAGTAGGCCGCGCTGACCGCGTCGCGCGAGCGTCCGAAGTGCTGGTGGATCAGCACCGCCAGCGGCAAGGCCACCAAGTGCTGAGGCAAACCGGCCGCGACGGCAAGCCACAGCGTGTTTTTCAAGGACTTCCAGAACCAGGCGTCCTGGAGGGCGAAGAGGAAGTTGTCGAGGCCGACAAAGCGCATGGCCTCCAGGCCGTAGCTCGGTTCCCAGGACTGGAACGCCAGCACGGCGGAAAAGGTCAGCGGGAAAAGCCCGAACACTGCAAACAAGACCAGGAAGGGGCTGATCAACACGTAGGGGGCCCAACGGATGGGAACGCGAAGCCTCACCGATTCGCCCTCACTTCGAGCACGCGTTGGGCGTCGGCCAGCGCGTCGGCAATCGGTTTGTTGAACTCCAGCACGTTGTCGAGCTCGGCGTTGATCACCTCGTCGGCAAAGCGGTGCTGGCGGTGCATGGGGAGCGCCTGGACGCGCTGCGATGCGTCACGCCACAGCAGGCGCGCGCGTTGGCCGCCGAGGAATGGCAGCGGTTGCTCGAAAAAGGCATCGTTGTGCACCGACCTCAGGGCCGGGAAGGCGTCTTCGGACTGAAAGCCCTGCAACTGACGCAGCGGGTCCATGGTCAGCGCAAGCATCAAGGACCAGGCCAGGTCCCGTTTGGCAGGGTCGGCGCGGCGTGGCATCGCGTAATAGGTGCCGCCGTAGTAGGCGAAACAGCCCTGCGGCAGCTGCGCCACCCGCCACAAGCCCTTGGTGTTGGGACAGACCCAGTTGGCCATCTGACCCGCCATCCAGGCGCCGGAGAGTTCGGTGGCGAGCGAGCCCCGCTTCAAGCCCTCGGCCCACTCCGGAGTCCAGTTGACCACCCGGGCGTCCAGGCCCGAGCGGCGCACGCGACGCGCCAACTCGAAGGCCAGGCGGAAGCGATCGCCGGTCACGTTCGGCCGCTGCTGGGCATCGAAATACTGACCCGACCCGACGGGCACGCCACAGCGCACCATCAAATCCTTGAGCGTGCGGGCATGGCTGATCAGGTATGCGCCGGTTGCCCGCTTCAGACGCTCTCCAGCCTCAACGTAATGCGCCCAGCTCTGGGTCAGGGAATCGGCCGAAATGCCAGCGCGGCGCAGCAGGTCTTCCCGATACAGCAGGGTGCCCGGCCCGATGTCGGCCGGCAGGGCCACCACGCGCCCCGCGCGGTTGTTCGCCAGGGCGAAGGCAAACGGCACAAATTCGTGGGCGAGGCGACCCGCCTCAAAGGGACGTTCAGACAGATCCAGCAGGCCACCGCCCAGCGCGAACCCGCCCAGGTAGGAGGTCTCCAGTGCCATCAGATCGGGCAGGTGCCCAGAGGTCGACAAGGCGGTGGTCATCGCCGTGTGATGGTCGGGATAGGCGCGGCTCACCACACGCACCGAAACCCCCGGGTGACGTGCCTGCCACTGTGGCAGTGCCGCCCGGATGAGTCGGTCGACATTCGGGAATGCGGTGACCACCAGGGACTCGTTCGCTCGCGCGAGACCGCCCAGCATCAGCAAAGGGGCGGCAAGCAAGCGGCGCCGGCAGGTTGAGGGTGTTGACACGAAGGCTGAAGAAGGCGGCGATCCGCCAATGAAAGCGCTTTCAGGCGATGATCGTCGTGGTTCGCTGCGATGGCCATCGAAGAAACCCTAGGGAGGGTCTCCATACCCCCGTGCAGCCCGCGTGTGCGAGAGAGGCGGCCGGCTCGTAGGCGGCGCGCGAAGGTCGGACTCGCCGTCCGACGGCTGCAGCAGGGCCAACGACCGAGCAGGCCGCTTGTCTCGCAAACCCATGCGGTCCAACGACTTTTCGGGTGATGGCCGGCGTTGCGAACCTTGCCCAGGCCGCCAGCCTGGGCTGCAGCTCGCGCCACGGGCCGCAGGCCCATGGCCTTCGGCAGGCTGCCAGGGTGCTCAGCACCCTGGCGGTCCGGCCTCAGCCTTGGCCCGTCAGCCCGAAAAGTCGTGGCGCGGGCGCAGGGGGTTATGCAGACCCTCCCCAGTCCAGCGAGCCTGTGAATTGGGCGGTGCGGGCCTGCAAGGCAAAGCGACGGCGGCGCGCCACCCGCCCATCGAAGGCGGCCCCAACCGGGGCTGCACTGCGCCGATCCGGCGCACTCAGGGTTGGGGCGAACTAGCCTCGGCGACCGACGCCAGATGGCGGGCTTGCTCGGGAGGGGCGATGAGCAAGCCCAAGTTGCGCGCCTTGCGCTGCAGACAGAGCAGGTGGCGGTCGCGGGTCAGGAGCGGGCAACCCCACGCCATGGCCAGATCGAGAAACATCTGGTCCGAACGGTCTCGGCAGCGCAGCGAGTCGAGTGGCCTGGGTGTCGGGACCCTGTGAGCAGGCGGGCTGAACAGCTCCGACATCGCGCTGTGGTGGGCCCCGAAACGCCGAATGCGGACATGGGAGAGCTCCTCCAGCATGGCCGCGGTGACCACCCACTGCAGGCTTCCCGACGCCACGGCGGACGCCAGCCAGACCAACCCAGGGTTGCGGAAGAGCCACAGGTCCAACACCACGTTGGTGTCCATGACGACGAGCGGCCTGGCGGTGTCTGGCGGGAGGGTGTCACCATCCCATCCTTCTGAAAGCTTGCCACCCATGGGCGAGTGCATATAATCGTCGGCTTTTCTTCGGCGGGGCCGAGGCGTTTCAGCGCCCGGAAAGTGCACGCCGAATTGTCGTTGACTTCAAACGGGAACAAGTCAGTTCATGCCAACCATCAATCAACTCGTGCGCCAAGGCCGCCAGGCCGAGGTCACGAAGTCCAAGTCGCCTGCGATGCAAAACTGCCCGCAGCGCCGCGGTGTTTGCACCCGCGTCTACACCACCACCCCGAAGAAGCCGAACTCGGCGCTGCGCAAGGTCGCCAAGGTGCGCCTGACGAACGGCTTCGAGGTCATCTCCTACATCGGCGGTGAGGGCCACAACCTTCAAGAGCACAGCGTCGTTCTGGTGCGCGGCGGTCGTGTGAAGGATCTGCCCGGTGTGCGTTACCACATCGTGCGCGGTTCGCTCGATCTGCAGGGCGTCAAGGATCGCAAGCAGTCGCGCTCGAAGTACGGCGCCAAGCGTCCGAAGAAGTAATCGTTGGGCCTTGATGGCCCAGTAAGTGGGTGGCGCAGTTGATGGCCATCCGAGGTCTGCAAAAGACCAACTGAAGACACAAAGGAAGAGAAATGCCACGTCGTCGCGAAGTACCCAAGCGCGAGATCCTGCCGGATCCGAAGTTCAACAACGTTGACCTGTCCAAGTTCATGAACGTGATCATGGAGTCGGGCAAGAAGGCGGTCGCCGAACGCATCATCTATGGCGCGCTGGACCAGGTCGAAAAGAAATCCGGCAAGGACCCGCTCGAGGTCTTCACCACTGCGCTGAACAACATCAAGCCGATGGTTGAAGTCAAGTCCCGCCGCGTTGGCGGTGCGAACTACCAAGTTCCCGTGGAAGTTCGTCCCGTTCGTCGGATGGCGCTGGCGATGCGTTGGCTGAAGGAGTCGGCACGCAAGCGCGGTGAGAAGTCGATGGCCCAGCGCCTGGCCAATGAGCTGCTGGAGGCCTCTGAGGGCCGCGGCGGCGCGATGAAGAAGCGCGACGAAGTTCACCGCATGGCCGAAGCCAACAAGGCGTTCTCGCACTTCCGCTTCTAAACTTCAGCCCCTTCGGCCGCCTCGGGTTATTACCAACCCGCAGGCGGCTCACGCATTTCGGAGCAAACCATGGCCCGCAAGACCCCCATCCAGCGCTACCGCAACATCGGCATCAGCGCGCACATCGACGCCGGCAAGACCACCACGACCGAGCGCATCCTCTACTACACCGGTGTGAACCACAAGATCGGTGAGGTGCACGATGGCGCCGCCACGATGGACTGGATGGAGCAGGAGCAGGAGCGTGGCATCACGATCACGTCGGCTGCCACGACCTGTTTCTGGAAGGGCATGGACATGAACTTCCCGGAGCACCGCTTCAACATCATCGACACCCCCGGGCACGTCGACTTCACCATCGAGGTGGAGCGTTCGATGCGCGTGCTTGACGGGGCGTGCATGGTCTATTGCGCCGTGGGTGGCGTGCAGCCGCAGTCGGAAACCGTCTGGCGCCAGGCCAACAAGTACAAGGTGCCGCGTCTTGCCTTCGTGAACAAGATGGACCGCACCGGCGCGAACTTCTTCAAGGTCGTGGACCAGATGAAGACGCGCCTGAAGGCCAACCCGGTGCCCATCGTGATTCCCATCGGTGCCGAGGAGAACTTCACCGGTGTGGTCGACCTCCTGAAGATGAAAGCCATCATCTGGGACGAGGCCAGCCAAGGCATGAAGTTCCAGTACGAGGACATTCCGGCCGAACTGCTCGAGGTGGCCAAGGAGTGGCGCGAGAAGATGGTCGAAGCTGCGGCAGAGGCCAGCGAAGAGCTGATGAACAAATACCTTGAATCGGGCGACCTCTCCGAGGACGAGATCAAGGGCGCAATTCGTCAGCGCACCATCGCCACCGAAATTCAGCCCATGCTGTGCGGCACTGCGTTCAAGAACAAGGGCGTCCAGCGCATGCTGGATGCGGTGATCGAGTTCCTGCCTTCACCGGTGGACATCCCGCCCGTGGGTGGAACCGATGAAGACGAGCAGCCCGTCACCCGCAAGGCCGACGACACCGAGAAGTTCTCGGCCCTGGCCTTCAAGCTGATGACCGACCCCTACGTCGGTCAGTTGACTTTCGTGCGCGTCTATTCGGGTGTGCTGAAGTCCGGAGACTCCGTCTTCAACCCGATCCGCAGCAAGAAGGAGCGCATCGGCCGCATCTTGCAGATGCACGCGAACCAGCGCGAAGAAATTTCCGAGATTCTGGCCGGCGACATCGCTGCATGCGTGGGCTTGAAAGAAGTGACCACGGGCGAGACCCTGTGCGATCCGGATTCCATCGTGACGCTGGAGCGCATGGTGTTCCCGGAGCCTGTCATCTCGCAGGCCGTCGAGCCCAAGACGAAGGCCGACCAGGAAAAGATGGGCATCGCCCTGGGCCGACTGGCCAAAGAAGACCCGTCGTTCCGACTTCGCACCGACGAGGAATCCGGTCAGACGATCATTTCGGGCATGGGCGAGCTGCACCTGGAAATCATCGTCGACCGCATGAAGCGCGAATTCGGCGTCGAGGCCAACGTCGGCAAGCCGCAGGTGGCCTATCGGGAAACCATCCGCAAGACCGCGACCGACGTCGAGGGCAAGTTTGTTCGCCAGTCGGGCGGCAAGGGCCAGTACGGCCACGTCGTCTTCACCGTCGAACCACAGGAAGCTGGCAAGGGCTTTGAGTTCGTCGACGCCATCAAGGGCGGTGTGGTTCCGCGTGAATTCATCCCGGCGGTGGAGAAGGGTGTCATCGATACCTTGCCCAACGGCGTGTTGGCGGGCTTCCCGGTGGTCGACGTGAAGGTCACGCTGACTTTCGGTTCGTACCATGAAGTCGACTCGAACGAAAACGCGTTCAAGATGGCAGCTTCGATGGGCTTCAAGGAAGCCTGCCGTCGCGCCAGCCCGGTGATCCTCGAGCCGATGATGGCAGTGGAAGTGGAAACGCCCGAGGACTATGCCGGTTCAGTGATGGGCGACCTGTCCAGCCGCCGCGGCATGGTGCAGGGCATGGACGACATGGTCGGCGGTGGCAAGGTCATCAAGGCCGAGGTTCCGCTGTCGGAAATGTTCGGCTACTCGACGACGCTGCGTTCGATGTCTCAGGGTCGCGCCACCTACACGATGGAGTTCAAGCACTACAGCGAGGCGCCGAAGAACGTCGCCGACGCCATCATCACCGCGCGTTCCAAGTAAGTGTCCGGTCTGCGTACCGCTCTCCGCCGGTGCCCGTCCCGGCGGACAGCGAGCGGCATGACAGACCTAAAACCGCAGACGGGCCTTTGTTCTTTCCAGGAGATTTGCAATGGCAAAAGGTAAGTTTGAGCGCACCAAGCCGCACGTCAACGTCGGCACGATTGGTCACGTCGACCACGGCAAGACCACGCTGACGGCGGCGATTGCGACGGTGTTGGCGGCCAAGTTTGGCGGCGAGGCCAAGGCCTACGACCAGATTGACGCGGCGCCCGAAGAGAAGGCGCGCGGCATCACCATCAACACCGCGCACGTTGAGTACGAGACGGCCAACCGCCACTACGCGCACGTTGACTGCCCGGGGCACGCCGACTACGTCAAGAACATGATCACCGGTGCCGCCCAGATGGACGGCGCCATTTTGGTGTGCTCGGCCGCTGACGGCCCGATGCCCCAGACCCGCGAGCACATCCTGCTGGCGCGTCAGGTCGGCGTGAAGTACATCATCGTCTTCCTGAACAAGTGCGACATGGTCGACGACGCCGAGCTGCTTGAGCTCGTCGAGATGGAAGTTCGCGAGCTGTTGAGCAAGTACGACTTCCCTGGCGACGACACCCCGATCATCAAGGGCTCGGCCAAGCTGGCGCTCGAAGGCGACAAGGGCGACCTGGGCGAGCAGGCCATCATGCGTCTGGCCGACGCACTGGACACCTACATTCCCCAGCCCGAGCGCGCCATTGACGGCGCCTTCCTGCTGCCTGTGGAAGACGTGTTCTCGATCTCGGGTCGCGGCACCGTGGTGACCGGTCGCGTCGAGCGCGGCATCATCAAGGTCGGCGAGGAAATCGAGATCGTCGGCATCCGCGACGTGCAGAAGACCACCGTCACCGGCGTGGAGATGTTCAGGAAGCTGCTGGACCAAGGCCAGGCGGGCGACAACGTCGGCATTTTGCTGCGCGGCACCAAGCGTGAAGACGTCGAGCGTGGCCAGGTGCTGGCCAAGCCCGGCTCGATCAAGCCGCACACGCACTTCACCGGCGAGGTGTACGTGCTGTCCAAGGACGAAGGCGGCCGCCACACCCCGTTCTTCAACAACTATCGGCCGCAGTTTTACTTCCGCACGACGGACGTGACCGGCTCGATCGAGTTGCCCAAGGACAAGGAGATGGTCATGCCGGGCGACAACGTCAGCATCACCGTCAAGCTGATCGCCCCCATCGCCATGGAGCAGGGCCTGCGTTTCGCCATCCGCGAGGGTGGCCGCACGGTCGGTTCGGGCGTCGTGGCGACGATCATCGAGTAAGCGAGCGGCCCCATCATGCAAAAACAGAAGATCCGCATCCGCCTCAAGGCCTTCGACTACAAGTTGATCGACCAGTCGGCGCTCGAAATCGTTGAAACCGCCAAGCGCACCGGTGCCATCGTCCGAGGCCCCGTGCCGCTGCCGACGCGTCTGGAGCGTTTCGACATCCTTCGCTCGCCGCACGTCAACAAGACGAGTCGTGACCAGTTCGAAATCCGCACCCACCAGCGCCTGATGGATATCGTCGACCCGACCGACAAAACGGTTGACGCACTGATGAAGCTGGACCTGCCAGCGGGTGTGGACGTGGAGATCAAGCTGCAGTAAGCGTCGCGCCTGCGACGGCTTCACGCCAGTCAAGGCGGCCCTGGTGGCCGCCTTTTTTCTGAGGTCGCGAAAGCCCTTGGCAAGCACGCCAGGACGCGGCTAGAATCATCGGCTTTCCCCAAATGGGGAGAGATATGGGCGCCCGGCCAATCGCTGTCGGGTGTGTCAAACAAAGGCTCTCGATGGAGAGCTGGAGAAAACAATGAGTCTTAGCAATCGCCTCGGATTGCTGGGCCGCAAGGTGGGCATGATGCGCATCTTCACGGACGATGGCGACGCCATCCCTGTGACGGTGCTTGACGTGTCGAACAACCGCGTGGTTCAGGTCAAGACCGACGAAACTGACGGCTACAGCGCCGTGCAGGTGGCGTTCGGTGCTCGCAAGGCATCTCGCGTGAGCAAGCCGGAAGCCGGTCACTTCGCCAAGGCTGGCGTCGAGGCTGGTGAGGTGTTGAAGGAGTTCCGAGTTCCCGCCGACGTCGCGGGCCAGTTCAAGCCGGGCGCAACTGTGCCGGTGACGCTGTTTGCCGTGGGTCAGATGGTCGACGTGCAGGGCACCAGCATCGGCAAGGGCTACGCGGGAACCATCAAGCGTCACAACTTCAGTTCGCAGCGGGCATCGCACGGCAACAGCCGTTCGCACAACGTTCCGGGCTCGATTTCGATGGCGCAGGATCCTGGGCGTGTGTTCCCGGGCAAAAAGATGACCGGTCACATGGGTGACGAGACCGTCACGACCCAAAACCTGGACATCGTGCGAATCGATGAAGCTCGCCAGTTGTTGCTGGTGAAGGGGGCTGTCCCGGGTAGCAAGAACGGCCATGTGGTCGTCCGCCCGGCTGTCAAGGCCAAGAGCAAAGGAGCCCAGTGATGCAACTCGAGCTCCTGAATGAACAGGGTCAGGCTGCCGGCAAGGTTGAGGTGCCGGACACCGTGTTTGCGCGCGACTACAACGAGGCCTTGGTGCACCAGGTCGTGGTTGCGTTCCAAGCCAATGCGCGTCAAGGGACCCGTGCCCAGAAAGACCGCGGCGAGGTCAAGCACTCGACCAAGAAGCCGTTCCGCCAGAAGGGCACGGGCAATGCCCGTGCCGGTATGACCTCCTCGCCGTTGTGGCGCGGAGGTGGTCGGATCTTCCCGAATCGCCCTGACGAGAACTTCACCCAGAAGCTGAACAAGAAGATGTACCGCGCCGGCATGGCGTCCATCCTCTCGCAGCTGGCGCGTGAAGGTCGTTTGGCCGTGGTCGACTCGATCAAGGTCGAGGCGCCGAAGACCAAGTTGCTGGCCGCCAAGTTCAAGGCCATGGGCCTGGAGTCGGTGTTGGTGATTGCCGACCAGGTCGACGACAACTTGTTCCTGGCTTCGCGAAATCTGCACAACGTGCTGGTCATCGAGCCGCGTCATGCAGACCCGCTGTCGCTGGTGCACTTCAAGAAAGTGCTGGTGACGAAGGCCGCCATGGAGCAACTCAAGGAGATGTTCGAATGAGCGCGCCCAAGTTTGATGAAGGCCGTCTGGCGCAAGTGCTGCTCGCTCCCATCGTGAGTGAGAAGGCTACGCAGGTTGGCGAGAAGAACAACCAAGTGCTGTTCAAGGTGATGCGCGACGCCACCAAGCCGGAAATCAAGGCGGCGGTGGAACTGATGTTCAAGGTGGAGGTCGCCTCCGTCAGCGTCGTGAACGTCAAGGGCAAGACCAAGCGATTCGGCGGCCGCGTCGGCCGTCGCGACCACGTCAAGAAGGCTTATGTGGCCCTCAAGCCGGGTCAAGAGTTGCAGTTCGGGGAGGCCGCGTAATGGCAGTCGTCAAAGTCAAGCCGACTTCGCCCGGCCGCCGTGCCGTGGTCAAAGTGGTGCACAAGCACTTGCACAAGGGTGAGGGCTATGCGCCCCTGCTCGAGCCGCAGAAGCAAAACTCGGGTCGCAACAACAACGGCCACATCACCATGCGCCACAAAGGCGGTGGTCACAAGCATCACTACCGTGTGGTCGATTTCCGTCGCCTCAAGGATGGCATCCCGGCGAAGGTCGAGCGTATCGAGTACGACCCGAACCGCACCGCGCACATCGCGTTGCTGTGCTACGCAGACGGCGAGCGGCGTTATGTCATCGCCCCGCGTGGAGTCGAAGTGGGTGCGCAGCTGATGTCGGGCGCCGAGGCGCCGATCAAGCCGGGCAACACCCTGCCGATCCGCAACATCCCCATCGGCGCCACGATCCACTGCGTCGAACTGATGCCGGGCAAGGGCGCGCAGATCGCGCGTTCTGCGGGCACGTCAGTGACCTTGATGGCGCGTGATGGTGCTTACGCTCAGATCCGTCTGCGTTCGGGCGAAGTGCGTCGCGTGCACATTGATTGCCGCGCCACGCTGGGTGAGGTCAGCAACGAGGAGCACAACCTGCGCCAATACGGCAAGGCTGGCGCCAAGCGTTGGCTGGGCATCCGTCCGACGGTTCGTGGCACCGCCATGAACCCGGTCGATCACCCGCACGGTGGTGGTGAAGGTCGCACTGGTGAGGGCCAGGTTCCTGTGTCGCCGTGGAACACGATGACCAAGGGCTTCCGCACCCGTTCCAACAAGCGCACGCAGACGTTCATCGTCTCGCGTCGCAAGAAGTAAGGGGACCCGCAATGAGTCGTTCTCTGAAAAAGGGCCCGTTCGTTGACGCCCACTTGATGGCCAAGGTTGAGAAAGCCTCGGTCAACAAGGACAAGAAGCCGATCAAGACCTGGTCGCGTCGTTCGACCATCCTGCCCGAGTTCATCGGTCTGACGATTGCCGTGCACAACGGCAAGCAGCATGTGCCGGTTTATGTGAACGACCAGATGGTCGGGCACAAGCTGGGCGAATTCGCGCTGACCCGCACCTTCAAAGGCCACCCGGCCGACAAGAAGGCGGCGAAGAAGTAAGGATGTCCAACATGCAAACCAAAGCTAGCTTGCGCGGCGTGCGCCTCTCTGCGGATAAGGGGCGTCTTGTTGCCGACCTGATCCGCGGCAAGAACGTGGACCAAGCGCTGAACATCCTGAACTTCACGCAGAAGAAGGCAGCCGTCATCATCAAGAAGGTGCTGGAGTCGGCCATCGCCAATGCCGAGCACAACGATGGTGCGGATATCGATGCGTTGAAGGTGGCCTCGATCTATGTCGAGCAAGGCACCGTACTGCGTCGATTCACGGCGCGCGCCAAAGGGCGTGGCAACCGCATCAGCAAGCCCACCTGTCACATTTATGTGACTGTCGGCAACTGAGGGTAGGAAGACTATGGGACAAAAAATCCATCCGGTTGGCTTCCGCCTTCCCGTCACTCGCAATTGGTCGTCGCGCTGGTACGCCTCCAGTCGAAACTTCGCCGGCATGCTGGCTGAAGACTTGGAGGTTCGCGAGTACCTGAAGACCAAGCTCAAGAGCGCTGCCGTTTCGCGCATCCTGATCGAGCGTCCGGCCAAGAACGCCCGCATCACTATTTTCTCGGCACGTCCGGGCGTGGTGATCGGCAAGAAAGGCGAGGACATCGAAAACCTCAAGGCTGAACTGGCCAAGCGCCTGGGCGTGCCGGTGGCGGTCAACATCGAGGAAGTGCGCAAGCCCGAGGTTGACGCACAACTGATTGCCGACTCGATCACGCAGCAGCTCGAAAAGCGCATCATGTTCCGCCGTGCCATGAAGCGGGCGATGCAGAACGCCATGCGCCTTGGTGCCCAGGGCATCAAGATCATGAGCGCCGGCCGTCTGAACGGCATCGAGATCGCCCGCACCGAGTGGTACCGCGAAGGTCGCGTGCCCTTGCACACGCTTCGGGCGGACATTGACTACGGCTTCAGCGAGGCAAAGACCACCTATGGCGTCATCGGCGTCAAGGTGTGGGTCTATCGCGGTGACCGTCTGGCGAATGGCGAGGCCCCGGTGCTGAAGAGCGTCGAGGGTGAAGACGATCGCCGCAACCGCCGTCCGGCTCGTCCGGGCGAGCGCCGTCGTGATGGCAAGCCTGGCGAGGGTGGTGCGGGTGACCGCGGAGCCCGCCGCGTGGTGCGCAAGCCGGCTGATGCCGCTGCGCCCAAAGGAGAGTAAACATGCTGCAACCCGCTCGTCGCAAATTCCGCAAGGAGCAAAAAGGGCGTAACACCGGTGTCGCAACGCGTGGTGCCGATGTTTCGTTTGGTGAGTTCGGCCTGAAAGCCACCGAGCGTGGCCGGATCACGGCCCGTCAAATCGAAGCGGCCCGTCGTGCGATTTCGCGTCACATCAAACGTGGCGGTCGCGTCTTCATCCGTATCTTTCCCGACAAGCCGATCAGCAAGAAGCCGGCCGAAGTTCGGATGGGCAACGGCAAGGGCAACCCTGAGTACTACGTGGCCGAAATCGTGCCGGGTAAGGTGCTTTACGAACTCAATGGTGTTCCCGAGGCGCTGGCTCGCGAGGCGTTCACTCTTGCGGCTGCCAAGCTTCCGCTGAAGTGCACTTTCGTTGAACGACGCATCGGAGCCTAATAGGAGACCCCCATGAAGGCATCTGAATTGCGCAGCAAAGACGTGGCTGCACTTGAGGCCGAAGTCAAGGCGCTGCTGAAGGCCCACTTCGGTTTGCGCATGCAAAAGGCAACGCAACAACTGCAAAACCACACTCAACTGGGCAGTACGCGCCGTGATATCGCGCGTGTCAAGACTGTTCTGGCCGAGAAAAAGAAGGAGGCCGCCAAGTGAGTGAAGCCGCCATTAAGGTCACCCGCACGCTGGTTGGCCGCATCGTCAGCGACAAGCGCTCCAAGACGGTCACGGTCCTGGTGGAGCGGCGCGCCAAGCACGCCCTCTACGGCAAGATTGTGGCCACCAGCCGGAAGTACCACGCCCATGACGAGAAGGGCGAGTACAAGCTTGGTGATGTCGTCGAAATCACCGAGAGCAAGCCGATTTCGAAGACCAAGAATTGGGTCGTCAGTCGCTTGCTGGAGAAGGCTGAAGCCGTTTGAAGCTCGCGAGAGATCGATGACGGCGGCCGCGGCGCTTGGCGCTCGCGGCCGTTTCGTTTTCAGTGTTACGTCCTTCGACGAGCCCGCTTGTTGAGCGTGTGCGACAAAATACAGACCCAAGCAACAACCTGCACTGGCTTTGCTTGACGCGACAGAGGCCGCAAGGCCATAATGCAAGGCTTCGTCACTCCTTGGCGACCGACCCGCGTACTGCCGGGTGCGGCAGCGGAGAGACTTTCTGCCCTCAACCGCCGAGGCGGGTCCTGACGGACCGGCCGAGGCTTACGGGACCAAGACTGCCACTGCGGTGTCGCCGCGGGGAAAGTTGGGAATCGACATGATCCAAATGCAATCGCGGCTAGATGTCGCGGATAACACGGGCGCGAAGTCCGTCATGTGCATCAAGGTGCTGGGCGGCTCCAAGCGGCGCTATGCCGGCATCGGCGATGTCATCAAGGTCAGCATCAAAGAGGCAGCGCCACGTGGCCGCGTCAAAAAGGGCGAGGTCTACAACGCCGTGGTGGTGCGTACCGCCAAGGGTGTGCGTCGCCAGGATGGCTCGCTTGTGAAGTTTGATGGCAATGCGGCTGTGCTCCTCAATGCAAAGCTTGAGCCGATCGGCACCCGCATTTTTGGTCCGGTCACGCGTGAATTGCGCAGTGAGCGCTTCATGAAGATCGTGTCGCTGGCTCCCGAAGTGCTTTGACGCGGCGGAAGGACTGAAATGAACAAGATTCGTAAGGGCGATCAAGTCATTGTTTTGACTGGCCGCGACAAGGGCAAGCGCGGCACCGTGGTGCAACGCGTCGATGCCGACCGCCTGGTGGTGGAGGGGGTGAACGTTGCCAAGAAGCACGTGAAGCCGAATCCGCTGAAGGGCACCACGGGTGGGGTGGTTGACAAGGTCATGCCCATTCATCAATCCAATGTCGCCATCTTCAATGCGAGCACCGGCAAGGCCGATCGCGTTGGAATCAAGCTGCAAGACGACGGCAACAAGGTTCGCGTCTTCAAGAGCAGCGGCGTCGAAATCAAGGTCTGACGGAGGCGCTATGGCTCGTTTGCAAGCTCATTTCCGCGAAAAGCTGGTGCCGCAACTGCAGGAAAAGTTCGGCTACGCCTCCGCGATGCAGGTGCCGCGCATCACCAAGATCACACTGAACATGGGTGTGAGTGAGGCGGTGGCGGATAAGAAGGTCATGGATCACGCTGTGAGCGATCTGACCAAGATTGCGGGCCAGAAGCCCGTTGTCACGAAAACCCGCAAGGCGATCGCCAACTTCAAGGTGCGTGAGAACGTGCCCATCGGTTGCATGGTGACCCTGCGCGGCGCGGCGATGTATGAATTCCTGGATCGATTTGTCACGATCGCGTTGCCCCGGGTGCGGGACTTCCGCGGCATTTCAGGTCGTGCGTTCGATGGTCGGGGTAACTACAACGTCGGCGTGAAGGAACAGATCATCTTTCCGGAAGTCGAGTACGACAAAGTGGATGCATTGCGCGGTTTGAATATCAGCATCACCACGACCGCCAAGAGCGACGAGGAGGCCAAGGCACTGCTGGCGGCTTTCAAGTTCCCGTTCAAGAACTGAGGCTCAGCATCATGGCAAAGCTTTCGATCATGAAGCGCGAGGAAAAGCGCGAGAAGTTGGTGGCCAAGTACGCCAAAAAGTATGCCGAACTCAAGGCTGTCATCAATGACGCCAAGCGTTCGGACGACGAGCGCTACGCTGCGCGATTGGAGTTGCAAAAGCTCCCGCGCAACGCGAACCCGACCCGTTTGCGCAATCGTTGCGAATTGACGGGTCGCCCGCGCGGCACCTTCCGTACGTTTGGTCTTGGCCGTAGCAAGATCCGTGAGTTGGCCTTCAAGGGTGACATCCCCGGTGTCATCAAGGCCAGCTGGTAATCGGCACGATTTGGAGTTTTAAAAATGAGCATGAGTGATCCGATCGCCGACATGCTGACACGCATTCGCAATGCGCAGTTGGTTGAAAAGTCGAGCGTGAACATGCCTTCCTCCAAACTCAAGGTGGCGATTGCCAAGGTCTTGAAGGATGAGGGTTACATCGAGAATTTTGCCGTGCGAGGTGAAGCCGCCCGCCCGGAGCTCGAGATTGAATTGAAGTACTACGCTGGTCGGCCGGTGATCGAGCGCATCGAGCGTGTCAGCCGCCCGGGCCTGCGTGTGTACAAGGGCCGCCATGACATTCCGAACGTGATGAACGGACTCGGTGTGGCCATCATCACCACGCCGCAGGGCGTGATGACAGATCGCAAAGCTCGCCAGGCTGGTATCGGCGGCGAAGTGCTCTGTTACGTCGCCTAAGCGTCAGGAGAAATCGCAATGTCCCGCGTTGGAAAAATGCCGGTCGCGATCCCGCAAGGCGTGGATGTGACCCTGTCAAACGAAAGCATCAGCGTGAAGGGCGCCCAGGGAACCCTGGTGCGCGCTCAGAATCCGCTGGTGACGGTGAGCAATGAGGCTGGGAAGCTGAGCTTCGCGCCCGCCAATGAGTCGGCCGAGGCGGATGCCATGAGCGGCACGATGCGCGCGCTGGTGGCCAATATGGTGGCCGGTGTGAGCAAGGGCTTTGAGCGCAAGCTCAGCTTGGTGGGTGTGGGCTATCGGGCGCAAGCCCAAGGCCAAAAGCTGAATCTGCAGATTGGCTTCTCTCACCCGGTGGTGAAGGACATGCCGGCTGGTATCAAGGTGGAAACGCCGACCCAGACGGAAATCCTGATCAAGGGCGCTGACCGTCAGGTCGTTGGCCAAATCGCCGCCGAAGTGCGTGCCTTCCGTCCGCCCGAGCCCTACAAGGGCAAGGGCATCCGCTATGCGGATGAGAAGGTCACGATCAAAGAGACCAAGAAGAAGTAAGGAGCCGCAGCATGCTGAACAAGAAGCAACAGCGCCTGCGTCGTGCGCGCCAGACGCGCGTGCGTATCGCCCTGCAGGTCAAGCCCCGCCTCACGGTGTACCGCTCGAACCTTCACATTTACGCGCAGCTGATTTCGGACGACGGCGCCAAGGTGCTGGCCGCCGCGTCGACTGCAGAGAAAGAGTTGCGCGACCAGCTCAGCGGCAATGGTGGCAACACCGCGGCTGCCCAGCTCGTCGGCAAGCGCATTGCCGAGAAGGCCAAGGCGGCTGGTGTCGAGACTGTGGCGTTCGATCGCGCTGGTTATGCCTTCCACGGTCGCATCAAGGCGTTGGCCGATGCGGCCCGTGAAGCAGGCCTGAAGTTCTAAGCACTCGGAGTCAACAGCAATGGCGAAGTTTCAACCCCGCGTGCAAGACGAAGGTCGTGATGACGGTCTGCGCGAGAAGATGATCGCGGTCAACCGCGTTACCAAAGTCGTGAAGGGTGGTCGCATCCTCGGCTTTGCAGCGCTGACCGTGGTTGGTGACGGTGACGGCCGAATCGGCATGGGCAAGGGCAAGGCGCGTGAAGTGCCTGTGGCGGTGCAAAAGGCCATGGAGGCCGCCCGTCGCAATATGTTCAAGGTCGCGCTGAAGCAAGGGTCGGTTCACCACAACGTGTTCGGTGAACATGGGGCATCGCGGGTCATGCTGGCCCCCGCTCCGACCGGCACGGGCGTGATTGCCGGTGGTCCGATGCGCGCTGTTTTCGAAGTGATGGGTGTGACCGACATCGTGAGCAAGAGCCATGGTTCGACCAACCCCTACAACATGGTCCGTGCCACGCTGGATGCGCTCAAGCGCTCCAGCACGCCGGCCGAGGTCGCTGCCAAGCGTGGCAAGACCGTCGAAGAGCTGTTCAGCTGAGCGGCGCGGAGACTGATATGTCTGACAAGAAAACCCTGACCGTCAAGCTGGTTCGTAGCGTCGCTGGAACTCGCGAAGACCATCGCGCCACCGTGCGCGGCCTGGGGCTGCGCAAGCTCAATAGCGAGCGCACCCTTGAAGACACCCCCGCCGTACGCGGCATGATCACCAAGGTTCAGTACCTGGTGAAGGTGCTCTGAGGACTGGACTGATCATGCAACTCAATACCATCAAGCCCAGCTCGGGCTCGAAGCACAGCAAGCGTCGTGTCGGCCGTGGCATCGGATCGGGACTGGGCAAAACCGCCGGACGCGGACACAAGGGACAAAAGTCCCGGGCTGGCGGATACCACAAGGTTGGCTTTGAAGGCGGTCAGATGCCGCTGCAGCGGCGGCTCCCCAAGCGTGGATTCAAGTCGGCCTCCCTCAAGTTCAACGCCGAAGTGACGCTCACGGATCTGGAGTTGCTTGGCGCCGATTCCGTCGACCTGGTGGTTCTGAAAGCCGCCGGCCTGGTGGGCGAGCGCATCAAGTGCGTCAAGGTGATCAAGACGGGGGCCTTGACCCGTCAGGTCACGCTCAGCGGCATCGGCGCAACGGCGGGCGCGAAGGCGGCCATCGAAGCTGCCGGCGGCTCGATTGCCGCGGCCGAGTAATCGCAGACTTTCGCAGGGCACGCGCTACGTGGCTTCCAACGCTTCCACGCTGGCTAAATCGGGTCGCTTCGGTGACCTGAAACGCCGGTTGACCTTTTTGCTGCTGGCACTCGTTGTCTATCGCATCGGCGCGCACATTCCCGTGCCGGGCATCGACTCCGAGCAGTTGAAGCAACTGTTCACGCAGCAACAAGGCGGCATCCTGAGCCTGTTCAACATGTTCTCGGGCGGCGCACTGTCGCGCTTCACCGTGTTCGCGTTGGGCATCATGCCGTACATCTCGGCGTCTATCGTGGTTCAGCTGATGAGCTACGTGGTGCCGAGCTTTGAAGCGCTGAAGAAGGAAGGCGAAGCGGGCAAGCGCAAGTTGACGCAGTACACGCGGTACGGCACGCTGGGACTTGCCTTGTTCCAGTCATTCAGCATCGCGGTCGCACTGGAAAGTCAGGCCGGATTGGTGATCAATCCTGGCTGGGGCTTCCGGATGACCGCTGTGACCAGTCTGGTCGCCGGCACCATGTTCCTGATGTGGCTCGGCGAGCAGATTACCGAGCGTGGACTCGGGAACGGCATCTCCATCCTCATCTTCGGCGGTATCGTTGCCGGCCTGCCCAGCGCCATCGGTGGGATGGGCGAGCTTGTCCGCACGGGCTCCATGGCGATTCCTGCCGCGCTCTTCATCATCGTGCTCGTGGCGTTGGTAACCTGGGCTGTGGTGTTCGTCGAGCGGGGCCAGCGCAAGATTCTGGTGAATTACGCGAAGCGGCAGGTTGGCAACAAGGTCTACGGCGGTCAATCGTCGCACCTGCCTTTGAAGTTGAATATGTCGGGGGTGATGCCACCGATCTTTGCGTCCTCGATCATTTTGCTTCCCGCTACGATCGCAAGTTGGCTCGGAACGGGTGCGACCGAAGGGGCGATGCGCTGGGTGAAGAATGTCGGCGATGCGCTGCACCCTGGTCAGCCGATCTATATCCTGAGTTACGCCGCCGCCATCATCTTCTTTTGCTTCTTCTACACGGCGATGGTTTTTAACAGTCGCGAGACGGCTGATAACCTGAAGAAGAGCGGCGCATTCATCCCAGGCATTCGGCCGGGCGAGCAGACCGCCAGGCATATCGACAAGATCTTGGGACGTTTGACGCTGGTCGGCGCGGTGTACATCACGCTGGTGTGTTTGTTGCCTGAGTTTCTGACCTTGAAATGGAATGTCCCGTTTTATTTCGGCGGCACGTCCCTATTGATTATTGTTGTCGTGACGATGGATTTTTGGGCTCAGGTTCAAAGCTACATCATGAGCCAGCAATATGAGAGTCTTTTGAAAAAGGCCAGTTTCAAGGCAAGCTGATTACAGGTTGACGGTGTCGTCGACCGCCTGTGATTTGACCCGTGCTCGCCTCGTGTTCCGGGCGAAGTGAGCGATCAACAAACCCGGATTCGCGACAGCGATAGAAGACAGTTGAGGAGCAGAGCATGAAAGTAGCTGCATCGGTCAAGAAGATGTGTCGAAATTGCAAGATCATCCGCCGTAAAGGCGTGGTGCGCGTGATCTGTACCGATCCGCGGCACAAGCAACGCCAGGGCTGACCCGCGTCCGCCCCACGGTAGAGAACTAGAGGTATTCCATGGCACGTATTGCTGGTATCAACATCCCGCCGCAGAAGCACACCGAGATCGGTCTGACTTCGATCTACGGTATTGGCCGGACCACCGCGCAGAAGATCTGCACGGCGGCTGGTGTGCCGTTCAACAAGAAGGTCAAGGACCTGAACGACGCCGATCTCGAGAAGATCCGTGACGAGATCGGGAAATTGACGATCGAGGGTGACCTGCGGCGCGAGATGTCGATCAACATCAAACGTCTGATGGACCTCGGTTGCTACCGTGGATTCCGCCATCGCCGCGGTCTGCCGATGCGTGGTCAACGCACCCGCACGAACGCACGCACCCGCAAGGGTCCGCGCCGCGCCATCGCCGGCAAGAAGTGATTTGAGGAAGAGACATGGCCAAGAGTCCTGCTAACAATGCCGCGCAGCGTGTGCGCAAGAAGGTTCGCAAAAACGTCGCTGACGGTATTGCGCACGTGCACGCGTCCTTCAACAACACGATCATCACCATCACCGATCGCCAAGGTGGCGCGCTGAGTTGGGCTTCGTCGGGTGGTCAAGGCTTCAAGGGTTCGCGCAAGTCGACGCCCTACGCCGCACAGGTGGCGGCCGAAAATGCAGGTCGTGCCGCCCAAGAGCAAGGCATCAAGAACCTGGATGTGAAGATCAAGGGTCCCGGGCCGGGTCGCGAGTCGTCGGTCCGTGCGCTCGCTGCGCTCGGGATTCGCATCAATTCGATCAGCGACGTGACCCCGGTGCCGCACAACGGTTGCCGTCCGCAGAAGCGCCGTCGGATCTGAGCATCAACTGGTGAAAACCCTCTGGAAAGTTCGGCGATACTCGCCGGCTTTCCAGCCGCCGACGGATCTCGAGAGAGAGCCGTCGGCGCTTTTCGTGGGTCACTTTCCGGAGTGATCAAACCACCACCCACCGTCTGAGCGACTCACAGAAGCTCGCCAGACTCGCGCCGCATGAAGGTGGCGTCAGACTGCAACCAAGGATCGAGCCCCATGGCACGTTATCTCGGCCCCAAGGCCAAACTCTCCCGCCGCGAAGGCACTGACCTGTTCCTGAAGAGTGCGCGCCGCGCCATCGGGGACAAGGCCAAGTTCGACACCAAGCCCGGTCAGCACGGCCGCACCTCGGGACAGCGCACCAGCGACTTCGGCGTGCAACTGCGCGAGAAGCAAAAGGTCAAGCGCATGTACGGTGTGCTGGAGCGTCAGTTCCGACGCTACTTTGCTGAAGCCGAGCGCCGCAAGGGCAGCACCGGTGTGAACCTGCTGACGCTGCTGGAGTCACGCCTGGACAACGTGGTCTATCGCATGGGCTTCGGATCGACGCGTGCGGAAGCGCGCCAGCTCGTTTCGCACAAGAGCATCGCGGTGAATGGCGAGACGGTGAATATCGCTTCCTACCTTGTCAAGGCCGGGGACGTCATCACGGTTCGTGAAAAGGCCAAGAAGCAGTTGCGCATCCAGGATTCCCTGAAGCTTGCGGAGTCCATCGGTTTGCCGGCCTGGGTTCAAGTCGATGCCAGCAAGCTCGAAGGCCTTTTCAAGAAGACGCCGGACCGCGACGAGTTCGGCAACGACATCAACGAATCGCTGATCGTCGAGTTGTACTCGCGTTGATCGTTCGTCAGCCACGCCAGCCGTCGGAGACGTCCGCAAGGCTGCCGTGGTTGCATTCCTGCTCGGGGGCGCACGCCTCCGGGTTGGCCCCTCAGCTGCCGGTGGTGCCCCCGGCGGATTGAAAGAAAGAGCCCATGCAAACGAATCTGCTCAAACCCAAGTCGATCAACGTCGAACCGCTCGGCGGTCACCGCGCCAAGGTTACCTTGGAGCCCTTCGAACGTGGCTACGGGCACACGTTGGGCAATGCGTTGCGCCGTGTCCTGCTGTCGTCGATGGTTGGGTATGCGCCGACCGAGGTGACGATTGCCGGTGTCTTGCACGAGTACTCCACCGTTGACGGCGTCCAGGAAGATGTGGTCGGCGTGATGCTGAACCTCAAGGGCGTCACCTTCCGGTTGCACAACCGCGAAGAGGTCACGCTGATCCTGCGCAAGGAGGGTGAGGGCCCGGTTACTGCCGCAGACATCCAGACTCCGCATGATGTGGAAATCATCAACCCCGAGCACGTGATCTGCCACCTTGCCCAGGGCGGCAAGATCGATATGCAGATCAAGGTCGAGAAGGGCCGCGGCTATGTCCCCGGCACGCTGCGCCGCTTTGGCGACGAGCCGACCAAGGCGATCGGACGGATCGTGCTCGATGCATCGTTCTCGCCGGTCAAACGGGTCTCTTACGCGGTTGAGAACGCCCGCGTGGAGCAGCGCACGGACCTCGACAAGCTGGTGATGGAGATCGAGACCAACGGCGCCATCTCCCCCGAAGAGGCGATCCGCGCTTCAGCCAAGATCTTGGTCGAGCAGCTGGCTGCCTTCGCGCAGTTGCAGGGCACCGACCTGGTGGATGCCTTTGACGCTCCTGCGCAGCGATCGGCTTCGTTCGATCCGATCCTGTTGCGACCGGTCGATGAGTTGGAGCTGACGGTGCGATCGGCCAACTGTCTGAAGGCCGAGAACATCTACTACATCGGCGATCTGATCCAGCGCACGGAGACCGAGTTGCTGAAGACCCCCAACCTGGGTCGTAAGTCGCTCAACGAAATCAAAGAAGTGCTTGCCTCGCGCGGCCTCACGCTGGGCTCGCGCTTGGAGAACTGGCCGCCCGTCGGCTTGGACAAGCGCTGACCCTCGTCACCCCCAACGCTCCCAAGAAGCGTTCACCCGCCAGTACCTGATACGGCTGGCGGAATTACATGGCTAGACAGAAAGGAACCTCACCATGCGTCATCGCCACGGCCTGCGCAAACTCAATCGAACCAGTGAGCACCGCGCCGCAATGCTGCGCAATATGTGCGTCAGCTTGCTGCAGCACGAAGCCATCAAGACCACGGTCCCGAAGGCCAAGGAACTGCGACGCGTTGTCGAACCCTTGATCACCCTTGCCAAGGAAGCCACGGTGGCGAATCGCCGTTTGGCCTTCGCCCGCTTGCGTGACCGCGATGTGGTGGTGAAGCTCTTCAACGAGTTGGGCCCCCGTTTTGCGAACCGCCCGGGCGGCTACACCCGCATCCTGAAGATGGGCTTCCGTGTTGGCGACAACGCGCCGATGGCCTATGTGGAACTGGTGGATCGACCGGAGCCCGCCGCTTCCGACTCGGTGTCCGCCGAGTAAGCTCCAACCGCTTGGTTGGGCAGCAACCCGTCAAGGGCCGGCATTGCCGGCCCTTTTTTACTTCTACAAGCAGCACGCACCATGCTTCTTCGACTCACAGCCGCTTTGATGACCATGTGCATGATCGGCGCCACCTGGGCCGCCGACGACTTCCTGGAGCCACAGCAGGCCTTCAAACTGGCGGCACGCAGCACCGCCCCCGACTCCGTCGAACTTCTGTTCGTCGTTGCGCCCGGCCACTATCTCTACCGGGAGGCGTTTCGCGCTGCGGTCGTGGGAGGCGCCGTGCTGCCGATCGACTCGGCGCTCCCCAGTGGAGATCGTCATTTCGATCCGAACTTCGAGCGAGAGGTCGAGACCTATCGAGGGGCGCTCTTGGTGCGACTGAACGCGCCCGCCGGAACGGGGACTTTGCGAATCAGTGCCCAGGGCTGTGCGGACAAGGGACTCTGCTATCCGCCCATGTCGAATCGCTTGCAGCGCTTGCCGGACGGTGCTTGGCAGTTGATGGCTGACGACGCGCAGCAGCCGGCGCTGGGCGCTGCCACCTGGCCGGAGCTCGCGTCCGCAAAGAGCCCATCAGAGCGCAGCCAGCCGGAGCTGGGCGTGCTTGCCCAGCTATTCCTTGCCGCCTTTTTGCTGCTCGTCACCTCGCGTCGAACCTGAGAGACGATACGGGTCCCGTCTCAAAGACCCAGAAAGCACAAAGCCCGCACGCGGCGGGCTTCGCTAAGTCCTTGTCGGACCTTCAATTTCTTTGGTTGCGGGGGCAGGATTTGAACCTGCGACCTTTGGGTTATGAGCCCAACGAGCTACCGGACTGCTCCACCCCGCGCCAGTAAGACGGTGACTATAGCACGCCGCCGCGTGATTTCAAGGAAGCTGCACGCTATTTGCAGCCGGCACGCCCCCGAACCCTTTTCTGGCCTCTGCCGACCGACCGAAGCAATCGATACCGGCAGGTCCCGCCAAGCCCGTTCCAACTTCAAAATCACGCGGTTCGTCGTGCGGTGCGTGCGTTTGGTCGTCTTGCCGAGGTCGAACTCAGGGGCCCCCCGGCATAGTGTGCTACATCACCAACACACCGGAGCCGCCCCATGCACAGCGCCTGGAACGACACCGCACCGATCTACCGGCAGCTGGCCCAACAATTGGCCGGTCAGTTGCTGGACGGCGAGCCTCCTGAGGGAGCGCCAATGCCTTCGGTGCGCCAGCTTGCTCAGCAGTACCTGATCAACCCCTTGACCGTCAGCCGCGCACTCCAAAGCCTGGTCGATGAGGGATTCCTGGAGCCGCGCCGAGGTCTGGGCATGTTCGTCACAGACGGGGCCCGCCAGCGTCTTTTGGAAACCGAACGCACCACCTTCCTGCGCGATGAGTGGCCGGTGCTGCGAGACCGCTTGCGCCGACTCGGCCTTGGTGCCACTGACCTCAACTGGGAGAACACCCAATGAACACACATCCACTTGTTGAGGCCAGGAACCTGACCCTGCGGTACCGGCGCGGCAAGCGAGCGGCGCTGGATGACGTCAGCTTCATGGTGCCCAAGGGGCGCGTCATCGGGCTGCTCGGACACAACGGCGCGGGCAAGACCTCGCTCATGAAGGCGCTGGTGGGATTGAAGTCCGTCGAGGGCGAACTCAGTGTGCTCGGGCGGCAGCCCATGCGTGAGCGCAGTCAGTTGCTGGCCGAGTTGTCCTACATCCCCGATGTCGCGGTGCTACCGCGCTGGGCCAAGGTTCGGGACCTGATTCAGTTGATGAGCGGCCTGCAGCCCCGGTTCAGTCCGGAGCGCGCACGACAGTTGCTGCGGCGCACGTCCGTGGGGCTCGATGACAGGGTCAAGCACCTTAGCAAGGGCATGGTGGTGCAGGCGCACCTGGCCCTGGTTGCCGCCATCGATGCCAGGCTGATGATCCTTGACGAGCCGACGCTCGGCCTGGACGTGCTGTCGCGCAAGAGCTTCTACGAAATGCTGATCGACGAATGGTGCGACGGCGAGCGCAGCGTGCTGATCAGCACCCACCAGGTGGAAGAGATCGAGGCGCTGCTCACCGACGTGCTGATGCTGGACGAGGGCAAATTGGTTTTGAACCTCAGTCTTGAGGCGATTGAGGACCGCTTTGTCGCGCTCAGCCACCACCCCGACGCTGCCGAAGCCGTCGCCGCAGCCCATCCGCTGCTGCGCTATCGCGTACAAGGCGGACAGCCGGCGGCCCTCTTCGATGGCGAGCCACCCCAGCAATTGGCGGCCAACGCACAGCGTTTTCGCCCCAGCCTGGTTGATTTGTTCGTGGCGCTGACGCGCAAGCCCGAACTTGCGCCGCGCTCCCAGGCTTGAACAGGAGAACCCTCATGAACTTCAACCTGACCCGCTTCAGAACCCTGATGCAGCGCGAGTGGCTGCAGAACCGCTGGACCTGGCTGATCGCCGTCGCTGCACTTCCCCTCATCGCGCTGATCACGATGCCCTTCGGTACGGTCGGAATCGGCCCGGGCGGCGAGAGCACACCGGCCACCAGCCTGATGCTCCTGCCTTGGGCCATGACCGCCTTGGTGTGCGCAACCATCGCTTGGCTCACCACGCTGTTCAGTGCCGCCAGTCTGGCGCGCCGAGACGCCCAGGATCGCTCCATCGAATTCTGGCTGTCGCTACCGAGCACGCATGGGGAGCACTTTGCCGCGCAGTACCTGACACACGCGCTGCTGTTTCCGATGGGGGCGTTGGCCGTGGGTCTGGTGCTCGGACTGCCCCTGGCGCTGACGGTGGTCGTCAAGGTGCTGGGGGCGGCCAGCCTGGGTGCAGTGGACTGGGCGGCTGTGCTGAGTGGACTGGCAGGCGCCGTGCCGGCGGCGCTACTCGCCTTGCTGGCCGCCGCGGTCTGGCTTGCGCCTTTGGTGCTCCTCATCATGGCGGCGTCCGCTTGGCTGAAGCGTCTGGGCATCCCGGCGCTCTTCGTGGCCGCCATCGCGCTCTACAACCTTCCGCTGACGCGCGGCGCCGTTCGGCCGCTTTGGAATGCCTATGGCGCAGGCATCGAACAGATCATGCAAGGCGCCATCGGCGTGTTCCTGACCTCTTCATTGCCCAACCTGAAGATCGATGGGGACGGCTTGGCGGGCGTCGAGATGAGCCTGGCGCAATTCCTTGCCAAGCTCGGTTCGATGCTGGCTTCGCCCTTGTTCGGGCTGTGCCTGCTGATTGCAGCGGCCTGCTTCTGGGCCTTGGTGGAACGGCGGCGTCGGGCCGTTTGAAGCCGGCAGCGGCGCGCGGCAGGCCAGCGCGCGCCGCCTGCGGGCAGGTGCGCAGACAGCCCATGGAGGGCAGGCGTTGTGCGCCGCCGGTGCCAAGGCACTGCAAGTTCTGGGTGGTTATGCGACCGGGCTGCACCCGACCTTGGGATCGGTTAGCGTGAAAGCATTGCTCTCGCCACCCTTCACTGCCATGAAATCCCTTGTGTTCGCCCTGGCCCTGTTTGCGACGCCACTGGCATCGATGGGCGCAACCCCTGGTGCCGAGGCCTGCCCCGCGCTGCTCAACAAGCAATTCCCTCGTCTGCAGGACGAAACGCCCCAGTCCTTGTGCCAGTACAGCGGCAAGGTGCTGCTGGTGGTCAATACGGCCAGCTTCTGTGGCTTCACCAAACAGTACAAAGGACTGGAGGCGCTGCACGCCAAGTACGCCGCACGCGGCCTGGTGGTGCTGGGATTTCCGTCCAACGATTTCGGCGAGCAGGAGCCCGGTAGCAACAAGCAGATCGCCGAGTTCTGCGAGAACACCTTCAACGTCAAGTTCCCGATGTTCTCCAAGTCGGTGGTCAAGCCAGGGCTGGCCAATCCCAACCCCTTGTTCACCGAACTGACCCAGGCCACGGGCAGTGCGCCGCGCTGGAACTTCCACAAATACCTGATCGATCGGCAAGGTCGACCGGTCGAGGCTTTCGGTTCAATGACCGCGCCCGAAAGCGACAAGCTGGTGGCAGCGATCGAGCGCTTGCTCTAGCAGCCGAGCAAGTCACACAGCGCCAGCAGGCTGTCCGCCTGAGCCACACGGCGTGGGGCCGAGAACTTGGCGGGCGGCAATTCGGTGTGGCGTAGCCAGACGGCCTGCAAGCCGGCATCCAGAGCGCCCTCCACATCGAGGTGCCAGTCGTCTCCACCGTGCAGCACCTGCGCGGGCGGCAAATCCAGTCGCTTGCAGGCCTCGTGGAAAAAAGCAGCGTGCGGCTTGCCCTGGCCGAACTCGCGTGCCGCTAACACGCCCCGGTTGAAATACGGGGACAGGCCAATGGAATGCCAGTCGGCGTTGCCGTTGGTCAGTCCGATCAGGGGGTAACGAGTGGCAATCCTCGCCAGCGCAGGCAACGCGTCGCTGAACAGCACGACCTGCTGACGCCAGCGAAAAAAGCACTCGAAGGCGGGTTCAGCCAATGCCGGGTCGTCGCCTGCGGCCACCAGGGCCCGCTCGATGGCCAGCCTGCGCATCCACGTGAAGTCGTGGGCGCGATCGGGGAACTCGCCGGCAATTGCATCGCGCAACTGCACCAGGGTCGCCACATCGAACCGCGCAGCGGTGGCTGGTGCGTGGTCCTGAAACCAGGCATGCAGTTCCAACTCGGCCCGTGCGATCACCGGCGCGATCGGCCAAAGCGTGTCGTCCAGATCCAGCGAAACCGCCCGGACGCCGTCGATCAAAGCCAGCCCTTGCGCCGGAAGTAGAAGAACGGCGCCGCAACCGACACCACCATCAGACCGAGTGCAAACGGATAGCCCCAGCGCTGCGACAGCTCGGGCATGTGAGCGAAGTTCATGCCGTAGACGCTGGCGATCAGCGTCGGAGGCAGCAAACCCACCGACGCCACCGAAAAGATCTTGATGATCTTGTTCTGGTTGATGTTGATGAAACCGACCGTGGCGTCCATCAGGAAGTTGATCTTGTCGAACAGAAACGCCGTATGGCTGTCCAGCGAATCGATGTCGCGAAGGATCTGGCGCGAGTCTTCGAACTGCTCGGCACTGAGCATGCGGCTGCGCATCATGAAGGACAGTGCGCGACGCGTGTCCATCACGTTGCGGCGGATGCGGCCGTTCAGATCCTCCTCGCGGGCGATCGCGGTCAGCACCTCGCTGGCGGTCTGATCGTCGACCTGTTCGCGCAGCACGCGGGCGCTGATGGCGTTGAGGGCGTCGTAAATGCCCTCCAGCGCATCGGCGCTGTACTCGGCATCGGCGTCGTAGAGCTTCAGCAAGACGTCCTTGGCATCCTCGATCAGTGCGGGGGTCCGCCGCGCCCGCATGCGCAGCAGTCGAAAGACCGGCAGGTCTTCCTTGCGGATGCTGACCAGCACGCCACCGGCCAAGATGAAGGCGACCCGCACGTTGCGCGACTGCCCTTCATCGTCGAGACGCAGGAAATCGGAGCGGATGTGCAGCCGACCATCGTCCTCCTCGTAGAAACGCGCCGACTCTTCCAGGTCGTCATCGATCGCGTCCTCGGGAATGGTCAGGCCGAAGTGGCTCTCCACCCAGGCCTTGTCCTCGGCGCTGGGATCTTCCAGGTCCACCCAGATGGGGCGCAACTGCTCGTGCCCGGGTCTGTCAAAAGCTTCCAGTTCCAGGCCGGCGAGACGGCCACCGTCGAGCGAGAAGATGTTCAGCATGGTCCGGTGCGGTGCGCGCAAGACGGGTGCGGGGCGAGAGGGGTTGCCGACCGCCCGATCCACCGGCGCCAGCAAAGGGCAGTCAGCGAGGAGTGTCGCTGTCCAAGCGGGCATCCGCACGATGCGGAGAACGCGGCATTATGGCCTCGGCCAGCCGGCCCCAACAACGCGGGCAAGCGCTGAGCACGGCTTTGTCATGAGTGCTTGCCGCCGAGGGAAATGCGCGGCAGACTGGGCTCGCTACCGGAGTGATGTTGCAGCCCGATGACCAAGAATCGGTGCGTGCCCCAGAGGCACGTCCCTTGCGAGCCAACCAAGCGTTGGCCGCCGGTTCAGGCCGGGATCCCTCGCTGGAAATGCCGGTAGCAAGCCAACGCCACCATCGCCCAGGAGCCGGGCGCGGTGGCTTTTTTGTTCCCCAGCCTTGGAAAGGAGGCTCTATGAACCTGACGATCAGCGGCCATCATCTTGAAGTGACGCCGGCATTGCGTGAATACGTGGTGTCCAAGCTCGATCGGGTGACTCGCCACTTTGACCAGGTCGTTGACATCAACGTCCTGCTCACGGTGGAAAAGCAGAAGGAGAAGGAGCGGAGGCAACGCGCCGAGGTCACGTTGCATGTGAAGGGCCGCGATCTGTTCTGCGAACAGTCCCATGAAGATCTCTATGCCGCGATCGACCAGTTGATGGACAAACTGGACCGGCAGGTCTGTCGGCACAAGGAAATGATGCAGGAGCACGGTCATGCGACCGCCAAGCGCCTGGATTTGGGTGCCAGCGCCTGATCCGCACGGGTTGGCAATCGAAGGGCGGCCGAAGGTCGCCCTTTTTCCTTTGTGCCTGATCCAACGATCAAGCGGCCGCATTTCCTAGAATCCCGCCCCTGCCTCGTAACCGGACGCCGATCCCATGAATCGCCTTGCCGCCATCTTGCCCCTCTCCCTGGTGCAAGTGGATGTGGACGTGACCAGCAAGAAGCGCGCGTTCGAGCAGGTCGGACTGTTGTTCGAGAACGGTCAGGCCCTGTCGCGTGCGCTGGTCAGCGACAGCCTGTTTGCGCGCGAACGCCTTGGCTCCACGGGCTTGGGACATGGTGTCGCCATTCCACATGGTCGTATCAAGGGGCTCAAGGAGCCGCTGGCGGCCGTATTGCGGGTGCGTCAGGCGATCGGATTCGACGCTCCCGATGAGGAGCCCGTGGGTCTGCTGATCGTTCTGTTGGTGCCGGAAGCCGCGACACAGCGTCACCTCGAGATCCTGGGCGAAATCGCCGAGATGCTCAGCGAGCGCGAACTGCGCGAGCGATTGAAGTCGGAGCCCGACCCGGCCGTTGTGCATCAGCTCATCTGTGCCTGGCAGCCGGTCAAGTCGGCCGCATGAAGCCGGTCTCCATATCTGCCGACCGGCTGTTCGAGGAGCACCGCGAAGCCCTGCATTGGCAATGGATTGCCGGACACGCGCACCCCGAACGGCGCTTTGACGAGGCAGCACTGCGCGATGCGCAGTCGGCGGCCGATCTGGTCGGTTACCTGAACTACATCCACCCTTACCGCGTCCAGCTTGTGGGGCGCCGCGAGGTGGCCTACCTGAGCGAGGGCAGTGACGATGTGCTGGAGCGCCGTGTCTCGCGCATCGTCACGCTCGAGCCGCCGGTCATCATCGTGGCCGACGATTGCCCGGCACCTCCGAAGCTGGTGGCCATGTGCGATCGCGCCGACATCCCGCTCTTCACCACCGCGGCCTATGCCGGCCATGTCATCGACGTCATCCGCGCCCACCTGGCGCAGTTGTGCGCCAATCGCAGCACGCGCCACGGGGTCTTCATGGACATCCTGGGCATGGGCGTGCTGCTGACCGGCGAGTCGGGCTTGGGCAAGAGCGAACTGGGTCTCGAACTGATCTCACGTGGACACGGCCTGGTCGCCGACGATGCGGTGGATTTCTTCCGCATCGCCCAGGACACCATCGTCGGTCGGTGTCCCGAATTGCTGGCCAACCTGCTGGAAGTTCGCGGCATCGGCCTGCTCGACATCCGCTCGATCTTTGGCGAGACCGCCGTGCGGCGCAAGATGCGCCTCAAGCTCATCGTGCACCTGGTGCGCCGCGAAACCCTGGAACGCGAGTTCGAGCGCCTGCCCTACGAACCCTTGTACGAGGAGTTGCTGGGCGTGCCCACGCGCAAGGTCATCATTGCGGTGGACGCTGGCCGCAACCTGGCGGTGCTGGTCGAGGCGGCCGTTCGCAACACCATCCTGCAGTTGCGCGGCATCGACACCTACCAGGAATTCGTCGCGCGGCACCAGCGCGCGATGGAGCACGGTTCGGACGAGCTTTAGGCCCTGGAAGCCATCAGCGCCCGCGCTTCTCGCGGTTCGGGCAGTCGGCCTTGACGCACACGGCGTAGAGCGACAGCGCGTGCTCCTGCAGTTCGAAACCCCGCTCACGCGCGATCGCCTGCTGGCGCAGCTCGATGGCTTCGTCGTAGAACTCTTCGACCTTGCCGCAGTTCAGGCACACCAGATGGTCGTGGTGCCGGCCCTCGTTGAGCTCGAACACCGCCTTGCCCGTCTCGAAGTGGGTGCGTGAAAGCAGGCCGGCTTGCTCGAACTGCGTCAGCACGCGGTACACGGTGGCCAATCCGATGTCGGCGTCGTCGGCCAGCAGTGCCTTGAAAACGTCTTCCGCGGTCAGATGGCGTTGCGTACTTCGCTGGAACACCTCCAGCACACGAATGCGCGGCAGGGTGGCCTTGAGGCCGCTGTTCTTGATCTCGTCGCTCTGGTTCATGCGCCACCTAGAATTCCGCGCATCTTAGCCAGCGCCCCGCTGGCTGTTTTTCGAGTGGTTTCATGCTTCGCTCCGCCTGCCTCGGGTTCGCCGCCCTCAGTCTGACCCTGTTTGCTGGCTGCGCCAGCTGGGTCGGTCACAACGATCGTTTCGGCTATGTGGTGCCGCTGTACCGCGTCGAAATCGTCCAGGGCAATGTCGTGACCAAGGAGCAGGCCGAGCGCGTCAAGCCTGGCATGAGCCGCGATCAGGTGCGCGATCTGCTGGGCTCGCCGATGCTGGCCGACGCCTTCCACGCCGACCGTTGGGACTATGTCTTCACCATCCGCCGTCAGGGCGCCGAACCGCAGGCCCGGCAACTGGTGGCGCGTTTCGAGGGGGAGCGCCTGAAGGTGCTCGAAGTGCCGCAGGACCTGCCGACGGAAGAGCAATTCGTTGCCTCCATCAACACCTTCAGACCGAAGAAGGACGCTCCCAAGCTGGAGCTGAGCGAGGCCGAGCGCGCCGCGCTGCCGCGCCCGGCCCGGACGGCACAGGCCGTGGTCGAGACGCCGCAGGGTGCCGTGCGCAGCTACCCGCCGCTGGAGAAGTGAGCGCGGCCGCTGAACTTGAAGCGCCTGCACCGCGACTGCGCGTCGCGGTGGCGGGCGCCAACGGTCGCATGGGACAGATGCTCATCGAGCAGGTGCTGGCCGCACCGGACCTGCAACTGGCAGCCGCCCTGGTGCGCGTCGGCAGCGAGTCCCTGGGCCGTGCCGCGGGTTCGACGCGAATGGCGGAGGATTGCGCCGCCAACCTGAACGGCGCCGAGGTGCTGATCGACTTCACGCGACCCGACGCCGCTCCTGCGCATCTGGAGATGGCGCGTTCGACCGGCTGCGCGCTGGTGCTGGGCACGACGGGCTTCGACGCCACTGCACAGGCCGCGCTGACGCAGGCGGCCCGAGAGCAGCGCTTGCTGTGGGCGCCCAACACCAGCCTGGGCGTCAACATCGTCTACGAGCTGCTGGCGCAAGCTGCACGGCGCCTTGCGGCCGCCGACTACGACCTGGAAATCGTCGAGGCCCACCACCGCCACAAGGTGGATGCGCCCAGCGGCACCGCCCTGCAGATGGGGGAGGTGGCGGCGCAAGCGCGCGGCGTGCAGCTGTCCGACGTGGCGGTGCGCACACGCGACGGGCACACCGGTGCGCGGCCGCGTGGCGCGATCGGTTTCGCCACCGTGCGCGGTGGCTCCGTCATCGGCGACCACCAGGCACTGTTTTGCGGCGAGCACGAAGTCATCGAGATCACCCACCGCTCGGCGAGCCGCACCCACTACGCCACGGGCGCGCTGGCAGCCGCCCGCTTCCTGCTGCGTCAACCCACAGGGCGCCTCTACCGCATGGCCGACGTCGTGGCCGACTTGGAGACCACTTGATGGACGCCGCCAGCCTGTGGAGCGCCAGTGACACCGTGGGCCGCGCCGTGGCCGTGCTGCTGCTGGCCATGTCGGTGGCCACCTGGGTGCTGATTGGTTGGAAGTCCTACACCTTCTGGCGCGTGCGACGGACGCTGCGCGTGGCGCTGCCGGCGTTGTGGGCCGCGAATGACTGGGACGCTGGCCGCGCCGCGCTCCAGCAGCACGACACCGAACAGGTGCTGCTGCCCTTGCTCGACGCCGCGCGCGGCGCAAGCGCCGGTTTGGCTGCGCAACTGCCCGAGGCGGCACGGCTGACACGGCCGCTGCGAGACACGCTGCATGACGTGCTGGGTCGACTGCAGTGGGGGCAGGGCCTGCTGGCTTCGGTGGGTGCCACGGCGCCCTTCGTCGGCTTGCTCGGCACGGTCTGGGGCATCCATCAGGCGCTGCAAGGGCTGTCCGGCGGGGGGGCCTTGAGCATCGATCGCATTGCCGGCCCGGTGGGCGAGGCCTTGATCATGACGGCCGCCGGTCTGGTGGTCGCCATTCCGGCCGTGCTGGCCTACAACGCCTTCGGCCGCCTGCTCGCGGCCTGCGAGGCCGATCTCGAAGGCTTCGCGCACGACCTGCGTGCCGGACTGGCCTGAGCCCCCAGCATGAGACTCGGTCGCCTCGAACGCAGCCGACCGCAGGTGCCGATGAGCGACATCAACATGACGCCGCTGATCGACGTCATGCTGGTGCTGATGATCATCTTCATGATTGCGGCGCCGCTGATGACGGCGGCCCTCAAGCTGGAGTTGCCCCCGGTCGGCGAGGCCACGCAAGGCAGCGAGGTCGATGCGTCCCTGCAGCTCGCGCTCGACGCCAGGGGCGAGCTGTTCTGGAACGGCGAAGCCTTGGCGGCGACCGAACTCAAGGCCCGTCTGCAGCGGCTCGCCAGGGAGCGGCCCGACGCCGAACTGCAACTGGCCATCGACCAGGCGGTGCCCTATGGCAAGGTGGCGTCGCTGCTCGACCAACTGCAGGCGGCGCGCTTGACGCGGTTGGCTTTCACCACGGCACCCACCGGCCCGCGGCAGGCTTCAGCGCCATGAAATGCGGGTGCGTTGGCTGAGCGACCAACCTTCGAGTTGGCGCTCCGATGTCTTCTCCGGACAGTGGCGCGGAAAGTTGGCGCAAAAGCCTGCATCACAGTCCTCAAGCAACCAGCCTTGCGCGCGCAAGTGCCGTATCAGCGCGTCGAAACGCTCCCAGTCGGTGACCCTGAACCGCTTGTGATGGGTCATCAAGCCAAGCGGACCGGGCACGGTACGCCCACACAGTCTTGACTCTAGTTCGGTTTCCATGGCCAAGGGGTCCTTCACCTGGCGGTCCACCTCGCTCCAGGCATCGACGCAAATGAACGGCAGTTTCAGGCTGGGCAACTGCGCGGCCCAGTAGCTTTCGTCGCCCGAGGTGGAAAAGGCATCGAAGCCGGCTTCGAGCAAGGCAGGGAAATGCTGCTCGGTGAGGCGGTTGAATGGCGGCACGAACCAGTTTTCGAGGCAGCAACTGAAGTGATCTTGCGCTCGCCTGCGGGACTCAAGGAGTTCGGGTAACACGCCACCAGGGGCACGTAGGCGGCCGTACTCGGATTTCTGCTGGTCCGTGCAGCCATGGTTGACGTGCTTCCAGCCATGGATGGCGAAGCGAAACGTCTCGTCCCGAAGCCGGAAATCGCTTGCCATATTGCCTGGAATGGCGGCCACCAGCGGCCGTGCTCCCAGGCGCTCGGCCGTCCGTTCCAGCGCGTTGAATGTCGAGAAGTAGTCGGTGAAGTCGTCGTCACGCCACCACAAGCGACGTGGGTGGGTGGTCGTGGAATGGGCGGGCTGAATGACCGACATGGAAGCGACGAAGAGTTTGACGGGGTGCCCTCCGCACCCACCGGAATCGGATTGAACCGTGCGGCGGCGAGGCGCGAGCAATGCTTCACCTTTGAGTATCTTGCCCAAGCGAACTGGCGGTGCCGGATCCCGTCGGCCCCCCAGGGGGCTTCCTACAATCCGCCCCCTTATGAACGCCCCGCAAGACTTCAAGCCGCGCGACATCGAGTCGCGCGCCCAGGCCCACTGGAACGCCCGCGACGCCTACCGCGTCGTGGAAGACGAGAGCAAGCCCAAGTACTACGCCTGCTCCATGCTGCCCTATCCGAGCGGCAAGCTGCACATGGGCCATGTGCGCAACTACACCATCAACGACATGCTGGCGCGCCAGCTGCGCATGAAGGGCTTCAACGTCCTGATGCCGATGGGTTGGGATGCGTTCGGCCTGCCGGCCGAGAACGCCGCCATGAAGGGCAAGGTCCCGCCCGGGCAGTGGACCTACTCGAACATCGCCCACATGAAGGGCCAGATGCAGGCCATGGGCCTGGCCATCGACTGGAGCCGCGAGGTCGCGACCTGCGACCCGGCCTATTACCGGTGGAACCAGTGGCTGTTCCTGAAGATGCTGGAAAAGGGCATCGCCGAGCGCCGTACCCAGGTGGTGAACTGGGACCCGATCGACCAGACCGTGCTGGCCAACGAGCAGGTCATCGACGGCCGCGGCTGGCGCAGCGGTGCGCTGGTGGAAAAGCGCGAGATCCCCGGCTACTACCTGAAGATCACCGACTATGCCGAGGAACTGCTCTCGGCCGTCAGCAATCCCGAGGATCCGAACTACCTGTCCGGCTGGCCCGAGCGCGTGCGCCTGATGCAGGAGAACTGGATCGGCAAGAGCCAGGGGGTGCGCTTTGCGTTCCCGCACCGCATCGGCGGCGAGGGGGGGCAGCTTTGGGTGTTCACCACGCGGGCCGACACCATCATGGGCGTGACTTTCTGCGCCGTGGCACCCGAGCACCCGCTGGCCGCGCACGCGGCCGCTTCGAAGCCCGAGGTGGCCGCTTTCATCGCCGAATGCAAGGCCGGCGGCAGCACCGAGGCCGAGCTGGCCACGCAGGAAAAGAAGGGCGTGCCCACCGGGCTGACCGTCACCCATCCGCTGACCGGCGAGCCGGTGCCGGTCTGGGTCGGCAACTACGTGCTGATGAGCTACGGCGACGGCGCCGTGATGGGCGTGCCGGCGCACGACGAGCGCGACTTCGTGTTCGCCTTGAAGTACGGCATCCCGATCCGCCATGTGGTCGATGTCGAAGGGCAGGCCTACGACACCACGGTCTGGCAGGAGTGGTACGCCGACAAGCACAAGGGGCGCTGCGTGAACTCCGGCGTGCTCGACGGCCTGTCGCATGCCGATGCGGTGGACAAGGTCGCCGAGCTGCTGGCCGCCCAGGGCCTGGGCGAGAAGAAGACCACCTGGCGCCTGCGCGACTGGGGCATCAGCCGCCAGCGTTACTGGGGCACGCCCATCCCCATCATCCATTGCGAGGACTGCGGCGTGGTCCCGGTCCCCGAGAAGGACCTGCCGGTGGTGCTGCCCGAGGACTGCATCCCCGACGGCAGCGGCAACCCGCTCAAGCAACGCGCCGACTTCCTCAACGTCGCCTGCCCGAAGTGCGGCAAGCCCGCCAAGCGCGAGACCGACACCATGGACACCTTCGTGGACTCGTCCTGGTATTTCATGCGCTACTGCGACCCGAAGAATGCCGACGCGATGGTGGCCGCTGGCACGCGGTACTGGATGAAGCAGGGCGGTATGGATCAGTACATCGGCGGCATCGAGCACGCCATCCTGCACCTGCTCTACGCGCGCTTCTGGACCAAGGTGATGCGCGATCTCGGCCTGGTGCAGATCGCCGAGCCCTTCAAGAAGCTGCTCACGCAAGGCATGGTGCTCAAGGGCGCCTTCTTCCACAAGCCCGAGAGCGGCGGCAAGGATTACTACTGGGACCACGAGCTTGACGTGCTGACGAACGAGGCCGGTCAGATCACGGGCGGCAGGCTGAAAAAGGACGGCACGCCGCTCGAGTACGAGATGACGACGATGTCGAAGTCGAAGAACAACGGCGTCGACCCGCAGGCGCTGATCGACCAGTACGGTGCCGACACCGCGCGTCTCTTTGTGATGTTCGCCAGCCCGCCCGAGCAGACCCTGGAGTGGAACGACGCCGGCGTGGAAGGCGCGCAGCGCTTCTTGAAGCGCGTGTGGAATTTCGGCCAGAAGCAGGGCGAGGCAATCCGCCGCGCCACGGCCGGCGACCTGAGCCAGGCGCCGCTGCGCGCCGAGGCCGCCGCGCTGCGTCGCGAGGTGCACCTGGTGCTGCGCCAGGTCGGTCACGACTACGAGCGCCTGCAGTACAACACCGTGATCAGCGGCTGCATGAAGCTGCTCAATGCGCTCGACGCCTTCAAGTCCGATGGCAGCGACGGCGACCTGGCCGTGTTGTGCGAGGGCAGCTCGGTGATGCTGCGCGCGCTCTACCCCGCCTGCCCGCACCTCGGCCATGCGCTTTGGGAAGACCTCGGCTTTGCCGCGCGGCTCGGCGACCTGCTCGACGCCCCTTGGCCGCAGGTCGACGAAGGCGCTTTGGTGCAGGACGAGATCGAACTGATGCTGCAGGTGGGCGGCAAGCTGCGTGGCGCCATCAAGGTGCCCGCCGGTGCCGACAAGGCGGCCATCGAGGCGGCTGCGCTCGCTTCACCCGACTACCTGAAGTTCAGCAACGGCGCGGCACCGAAGAAGATCGTCATCGTGCCCGGCCGGCTGGTGAACCTGGTGCTTTGACGGTGTCGTCGCGCCGCACCCTGCTGCGGCTGGCCGCCCTGGCCTTGCCGGGGGCGTTGGCGGGCTGCGGCTTCGCACTGCGCGGCGCGCCCAGCTTCTCCTTCGAGCGCCTGGCGCTCGCGGGCTTCACGCCACGCTCGCCGCTGGCCGAGGCCTTGCGCGTCCACGTCGCCAGGCTGCCCTTGCGACTGGTCGAACCGGCGCAGGCGCAGGTGCTGCTGCACATGGAGCGCGAATCGCACACCAAGACCTCGGTGGCCAGTACCGCCGCCGGTCAGGTGCGGGAGTGGCAACTGCTGCTCGAGGCCGAATTCCGCCTCAGCAGCCCGAACGACGACGTGCTGCTGCCGCGCACCGCGCTGCGGCTGACCCGCGACCTCAGCACCACCGAGGCGCAGGCCCTGGCCAAGGAGCAGGAGGAGGCCAGCCTGCGCCGTGCCATGACGCAGGAGGCGGTCGGGATGCTGATGCGCCGGCTCGCAGCGGTGCGGCCGCGTTGATCATGCAGTTGCGGCTCGAGGATCTCGATGCGCACCTGGCCAAGGGCCTGAAGCCCTGCTACGTCGCGCATGGCGACGAGGCCCTGCTGGCCAACGAGGCGCTCGATGCGGTGCGCGCCCGCGCCAGGGCCCTGGGCTTTGGCGAGCGTCAGGTCTTCACCGTCAGCGGCCAGGGTTTCGACTGGAGCGCCGTGGCGGCGCAGGCGGCCTCGCTGTCGCTGTTCGCCGAGCGCCGCTTGATCGAGCTGCGCATTCCGGGCGGCAAACCCGGCAAGGAAGGGGGCGAGGCGCTGCAAAGGCTTGCCACCGCGCTGCACGACGACCTGCTGCTGCTGGTCAGCCTGCCGCGCCTGGACAAGGCGCAGCTGTCGAGTGCCTGGTTCCAGGCCCTCGACGGGGTGGGCGCCACCCTGCGCTGCGACCCCATCGAGCGCCGTGCGCTGCCACTGTGGTTGGCGCGGCGGGCTGCGCGCCTGGGTCTCAAGCTGCCCGAGGGCGCCGAGGGCGAGCAATGGCTGGCGCGGCTGGCCGACCGTGTCGAGGGCAATCTGCTGGCTGCGCAACAGGAGCTGGAGAAGCTGGCGCTGGTGCAGCCGCCGGGCCAGGCGCTGCGTTTCGAGGACATCGATGGCCGGGTGATGGACGTGGCGCGTTTCGAGGCCAACCAGCTCGGCGAGGCCCTGTGGAGCGGTCAGTTGCAGCGTTGCCTGCGTCTGCTCGACGCCCTGCAGGCCGAGGGCGAGGCGGTGGTGCGCCTGCACTGGCTGCTCAGCGACGACGTGCGCGCGTTGCGCCGCGGCGTGCAGGCGCTGTCCGCCGGGCAGCCGCTGCCGATGGCGCTGCGTGCGGCGCGCGTCTGGGGCCCCAAGGAGCGTGTCTTCGAGCGCCTGTTGCCGGTGCTCAAACCGGCGGCGCTCGACACGCTGCTGGTCGCGGTCCAGCAGCTCGAGGGCATCTGCAAGGGCCTGCGCCACACCGGTTGGCCCGCCGAGCCGTGGGCGGCCATGCGCCATTGGCTGCTGCTGGCGTCGGCTGCGTTGCAGGGCAAGGCGCTATCGTTGCGCTGATGCGTTTCATCACCTCCCTTCTCGCGCTCCTGCTGTCGGCGCTCGCGCAGGCGACGCCCTTGACGGTGGAGTTGCGCGATGCCGCCGGCGCCCCGCTGGCCGGAGCCGTGGTGGCGCTGGAGCAAGCCGGCCTGGCGCGGCGCGCCAAGGCCGGCACGCAGGCCGAGCTGGCCCAGCGCGAGCGCCAGTTCGCTCCGCGCCTGCTGGTGGTGCAGACCGGCACGGCCGTGGTGTTCCCCAATCAGGACAAGGTGCGCCACCATGTCTATTCGTATTCGGTCGCCAAGCCCTTCGAGCTCAAGCTCTACCTGGGTCAGCCGGCGGCGCCGGTGCTGTTCGAGCAGCCCGGTGTGGTGAGCCTGGGCTGCAACATCCACGACCGCATGAGCGCCCACATCGTGGTGGTGGACACGCCGCGCTTCGCCATCAGCGATGCGCAGGGCCGGGTGCAGCTGGAGCGCCAGCCCGGCGCGGGGCAGCTGCGCGCCTGGCATCCCAGCCTCGGTGACGAGCAGCTGCGCAGCCAGCCGCTGGGCGCCGATGCGGCGCAGACCTGGGTGTTGCGCTGAATGCGACTGCCGGCCGTCCTGGACCCCAAGCGGCTGCCGGGACGCATCGTCGGCCTGTTCCTGGTGCTCCTGCTGGCGGTGCAGGCCGGGGGCTTCCATTTCGTGCGCCGGGCCATCGAGGCGCGCGTCGAGGAGCAGATTGCCGACCGCTTGCGCAGTGCCGAGACCATCCTCAAGGACCTGCTGCAGGCGCGGGCGCGCATCGAGTACCTGCGCGCCCGCATCGCCGCGGAGGACTTCGGTTTCATCGATGCCGTGGCACAGGCGCGCGATGGCGATGCCGGCCGCGAGACCCTGCTGGATGCGCTGAGCAACCAGGCCGGGCGTGCGCAGGCCGATGGCGCGGCCTTCATCGGTGCCGGGCTGCAGTTGGCCAGCTCCAGCAGCGCGCAGGCCGTGTTGCGCGAGGCCATGCAGTTCGCCGAGGGCGAGCCGGCCGACGGCGCGCTGCAACTGGTGCTGGCCGGCCCGGTGGTGCACCAGGTGGCACGCACCCCGCTGCGGGCCCCCGGCCTGCAGGGCACCGTGCTGATGAACTGGGCGGTGGACGATGGCGTGCTGATCGACGTCGAGCGCTTCAGCAACGTCAGGGCGATGCTCGCCGCCCGCCTGCCGGATGGGCGCTGGGGGGCACCGGTCTCGTCGATGGAGGTGGCGGAAGCCAGCGAGCTGTTGCGCGCCGCCGAGGGCGCCACGACCCTGCAATGGCAGGGTGAGGAGCGCCGCACCCGCCACGTGAGCCTGCCGGCGGGCGCGGGCCAGGTCGAGGCCCTGCTGTGGGCCTCCTACGACTTCGAGGTCAAGCCCTTCGTCGAGATGCAGCGCTACCTGCTGGCGCTGACGGGTGTGGGTCTGCTGCTGTTCGCCGTCGGCGCGGTGTTCACCGCGCGGCGCATCAGTCAGCCCATCCAGCAATTGGTGGCCAGCGCCGAACGCCTCGGCCTGGGCGACTACCGCAGTGCGGTGCAGGTCGATACCGGCGTGCAGGAGGTGCGCGAGCTGGGGCTGGCCTTCGAGGCCATGCGCGCCGGCATCCAGGCGCGCGAGGAGCAGGTGCAGCGCCTGGCCTTCTGGGACACCCTGACGGGCCTGCCCAACCGAGCGCAGTTCGTCAGCCGCTTGCGCGACCTGCTGGCGCGGGGCGAGCCCCTGGCCCTGCTGATGCTGAATCTGGACCGCTTCAAGCCGGTCAACGACGCCCTGGGTCGCGATCTGGGCGACCAGTTGCTGCGTCAGGTCGCCCAGCGCCTGCGCATGGCGCTGGGCGACGCACCGCTGCTGGCGCGCCTGGGCGGCGACGAGTTCGGCGTGGCCTTGCCGGGTGCCGGGGTGGCCGGCGCCGAGCAGATGGCCAAGCAGCTGCTGTTGACGCTGGAGGCGCCGCTGTGCCTGGCCGAGCAGCTGGTCGACCTGGGCGCCGGCATCGGCATGGCGCTGGCTCCCGATCACGCCGGCGAGGCCGACGACCTGATCGCGCTGGCCGAGCGCGCCATGGAAACGGCCAAGCGGCGCATGGCCGGCGCGCTGATGTTCCGCCCCGAGATGGACGCCCGCAGCGCCGCCTCGCTGGGCCTCTTGACCGAGTTGCGGCGCGCCGTGGAGGCCGACGAGCTGCGCCTCTTCCTGCAGCCCAAGCTGGACCTGCGCGAGCGCCGCATCCGCGCCGCCGAGGCGCTGGTGCGCTGGCAGCACCCGACCCGCGGCATGGTCCCGCCCTACCAGTTCATTCCCTTTGCCGAGCAGACCGGCTTCATCCGCGAGATCTCCGCCTGGGTGCTGCGGGCCGCGGCCGGCTGCGCGGCGCAGGCCTGTGCGGCCGGCCAGCCCCTGCGCATCAGCGTCAACCTGAGCACGCGCGATCTGCTCGACGTCGACCTGCCGGACAAGGTCGCAGCCTTGGTCTCGAACAGCGGCTGCGGTGCCGACAGCCTGTGCCTGGAGATCACCGAGAGCGCCATCATGGACGACCCCAAGCGCGCGCTGGAAACGGCCAAGGCCCTGCACGCGGCGGGCTTCAAGCTGTCGATCGACGATTTCGGCACCGGTTACTCCTCGCTCGCCTACCTGAAGCAGCTGCCGGTGCAGGAGCTGAAGATCGACCAGAGCTTCGTGTTCGGCATGGCCGGCGACGAGGGGGACCGCAAGATCGTCAAGAGCACCATCGAGCTGGCGCACAACCTGGGGCTGAAGGTGGTGGCCGAGGGCATCGAGGACGAAGCCACGCTCGAACTGCTGGCGCTCTGGGGCTGCGACGAGGGGCAGGGTTACTTCATCGCCAAGCCCATGCCGGCGGCCGAGCTGCTGCAGCAGCTGTCGCTACAGCGCTTGCAGTAGGGCTTCGGCGTCGAGCTCGTCGAGCTGCTGCGCGGACATGAACCGCTCGGCGTAGCGCCGTGCCACGCCGCTGCGCACGAACAGCGCGAACAGCTCGGCGTCGATGTGCTGTGTGGCCGCCATCCCGGCCATCAGAGCCAGCGCCTCGGACAGGCTGTTGGCCGGTTTGTAGGGCCGGTCGGCGGCGGTCAGGGCCTCGAACACGTCGGCAATCGCCATGATGCGCGCCGGCACGCTCATCTGGGCCTGTGTGAGGCGTCGCGGGTAGCCGGTGCCGTCCATCCGTTCGTGGTGAGCGCCGGCGATCTCGGGCACGCCGCGCAGATGGCGCGGGTAGGGCAGCCGGGTCAGCATCACCACGGTCTGCACGATGTGCTCATTGATCTTGAAGCGCTCCTCGGCCGACAGGGTGCCGCGCGCCACGCCGAGGTTGACCAACTCGCCGCGGTTGTAGAGCAGCTCGGGCACCTGCAGCCGGAAGCCCCAGCGGTTGTCGCTCTGCAGCGCCGGGTCCTGCCCGTGGCGCTCGATGCGCTGCCAGGGCGCGTCGTTGATCAGGGGCTCCCAATGCGGCAGCGGCGTTGGCGGTGACTGCAGGCGCCGCCGCAGTTCCTCGTGGGACAGGCCCAGGCGGTCGTCCAGCGTGCGCTGCCAGCGCCGTTGCGCGATGCCCTGCAGGCGTGCCAGCTGGTCTGGGGCCATCCGCTCGCCCCCGATGTTGCAGCGCGCAACGAAGGCGAACTCTTCGTCGAGTTCGGTCCACAGCGCGTCGCGCTGCGCCTGCGACGCGCCAGGGTCGCCACCGTCCAGGCAGCGCTTCAGGTGCGCCACCTCGGCGTCGCGCTTGAGCACCTCGAAACGGGTGCGCAGTTCGTGGATGCGGTTGTAGATCGTCTCGAGCTTGGTGGCCTTGTCGACCACGTAGTCGGGCGTCGTGACCTTGCCGCAGTCGTGCAGCCAGGCGGCCACGTGCACCGCCTCCCAGCCGTCGGCGTCGAGCTGGAAGTCGGCGAACGGTCCCTCGCGCGCATCGCAGGCCGCCTGCACCAGCATCTGCGTCAGCACCGGCACGCGTGCGCAATGCCCGCCGGTGTAGGGGCTCTTGGCGTCGATGGCGGCGGCGATCAACTCGATGAAGGCCTCGAACAGCTGCTTCTGCGCCTGGATCAGCTCGCGCGTCTCGATGGCGGTGGCGGCGCTGGCGGCCACCGCCTCGGCGAAGCGCACGCGCGACGGCAGCGGCTCGGCCTCGCACAGCAGCAGCAGCGCGCCGATGCGCTCGCGCTTGCGGTTGTGCAGCGGCACGACGATGGCGCCGCCCAGCTGCAGCCCGGTCTGCGCCAGGCCGAGTTGCTGCAGGTCCGCCTCGTGCAGCGCGCCGCCCAGCGTCCAGTCGGCGCCCAGCGCCTGCTGCACCAACTCCACGCTGGCGCAGGCCTGCAGCTCGGGCAGTGCGTCGGTCAGCGGCTGCTGGTCCTGACGCAGCGCGCAACGCGGCAGCAGGCGCCCCTGCTCCTCCAGGTAGAGCACGCCGAGCCGCGCGTCGACCGCCGGCAGCGCATGGCGCAACAAAGTCTGCTGCAGACGCTCGAAGTCGTTTTCCTCCGCCAATGCGCCGGTCATTTCGACGAAGCGGCGGATCGAGCGCCGCATCGAGGCCACCGCTTCGTCCAGCGCCGCCACCTCGCTGATGCGGCTGCGCAGCGGCGTCTCCTCGTGGAATTCGAAGCGCCGGATGGCGCGCGCCTGCAGCGCCAGGCGCTGCAGCGGTTCGGCCACGCGCCGCGCCAGCCACCAGGTCAAGGGCACCGCGAGCAGCACCAGCGCCAGGGTGACCAGGCCGCTGCGTTGCACGGCGGCCCGCGCTGGCGCCTGCAGCTCGTCCTCGGGAACCTGGGTCAGCAGGTTCAGCCCCAAGCCCAGCGGCACCTTGGCGCCCAGCCAGTTCGGTGCGCCTCCGGCCAGCGCGGCGGCGTAGTCGGCCGGTTTGGCATCGGGGCGGTCGGCGCTGACCAGCTCGCCCTCGTCGCTGAGCAAGGCCAGGCGGTGCCCGGGCGTCAGTCGCTGGGACTGCAGCTGGCCGGCCAGGGTGTCCAACAGCAGGTCGGCGGCCAGCACCAGCTCGGGCGTGTCCAGCGAGGGCTGGGCCAGCGTGATGCCGGGCCGCTGCGTGGTGAAGAAGCGGTAGACCGGCGTGCGCACCAGTTGCCCCTCGGCCTGGGCCATGCGGTACCAGGGGCGGGTGCGCGGATCGAAGCGCGCCGCGTAGTCCGGGTCCTCGCGCGAGACCAGGGTGTGCAACTGGGCGTCGAGCAGGCTGGTGCGCGCCGCGCGACCCGCCTGGTGGATGTGCTGACTGACGAATTGCGCCTGCGGCGGCGCCGCGAATCGCTCGCGCAGACCGGCGTCGAGCAGCCGGCGCAGGATGTAGAAGCGCCCCTGGCCGTCGGCGACGAACACCGCGGCCAGCTGCGGCTCCAGTTCGAGCAGGCTGCGCAGCATTTCGCGCAGTGCGGCGTCGTCGAGGTCCGCGGGCAGGTCGAGCGTTCGGGTACGAGCCAGCACGCGCAGGCCGGCCTCGACCGAGCGCAACTGGGCCTGCAGGCGCAGCGCGGTCTGCTCGGCGATCTGGGTGGCCTGCTGCCGGGCGGCACCGCGCAGTTGCTCGCGCAACTGCTGCTGGTTGTAGAAGCCGATCAGCCCACCGGCCAGCATCACCAAGGCGGCGAAAAGGGTCGCCAGATGCCATCGCAGCGGGTAGTGGGCGCGCAGCACGGCGCTAGCTTTCGCGCTCCTCGACGGCCTCGGCCAGCGCCGACAGCCCCGCGTGCACCGTGGCCAGTCGCACCGCATGACGGTTGCCGCCGAAATGCTCGCTCCAGGCGCGCAGCAACTTGCCTTCGTGGGCGATGGCCAGCCAGACGGTGCCGACGGGTTTGCCGTCGCTGCCGCCGCTCGGCCCGGCGATGCCGGTGCAGGCCAAGGCCCAATCGAGCGGCGCGTGGGCCAGCAGGCCGCGCGCCATGTGGACGGCCACCGCCTCGCTGACCGAGCCGTGCAGCGCGATCAGGCCGGCGGGCACGCCCAGCAGCTCGGACTTGGATTGGTCGCTGTAGCTGATGACGCCGCGTTCGAACCACTGCGAGCTGCCGGGCAGCGAGGTGCAGGCGGCGCCGATCAAGCCACCGGTGCAGCTCTCGGCCACGCCCATGCGCTCCTTGCGGCGGATCAGCGCCACGGCGATGCGCTGAATCAGTTCGGTTTCGTCGCTGAACATCAGACTTGCCTCCACAGGGTCAGGGCCAGTGCCCAGGTCAGGAGTGTGGCGCCGGCGGCCACGAAATCATCCAGCAGGTTGCCGAAGCCATGCCGCCAATCGATGGCGTCGCCGGGGCGCAGCTCAAAGAGCGCATCGGCCCAGGCCACCGGCTGGGGTTTGACGGCATCGAAGAAGCGGAACAGGGCAAAGGCGATCGCCTGCTGCCAGGTGCTGAGCGGATCCAGCACCCAGAGCACCAGCCAGAAGGCCAGCACCTCGTCCCAGACGATGGCCCCGGGGTCCCCCTGCCCCATGTGCTGCTGGCAGCGCGTGCAGGCCCACAGGCCGACCGCCGTGCCTGCGAGCAGCACCCAACCCCAGGGCACCGGCGCCAGGAAACGCTCGGCCAGCACATAGGTCGCCCAGGCCCAGGCCGTGCCGAAGGTGCCGGGGGCGAAGGGCGCCAGGCCCGAACCGAAGCCCAGTGCGATCAGGCGCGCCGGGTGGCCCAACATGAAGCGCCAGCTGGGGCGTTGGCTCATGGCGTGTCGAAGTGGTCGAAGCCGCGACCGTCGAACGCCACCGGGTGGCCCTGAGCGTCACGCAAGAAGAGACCGGGCGCCTCGACGATGCGGCCGATGCGGCTCAGCGGCAGGCCGAGATCGGGCAGTGCCGCGCCGGGCGCGGCGGTGAACAGCAGCTCGTAGTCGTCGCCGCCGGTCAGCAGGCAGCGGTGCTGCATGGTGGGGTCTTGTGCCGCCAGCCAGGGGCTGCGCGGCAGCGCATCGAGCTTCAGCACCGCACCAACCCCCGAGGCCTCCAGCACGTGGCGCAGGTCGCCCAGCAGGCCGTCGGAGACGTCGATGCAGCTGCTGGCCACGCCGCGCAGCGCCTGACCCAGCGCGATGCGCGGCGTCGGGCGCTCCATGCGCGTGCGGCAGGCCTGGAAGGCCTCGCGCTCGAGCTGCAGGGTGCCGCGAAAAGCTTCCAAGGCCAGCCGCGCATCCCCCAGGGTGCCGCTGACCCACAAGTCGTCGCCGACCCGCGCGCCGCGCCGCCACAGCGGCGCCGGCGACTCACCCATCACGGTGATGCACAGATTGAGCGGGCCGCGCGTCGTGTCGCCGCCCGCCAGCACGATGCCGTGCGCGTCGGCGAGCTCGAACAGGCCGCGCGAGAACGCCGCCAGCCAGTCGGCGTCGGCCTGGGGCAGGGCCAACGCCAGGAAGAAGGCGCGCGGCGCGGCACCGCAGGCGGCCAGATCGCTGAGGTTCACGGCCAGCGCCTTGTGGCCGAGCGCATGGGGGTCGACGGTCGACAGGAAGTGGCGACCCTCGACCAGCATGTCGGTGCTGACCAGCCATTGCTGACCGGGGCTGGGCTGCAGCGCCGCGCAGTCGTCGCCGTTGCCGCTGCCGGCACGGTGGAAGAAGCGACGGATCAGTTCGAACTCACCGAGGGCCATGGCGACAAGAAGGCATGCAGGCTTGGCATGAAGAGGCGGCCATCGTATGCGGCACACTGCCCAGCCCCCGCGAGCACCAGAGTCTTGACATGCCCAGCACCGAGCAGCAACGCGCAGAACTTCGTCAGGCCGCCCTCGAATACCACGAGTTCCCGACCCCCGGCAAGCTGGCCATCAGCGCCACCAAGGGGCTGGTCAACCAGCGCGATCTGGCGCTGGCCTACTCGCCGGGCGTTGCCGCGGCCTGCGAGGCCATCGTCGAAGATCCGTCGACCATCTTCCGCTACACCGCGCGCGGCAATCTGGTGGCGGTGGTGACCAACGGCACCGCCGTGCTCGGTCTGGGCGACATCGGGCCCGAGGCCGCCAAGCCGGTGATGGAAGGCAAGGCGGTGCTCTTCAAGAAGTTCGCAGGCATCGACGTCTTCGATCTGGAGTTGCGCGAGCGCGATCCCAAGAAGCTGGTCGAAATCATTGCCGCGCTCGAGCCCACCTTCGGCGGCATCAACCTCGAGGACATCAAGGCGCCGGACTGCTTCGAGGTCGAGCGCTTGCTGCGCTCGCGCATGAAGATCCCGGTCTTCCATGATGACCAGCACGGCACCGCCATCGTGGTCGGCGCGGCGGTGATGAACGGCTTGAAGGTGCTCGGCAAGCAACTCGACGAGGTCAAGCTCGTCACCAGCGGCGCCGGCGCGGCCGCGCTGGCCTGCCTGAACCTGCTGGTGAAGCTCGGCGTGCCGCGCCGCAACATCTGGGTTACCGATCTGGCCGGGGTGGTCTACGAGGGGCGCAGCGAGTTGATGGACCCCGACAAGGTGCAGTTCGCGCAGCCCACTGCAGCGCGCAGGCTAGCCGAGGTCATCGAGGGCGCCGATGTGTTTCTCGGGCTCTCGGCGGGCGGCGTCTTGAAGCCCGAGATGGTCAAGACCATGGCCGCGCGGCCGCTGATCCTGGCGCTGGCCAATCCGACCCCGGAGATCAGTCCGGAGGAGGTGGCGGCCGTGCGTGACGACGCCATCATGGCCACCGGTCGCAGCGACTATCCGAACCAGGTCAACAACGTCCTGTGCTTCCCCTACATCTTCCGCGGCGCGCTCGACTGCGGCGCGACGACCATCACCGATGCGATGGAAATCGCCGCCGTGCACGCCATCGCCGATCTGGCGCAGGCCGAGCAGAGCGAGGTGGTGGCCGCGGCCTACGCCGGCGCAACGCTCAGCTTCGGCCCCGAGTACCTGATCCCCAAGCCCTTCGACCCGCGCCTGATGATGCGCATCGCGCCGGCCGTGGCGAAGGCCGCCGCCGACAGCGGGGTGGCGCAGCGGCCGATTGCCGACCTCGACGCCTACCGCGAAAAGCTGCAGACCTTCGTCTACGCCAGCGGCACGACGATGAAGCCGATCTTCGCGATGGCCAAGCGCGCCAAGGCGCGGCGCGTCGTCTACGCCGAGGGCGAGGACGAGCGCGTGCTGCGCGCCGTGCAGGTGGTGGTGGACGAAGGCCTGGCGCGGCCCATCCTGGTCGGGCGGCCCGCGGTGATTGCCCAGCGCTGCGAGCGTTTTGGCCTGCGCATTCGGCCGGGCGATGGCTTCGACGTCGTGAACATCGAGGACGACCCGCGCTACCGCGACTTCTGGCAGACCTTCCATCGCATGGGTGAGCGCAAGGGGGTGACCGAGCAGTTCGCCAAGATCGAGATGCGCCGCCGCCTGACGCTGGTCAGCGCCATGTTGCTGCACAAGGGCGAGGCCGACGGCATGCTGTGCGGCACCTGGGCCAGCACGGCCACCCATCTGCAGTACATCGACCAGGTGATCGGCAAGCGCGCCGGCGTCAAGACCTTTGCCTGCATGAACGGTCTGATCCTGCCCGGCCGGCAGGTGTTCCTGGTCGATACCCACGTGAACTACGACCCGTCGGCCGAGCAGATCGCCGAGATCACCGTGCTGGCGGCCGAGGAACTGCGCCGCTACGGCATCCGCCCCAAGGCGGCCCTGCTCAGCCACTCCAATTTCGGCACCAGCAACCAACCCTCGGCGCTGAAGATGCGCGACGCGCTGGCGCTGCTGCAGCAGCAGGCCCCCTGGCTGGAGGTTGACGGCGAGATGCACGGGGACACGGCGCTGGACGCCAGCTACCGGGCGCAGCTGATGCCGCACTCGACGCTGCAGGGCGAGGCCAATCTGCTGGTGCTGCCGAACATCGACGCCGCCAACATCGCCTACAACCTGCTCAAGACGGCCGCCGGCGGCGGCATCGCCATCGGGCCGATTCTGCTCGGGGCCGCCAAACCGGTGCATATCCTGACGCCGTCAACGACGGTGCGACGCATCGTCAACCTGACCGCCATGACCGTGGTGGATGCCAACTCAGCGAGATAGCGAGAGCCGTGCCAGCGAGCTTTCCCTGCCCTGTTTTCGGTATGGCCACTCAAATTGTTTGCACGGCAAAGGTGCCTGCGGTGAAGCTTGAAAAAGTCTTTTGAATCAAATACTTGTTTCTTGATTTTGCACTTGCTGCAGTGCGCCATTGGGGGGTTTCCGGAGTCGCCCTGACTTGAGCTTTTGGGGTCGATTCGATACCATGTGGCCCTTTCGTTTGGGGTTTACCCGTGGTCTCGATGGTCGGACAGCTGTTGCAGGTGCGTCGTGTCGATCCGACGCGCTTCGCGCGAGCGGCATCCACCCTGGCTCTGGCGCTGGGCTTAGGCTTGACGGCCGGCGTGCAAGCGCGTGAACCGCTGGACAGCACCAGCCCGGCCACCGTCGCGCTCAAGGCGCTGCCTGTCCAGGCCCAGCAAACGCATTCGCTCGTGCTGTCCGGCGGTCCCTTCCCCTTCGCCAAGGACGGCACGGTGTTCGGCAACCGAGAGCGCCTGCTGCCCCGCCATCCGCGTGGCCACTACCGCGAATACACGGTGCGCACCCCGGGGGCGCGCAACCGGGGCGCGCGCCGGCTGGTGTGCGGCGGCCAGCCCCCCACGAAGCCCGATACCTGTTACTACACCGACGACCACTACGCCAGTTTCCGGCGCATCGTTCCCTGAGAGCGGGTTGGTCGGCCTGCGTTCTTTTGTGATTTGATTGAGGACTCCGAGCATGTTGCTGCAGAACATCCGCCCCAATGTGGTGCAAGCGATCCGCGCCTATCGCGCCGAGGATCTGCAGGCCGCCGCGCAAGAGGCTGGCCAGCATTTCCTTTACGCGCATCTGGCCGACGCCCCGTCCAAGCAGGACGTGCTGGAGCGCATTGCCGAGCAGTTCACCTTTCCCTCGCACTTCGGGAAGAACCTTGATGCGCTGTACGACAGCCTGACCGACCTGGTCCACAAGTCGGGGCCGCAACCGGGCTTCGTGGTGGTCCTGGAACTGCTGCCCGACAACGCCAAGTTCGACCGCGAGAGCCGCGAACAGCTGCTCGACGTGTTCCGCGAGGCGGCCGACTACTGGGCCGACCGGCGCGTGCAATTCCGCGTCTTCTACAGCTGCCAGTACCCGGCGCAGGAAGCCGGCATCTGGGACAACCGCAGCCTCGAGCCCACGCCGCCGATCGAGAAGCCGCTGCCCAAGAGCGCGGCCGGCAAGGCGGGCGGGAACCCGAATTTCGGGCTCAACATGCCGCTGATGTGCTCGGCCTTCGACACGGCGGCCTGGTTGAACGCGGCCTGATGTCGGCCTGAGCCGCGCGGCGGCGTCAACCCAAAGCGAAGGGCGCCGTTGGCGCCCTTCGACCTTTTCGGAGCCGCTTGCTTGAACACCTATCAACTCACCCTCGCGGCAGCGCTCGCGGCTTTTCCCGTGCTGGGCTGGGCGGGGCGGGACATCGAACGGGCCGACGACGCCTGGAACGGTCGGCCCTACCTGGGGGCGTCCTGGGGCACCTCGCGCTGGGACTTCGGCTTTCAGCCGGGTTTGAGCACCCATCCGGACACCCAGGCCCAGCGCCTCTGGTTGGGCTACGACGCCCGTCTGGTGGCGGTCGAGATCGGCTGGGTGCGGCTGGGCCAGGTCCTTCAGGTGGCGGGTGACGGGCGCCAGGGGGAGTTGCTGGCGCGCGCGCTGTCGGCCGATTTCATCCTCAAGCTGCCGCTCGGTCCGATCGAACCCTTCGTCAAGGTCGGTCCGACCTGGTCGCGCACCGACGTGCGCGGCGCGCTCTTCGACTCGCGCATCGAGGAGTACTCGTTCCGCGAGGCCAAGGTGGGTGTGGGACTGAACCTCAAGCTGGGCAGCCACGCCATGCTGCGCGCGGAGTACGAGCGCTACACCATGGGCGAGCAACTCGGGCTGGGCGCGGTGAACGTCTACACGGTGGGCGCGGCGTTCAGGTTCTGAACCAGGCGCAGGTATTCGGCGACCGGCACTTCCTCGGCACGGCGCTGCAGATCGAAGTCGCCGGCGAAGCGCCGGGTCTCCAACCAGCGCCCCAGGGTGTGACGCAGCAGCTTGCGACGCTGGCTGAAGGCCACCAGCACCAACTCCTCCAGCAGCGCCGGGTCCAGACTTGCGGGCTCGGCCCAGGGCGTCATGCGCACGATGGCCGACACGACGCGCGGCGGCGGGTCGAACGCCTCGGGCGCCACGTCGAACAGCGCCTCGACCTCGTAGCGCCATTGCAGCATCACGCTGAGCCGGCCGTAGTCCCCGCTGCCGGGGGCGGCGGCCATCCGGTCCACCACCTCCTTTTGCAGCATGAAGTGCTGGTCCATGACCTGTCCGGCAAACGGCAGCAGGTGAAAGAGGATCGGTGAGCTGATGTTGTAGGGCAGGTTGCCGACGATGCGCAGCCCGCTGCCGAACGCGCTGAAGTCGACCTTCAGCACGTCGCCCTCCACCACCTGAAGCTGCGGGTGTTGGCGCAGGCGCATCGCCAGGTCGCGATCCAGCTCGACGACCGTCAGCCGCCCCAGGCGCTCCACCAGCGGCTGGGTCATGGCCGCCAGTCCGGGACCGATCTCGACCATGTTGTCGCCGGGCCGCGGCGCGATGGCGCGCACGATGGCGTCGATGACGCCGGCGTCGGTCAGGAAATGCTGTCCGAATCGCTTGCGGGCCTGGTGGCCCTTGCCGCGGGGCGGCGTCATGGGTGCCCGAGCCCGCGCTGACGGCGCCTCATAGCGGCGCGTCGCGCATCTCGATGAAGGCCTTGGCGCGCAGGTCGGCCACCCACTCCTTGTAGGCATCGCCGAACTTGCGCTCACGCAGCACGCCGCGCAGCTGCTCGCGCTGCTGACGCGGGTCCACGGCCACCTCGCGGCGCTCCATGACCTGCACGATGTGCAGACCGAACTGGGACTGGAAGGGTTCGCTGATCGACAGCGGTGCCAACTCGCCCATCGCCGCCTCGAACTCCGGCACGAACTGACCCGGCGGGGCCCAGCCCAGGTCGCCGCCTTGCGCGGCACTGCCGTCGGCCGAGAACTTGGCGGCCAGCTCCTCGAACTTGGCCTTGCCCGCTTCGACGGCCCGTTTCATCTCGGCCAGCTGCTGTGCCGCGGCCTGCGGCGGGAGCTTTTCGCTGGGGCGTAGCAGGATGTGCCGGGCGCGGGTCTCGGTGACCTTGCTGCCGTCGGGTCCGCTTTGGCGCTCCAGGACCTTCAGTACATGGAAGCCCACCCCCGACTCCACCAAGCTGGGGCGGATCTGACCGCTGTTCAGCCCCGCCACGGCGCTGACGAAGAGGTCGGGCAGGCGGTCGGCCGCCCGCAGGCCGATCTCGCCGCCACCGCTGCGGTTGCCGTCCTGGCTGAGCTCGCGCGCCACGGCGGCAAAGTCCTCGCCGCCCATCACGCGCTTGAGCGCCCCTTCGGCCTCGCGACGGCGCGACTCGCGCTGTTCGGTGCTGGCGCCCTCGGGGACCGGAATCAGGATTTGCGCCAGATTGAGCGGCGCCTTGGCGGCTGCTTCGGCGCGCCGCTCTTCGAGCAGCTTGTCGATTTCGCCGTCGCTGACGCGGATGCGCCGGATCACCTCGGCATCACGCACCCGCTCGATCAACATCTGGTCGCGCATGTTCTCGCGGAAGCGCTTGACGTCGGTGCCCTCTTGCCGGAGACGATCGAGCAACTGCGGCAGGGTCAGGCGGTTCTGGGCGGCAACGCCCGCCACAACGCGGTCCAACTCGCCTTCCTCGATCTTGGCACCGGCCTCGCGGGCGTGGGTGACCAGCACCCGCTCGTCCACCAAGGCGTCCTGGGCCTCCTTGCGCAGGGCCTCCAGATCGGCGCGCTCACCGCGTCGCTCCAGTTCGCCGCGCGCGCGCTCGGTGCGTGCCGCCACCTCACCGGCCGTCACCACCTCCGAGTTGACGACCACGGCAATGTGGTCCCCCGGAACGCGGCGTGCGCGTGCGGCGGCCTCCTCGGCCACGGCGGCCTTGGGCGTCGGTCCGCTACGGGTATCCAGCGGCGGCTTGGCGTTGGCGGGTTGTGCCGGGGCCGACAGCGGGCTCAACAGGCTGCCGGCAAGGGCCAGCAGCAGCGCGGCGGCGCGCAAGGAAGAAACGCTCATGGACGGGAGGGGAGGCCGCTCTCGCTGGCCAGGGGGCGATAACCGGGCACATTGTCCCTCAGGACCTTCAGCGCGTTGGAACCCAGGCGTGAGAGGCCGACCAGTTCCAGTTGCAGCAGGAAGCGCGTGTTGGCTTCGGCCAGACCCGTGGAGAGCCGCTCGACGCCGACGCGCAGCACCCAGCAGCCGGCGTCGTACTCCAGTCCGACCAGCGAATCGGTGACGCGCCGGTCGCGCAGGCTGTACTGAATGCGCCCCGCTCCGTACCAGGCGCCGCGGCAGGCCTCGTTGCCGTTCTTGCGCGCCGCGCTGCGCCAAAGCGGCCATTGCCAGGCCAGGTCGAGCTGTTCGCTCTGGTTGCGTGTCAGTCGGTAGGCCAGGCTGACGGTTTGGAACGGCCCCGGGCTGTAGCGCGCGCGCAGCACCGAGCGTTCGGTGCGCTCGATCTCCGGATTGAACTGCACCGCGCCGTCCAGCCACCAGGGCTGCAGCAGATGGGCACTGCCGGCCAGCAGCAGGTCCGAGAAGCGGCGATCCACGGTGCCGGGGTCGGGCGTGATGCGTTGCGGTTTGAAGAGGTAGCGCTGCACCAGACCCAGGCGCAGCATCTCCTCGCCGTTGAGCGGGTCCAGCCAGCGGCTGGTGGCGCCGAAGCTGAGCTGCTGCGAATCGGCCACCCGGTCGATGCCGGTGTAGGGGTTGACCGCGTACAGCGACTCGACGTTGAAATCCAGTGGCGCGCTGTCGTACAGCGGCAGCGATTCCTGTGCCCGGTACGGCGTGTGCACGTAGAGGATGCGTGGCTCCAGGGTCTGCCACAGCTCGCGCCGGCCGATCCGCGTCGGACGCTCCAGCACCATGCCGGCGTCCAGCGAGGCCGTGGGCACGCTGCGGCGCGCCCTCTGGCGCCCGTCGGCCATGGCCAGACGGGTGCGGTATTCGGCGGCATTCAGCCCGAGCCGCGGCGTCAACCACCAGGCATCGCCGCTCAGCGGCATGGCCACGCTGGCCAATAGATGCAGGCGCTCGCCGCCGGGGTCCTGCTCGGCCAGCGCGGCGCGAGGCAGGGTGAACCGGTTGTACTCCAGCTCCAGCGCGGGTTCGAGTCGCCAGCTCTCGCGTGCGTCGTCCGGGCGCCTGAGCCGCAGCCCTAGCTGCGGCGCACGCTGGTAGGGCGCGGTGATGAGCGCGTCGGCGTCACTGCTTTGCGCCACCTGCCAACCCAGCGCACGCGCATAGACGCTGCCGCGCAAGCCGCCCGCCTCGAAGCCCTGTTCGGCGTGCAGGTCGCGCGCCAGCAGGCGAGGTGTCGGGCTGGCGATGCGTCGGCGCAGGTCCTTCCAGAGCTCCTGGTCGCTGCCCGATTCGGCATCGGCCTGCAGCCGGGCCCCGGCCCAGGGTTCGCTGCTGCCCTGCAGTCGCCACAACCAACGCTTCTGGCCGGTCACGCGGTCGTTGGGCAGCAGGCTCAGGTTGAGCGCCGCCTCGCCCCAGCGCTGCAGGCCGCGCAGCTCCAGGTCGCTGCCGAAGCCGCGCCGGGTCATCACGAACGGCGTCAGCGTCAGGTCGTGGTTGGGCGCCAGGTTGAAGTAATAGGGCACCGCCAGTTCGATGCCGCTGCGGTTGTCGGCGCCGATATGTGGCGGCAGCCAGCCGCTCTTGCGCTCGTCGGTGAGGGGGAAGGAAAAGGTCGGCGCCGCCAGGATGGGAACGCCCTGGAAACGCAGCACCGCCCCCTTGGCACGCCCCTCGTTGGCGGGCAGATCGAGCTGCAACTCGTCGGTGCGCAACTCCCAGGCGGGCTCCCGACCCGGAGCTCCATTCAGATCGCGATTCGAATCCAGGGCGGGCGCCCCATCCGTCGGGCGCGGACAGCTGGAGTAGCTGGCGTCTTCGGCGCGCAGACGCTGCTCGCCGATGAAGTCCATGCGCCGGGCGCGCCCGCTGCCGCCGGTCAGCGACAGCTTGTAGGTCGGTTCCAGCAACTCGCCGACGAAGCGTTCGAGCTGCAGCTTCAGGCCGTGCCCGGCCAACTGGTTGCCGAGGTGCTCGAACGCAACCTCACCGTCGCTCTGCACCTCGTCGAGCGACTCGTCGTAGCTCAGACTGGGTGCGCGCAGCAGCGTCTCACCGTGGCGCAGCAGGACGTCGCCGCTCAGCTGCAAACGCTGACCCAGCACACCCTCCAGCCGCTCGGCGCGAATCACCACCGCGCCGCGCTGGCTGCGCGTCGGCAATTGGCGCACCACGCGCAGCGCCGGGGGTTCCGTGGCAGGGAGGGGGGCGGGGGTGGCGGATGCGGCCAGGGCAGCGAGCAGCGGAGCGAGAGCGGGCAAGGGGGCGGCCGGTGGACACTGTCGGTTTGCCGACCATTATCCGCAGCCCCCATGAGCCGATTCGATGCCAGCCGCGAAGCCGAACTGCGCGCCTGGCTGCACCGCCTGGACCAGCCCGTGCTGGACCCCTCCAGCCTGCGCATCGCCGCCAGCGATGCCAGCCCGCGCCGCTACTGGCGCCTCGATGACCGCACCGGCTCGTCCTGGGTGGTGATGGATGCGCCGCCCTGCGACAACGATCTGCGTCCCTTTCTCGACGTCGGCGAGCGCCTGATCGCCGCCGGGCTGCGTGCGCCGCGCTACCTGGCGCGCAACACGGAGCAGGGTTTCCTGTTGCTCGAGGACCTGGGTCCGCAGACCTACCTGCCCGCGCTGCAGGCCGCGCAGCGCGAGGCTGAGCCGGCGCAGGCCGACCGCTTGATGCGCTGCGCCATCGACAGCCTGGTGCAATTGCAGTCGCGCGCGCGCACCGAGGGGCTCACGCCGTATTCGCCGGCCCTGATCCGGCAGGAGATCGAGCTGTTCGCCGACTGGTGCGTGCAGCGCGAGCATGGCGTGGTCTGGGGTGAGCGCGAGCGGCGCCAGTGGGCATCGGTGGGCGAGGCGCTGGTGGGCGCCTTTGCCGCCCAGCCGCAGGTGCTGGTGCACTGCGACTTCATGCCGCGCAACCTGATGCTGCCGCCGCCGGGCGGCGCTGCACCCGGCCTGCTCGACTTCCAGGATGCGCTGCACGGACCGGCGGGCTACGACCTGGTCTCGCTGCTGCGCGACGCCTTCATCAGCTGGGACGAGGCGCAGGAGCTGGACTGGGCGGTGCGCTACTGGGAGGCGGCGCGCAAGGCCGGCATCGGCTGGAGCGCCGACTTTGGCGAGTGCTGGCGCCTGATGGAGTGGACCGCCCTGCAGCGCCATCTGCGCATCCTCGGCGTGTTCTGCCGCCTGAAGCACCGCGACGCCAAGCCGCACTACCTCGACGACCTGCCGCGCTTCTTCGCCTACGCGGTCAAGACCGCCTCGCGCTACCGCGAGCTCAAACCCTTGCTGCCGCTGCTCGAACAACTGCGGCCCGGCGTGACGCAGCAGGCTTACGGCTGATTCAGAGCGAGCGCAGGTCGGCCAGCGCCTCGTTGCCGAAGTCATCACGCTGGGCATAGGCGATCAGGCGCTGCGCCGTGTCTTCGCAGCTTTGCAACGCGCCGCTGGCTTTGAACTCGCGAAAGCGTCCCACATCGGGAAAGCGCGAGGGATCGCCGGCACGCAGCTGTTGCTGCATGTCGGTGTCGATGATGCCGGGCGCCAGGCTGACGACGCGTGCGCCGTCCAACTGCATGGCGCGGCTCAACAGGTCCATGCCGGCCTTGACGGCGCAGTAGGGCGCGGCGCCCGCCATCGGCCGGCGTCCCAGGCCCGAAGAGACGTTGACGATGCGCAGGTCAGCGCCACCCTGCGCGCCGGCTAGCGCCGCGGCCGACAGCAGCAGCACCGCCTCCAGCCCGACGCGAACGCTGCCCGACAGCGCCGCCAGCGGCACGCCCTGCACCGGCCCGGGTTCGGTGACCAGCGCCGCGTTGTTGACGAGCAGCACGCGTGCCGCTGTGCGTCCGGTCAGCCAGGCCTGCAGCCGCTCGGCCACCGGCAGCGGGTCGGCGAGGTCGGCGCTCCACTCTTCGAACGGCGCGCCGCGCGCCTTGCGGCTGATGCCCAGCACCTGCCAGCCGGCGCCGTGCAACTGGTCGGCCACGGCGGCGCCCAGGCCGCGCGAGTGGCCGGTGACGATGGCGATGGGGGCCGAGGGCATCGATCTGGGCCTGTGCGGCTCTCAGTTCGGGCCGGCGAGCGCTTGCTGGAACACGGCCCGCGCGTCGATGCGCTCCAGACCCTGGTCGAGCAGGCGCAGCCAGCGCTCGCCCTGGGCGTCGCGGCGGAAGTAGACGTAGAGCCCCTTTTCCTCGAGAAGGCGTTGCGGGTCGAACTGCAGCTTGGCACCGCCCAGCAGGGCGTGCTGCACCAGCAGCGCATGGAAGACGGCACGATCGACGACCGCCAGGTCGATGCGCGCGCCCACCAGCTTGCGCAGGTTCTCCTCGTCGCTGGCGGCCGCCTCGGTCTTCAGCCGGCCGTCGCGCATGCGCGTGTCGAAATCCTCGCTGTTGACGTAGTCGCGCACCACGCCGATACGCCGGCCGGCCAGCTCGTCGAGCGAGCTCCAGCTCGGCGGCGGCTTGTCGGCCCGGTGCGCGAAGCCCACCTGGCTGCTGCCGATGCGTGCCGAGCGCAGGCCCAGGCGCGAACGCTCGGCGCTCTCGTAGGCCGGGAAATAGCCGGCGGCGCGCGAGCCCTGCGTGCCTTCGTGCACGGCGCGCGCCCAGGGCAGGAACTCGAAACGCACCTCGTGGCCGACGGCCTGGAAGGCGGCCCGCAGCACGGCGCTGCTGGCACCCTGGTCGGGACGCGCTGGGGTGGTGTAGGGCGGCCAGTCGGTGGTGGCGATGAGCACCGTGTCGGCGTTCGCCGCGCTTGATGCCAGCACCAGGGCCAGCACCCGCAGGGCGCCGCCCGCCAGACGCCGCAGGCCCGAGATCACGGATGTGCCCCGATCACCTGGGCCACGGTGGCGGTCAGGCGCTTCGCGTAGTCGATGTGCAGGAACTCGTTGGGACCGTGTGCGTTGCTCTTCGGGCCGAGCACGCCGCAGACCATCATCTGCGCCGACGGGAAGCCTTGCTGCAGCAGGCGCATCAGCGGAATGGTGCCGCCCTGTCCGACAAAGCCGACCGGCGCGCCGAACTGTGCGCGCGAGGCGTCGTCGAGCGCCAGGCGCAGCCAGGGCTGCAGGTCGGGCGTGTTCCAGCCGCTGGCGCCATAGGCACCCATGCGACCGTCGGGCTCGAAACTGACGCGGGCGTTGTAGGGCGCGTTGTCTTCCAGCAGGGTCTTGAGGCGCAGCGCCGCGTCGTTGCCGTCCACCAGCGGCGGCAGGCGCAGCGACAGCTTGAACGAGGTGTAGGGCCGCAGCACGTTGCCGGCGTTGGACAGCGGCGGCATGCCCTCGACGCCGGTCACGCTCAGGGTCGGCTTCCAGGTGCCGTTGATCAGCACCTGGGCCGGGTCCTCGCTCATCGGCAGCACGCTGGCGCCGTCGGCACCGCAGGCCCAGGGCAGGCGTTTCCAGACCTGATCGCCCAGGGTGCGCGCGGTCTCCTGCGCTTCGAGCACGCGCACCTCGGGGATCGGGCAGTGGAAATCCTCGGGCAGCAAGGCCCCGGTCCGGGCGTCCTCCAGCCGGTCGAGCAGCTGTCGCATGATGCGGAACGACGAGGGCACGATGCCCGAGGCGTCGCCGCTGTGCACGCCCTCGGCCAGCACCTCGACCTTTAGCGTGCCGGTGACGTTGCCGCGCAAGGACGTGGTCAGCCAGAGCTGGTCGTAGTTGCCGGCACCGCTGTCCAGGCAGACCACCAGGCTGACCTGGCCGAAGCGCGGCCGCAGCACCTCGATGTAGGCCGGCAGGTCGAAGCTGCCGCTCTCCTCGCAGGTCTCGATGAGACCGACGCAGCGCGGTCGCGGGATGCCGGCCTCGTCCAGGGCCAGCAAGGCGGTCAGGCTGGCGTAGATGGCGTAGCCGTCGTCGGCGCCGCCGCGCCCGTAGAGCTTGCCGTCGACGACCTTGGGCGTCCACGGCCCGAGGTCGTTGCGCCAGCCGCTGAACTCGGGCTGCTTGTCCAGGTGGCCGTACAGCAGCACGGTGTCGCTGCAGTCGGCCTTGGTGGCCGGCAGCTCGAACAGGATGACCGGCGTGCGCTCGGGCATGCGCACCACCTCCAGCTTCAGGCCGTGCAGCTTGCCGGCGCCTTGCGCGCTTTTCTGGCGTTCGACCCAGGCCGCCGCGTCGCGCACCACGCGCTCGATGTGACCGCTGGCCGCCCAGTCCTTGTCGAACATCGGGCTCTTGGCCGGGATGGCGATGTAGTCGTGCAGTGCGGGCAGGATCTGCTCGTCCCACAGGCGGTGGCAGGTAGCGGCAAGGCGGGCGTTCATCGGCGGGTCTCCAGCCAGGCCTGCATGCGCTGCAGCACCTGGTCGCGTTCGGGTTCGTTGAGGATCTCGTGCGCCAGGGCGCTCAGGCATTCGCCCTGCACCGCGCTGCGCGGCGCGGCGTCGAGGAAGGCCTGGCTGCCGCGTGGCGCCACGCAGCGGTCGGCTCCACCCCACAGCAGCAGGGTCGGAACGCGCCATTGGGGCGCGCTGGCCAGCACGCGCGGGCCCTCGTCGGCCACCAGCGCGGCCAGCGTGGCGCTGATGCGGTCGTGCACCAACGGGTCCTGGCGGTAGGCCTGCACCACCTGCGGATCGCGGCTGATCCACTCGGGCTGCAGGCCGTTGTGCACCGTCAGGTGCGGGAACAGGCGGCGCGCCACGGCGAGCAGCAGGGCTTGCGTCGGACGCAGGCCGGGGTCGAGCGCCGGCGAACTCAGCAGCAGGCCCTCGGGCTCGCGGCCGAAGACGTCGCCCCGCAGCGCCCCGGCCACCAGACGCGCGGCCAGCAGACCGCCCAGGCTGTGGCCGAACAGGTAGAGCGGCCGGCCGGCGGCGTGCTGGCGCGCCAGGTCGAAGCAGGCGGCCAGGTCGTGCAGCAGGCTGAGCGGCTCGGGGGCGTCGCCGCGCCGGCCGCTGGCGCGACCATGGCCGCGCAGGTGCGGCGCCAGCACGTCCAGACCCCAGCCGTTCAAGGCGCCGGCAAAACGCTCGTAGCGCCCCGGGTGTTCGCCCAGACCATGCACCAGCAGCAGCACCGCACGCGGCGCGCCGTGCGGCCGCCAATGCTCGATGGGCAGCACGGCATCGGGTCGTTGCAAGGCAGGCATGGCGCCAGTCTATGAGCCTGCCGGCCGCCCTGGGACTTGTACGGGGGGTGTCGCCGCCTTGCCGCAGTCCTTCATTTGCATCTGCCTACACTTTGACGAAACGGGTTCACCGGGGGGAGGACGCATGCGCTGGGGATGGCTGGGTTGGCTGCTGCTGGCCGTCGCGCTGGGAGGGTGCTCGACCCCCCAGCCGCTCGACGATGGGCGCGCGCTCGACCCCAATCTGCTGGCCAGCTTCCAGCTCTACGGGCAGGGCGAACGCGCGCTGCGACCCGCGCTGGTGCGTTCGGCCCGCATCGCCGCCAACCCGGACATCGAATGCGACAAGCAGTGGGAGCTGCCCTTCGCCGTGGCCACTTCGGCCGGCAGCGAGGGCGACGACCGCGTCGCCTGGTGGCGCACGCTGCAGGTCGACGAGCGACTCACCGTGATCGCCGTGGCCGAGGGCTCGCCGCTGCAGGTCGGCGAGCGCATCGTGCGCATCAGCCGGGTGCAGGAACGCAGCGCGCTGCGCATGCTGGAGGTGCTGGGTGTGGCACGCGAGGATGGCCGCCCCTTCGAGGTGCAGACCGCCGACGGACGCGTGCACCGCATCCAACCCTTCGAGGTGTGCCGCGGCTACACCCGCCTGGCACCGCCCACGGCCCCCAAGACCCAGGACTACCACTGGCTGATGAGCGTGCACCCGCTGGAGTTGCCGCAGGCCGGGCCGAGCGCCGACGAGGCCTTGTGGGCCGTGCTGTGGACCCAGGGTCTGAGCGAGGAGGGTGGCGCGCGCATGAAGGCCTACCAGGTCACCACCCAAATCGGCGGCACGCTGCTGCAGCTCTACTCCTTGGCCACCGGCGTGGCGGCCGTCCGAGCGGCCACCAGCACCATCCTCGAAGAGGCGGCCAAGAAGGCCGGCGCGGCGCTGGCCGAGGCCTTGAAGGACCAGATCCTGCAGCAGGGCCAGGAGCTGGCGCGGCAGAAGATTCGCGAGGCCCTGCAGGGGGCGGTGGAAAAGGTCGGCAAGTCCCAGGCCCTGGGCATGATGCAGAAGGCTGCGGCCAACCGCGGAGCGCTCGGCGGCGTGGCGTGGATTGCCTCCACCGTGTGGGAGCGCGCCGACGCCTGGGCCTTTGCGCGCATGCGCGAGCTGGGGGCCGATCCGATCGCCGGGCTGCGCCTGCACCAGAAGCTGCAGAAGCTGGAGCTGGCCGGCAACGCCTTCGCGCTGGACCTCGACCGCCTGCTGGCGCTGAACAAGGTGGCCGAGGCGGCTGGAATGCGCGCCCGGGCCCTGGTGGCGCTCGGAGGCCTGCCGCCCGAGGAACTGGGCGAGGAGATGCAGCGCATGCCGCAGGCCTCGGTGCGCACCGCCTTCCGCTTCGACAGCCCGGACGACCCGGCGGCCCTGTCCGGTGGACGCGGCCTGATCGACAACATGCTGCACCTGCCGCTGGCAAGTGGGGGACGCTGATGCGCACGACACGAATGGCGCGGATCTTGGCGCTGGCGGGTGGTCTGGCCGGCGGTCTGACGCTTGCACAGACCGTCGAACCTCTGGCACCGGAGCCGGGCGCCAGCGCGGCCAGCGCCACGCCGCTGCAGCCGGTGCCGGCGCAGTTGCCGGAGGGGCCGCTGAGCTGCGCCGACGCCACCTCGCGCGCCATGCGTGCGGACCTCAAGGTCACGCAGACCCGCAACGCCGACCTGGCCCAGCTCATCGCGCTGCAGGACGCCGCATTGGCGCAGTGGCGCATCGCGATCGGCCGTTGTGAGGGCCGGGCCCGCGAGCGCGCCCAGCGCGTGCTGGCCGACAACGAGCGCTCGAGGCAGCGTCTGGCGGAACGCGAGGAAGCCGGCGCGCAATGCGAGCTGACGCTGCGCGACGCGCAGTCGGTGCAGGAACTGGCCCAAGGCGCCTTCGGTGAGCGGCGCTGGCCGGATGCCGCGGCGCTCTACCGCAAGGCCGAGACCCTGTGGGATCTGGCGGCCGAGCATTGCACCGGCGAGCAGCAGCAGACCGCGGCCAAGCGTCGCGCCACGGCCGAGATTGACGCCTTCAATGCCGAGGAATGCGGCCCCGGCTTCGAACGTGCTCGCGAGCTGTTCGCCAAGTTGCGCGCCATGCCGGGCAGCGCGCAGCCGGCCGACCGCGAGCGCGCCTCCCAGGTGGCCGAAACCGCCTGGCGCCAGAACGTCCAGGACTGCCAGGGCCCGGCCCAGGACCTGGCGCGCTCCAACGCCGAGGCGATCGCGCGCGAGCGCGGCACGCCCTGGGTGGCGACCGCTGCACCCAACGAGGCACCGGCCAGGGTGGCAGCAGGCAGCGGTTTTGCCACCGCTGCGGCCCCGGTCGAGGTGCCGGCCGAGTCGGCTCCGGCCGAAGCGGGGGCCGGATCGGCGGCCTCGACCGCTGCCGCCGGTGGGGCCAAGGCGGCGCTGGCCGCCGCCGCTTCGGTCGGCGCCGTGGCAGCAGCGGGTGCCGCCGCAGAGTCCGGCGCGGCAGGTCCGGGCTTGCTGGAGCGTGCCGGTGCCCTGGCCGGCGCGGCACTCAAGACGGTGCGCGAGGCGCTGCCGAACGTGACGGCGGCAGCAGCGCCCTTGGCCGGTGCAGCGGCCACCGCAGCGGCCAGCGGCACGACCAGCGCCGCCGCCGGCGGCGCGGCCGCCGCCCTGCCCGTGGCGGCCTTGGCTGCCCCTGTGGCCAAGCTCTTGACGCCCGCCAGCGAGGCGGCCGGGGAGGCCGCGCGGGCCGCGCCGACGCCGGCTGCAGCGGGCAATGCCCTCAACCCGGCCAACCCGACCCACCCGACCGCGGGAGCCGGCGCCGAGCCGCCGGCACTGCCCGCCGGCGAGGTCGACCTGCGTGCCGGCAGCGCCCGCTACCAGGGGCGCTTCGCGCTCGACGCCGAGCGCCGCTTCGCCGGCGAGGGTCAGGTGCAGTGGGACCACGGCGACCGCTACGAAGGCCGGCTGCTGGCCGGCAAGCGCCACGGCAAGGGGCGCTTCACCTGGTCCAACGGCCAGCAGTTCGAGGGCGACTGGGTCGACGATCAGCCGCAGGGTCTGGGTCGCCTGCGCTACGCCAACGGCGACGTCTACGACGGTCAGATCAAGGATGGCAAGCCCGAGGGCCTGGGCGAGATGCGTTACCTGCGCGGCGACCAGTTCCGCGGCCTGTTCCGCGACGGCAGCCCGAACGGTCGCGGCCTGTACCGCTGGGCCAACGGCCAGAGCTTCGAGGGCGACTGGATCGGCCTGACCCCGCAGGGCAAGGGCGTGCTGCGCTTCGCCAACGGCAATGTCTACGAGGGCGAGGTGCGCAACGGCCTGCCCGAGGGCCATGGCCGCATGCGCTTCTTCAACGGCGGCGAGTACGAGGGCGGCTTCAAGGCTGGCCTGAACCATGGCCTCGGGCGCTATCTGTGGCCGGGCGGCGACCGTTACGAGGGCGCCTGGGTGGACGGCAAGAAGCATGGCCAGGGCACCTTCTACTTTGCGAGCGGCGAGCGCTGGGTCGGCCGCTTCGAGGACGACGAGCGCAGCGACGACGGGGTCTTCCATGGCAACGCCCCCAAGTAAACCCGTCCCGCGCATCCTCATCAGCGGCGGCAATTACGACGCGCGCTGGATCGCGCGCATGGCCGCGCTGATCGTCGCGGCGACCGGCAGGAAGCGTCCGCGCCTGCTCTACCTGCCCACCGCCGTGGGCGACGACCCGGCGGCCTGCCTGCGCTGGTACGAGCGCTGTGCCGGCCTGGACGTCGAGCCGCTGGTGCAGCGGGTCTTCATCGACAGCCTGACGCAGACGCGCAGCTGGGCCGAGGTGCTGCTGGGCGTCGACGGCATCGTCGCCAGCGGCGGCAACACCCTGAACCAGCAGGCCATCTGGCGCGCTCAGGGCATCGACCGGCTGTTGCGCCAGGCCTGGCAGCGCGGCATCGTGCTGGGCGGCGCCAGCGCCGGCGGCCTGTGCTGGTTCGACAGCGGCAGCACCGACTCGCGTCCGCAGCGCCTGTCCATCGTGCAGGGACTGGGCTTCCTGAAGGGCAGCCATTGCCCGCATTACGACAGCGAACCGGGCCGACGCCCGCAGTACCAGCGCCTGGTGGCCAGCAGCGAGCTGCCGGCCGGCTACGCCTGCGACGACGGCGCCGGCCTGCTCTTCGAGGGCCGGCGGGTGGCGCAGGTGATCGCCGTCGAAGCCGGGGCGCGCGTCTACCGCGTGACGCGGCGCGGCGAGCACGCCGTGGAGCGGGCGCTGCCCGTCAGCGCCTGAGGTCTTGCACGCGCTTCACGCGTGGCACGGGCCCTGCGCGCCGCAGCAGCGAAGCCGCAAGCAATCCGGCCAGGGTGCCGGCCAGGGCGCCGGCCAGATGCGCCAGCGGCAGCGTGGCGCCGCCCCACCAGTCATTGGGCCGCAGCAGCGGCCCCCAGGGCTGCTCGAGCAGCAGCTTGGCGACCAGCCCGGCCAGCAGCGCCTTGCCCAGCCACTGCCGCCACAGCGCCAGCGCGGCCAGCAACACGCCGGCGTGCAGCACGCCGGACAGGCCGGCATAGAGCGGCAGCCGCGGCTGCAGCAGCAGCAGGGCCTGGGTCAGCGGCCAGGCCAGCAGCCAGGCCAACGCCGGCCGCATGCCGAAGCCGGCGCGCCAGCCCAGCAGGGCGAGCAGCGCCAGCCCGGCCAGGTTGCCGGCCAGGTGCCAGGCGTTCCAGTGCCAGAGCGCGGCGCTGAGCAGCCGCCAGGGTTCGCCCAAGGTCTTGCTGCGGTCCAGCGCCCAGACCGCGCCGTCGCCGGCGCCGAACTGCAGCGCCAGCGCGCCCAGGCCCAGCAGCAGGCACAGGCCCGGCCAGGCCCAGCGCGCGCTCAAGCCGGGAACACCGTGGCCCACAGCGCCAGCACGGCCTGGCGCGCCTGCGCCAGCGGGTGCCCGTCGCCGAGTTCGAGCTGGGTGGGCTGCTCGTCCAGGCGCAGGCGGTGCTGCTCGCGGCGCAGCGCGCGGTAGGCGTCGGCGGCGTCGCGCCCCACGCCGGGGGCCAGCAGGCCGGCCGCCTCGGCGCGCTGCAGCAGTGCAATGACGCCCAGATTCGGGATCAATTCAGGGTGCGCGGCGCTGTGCATCAGCTGCAGCGCCTGCAGCGCGAACTCGACGTCGAGCATGCCGCCGGGGCTGTGCTTGAGGTCGAAGCGCGTGCCACGCACCGGGTGGGCGGCACGCAGCTTCTCGCGCATCGCCAGCACCTCGGCGCGCAGGCTCTTGGGGCTGCGCGGCGCGGTCATCACCGCTTCGCGCACCGCGTCGAAGGGCGCGCGCAAGGCCTCGTGGCCGGCGCACCAGCGCGCCCGCGTGATGGCCTGGTGCTCCCAGGTCCAGGCGGTGTTGCTGCCGCGCCCCTGCTGGTAGGCGGCGAAGGTCCTCAGGCTGCTGACCAGCAGGCCCGAGCTGCCGTTGGGGCGCAATGCGGTGTCGATGTCGAACAGGCTGCCGGCGCGCGTCTGCAGCGTCAGCCAGGGCACCAGCTTGCGCACGAAGCTGGTGTAGGCCTCCAGCGCCAGGTCGGGGTCGGGCTCCTCGGCGTCGTCATAGAGAAAAACCACGTCGAGGTCGGAGCCGTAGCCCAGCTCCTTGCCGCCCAGCTTGCCGTAGGCGATGACGGCGAAGCGCGGGTCCGGGCGGTGTGCCTTGGCGTGGCGCGACCAGGCCCAGTCGATGGCGGTCTGCAGCACGCCGTCGGCCAGCAGGCTGAGGTCGTCGGCGACCTGCTCCACCGTGATGCGCCCTTCCACGTCGCGCACCAGGGTACGGAACACCTCGGCGTGCAGCGCCCGGCGCAGCGCGTCGAGCAGCGGCTCCTCGTCGCGCACCTCGCCGGCGCGCTGCCAGGCGGCGTGGCGGTCGGCCAGCTCGCGGCAGAAGGCGGCACGGTCGAAGCGCTCGTGCAGCAGGCGTTCGTCGGCCAGTTCGTCGATCACGCCGGGGTGCTGCATCAGGTAGCGCATCGGCCAGCGCGCCAGACCGAGCAGGCGCAGCAGGCGGGTCAGCACGGCCGGGCGTTCGGCCAGCAGCGCCAGATAGGCGTCGCGGCGCAGCAGGGGTTCGAGCCAGTCGACGAAGCGCGCACCGGCCTCGGCACTGCATTCGCCCGCCGCCATGGTCTGGCCGGCGCGCACGAAGAGCTGCGCCAGACGGGTCCTGGCTTCCTCGCGCAGTGCCTGCACGCGCGGCCGGCCGGCGAAGGCCTGCACGGCTTCGCGCAACCCGGCCGGCAGGCGCTCGGCAAACTCGGCATCGTCGAGCCCCGCCGGGCTGCCGCCACACCCCTTGCAGCCTCCCCCGTTGGGCCGGCCGTCGTGCAGCAGGGCGTCGAACTCGGCGGCGACACGCTCGCGCGTCTCGCACAGCCGGTCGAGCAGCTCGCAGGCGCCCGGCTTGCAGCCCAGGCCCAGGCTGTCGGCCATCCAGCGCAGGTCGGTGTCGTCGGCCGGCAGCAGATGGGTCTGCTGATCGTCGAGGTACTGGGCGCGGTGCTCGATGGCGCGCAGCAGCTCGTAGTCCTGCGCCAGCAGCCTGGCCAGCTCGGGCTTCATCAGCCCGGCGGCGGCCAGCTTGCCCAGCGCCTTGAGCGTGCTGCGGGTGCGGATCTCCGGAAACTGTCCGCCGCGCACCACCTGCAGCAGCTGCACGATGAACTCGATCTCGCGGATGCCGCCGCGGCTGAGCTTGACGTCGTTGGCGCGCTCCGGCCGGCCGGCGGCGCGGCGCTGCGCCTCCTCGCGGATCTTGCGGTGCACCACACGCAGGCCCTCGAACACGGAATAGTCGAGGTAGCGCCGATAGACGAAGGGCGAGATCAGGTCGCGCAGCTCGCGGGCGCGGGTCAGCGAGGCCGGGTCGCGCGGTGCCACCACGCGGCTCTTCAGCCAGGCCAGGCGCTCCCACTCGCGGCCCTGGGCGACGAAGTAGGCCTCCAGCGCGGCCAGGCTGACGCAGGGCGCACCCGAGTTGCCGTTGGGGCGCAGCGCCAGGTCCATGCGGAACACCTGGCCGTCCTCGCTCACCTCGCCGACCAGCGCATAGAGGCGCTTGGCCAGACGGCCGAAGTACTCGGCGGTCGACAGCGGTCGCGGTCCGTCGCTCTCGCCTTCCTCCTCGTAGACGTAGACCAGATCGATGTCCGACGAGACGTTGAGCTCGCGCGCGCCGAGCTTGCCCATGCCCAGCACCCAGAAGGCGATGTCCTGGCCCTCGGCGTTGCGCGGCACGCCGTGCAGGGCCTGCAGCTCGGCCTGTGCGGCGGTCAGCGCCTCGCCCAGACAGAACTCGGCCAACAGGGTCATGCCGCCGGTCACCACCGCCAGCGGTGCACGCTCGTTGAGGTCGAGCACCGCCAGGCGCTCCAGCACCAGCTGGCGCAGCACGCGCAGGGCCGAGGCCAGCTCGCGCTGCTGGCGCAGCGCGGCGAGCAACTGCGTCAGGCTCCCGGTGCTGGGCGCGCCGGGCGCCAGCAGTGCCAGCTCGGCGGCGTAGCGGCGCCGCACGCGTTGCACGAATCGGCTGTGCGCGGCGCAGTCCGGTGGCGTGGCGCTGCTACCCTGCGCGCCGCGGTCGACCCCGGTGCTCCGGCCGCCTTCCTGCACCATGTCCTCGTTCGCGTCAAAGCTCATCGCTGCCTCGCACCGACCGGAGCGCTGGGCCCGCCGACTGCTCCGTTGGCTGCTCACCGCCCTGGCGCTGCTGTGGCTGTTGCTGCTGGCGTTGTGGCTGTTGCTGCATTTCGTCATTCTGCCCAGCAGCGACCGCTGGCGGCCGGATCTGGAAGCGGCAGCCTCGCGCGCCCTGGGGGTATCGGTGCGCATCGCCCGGCTCGAGGTGCGCACCCGGGGCTGGATGCCCACGCTGGAGGCGAGCGGCCTCGAGCTCATCGACGCCCAGGGCCACAAGGCACTGCAGCTGCAGCGTGTCACGGCCACCCTGTCGGCGCGCTCCTTCCTGGCCTGGCCGCCGCGCCTCGAACAGCTCGCCGTGCACGGCCCCGAACTGACGGTGCGGCGCGACTTGCGGGGGCAGATCTGGGTGGCGGGACTGGCTCTGCAGCCCGACGCCGTCTCCGGCGATCCGCGCCTGCTCGACTGGCTGCTGCGCCAGCGCGAGCTGGCGTTGGAGGACGGCCGCCTGCTGTGGATCGACGAGCTGAAGGGCGCCGCGCCGCTGCCCTTGAGTGCGGTGCGCGGCGTCTGGCGCAACGGGCTGCGTCGCCACGAGGGCCGCATCGACGTTACCCCGCCGCCCGAACTCGGCGAGCGCCTGAGCCTGCGCGCGCGCTTCACGCAGCCGCTGTTCGAGCGCCCGTCCGACTGGCGCCGTTGGAGCGGGCTGGCCTACGCCGAGCTGCCCGGTGCGCGCCTGGAGGCCTTGCACGAGCGCCTCGCGCTGCCCTTCGAGCTGCGCCAGGGCGGCGGGGCGCTGCGCCTGTGGGCCGAGCTGGAGCGCGGCCATGTGCGCGAGGTGCAGATCGACCTCGGCATCGAGCAGGCGCGGCTGCGCCTGACGCCGCAGGTCGACCCGCTGGAACTGCAGAGCCTGCAAGCCCGGTTGGTCTGGCAGCGCCTCAACGAGGGCTCGCGCTGGGCGCTGCGTGGCCTGCGCTTTGCGCTGCCGGCCGACGAACCCGGCGCGGTGTCCAACTGGCCGCTGAGCAACGCCACCCTGACGCTGCGCCACGCCGCGGTGGCGGCGCCCTGGCAGCTGCCGGCCGAAGGCCTGATGGGCGGTGAGCTGCAGGCCGATCGTCTCGATCTGGCGCTGCTGGCGCGCCTGGCCGGCGCGCTGCCGCTCGAACCCCGCCTGCGCCAGCTGCTGAGCGAGCGCGAGCCGCAAGGCCGGCTCGAACAATTGCAGGCGCGCTGGCAGGGGCCGCTGGCGGCACCGACGCAGTGGCGGCTCAGCGCTCAGGCCACCGATCTCGCGCTCCTGCCCGGTGCCCTGCCCGAGGCCACGCCCGAGCTGCCGCACCCGCTGGCGCAACCCGGCCTGGCCGGCGCTGCGCTGCGCTTCGAGGCCGACCAGGACGGCGGCGAGGCACAGCTGCGCCTGGGCGGGAGCGGGGGTGAGGGCGAGCTGCGCTGGCCCGGCTTGCTGGAGTCCGACCGCCTGGCGCTGCGCGCCGCCGATCTGCCCTTGCGCTGGCGCCGCGACAGTGAGGGTGGGGGCGAGGGCGACGCGACCGGTTGGCGGGTGGAGTGGAGCGGCAGCCAGCTCGAGAGTGCCGACGCCGTGCTGCGCGCCGACGGCCATTGGCGCAGCGGCGGCCGCCCCGGCGGGCTCATCGACCTGACGGTGCGCGCGCCGCAGGCGGCGCTGCTGGCGGTGCCGCGTCATCTGCCGCAGGTGCTGCCGCTGACGGTGCGCCAATACCTGGGCGATGCGCTGCAGGGCGGGCAGTTGCGCGACATCCGCATGGAGCTCAAGGGCGCGCTGGCCGACTTCCCCTTCCGCCAGGGGCAGGGGCGTTTCGCCGTCTCGGCGCGTGTGCAGGACGGGCGCTACGCCTACCTGCCCAGCCACGGCGCCGACGCCACGCGTGCCGCCCACCAGAGCCCCTGGCCCGGCTTCGAAGCGCTGCAGGGCGAGATCCGTTTCGACAACGCCGGCATGCGCCTGCGCATCGAGCGCGGCCGCAGCGCCGGCCTCGACATCGAGGGCGTCGAGGTGCGCATTCCCGACCTCGGTCAGGCGCCGCGGGTGCTCGTCAAGGGGCGCTGGGCCGGCGATGCAGCGCAGGCGCTGGCCTTCGTGCGCGCCACCCCCATCCACGGCTGGACCCAGCAGGCCTTCGGCCAGGCGCAAGCGCTCGGGCCGGCGACCATCGGCGGCGAGCTGCAGCTCAGCATCCCGATTGAGCATGCGCGTGACGCCACCGTGCAGGGCACGGTGCAGCTGCCCGCCCAGGGCCTGGGCTTGCGCCTGCGCGACGACCTGCCCACCTTCACGCAGCTGCGCGGCAGCGCCTCGTTCAGCGAGCAGGGCCTGCAGCTGCGCGGTCTGCAGGGGCGCTTCCTGGGCGGTGAGCTGCGTGTCGGCGGCGGCACGCGGCCCGAGGACGGCACGCTCTACATCGAGGCCAGCGGCCAGGCCAGCAGCGAGGGCCTGCGCGCCGCGGCGCGCGAGTGGCCGGCGCTCGGTCTGCTGGCGCCGCGCCTGTCCGGACAGGCCGACTACCGGTTGCGCCTGGCCTTCAAGGGCGCGCAGCCCGAGCTGGAGCTGCGCAGCACGCTGCAGGGCATGGTCTCGAACTGGCCGGCGCCGCTGGCCAAGGCGGGGGGCGAGGCGCTGCCGCTGCTGCTGCGCGTGCAGCCGCAGCAGGGCGGCCGCGAGGTCTGGGGCCTGAGCCTCGGCGAAGGCAGCGCGCAGGTGCTCGAGGCGCTGCTGGAACGCGACGGCCTGCGCACCCGGCGCGGCGCCATCCGCATCGGCTCGGCTGGGGCGCTGCCGCTGCCCGACAGCGGCGTCAAGCTGCTGTGGGCGGCGCCGCAGATCGACCTCGATCCCTGGCGCGCGCTGCTGGGCGGCGAGCCACTGGCCGCCGACGCCTGGCTGCCCGACCTCATCGAGCTGCAGACGCCGCTGCTGCGCGTGGCGCAGCGCCGGCTGACCGGTCTGCAGGCCGGCCTGCGCCTGGCGGCCAACCGCCACGACTGGCGCGTGCAACTGCGCGCCGACCAGCTGGCCGGCGAGGCCGAGTGGCGCCAGCCGCCGGGTCAGCCGCCGCAGCTGATGGCGCGCCTGCAGCGTCTGGCGCTGCCGGAAAGCGAGAGCCAGCGCGTTGAGCAATACCTCGACCAGGCCCAGGGTGCGCTGCCGATGCTCGACGTGCAGGTCGAGGACTTCGAGCTGCGCGGGCGCAAGCTCGGCCGCCTGAACCTGCGCGCCGATGGCGCCGCCGCCGGCCGCGACTGGAGCTTGCAGCAGCTCAGCATCGAGCATCCGCAGGCCAGCCTGACGGCCAAGGGCCAGTGGCGAGCCGCCGAGAAGCGCAGCCAGCTGGAGTGGCAGTTGGCCATCGCCGACAGCGGCCGCTGGCTCGACGCGCTCGGCTTCGCCAACGTGCTGCGCGGCGGCAAGGGCGAGCTGCGCGGTGTGCTCGGCTGGGCCGGCTCGCCGCTCTCGCCCAGCAGCGCGGGGCTCGACGGGCAGTTCTCCATCGCGCTCGACAAGGGCCAGTTCCTCAAGGCCGACCCGGGCGTGGCGCGCCTGCTCGGCATCCTCTCGCTGCAGTCGCTGGCGCGGCGCCTGCTGTTCGACTGGCGCGATGTGTTCGCCAGCGGCTTCGCCTTCGACGAGCTGGCCGGCGAGGTGCAGATCCGCGCCGGCGTGGCGCAGACCCGCAACCTGCGCATGCTCGGCCTGCAGGCCAATGTGTTGATGGAGGGCAGCGCCGACCTGGGCGCCGAAACCACCGAGCTGCGCGTGCTGGTCGTGCCCAATCTCGACGCCGGGGGCGCGTCGCTGGCCTACACCGCCGTCAACCCGGCCGTCGGTCTGACCGCCTTCCTGGCGCAGTGGCTGCTGAAGAAGCCCATCCAGGCTGCCAGCACCACCGAGCTGCGCGTGCACGGACCTTGGTCCGATCCGGCCGTTGAGCGGGTCGAGCGGGTCGAAAGGGTTGAACGCGCCGAACGAGCGGCAGCGCCGTTGCCGCCCGGCAGCGCCGCCTCGGCGCGCTGAGCGCGGGCGGCGATGATGAGACCGACCGCCCCCGTCCACCCCGCAGGCAGGGCTCGCAAGGAGACGCATCGATGAGTTCCCCCTTCGCCGGCACCCGTGCGGCGACCGATTCCTGGCTCGACCTGCCGGCGCTCGAGGCCCTGCTGCGGGTTCGGATTCCCGGCTTTGCCGGACCGCTGCAGGCCGAACGCTTCAACGGCGGGCAGAGCAACCCGACCTTTCAGCTGAGCACGCCCGAGCGCCGCTATGTGATGCGCTGCAAGCCCGGACCGGTGGCGCAGTTGCTGCCCACGGCGCACGCCATCGAGCGCGAGGCGCGTGTGCTGCGCGCGCTGCACGGCAGCGCCGTGCCGGTGCCCGAGGTATTGCTGCTGCACGAAGACGAGGCCCTGCTCGGGCGCGCCTTCTACGTGATGGAGATGCTCGACGGCGAGGTGCACTGGGACCCGCGGCTCAAGACGCACAGCGGTGCGCAGCGCACGGCGATCTTCGAGGCCATGAACGCCACCATCGCCGCCATCCACAGCGTCGACCTCGATGCCGCCGGCCTGCGCGACTACGGCGCGCCCGGCAACTACTACGACCGAGGCCTGGGTCGCTGGACCAAGCAGTACCGCGCGGCGGAGTTCAAGGAACGACCGATCGCCGCCATGGAGCAGTTGATCGACTGGCTGCCGGCCAACGCGCCGCCGCCCGCCTCGGTGCAGACGCGCCTGCTGCACGGCGACTTCCGGCTCGACAACCTGGTGTTCGAGCGCGGCGCGGCACGGGTGCTGGGCGTGCTCGACTGGGAGCTGTCGACCCTGGGCGACCCCTTGGCCGACTTCGCCTACCACGCGCTGGCCTGGGTGGCGCCGCCGGGGCCGATGCGCGGGCTGGCGGGCGTCGACCTGGCGGCCCTGGGTATTCCGGCGCTGGCCGACTACTGCGCGCGCTACGAGGCGCGCAGCGGCTTCACGGTGGGCGGGCGCTGGAACTTCTATTTCGCCTACAACCTGTTCCGCCTCGCCGCCATCATGCAGGGCGTGGCGGCGCGGGCCCGGCAAGGCATCGCCTCCAGCCAGGAGGCGGTGGCACAGGGCGCGCTGGCGCCCCAGGTGGCAGAACTCGGATGGGCGCTGGCCCGGGAAGGATGGACTTGATGGATTTCGGATCGACCGAGCGCGGCGACGCGCTGCTGCGCCGCGTGGACGCCTTCATGCGCGAGCGCATCGAACCCCAGGAGCAGGCCTGCCGCGACGAACTGGCGGCCAACACGGCGGCCGGGCGGCGCTGGACGCCGCTCAAGACCATCGAGGCGCTCAAGCAGCAGGCCAAGGCCGAGGGCCTGTGGAACCTGTTCTTACCCGACTCTGATCTTGGCGCCGGCCTCAGCAACGCCGAGTACGCGCCGCTGGCCGAGCGCATGGGCCATGTGCTGTGGGCCAGCGAGGTCTTCAACTGCAGCGCCCCCGACACCGGCAATATGGAGGTGCTGGCGCGCTACGGCACGCCCGAGCAGCAGGAACGCTGGCTCAAGCCCCTGCTGGCCGGCGAGATCCGCAGCGGTTTCGCGATGACCGAGCCCGAGGTCGCCTCCAGCGACGCCACCAACATCGCCACGCGCATCGAGCGCCAGGGCGACGAGTACCTCATCAACGGCCGCAAGTGGTGGACCAGCGGCGCCGGTGACCCGCGCTGCGCCGTCTACATCCTGATGGGCCGCAGCAACCCCGAGGCCGCCAAACATCAGCAGCAGTCGATGATCCTGGTGCCGGCCGACGCGCCGGGGGTGGAGATGGTGCGGCCGGTGCCGGTGTTCGGCGCCGACGACGCGCCGCACGGCCACTGCGAGATGCGCTTCACCGATGTGCGCGTGCCGCTCGGCAACATGCTGCTGGGCGAGGGACGCGGCTTCGAGATCGCCCAGGGGCGCCTGGGCCCGGGCCGCATCCACCACTGCATGCGCCTGATCGGCATGAGCGAGCGCGCGCTGGCCCTGATGTGCAAGCGACTCTCCAGCCGTGTGGCCTTCGGCAAGCCGCTGGCCACGCAGGGCGTGTGGCACGAGCGCATCGCGCAGAGCCGCATCCTCATCGACCAGGCGCGCCTGCTCACGCTCAAGGCGGCCTGGATGATGGACACGGTGGGCAACAAGGTGGCCAAGAACGAGATCGCCATGATCAAGGTGGTGGCGCCCAACGTGGCCTGCCAGGTCATCGACTGGGCCATCCAGGCCCATGGCGGCGCCGGCGTCAGCGACGTCACGCCGCTGGCCGAGTTCTACGGCGGCGCGCGCAGCCTGCGCCTGGCCGACGGCCCCGACGAGGTGCACCGCGTGACGGTGGCCAAGAACGAGCTGGGCAAGTACCGCGTTTGAGCGTTGACGCCATGCCCATGGACGCCACGCTGCGACTGGCCGCCGTGCAACTCGTCTCCGGGCTGCAGGTCGACGACAACCTGGCGCGCGCCCGCCACTGGGTGCTGGAGGCCGCCCGCCAGGGCGCGCAGCTGGTGGCACTGCCCGAGTACTTCTGCCTGATGGGCCAGCGCGACGAGGACAAGCTGGCCATCGCCGAGGCCGATGGCGAGGGGCCGCTGCAGGCCTTTCTGATGCAGCTGGCGCGCGAGGCCGGCGTCACCCTGGTCGGTGGCACCCTGCCGATGCGCAGCGCGGTGCCGGGCAAGGTGCACAACGCCTGCCTGGTGTTCGACCCCGAGGGCCGCCGGCTGGCGCGCTACGACAAGCTGCACCTGTTCGGCTTCGACAACGGCCGCGAGCGCTACGACGAGGGCCGGCTGCAGCAGGCCGGCGCGGCGCCGGTGGCGTTCGAATGGCAGGGCCAGCGGGTGGGCCTGAGCGTCTGCTACGACCTGCGCTTTCCCGAGCTCTACCGGCAGCTGGCGCCCAGCCTGATCCTGGCGCCCTCGGCCTTCACGCACACCACCGGCCAGGCGCATTGGGAGCTGCTGCTGCGCGCCCGCGCGGTGGAGAACCTCGCCTATGTGCTGGCGCCGGCCCAGGGCGGCCTGCACGCCAACGGCCGGCGCACCTGGGGCCACACCATGCTCGTCGACCCCTGGGGCCAGGTGCTGGGCTGCCTGGCCGAGGGCGAGGGGCTGGTGTTGGGCGAACTGGATCCGGCGCGCCTGGCGCAATGCCGCAGCCAGCTGCCGGCGCTGCAGCACCGCCGGCTTTGAACCTTGAACTGTTCCAGGGCCTGGCCGTGGCGCTGGGCTGCGGCCTCCTGGTCGGGCTGGAGCGCGAGCGGCGCAAGGGCCAGGGCCCGCAACGCGAGGTGGCCGGGCTGCGCAGCTTTGCGGTCGCCGCGCTGTCCGGCGCGCTGGCGGCCTGGCTCGACGGCGGCTGGCTGCTGGGCGCCGGCCTGTTGGGCATTGCGCTGCTGCTGGCCGCCAGCCGCGTGCGGCGCGTCAGCAGCGACCCGGGCCTGACCACCGAGCTGGCGCTGCTGGCAATCTTCCTGATCGGCGCGCTGGCCACGCGCGAAAAGCTCTGGGCGGCCGTTGCCGCGCTGCTGCTCACCGCCCTGCTGGCGGCGCGCCAGCGCATGCACCATTTCGCGCGAAGTGTGCTGCGCGAGGAAGAGTTGCACGACGGCCTGCTGCTCGGCGCACTGGCCCTGCTGGTCCTGCCGCTGCTGCCCGCCACGCCGCTGAGCTGGCTGGGGGGCGGCAGCCCACGTCAGCTCGGTGGGCTGGTGTTCATGCTCTTGTTGCTGCAGGCCCTGGCCCATGTGGCGCTGCGCTGGCTCGGGCCGCAGGCCGGACTGCGCGGTGCCGGGTTGCTGGGCGGCTTCGTTTCCAGCACCGCCACCGTGGCCAGCCTGGGCGCACTGGCACGCGGTCGCGCGCCCGCGGCGCAACGCGCGCTGGCGGCGGCGGCCATCCTGTCCACCGCCGCCACCTGGCTGCAGACCCTGCTGATGCTCGGCCCGATCGCGCCGGGCCTGCTGCGCGCCTGGGTGCCGGTGGCCCTGACCGGCGCCGCCACCGCCCTGCTGGTGGCCTGGCTGCTGCCGGGCGATGCCGCCACCGCCTTGCCGGCCGAGCGGCGCCCGCTGCGGCCGCGCCAGGCGCTGCTGCTGGCGGCCTTGCTGACGGGGGTCAGCGTGGTGGTGAGCCTGGCGCAGCGCGGGCTCGGCGACCTCGGTGTGCTGGGCGGCGCGCTGCTCGCCGGCCTGGCCGACGCGCACGCCGCGCTGCCCTCGCTGGCCGCCCTGGCGTCGCGCGCGCAGATCAGTGCGCCGACCCTGCACGCCGCGCTGCTGCTGGCCATCGGCGCCAACGCGCTGACGCGCTGCGCGGTGGCGCTGGCGAGTGGCGGCTGGGGCTACGCGCGCTGGGTCATCGCCGCGTTGGCAGCGCAGGCGCTGCTGGCGGGTGGCGTGGCGTGGTGGGTGCGCTGAGCGCCGGGTTCAGCCGGCGTGCGCGCTTTCGATCAGCGCGCGGATGCGCGCATTGGCGTTGATCGGCAGCAGTTCCACCTGCGGGTGGTTCAGGCCCCAGACGCGGAACAGCTCGTCGGCGAAGGCGTGGCCGATGTCGGCGATGCCGTCGAAGTCGATCTCGGCGCGCTTGAAGCGCTCCAGCCGGGCGGTGACGCGGCGCGCCTGCGCGCGGCTGTCGAGCAGGCCGCCGGGGCCCACCAGCAGGTGCAGCGCGATGAGGGTGCGGTCGAAGGCGATGCCGTCGCCGGCCAGGCTCCAGGACTGCAGGATCTGCTCCAGGGTGCGCGTGGTGTCGAGCGCCAGTGCGAAGTAGACGCTGGTGCCCTGGCGCGGCAGCGCCTTGCCGGGCCGCCAGCCGCTGGCGTCCCAGGCACGGCGCTGGTAGGCGGTGCCGTTGGCGTGCAGGTCGAAGACGTCGGCCAGCTGGCTGCTGAAGAACAGGCCGCGACCGGTGTGCGCCTGCGGGGCGGTGGTGAGCCGGCCCTTGCTGAGCTCGAGCATGGCCAGGCCGGCGTCGGCGATGTCGTAGGTGCCGGCGATGCGGTCGAACACGCCGCAGCCGTCGTCGCTGACGAGCAGCTGCACATGGGTGGGGGTCTGGCGCAGCGAAACGCGCGCGCTGGTGCCGCCGCTGTGGTCCACGGCGTTGTTCAAGAGCTCGGTGAAGGCGTGCTGCACCATGCGCGCCACATGCGGCGGCAGCGTGAAGTTGGGCGCGTAGTCGCGCTGCCAGGGCAGGTCCTCCTGCAGCCCGTGCAGCGGGTAGTTGCGCACCACCTGGCGCAGGCTGCCGGGGCCGTAGACGGGTCGGCTGATGCTGCCTTCGCGCTGCAGCCAGCCGGTCTCGGTGAGGCGTTTGAGCATGGCGCGCACGGCGCGCCGGCTGGCCCCGGTGCGCTCGATGATGTGGTCGGTCAGGTCGTGCGAGTGCTCGCGCGCAGCCGCAGTGATCCACTGCGTGAAGTGGTCGTAGTCGAGGCGGGCCATGCGCCGGATGTTGTCAGAGCCGAGGCCCGTCGGCCTCAGGGATTGCGCAGGAAACCGGCCTGCCGCTTCAGGAACTGCACGTTGACGAAGGGCGTGGTGACGGTCTCGCCGCTGGCGCCGGTGACCGTGGTGCACAGGAACAGATCCTTGTGGCGCGCCACGAAGCCCTGGTAGAGCGGGCCGGTGACATGGGCGAGGAAGGCCTTCTTGTCGGCGTAGACCTCGAAAAACACGACCTGCTGCGGGGCCACGCGGGGCAGCGAGTCCATTGCCGGGTCGGGGCTGTGCACCAGGTAGACGAGCGTGCCGGGCTCCTCGGCGAGCACTTTCTTGGCCAGGCGCTTGAGGGCGGCAAGGCCGGCCTTTTCGTGGCCGGGCTGCAGGGTCCAGGTGGCAATCAGGCTCAGCATCGGAGCGTCCTTCTGCAAGGGCAAGCGGGGCGGCAAGTCTGCACCCAAAGACCGCGAAGTTCGGCGACGCAGCTCCAACCCGCGAGCAGGGGGGGACGAACGACAGGCGTGCGGCTAGAGTGCGCCGCAATCTCACCCGTTGCGAAGGATTCTCATGCGCATCCCCGTGCTTGGCGCCCTGCTGTTGTGCGCCCTCGTGTCCCCGGCCCAGGCCCAGCAGCCCCGCGAGCTGCGCCTGATCACCGACCGCACCGACCAGGGCGTGCTGCGCCCCATGCTCGACGCCTTCGAGGCGCGCTCGGGCGCCAAGGTCAACGCCGTGTTCATGGACCAGGGGCTGGTGAATCGTCTGGAGTCGCGCCCCACCGAGGCCGACGTGGTCATCACCAAGGACGCCGAACTGCTGGAGATCGCGGCGCAGAAGGGCTTGCTGACGGCGTTCAACTCCAAGGCCATCGTCGAGGGCATCCCGGCGGAGTTCCGCGATCCCGGCAACCGCTACTTCGTCGACGCCTACCGGGCGCGGGTCATTTACTACGCCAAGGCGCGTGTCCAGCCCGGCGAGCTGAGCAGTTACGAGAACCTGGCCGACCCGAAGTGGAAGGGCCGCATCTGCATCCGCCCCGGCAGCCACGACTACAACCTGGCGCTGTTCGGCCAGTTCATGGTGAGCTATGGCGAGGCCAAGGCCAAGGCCATCATGGCCGGTCTGTCCAGCAACCTGGCGCGCACGCCCAAGGGCAACGACCGTGAGCAGGCCAAGGGCATCTTCGAGGGCAAGTGCGATGTGGCCCTGATGAACACCTACTACCACGCGCTGATGGCCAACACGCCCGAGCAGAAGCCCTGGGCCGACGCCACTGCGGTGTTCTATCCGGATCAGGCGGGCAAGGGCGCCTTCATCATGCGTTCGGCCATCGGCATGACCAAGGCCGATGGCAACCGCGACCTGGCGCAGCAATTCCTCGAATGGGTGGCCAGCGTGGAAGGCCAGGAGGCCATGGTCCGGGGCACGCGGCAGTTCTCGCCGCGGCCCGATGTCGGCATCCACCCGCTGCTCACCCAACTGGGCGCGGAGCAGGGCCTCAAGGGCGGCCGATTCAAAATGAACTTCGTGCCGCTGGCGCCGCTGGCCGGCCAGCGTGAGGCGGTGCTCAAGCACGTCGCCGACATCGGGTTTGACAAGGAACGCTGAGCCGCGCCGCGCCGCGCTGGCCCTGCTGCTGCTGGTGCCGGCGCTGGGGCCGCTGAGCTATCTGCTGGCCGAGGCCCTGCGGGCCCAGGAGCTGGCCGCCTGGTTCCTGCACTACCTGCGCGGCAGCTTCACGGCGCAGTTGCTCACCAGCCTGCAGCTGGGCGTGGAGGCGCTGGCGGTGGCCCTGCTGGCAGGGGTGCCGCCGGCGCTGGCGTTGGCGCGCCGCCGCTTCGCTGGCCGCGGGCTGGTGGCCCCGCTGATGCTGGCGCCCCTGCTGTTTGCGCCCTATGTGACGGTGGGCCTGTGGAGCACCGGCTTCGCCGCCGGCTGGTGGGAGGGCCTGCACGGCCTGGCCTTGCAGCAGGGGCTGGCCTGCGCGCCCTACGTGTTCATCCTGTTCCGCGTTGCCGCAGCGCGCCTGCCCAGCAGCCTGGGTGAACTGGCGGCGGCACTGGGGGCCGGCCCCTGGACGCGGCTGTGGCGCGTTCAACTGCCGCTGCTGGCTGCGCCCTTGGCGGCAAGCTGCCTGGTGGTGCTGGCCTTGGTGCTGGGCGACTACGCGGCGGCTGCGCGGCTCGGCATCGCCACGCTCAGCGTGGGCATCCACACGCTTTGGCTGGCCAGCCAGAGTTCGCAACTCGCGGCCCTGCTGTGCCTGCTGCTGATCGGCCCGGTGCTGGCCTTCGTGGCGCTGGCGACCTGGGCCGGCACGCGCCTCATCAGCCAGAACCCGCTGACCCCGGCGGCCAGCGCGGTGCGCCAGCGGCCGCTCGGGCCGCTGGCCAGCCTGGCGCTGTGGTTCGGCGTGCTGGCGGTGTTCAGCCTCGGCTTCGCGCTGCCCGAGTGGCTGGTGCTGCAGGGCCTGCAGACCGCTGCCGCCGCACGCACCCGCTGGGCCAGTCTGCCTTCGGACGCCTGGAACGCCGCCGGCACCGCGCTGCTGAGCGCGGCCATCAGCCTGCTGCTGGCGCTGGCGCTGCTGGCCTTGCTGCGCCCGGGGGCGCGCGCCGGCTGGATCGAGCGCCTGCCCTGGTTGTTCCTGGCCAATCTGGCCCTGCCTTCGCTGGTGCTGGCGCTGGCCTTCCTGATGATGAGTGCCGACGGCAGCCTGGGCGCACGCCTGCTGGGTGAGGCGCGCGACAGCCGGCTGCTGATCAGCACGGCCGAGGCGCTGCGCTTCTTCCCGCTGCTGATGCTGCCGCTGCTCGATGCGCTGCGGCGCCTGACGCCCGGCCACATCGAACTGGCCCAGGCCTTTGGCGACCCGCCCTGGCGCGCCCGCTGGCGCGCCTTCGCCGGGCATGGCCTGCCGGCCCTCGGTCTGGGCCTGGCGCTGGTGCTGCTGGAGTCGCTGCGCTCGCTCGACCTGAGCCTGACCCTGCAACCCTTCGGCTACAGCGCACCGCCGCTGAAGGTGTACGCCTTCTCGCGCGAGCAGATGATGGACCGCGCCGCGCCCTGGGTGCTGGTGACGCAGGCCTTGATGCTGCCCGCCTGGACCTACCTGGCCTGGCGCATGCTGCGCCTTGGAGAGCGCCCCGATGCTTCACATTGACCAGCTCAGCCTGCTGCGCCGCGACGGCCTGCCTCAACTCGACGGCGTGAGCCTGCGCCTGGCCGCCGGCGAGGTGGCCGCGCTGCTGGGCCCCTCGGGCAGCGGCAAGACCACGCTGCTGCGCCTGGTGGCGGGCTTCGAGGCGCCGAGCCAGGGAAGCATCGCCATCGGCGGGCGCCAGGCTTCCGGCGCGGGCCGCGTGCTGCTGCCCCCGCAGCAGCGTGGCCTGTCGCTGGCGCTGCAGGACGCCACGCTGTTTCCCCACATGGATGCGCTGGACAACGTGGCCTTCGCGGTGACCGCCGCCAGCCGCGCGGCGCGTCGGCAACGCGCCGGGCAGCTGCTGTCGGCCATGGGACTGCCCGACGCGGTCAAGGGCCGGCCGGTGGCCACGCTGTCGGGCGGCGAGGCGCAGCGCGTGGCCCTGGCCCGGGCGCTGGGCCGCGAGGCCGGCCTGTTGCTGCTCGACGAGCCCTTCGGCAACGTCGACCGACTGACGCGCCAGGACCTGATCGGCCGCCTGCGCGAGCACCTGGGCAAAGGCGTCGCCGCCCTGATCGTCACGCACGACCCGGCCGACGCCGAGGACCTGGCCAGCCGCGTGCTGCTGCTGCGGCAGGGGCGTCTGGTGGGCGATGGCGAAAGTGTGGCGCGCCTGCGCCAGCAGGGCCGCTGGGAGCGCGAGCTGCTCGGCTGAGGGGGCGGCCGATACTGGCGCGATGACCGAAGCCTCCGCTCCCCTCAGGGTGCTGCGCGATGCGCGCGGCGTTGCCCGCCTGCAGCTCGACCGACCCGACAAGCACAACGCCTTCGACGAGGCCCTGATCGCCGCGCTGCACGAGGCCGTCCGCAGCTGTGGCGCCGACCCGGCCGTGCGTGTGCTGCTGCTGGAGGGCCGGGGCGCATCGTTCTGCGCCGGTGCCGACATCGCCTGGATGCGCCGCGCCGCCGCTGCCAGTCAGGACGAAAACCTCCTCGACGCGCAGCGCTTCGCCGCCCTGCTGCACGCCATTGCGAGCTGTCCCAAGCCGGTGCTGGCCCGCGTGCAGGGCCTGGCCCTGGGCGGCGGCGCTGGCTTGGTGGCGGCCTGCGACATGGCGATTGCCGCCGACGACGCGCAGTTCGCCATCAGCGAGGTGCGCTTCGGCATCCTGCCGGCGGTGATCGGCCCCTACCTGATCCGCGCCGTGGGCCAGCGCCAGGCGCAGGCCCTGGCGCTGACCGCCGAGCGCATGGCGGCGACCGAGGCCCTGCGCATCGGGCTGCTGCAGCGCGTGGTGCCGCTGGCGGAGCTGGACGCGGCGGTGGACGCCTGCACGGCGCTGCTGCTGGCCGCCGCCCCGAAGGCGCAGGGCGAGGTCAAACAGCTCTTTGCGCGCTTGAGTCCGGGCGACCTGGGCGAGGCGACGCGCGAGCTGACCGCGCAGACCATCGCCCGCGTGCGCGCCGGCGCCGAGGCCCGCGAGGGCTTCGCGGCCTTCACCGAAAAGCGCAGCCCGGCATGGACGCGATGAGCACGCCCCAGCAGGCGGTCGGCATCGTCGGAGCCGGCGTGATGGGCATCGGCATTGCCCAGGTCGCGGCGCTGGCGGGCCACCCGGTGCGCCTGCTCGACGCCCGCGACGGAGCCGCCGCCGCGGCGCTGGAGCGTCTGGCCCAAACCCTGGCGGGCTTGGTCGGCAAGGGCCGGCTCAGCGACGCCCAATGCCAGTCGGCCCTGCAGCGCCTGCAGCCCGTGG
>JAYRUQ010000007.1:0-103880 GCA_041919015.1 Inhella sp.
CGCACCTGGCGCGCCAGCTCGGGGCGGATCTCCGGCTCCGGGTTGGCCAGCGCCAGGATGATGGGCTGCGCGGCCATGCTGGCCACCATCTCGGGCTGCAGCACGCCGGCGGCCGAGCAGCCCAGGAACACGTCGGCGTCCACCATGGCCTCAGCCAGCGTGCGCGCCGCCGTGATCTGGCAGTAGCGCTGCTTGCTGTCGTCGAGCCGGCCGGCCTTGGCGTCCTCGCGCTGGCTCTGGATCACGCCCTTGCTGTCGAGCACGTAGATGTGGTTGCGGTTCAGGCCCAGGCCCACCATCACGTCCAGGCAGGCGATGGCCGCGGCGCCGGCGCCGCTGCACACCAGCTTGACCTCGGCGATCGGCTTGCCCACCAGCTCCAGCGCGTTGAGCAGGGCCGCGCTGCTGATGATGGCGGTGCCGTGCTGGTCGTCGTGGAACACCGGGATCGACAGGCGCTCCTTGAGCTTGCGCTCGACATAGAAGCACTCGGGCGCCTTGATGTCCTCGAGGTTGATGCCGCCCAGCGTGGGTTCGAGCGCGGCGATGTGTTCGACCAGCTTGTCGGGGTCCTTCTCGGCCAGCTCGATGTCGAACACGTCGATGCCGGCGAACTTCTTGAACAGGCAGGCCTTGCCCTCCATCACCGGCTTGGCGGCCAGCGGGCCGATGTCGCCGAGGCCCAGCACCGCCGTGCCGTTGGTGATGACGCCCACCAGATTGCCGCGCGCCGTGTACTCGGCGGCCAGGCGCGGGTCCTTCTCGATGTCCAGGCAGGGGTAGGCCACGCCCGGCGAGTAGGCCAGCGAGAGGTCGCGCTGGTTGGCCAGCGGTTTGGTGGGTGCCACGCTGAGCTTGCCGCGCGTCGGCAGCCGGTGGTATTCCAGCGCCGCCTCGCGCAGCGCGTGTTCGGTGGTGGGGGTGTTGTGCTCGTTCATCGGGCCAGCTTACGCCGCGCCCCCACCCAGGCCAATGCGGCCAGCACCATGGCAATGGGCAGCAGCGAACCGAGGTTGAGCCAGGTCCAGCCCTGGGTGGTGATGAGCGCGCCGGAGGCGAAGGAGGTCAGCGCCATGGTCCAGAACACCGCGCTGTCCATGGCCCCTTGAGCGCGCGTCTTCTCCTCGGGCGCGTAGGTCTGCGTCAGCAGGCTGGAGCCGCCGGTGTAGAGGAAGTTCCAGCCCACCCCCAGCAGCGTCAGCGCCACCAGGAACTGCATCAGGTCCACGCCCGACAGCGCCACCGCCACGCAGCCCAGGTTCAGCAGCGCCCCGACCGACATGATGCGCAGCGCGCCGAAGCGCTGGATCAGGTTGCCGGTGAAGAAGCTCGGCACGAACATGCCCAGCACATGCCACTCCAGCACCAGCGCGGCGCGCTCGAAGGGGTGGCCGCACTGGCCCATGGCGATCGGCGTGGCGGCCATCAGCAGGTTCATCACGCCGTAGCCCAGCGCCGCGCCGATCACCGCGGCCAAGAACAGCGGCTGCGCCGCCAGCTCGCGCAGGCTGCGCCCGGCCGCCGCGCCCGCCGGCGCCACACGGTGCGCGGGGAAGCGCACGGCGCTCATCAGCGCCAGGCCGAGCAGGCCGACCGCCATCAGCGCCAGGTAGGTGCCGACGAAGGGCACCACCATCCAGTCGCGTGTCGCCGCGGCCAGATTGGGCCCGGTGAAGGCGCCCACCACACCGCCGGCCAGCACCCAGGACATGGCCTTTTCCTTCAGCGAGGGCGCCACCAGCTCGGGCCCGGCAAAGCGGTAGAGCGCGCCGTTGGCGCTGTAGAAGCCGGCCACCACGGTGGCCGCCACCACGCCCCAGAACTGCTGCGCCCAGGCCGCCCAAGCGCACAGCCCGCAGGACAGCACCGCCACCACCAGCCCGAGCTGGAAGCAGCGCAGCCGCCCCCAGCGCGCCTGCAGGCGCGCCACCCAGGGGGCGGCCAAGGCCGCGCCCACCACATAGCCGGTCACCGGAAGCGTTGCCATCCAGGGCCGCGGCGCCAGCGCCAGACCCACCAGCCCGTTCATGGCGATGAAGGCCACGTTGTTGGTCAGCAGCAGGGCCTGGCAGAAGGCCAGCAGCAGGAGGTTGCGGTTCATGGGGCTGGGCTCATTCAGTGAAAGTCCTCCTCGCGCTGGTGCCGAGCGCCGATGACGAGCACCTGCGTGGGGCTGCGGATGTCGAAGCGCAGCACGTAGCCGGAGGAACCGAAGGGGACGATGAGCTCACGCAGGGTCGGGCTCTGACCCACCCGGCGGTAGCTGTAGGGCATCAACGACAGATGCCGTTGGGCCACCTCGCGCAAGACCGCCAGCGCCTCCTGGGCATGCAGGGCGTCCTCGACGGTCTCGGCGCGGTCCAACAGGAAATCGAACAAGCGGTCCAGGTCGGCTTCAGCCTCCGGCGTGAACTCGACCCTGAAGCTCACTTGCGCAGTTGCTTCAACCGGGCGGCGACCTTGGCCTCCAGCTTGGCCAGCACGGCCTCTGCCGGCTTGGAAACCCCGCTGCGCTCGTAGGCCGCCAGCGAGGCGTCACAGCGTGCCGCGAAGTCGGTCTGCACACGCCGGAACTCAATGGCGCGCCGCACCGAGGCCTCGACAAATTCCGTCAGGGTCTCGCCGGGATGCAGCACCGCGTCCAGATCGGCACGCAGCTCGGGCTCGACGCGGACCTGGGGAATGACGGCGGTTTTCATGTCGCGACTGTAGTGCGAACGCACTACGGCTTCCCGCCCGCCCGGGGTCGCCCCCCCGGCTCAAGCCGCCGCGTCGTAGGCCGCCCTCAGCCACCCCAACAGCTCGGCGTCGATCTGCGCCTCGGCCTCGATGCGCGTCGTGGCCTGGCACATGCCGCCGGGCTTCTCGATCTTGAGGCGTGGGTGCTCGGGCAGGGTCTTGCAGTTCAGGCCGATTTCGATCTGTTTGGCCGTGGCCGGCCCGACCATCGCGAACTGCTTGCTGCGGCGCAGCGAGACGTAGGCCTTCTTGGGCGCGGTCTCGAAGCGGCCGAAGCCCGCCAGCGCCTGCAGCAGCGCCTCGTGCAGTGCACGCAGGCCGGCCTTGTTGCCGCTGTAAATGGCGTCGAGCGCAGCGCCGGCGGGCGCAGCGCCGGCGGGCGCGGCGGCCGGCGGCGCCTCGCCCAGATCGGGCAGCGGCTTGCCCTCGAAACCCACCACGGTGTTGGCGTCGCCATAGCCCAGGCCGAGCTGGGCCATCAGCCAGCTGCGCTTCTCGCCGTGCTTGGCCAGGCCGCTGCCGGCCAGCATTGCGTGCAGTTCGGCCAGGGTCTTGCCGGTCTTGGTCTGGATGTTTTTCAGCTGGGTGCGCAGCGCGGCGTTCGGATCGGCCATGGGGTCTCCTTGAAAACGTCAGGACGGGTCGTCGGCACTGGCCAGGTGGATCACGCCCTTGCCGGCGCGCTTGCCCTCGTAGAGCAGGGCGTCGGCGCGCTCGGCCAGCGCCGCGGCGCCGCAGCGCCCGGCCACCGTCAGCGCGGCGCCGATGCTGGCACCCACCCGGGCTTGCTGTCCATCGGGCAGCACGATGGGTTCGCGCAGCGCGGCCAGCGCCCGCTCCAGCACCTGGCGCGCCTCGGCGGCGCCCTCCACGTCGCTCAGCAGCAGCGCGAACTCGTCGCCGCCCAGGCGCGCCGCTACGTCGGTGGCGCGCACGCTGGCCAGCAGCCGGCCCGCCACGGCCACCAGCACGGCGTCGCCGGCGGCGTGGCCGTGGCGGTCGTTGACGGGCTTGAAGCCGTCCAGGTCCACCATGGCCAGGGCCAGCGTGCGCCCGCTGCGCCGCGCGTCGGCCAGGCGCAGCCCGCACTGCTGGTCGAACAGCCGGCGGTTGGCCAGCCCGGTGAGGGCGTCCTTCAGCGCCAGCTCGAGCGCCACCGCCTCGCTCTGCTTGATGGCGCTGATGTCGACGAAGGTCCAGAGCGATTCGCCGCGGCCCAGCGCCGCGCCGGACAGATCGACCCAGATCGGCGTGCCGTCCTTGCGGCGCATCGGCAGCTGGGTACGGAAGCGCTCGCCACGCGCCAGCACCGGGTAGGCGGCCTGGCCGAGCGCCTCGTAGGCCGCGTCGTCCGGGTAGAGCTGGCGCGCCGCCATGCCGGCCAGCTCGCCCGGCGCGTAGCCGAACATGGCTTCGAGCGCCGGGTTGTTCCAGACTGCGCGCCGTTCGCGCAGGCGCGCCATGCCGACCAGCTCGTTGTCGAGCATCAGGCCCTGCCAGACCGTCAGGCGGTCGGCGGCCTGGCGCAGCGCCACCTCGCGGCGGTGCTGGCGGATCGCCGAGGCGCCCAGCAACACGGTCAGCGCGGCAACCAGCAGCCACAGGGTGCCCAGCATCAGGGCCTCGCGACGCCAGGGGCTGAGCAACTCATCGTGGCCCATGCCGACCACCACCACCAAGGGAAGGTCGCCGACGCGCTGCACGGCATTGAGCCGTTCGACGCCGTCGTGCGCCGCCACGGCGGTGTACTCGGCGGCGGCCGCGCCGCCGGCCATGGCCCGCGCCAACTCGTCCGACACCTTGGGGCTGCCGTAGGTCGGCGGCTCGGCGCGCCCCGGCGCGTGCTGCGCCAGCAGCGCCCGGCTGGCGGCGCGCAGGCTGGCCTCGCCGGTGCGGCCGACCGGCACCCGCGCCAGCCAGCGCGTCAGCTGCTCGCTGGGCAAAAAGGTGTAGACCACGCCGTCGAAGCGGCCCTCGGCGTCCTGCAGGCGACGCGCCAGGATGACGCCCCAGCGCGGGTCGATGCGCCCCTGCAAGGGCTCCGACATCACCAGCGCGTCGTACCGGCGCGCGGCGGCGAAGTAGTCGCGGTCGGCCACCTGCACCGGGCGCTCGCCGGCACGCAAGCCCAACCGCACCCAGCCGGCGGCGTCGGTCAGCCGCATCCGGCCCCCATAGGGCAGCAGCGCCACCTGCTGCGGCACCAGGCGCTCCAGCTGGGCATCGCGCTCGGCGGGCGCCAGCACGGCCATCTGGCGGTGCGCATTGGCCACGGTGGCCAGGCTCTGGTCGATCTGGCGCAGCATGGCCTCGAGCGCCGCCGCCAGGCTGGCGGCGGCGATCTGCGTGCCCTGGCGCGCCTGGCGCTCGTGGTTGGCCCGGCTCAGCCACAGCGCGACGCCGAGCGCCGCCGACAAGGCCAGCAGGATGGCGAGCGCCCCGGCGATCAGCCGCGCGACCGGTTGCCAGCGCGCCTCCTGCAGGGACAGCGGGGTCGAAGCGGCGGCCGGGTGCGCGTCCATGGCGTGGCGTGGCGGGGGTCGGGGACCGAGTATTGCCCGCACGCCGGCCTGCCTCAAGCCGGCCCGGCTATGCTGCGTGCCCATGAAGCGCTGGCTGCTCGTCCTGCTGTGCATCGTGCTCCCCCTGCAACAGGCCTGGGCGAGCGCGGTGGGCCTGTGCGGCGAGCACGACGCCCCGGCGGCACTGCACTGCCTGGAGCATGGCGACGCCGACCTGGACGCCGCAGAGCCCGCACTGCCCGGGCTCGATCCGGGCTGCGAGCACTGCCAGGCCCACGGCGCGCCGCTGATCCCCATGCTGGTGCTGGCGCTCGACACCGAGCGGGCCGACGAGACCGTCGGCGCGGCCCCGCCGCACACCCCGACACCGCCGCGCGCGCGCCCCGAGCGCCCGAACTGGCCGACCCTCGCCTGATCGGCGAGGGTTTCTTGCGGTTGCCCCTCGGGCCCGGCGCGCTGCGCTGAGCCTGCCTCGCCGATCTCCCCCGTGGTTCCCTTCCCACTTCGGAGCATCGGATGTCCCGATCTGTTTCGGTCCGGCCTCGCGCACGCCCGGCCCGCACGCTGCTGGCTCTGCCGGCCGTGCCGGCCGTGCTGGCCCTGTTGGCCCTGTTGGCCCTGTTCGCCCTGTTCGCCCCGCTGGAGCCTGCGTTCGGCAGCAGCGGCATGGCGCCCGGCCCTGCCCAAACCTCCCCCCCTGCGCTGACCCTGGCGCAGGCCTTCGAGCGCGCCTGGGCGCGCCAACCCGAGGCGCAGGCCCTGGGCGAGCGGCGCGAGGCCGTGCAGGCCCAGCAGGCCGCCGCGCGCCGCTGGACCGCCGAGCCCGCCGCACTCGAACTGGCGCTGCGCAGCGACCGCCTGCACCAGCGCCAGGGTGCGCAGGAGCTGGCGTTCGGCGTCGCGCTGCCGCTGTGGCTGCCCGGCGAGCGCGAGCACACGCGCCGGCTCGCCGAGGCCCAGGGCCTGGGGGTCGAGGCGCAGGCGCAGCTGGCGCGCTGGCAGCTGGCCAGCACCCTGCGCGAGCAGTGGTGGGCGCTGCAGCAGGCGCGCGTGGCACTGCAGGAGGCCGGCGAACGCCGCCAGGGCGCCCAGCAGCTCGCGGCCGACGTGGCGCGGCGCGTGCAGGCCGGCGAGCTGTCGCGCGCCGATCAGCTCCAGGCCGACGCCCTCGGTGCCGCCGCGCTGGCCGACGAGGCGCTGGCCGCGGCCCGGGCGGCGGCCAGCGGCGAGGCCCTGCGCGCCCTGCTGGGGCTGAGCGCCGACGAGCCACTCCGACCGGTTCCCGAGCCCGAGGCCGAGCCGGAGTCCGACACGCCGTTGGACGCGCAAGCCACCCCGCACCCCCTGCTGGCGGCGCTGGCCGCGCGCGCCGGCGTGGCGCGCGGCGCCGCCGCGCTGGCGCGCACGCAGACCCGCGCGCACCCCGAGCTGACCCTGCAGCAGAGCCGCGAGCGCGACGCCCGCGGTGCGCCCCGCAGCGGCAGCGTGCTGATCGGCCTGCGCTTCCCGCTCGGCGCCGGTGCCAGCCAGCAGGCCGCGCTGGCCCAGACCGCGGCCGAGCGCATCGAGGCCGAGCAGGGCCTGGCGCGCGAGCAGGAGCGGCTGGCCGCCCTGCAACGCAGTGCGCGCACGGCGCTGCAGGCGGCGCGCAGCGCCCTGCAGCACCGCAGCCTGCAGGCCAGCCTGGCGGTCGAGACGCGCGAGGTGCTCGAGCGCTCCTTCCGCCTCGGCGAGACCGACCTGCCGACCCGACTGCGCGTCGAGCAGGAGGCGCGCAGCGCCATCGCCGAGCGCGAACGCGCGCGCCTCGACCTGCACCTCGCCATCGCCCAGCTGCGCCAGGCCCTGGGCCTGCTGCCGCAATGAAGAAGGATCTGTGATGAAGCCCCACACCCCCCCGATCGGCCTGCTGCTGGCGGCCGTGCTGCTGACCAGCCCCGGCCGCGGCGACGCGCACGGAGACGAGGACCACGACGCCGCGCCGCAGCGCACCGCGAGCGCCAGCGCCCTGCCGCGCTTCGCCGCCAGCTCCGAGCTCTTCGAGCTGGTCGGCGTGCTCGACGGCCGCAACCTGACGCTCTACCTGGACCACGCCGCCAGCAACGCCCCCGTGCAGGCGGCCGAGCTGGAACTGGAGCTCGCCGGCCAGACCCTCAGGCCCCAGGCCCTGCCCGACGGCCGCTTCGCCGTGACGCTGGCGCGGCCGCCCGGCACGGGCGTGCACGCGGTGACGGTCAGCGTCAGCGCGGGCGACGCCGCCGACCTGCTGGCGGCCGAGCTCGACGTCCACGCCGACCCGGGCGAGGCGGCGCACGAACACGCCGACGCCGGGCCTGGGCGAGCGAGGGCGCTCGGCGCCCTGCTGCTTGTCGGCGCGCTGGCGGCCCTGGCCGGCCTGGGAGCGGTGGCGCGGCGTCGGCGCGCGGCGGCAGCGGGAGCGTCGGCATGAAGCACCGCCTCATCCCCCTGCTGCTGGGCGCACTGCTCGGGTTGCCGGCGGCTGCCGGCCCGGGCCACGACCACGACCACGATGCGGCGCCGGCAGCGCGGCCTGGCGACGCGCCGCAGCGCCTGCCCGACGGCACGGTCTTCCTGCCCAAGCCGGCCCAGCGGCAGATGGCGCTGCGCACGCTGCCGGTGGCTGCCGCCGCCCTGCCGCGCAGCCAGACGCTGCAGGGCCTGGTGGTGATGGACCCGGACGCCGGCGGGATGGTCCAGGCCACCCAGGGCGGGCGGCTGCACGCGCCCCCGGGCGGCCTGCCCGGCCTGGGCCAGCGCGTGCGGCGTGGCCAGGTGCTGGCCTATGTCGAGGCCAGCACCGCCAGCCTGGAGCGCTCGGCCCAGGCCGCGCAGGTTGCCGAACTGCGGGCCGCCGCACAGCTCGCCGAGAAGCGCCTGGAACGCCTGCAGGCCCTGGTCGACAGCGTGCCGCGGCGCGACATCGAGGCCGCGCAGTCCGAGCTGCTGAGCCTGCGGGCGCGCATCGCCGCGCTGGCGCAGGGTCTGGGGGCGCGCGAGGCGCTGCGCGCGCCGGTCGACGGCGTGATCGCGTCGGCGCACGCCGTGGTGGGCCAGGTGCTGGACGCGCGCGAGGCGGTCTTCGAGGTCGTCGACCCACGCCGCCTGCGCATCGAGGCCCTGGCCTACGAACCGGCGCTGGCCGCCGACGTCGGCGCCGCCTTCCTGGTCGCCGAGGACGGGCGCACGCAGGCGCTGCGCTTTCTCGGCGCCGGGGCACGGCTGCGCGAGCAGGCCCTGCCGCTGAGCTTCGGCGGCGCGCAGGGGCTGGCGCTGGGCCAGGCGGTGCGCGTGCTGGTGCAGACCCGCTCCAGCGTGCAGGGCTTCGCCGTGCCGGCGCAGGCGCTGGTGAAGAACGCGGCCAACCAGAGCATCGTCTGGGTCAAGGAGGCGCCCGAGCGCTTCCGGCCCCGGGGGGTGACGGTGCAGGCGCTGGACGGTGACCGGGTCGCCGTGACGCAGGGCCTGAGCGGCGGCGAGCGCGTGGTGGTGCAGGCCGCCTCGCTCCTCAACCAGGTGCGCTGACCATGTTCGAGTTCCTGGTTCAAGCCAGCCTGCGCAACCGGCTGCTGGTGCTGGCCCTGGCCGCTGCCCTGATGGGGCTGGGTGCCATCGCGCTGACGCGCACGCCGGTCGACGTCTTCCCCAGCCTGGACCGCCCGCAGGTGACGCTGCAGGTCGAGGCGGGCGGCATGGCGCCCGAGGAGGTGGAGCAGCTCGTCACGCTGCCGCTGGAGCAGGCCATGAGCGGCCTGCCCGGCGTCACCGCGGTGCGCTCGGTGTCCTCGGTCGGGCTGTCCTTCGTCTATGTGAGCTTCGATTGGGGCACCGACGTCTACCGCGCGCGGCAGATCGTCGGCGAGCGCCTGGACAGCGCCCGCGAGTCGCTGCCGGCCGGCGTGCAGCATGTGGCCATGGGGCCGATCAGCTCGATCATGGGCGAGGTCATGCTGGTGGCCATCCCCATCGACGAGACCCGCATCAGCGCCATGGCCACGCGCGAGTTCGCCGACTTCGTGCTGCGCCCGCGCCTGCTGGCCGTGCCCGGCGTGGCCCAGGTCATCCCGATGGGTGGCGCGGTGCGCCAGTACCAGGTACAGCCCGACAGCGCGCGCATGGCGCAGCTGGGCGTGAGCGTGGAGCAGTTGCGCGCCGCGCTGCAGGGCCATGCCGGCAACAGCAGCGGCGGCTTCCTGGCGCTGAACGCCCGCGAGTACCTGATCCGCAACCTCGGCCGCAGCACGCGGCTGGAGGACCTGCAGCAGCTGCCGGTGGCCTGGCGCAACGGGCAGTCGGTGCGGCTCAGCCAGGTGGCCACGGTGCGCTTCGCGCCGGCCATCCAGCGCGGTGATGCCGGCTTCGACGGCGGGCCCGCCGTCATCCTCGGCGTGCAGAAGCAGCCCGACGCCGACACCGTGGCGCTGACGCGGTCCATCGAGTCGGCGCTGCAGGCGCTGCAGCCCGCGCTGCCGGCCGGCATGCTGGCGCCGCGCGTGACCTTCCGCCAGGCCAGCTTCATCGAGGCCAGCATCGGCAATCTGCAGGGCAAGCTGATGACGGCGGCGGCCATCGTGGCCGTGGTGCTCTACCTCTTCCTGGCCAACACGCGCACCACGCTGATCTCGCTGGCGGCCATTCCGGCCTCCCTGCTGGTCACCGTGCTGGTGTTCCGCCACTTCGGCCTGTCCATCAACACCATGACCCTGGGGGGACTCGCCATCGCCATCGGCGAGCTGGTGGACGACGCCGTGGTGGGCGTGGAAAATGTGCTGCGCCGGCTCAAGCTGAACCACCCGCATGCGCACGGCCTGGGGCCGCTGGCGCTGATTGCCAAGGCCACGCTGGAGGTGCGCAGCGCCATCGTCGTGGCCACGCTGATCATCGTGCTGGTCTTCGTGCCGCTCTTCGTCTTGCCGGGCATCGAGGGCCGGCTCTTCGTGCCGCTGGGCGTGGCCTACATCAGCTCCATCCTGGCTTCCATGCTCGTGTCCATCACGCTGACGCCGGTGATGGCCTACTACCTGCTGCCCAAGCTCGGCAGCCTGGCGCACGGCGAACCCAGGCGGGTGCAGTGGCTCAAGACGCGCTACGCCGGCGGCCTGGCCTGGGTCCTGGCGCACAGCCGCGCGGTGCTGGTGGCGGGCGCGCTGGCGGTGGCGGGCGCGCTGGCGCTCGTGCCCTTCTTTCCCACCACCTTTCTGCCGCCCTTCAACGAGGGCTCGGTGCTGATCGGGCTGCGCCTGAACCCGGGCACCACGCTGGCCGAGTCGGTGCAGGTGGCGCGCCAGGCGGAGGCGCTGCTCAAGGACGTGCCGGAGGTCGTGTACGTGGGCCGGCGCTCGGGCCGCGCCGAGATGGACGAGCACGCCGAGGGCGTGCATGTGTCCGAGCTCGACATCGGCCTGCGCGAGAGCGAGCGAGCGCTCGACGCGGTGTACGCCGACCTGCGCCGGCGCCTGATGCACATCCCGGCCGCCATCGCGCTGGGCCAGCCCATCAGCCACCGCATCGACCACATGCTGTCGGGCGTGCGCAGCGCCATCGCCATCAAGATCTTCGGCGAGGACCTGGACGCCCTGCGCAGCCAGGCCGAGGCCCTGCGCGCCCAGTTGGCCGGCATCCCGGGCATCGCCGACCTGGAGGTGGAGAAGCAGGTGCTGACGCCGCAGATCCAGGTGCGCGTGGACCACGCGGCGGCGGCCGCCTACGGCCTGCCCCCGGGGCAGTTGCTGGCCGAGCTGCAGCAGCTCATCGACGGCGAGCGCGTCACCCAGGTGGTGGAGGGCAACCGCCGCTTCGACCTGGTGCTGCGCCTGGCCGACCCGGCGCGCAGCCTGCAGGCGCTGCCGCAGCTGCTGATCGACACCCCGGCCGGCCGTGTGCCCTTGAGCAAGCTGGCGCAGATCGAGGAGGGCGACGGCCCCAACCAGATCAGCCGCGACGACGGCCGACGCCGCATCGTCATCTCGGCCAATGCCTCGCAGCGCCCGCTCTCCGAGCTGGTGGCGGACATCCGCGCCGTGGTGGCCCGCCACCCGCTGCCCGAGGGCATGTTCGTGAGCCTGGGCGGCCAGTTCGAGGCGCAGGCGCAGAGCAGCCGGCTGATTGCCGCGCTCAGCATCGTGTCGGCGCTGCTGGTCTTCCTGGTGCTCTACAGCCGCTACCCGAGCGGCCGGCTGACGCTGATGATCATGGCCAACATCCCGCTGGCCCTGGTGGGCGCGGTGATCGGCCTGAAGCTCAGCGGCCAGCCGCTGTCGGTGGCGGCGCTGATCGGCTTCATCACCCTGGCCGGCATCTCGATCCGCAACGGCATCCTCAAGGTCAGCCACTACATCAATCTGTGCGCCTTCGAGGGCGAGCGCTTCGACGCGGCGATGCTGACGCGCGGCTCGCTGGAGCGCCTGAGCCCGGTGCTGATGACGGCCCTGGTGGCGGCCTTTGCATTGGCACCGCTGCTGTTCGAGGCCGGCCAGCCCGGCACCGAGCTGCTCTACCCGGTCGCCGTGGTGATCTTCAGCGGCCTCGTCAGCGCCACCCTGCTCGACACCTTCCTCACCCCTGCGATGGTCTGGCGCTTCGGGCGCGCCCCCATCGAGCGCCTGGCCGCGCAAGCCGCGCAGGCCGGCGGACAGGCCTTCTGACGCCCCTCACCCCATCCATGGAGCACCCGATGAAGCACGCCCTTCACCTCGTCCTGCTGACCCTCACACTGTCACTCGCCCCGCGGGCCTGGGCACACGATGATCACGTGCACGACCACGCCAGCGACCACGCCCCCGCGCACGGCGGCGTGGTCGTCGAGCACATGCACTTCGACTGGGAGCTGGTGGCCAAGCCCGAACGCATCGTGCTGCACGCTCGCGAACTGGGCAAACCCTTCAGCACCACCGGCGCCAGCGGCAAGCTCACGCTGCTGAGCGGCAAGCACAAGTCCGAAGCGCCGCTCAGGCCGGCGGGCGACAACCGGCTCGAGGCCGTCGGCCCCTTCAAGATCGGCCCCGGCACCAAGGTGGTGGCGACGGTCACGCTGGCCGGTCGACCCCCCGCCAACGTGCGCTTCACGCTGCGCTGATCAGGGCTCGGTCGGCACAAACGCGGCAAACGCGGCGAGCACGGCGCTCGCCGTCGGCGCGGCCTCATCGCTCCAGCGCGGCAGGCTCAGCACGAGGCGGCCGTTGCGCGCCGCCTGGCTCACGGCGGGGTCGGCGCTGTGGGCGCGCAGCCGCGCCTCGGCCCGGCTGTCGCTGGCGCAGAACTCGACCACGATGGGCTCCGGCCGGCCCGCCAGCGCGTAGCCGGCCACGCAGGGCATCTGGGCGGCGCGGAAGCCATGCCGGCGCGGGTGGGCCTGCACCTGGATGCCGTTGCGCATGAAGTGCTCGGCCAGCGCCAAGGCCTGCGCCCCCAGCGGTTCGACGCGGCGCAGGTAGCGCAGGTAGAGCCACTCTCCACCGAAGGCGACGAACAGCAATACCGTGGCGAAGAAGATGTAGCGCATGCGGACAGCGTTGGCGGCAGGAGACGGGGGGCGAAGGCCGGGCGGCGCGCAAGGTAGCACGGCGCACGGCGCTGGCCTTCAGCGCCGCAGCCGCTCCTCGTAGAGGCGGATCCACTGCGGCACCGTCATCCTGGCGGCCAGCTCGCCCAGCAGGGCCAGCGGGATGTCCTCGGGCTTCTTGTAGCGCACGCAGCTCTTGCCCATGTCGAGCTTGCGGGCGCTGGCCCGGGCGTGCTCGGCCTGGAACCAGGCCATCCGCTCGGCGTCGGCGTACAGGCCCATGTGGTACAGATTGATCGAAGCCTTCTGCGAGGCCAGCGCCATGAAGGGCAGGGGCAGCTTGGGGTCGCAGTGGTAGCCGGCCGGGTAGAGCGTGTGCGGTACGACGTAGCCGATCATCCCGTAGCTCATCTGCGCCTCGAAGCCGGCGGGCAGCCGCTCGACGAGCTGCCGGTGCAGCGCACGCACGGCGCTCTGGCGCTCGGGCGGCAGCTCGGCGAGGTACTGTTCGACGCTGCTGGCTTGGCTTTGCATGCGGGCCTCTTAAGGTGAACGGGCTTTGCCCGGCACCTTAACCTCCGCCGGGGGCGGGCCGGGCTGACCCGGACCTGGGGGTGCTCTTAAGGTGAACGGGCTTTGCCCGGCACCTTAACCCCCGCCGGGGGCGGGCCGGGCTGGCCCGGACCTGGGGGTGCTCAGAGTGCCGCCACGCCCGCGGCGGCGATCTGTCCATCCTGGCTCGAGAGCACGCCGCTGACGCCGATGGCGCCGACCGGGTGACCGTCCACCAGCAACGGCAGGCCGCCCTCGATGGGCGTGGCGCCGGGCAGGTCGAGCATCTGCAGCTTTCCGGAGGCGATGGCGTCCTCGAGCGCCTTGGTCGGGCGCTTGAAGAGCAGCGCGGTGCGCGCCTTCTCCTGCGCCACCCGCACCGACCCCTTCTGCGTGGCGTCGGCGCGCTCCAGGAACATCAGGTGGCCGCCCTCGTCGACGATGGCGATGACCACCGCCCACCCCTCGGCCTCGGCGCGGGCGCGCGCGGCGGCGGCGATGCGGCGGGCGTCCGCCAGCTCCAGCTGCGGCAGCGACCTCACTTCTTCAAGCCTTCGGCCTCGAGCGCCGCCTGCACCGCCGGCCGGGCCGCCACGCGCAGCTGGTAGGTGGCCAGGGTCGGCCACTGGGTCAGCTCGATCTGCACGTAGGCGCACCAGCTCAGCACCGTGAACAGATAGGCGTCGGCCACGCTGAAACGCTCGCCCAGCAGGTAATCCTTGCCCGCCAGCTGCTGGTTCACGAAGGCCAGGCGCTTGCTGAGGATCTCGCGCGCGATGCCCTTGGCGCTGTCGTCGTAGGCCGGGCTGAAGAGCGGTGTGAACTGCTTGTGCAGCTCGCTGGTGGTGAAGTTCAGCCACTCCTGCAGCCGGGCGCGCTCGCGCGTGCCGGCCGGCGGGGCGAGCTGCCGCTCGGGCACCTGGTCGGCGATCCACTGCACGATGGCCGGGCCTTCGGTGAGGCGCTCGCCGTCGTCCCACTCCAGCACCGGCACATAGCCCTTGGGGTTGATGGCGTAGAAGTCGCCGCCGTCGGCGGTCTTGTGGCTCTTGGTGCTGACGCGCACCAGCTCGAAGGGCAGGCCGGCCTCGCGCAGCACGATGTGCGGCGACAGCGAGCAGGCGGCGGGGGCGTAGTAGAGCTTCATCGTCGGTCTCCGTTCGGGGAAGGCCCGAACGATAGCCAGCTGCCGCCGTTCCTGCAGCGCGGGGTTCAGCCGCCCTACCGCCGCCCTTACCGCCGCCCCTACAAGCGCTCACGCGGCCATTCATGCCGGCGCGCCGTCGGTTCGACGCCCGCATCCTCCATTCGCCGGATGCCGGCGCGAACCTCGCGCACGGTCCTCCCACAATGCGCGCCTCTTTCAACCTGGGATCCCTGATGCGAGCCCTTCGCTACCGTCGCCTTGGCGCCCCTACCGCGCTGCTGGTGGGCGTGCTGACCGCCCTGCTGGCGGGCAGCCCGCACGCCGAGGCCGCCCCCGCCGCAACGCTGTCGCTCAAGCCCTGCCGCCTTGACGGCTACCCGACCGAGCTGCAATGCGGCACGCTGCAGCGCCCGCTCAACCCGGCCGAGCCCCAGGGCAAGACCATCGCGCTGCGCGTGGTGCTGGTGCCGGCGCTGGCGCGCAACAAGCTGCCCGACCCGGTCACCCTGCTGGCCGGCGGGCCCGGCCAGGCCGCGGCGGAGATGCTGCCGTTGATCGCGTCGCGCTACGCGCGCCTGAACCAGCGCCGCGACCTGGTCTTCGTCGACCAGCGCGGCACCGGCCAGAGCGCGCCGCTGGAGTGCAAGGTGGAAGAGGAAGCCGCGCGCGGCCGCGAGACCTCGATGAACCTGGACGAGCAGATCGCCCTGGTGCACCGCTGCCGCGACCGCCTGATGAAGCTGCCGCACGGCGATCTGCGCTTCTACACGACGACCCTCGCCATGCAGGACCTCGACGCGGTGCGCGAGGCGCTCGGCGTGGCGCAGTGGAACCTGGTCGGCGCCAGTTACGGCACGCGCGCCGCGCTCGAGTACCAGCGCCTGTTCCCGCAGGCGGTGCGGCGCAGCGTCATCGACGGGCTGGCTCCGCCCGACATCGCGCTGCCGCGCAGCTTCGGCACCGACACGCAGGCGGCGCTCGACGCGCTGCTGGCGAGCTGCGAGGCCCAGGCCGGCTGCCGCGCCGCCTACCCGAACCTGGGCTCGCAGTGGCAGCAGCTGCTGGCCGGGCTGCCGCGCCAAGTGCAGCTGCGCCACGCGCTGACCGGCAAGCTGGAGACGGTGACCATGGAGCGCGGCCAGGTGATCGGCGCGGTGCGCCCGCCGCTCTACTCGCCGACCCTCAGCAGCCTGCTGCCGGCCGCCATCGCCGCGGCGGCGGGGGGCGACTTCAACCCGCTCAACGCGCTGTCGGGCAGCCTGGTGGGCCGGCGCGGTGGGCTGGCCGGCGGCATGCATTTCTCGGTGGTGTGCGCCGAGGACCTGCCGCAGGTGGCCGCCAACCAGGACGCCCCGGGGCGCGACTTCGGCGACGCCGACCTGCAGCGCTACCAGCGCATCTGCGAGGGCTGGCCGCGCGGCGCCGTGAGCGCCGACTTCTACAAGATCCCGCCGGCGCAAAGCCCGGTGCTGCTGACCAGCGGCGGCGCCGACCCGGCCACCCCGCCGCGCCATGGCGAGCGCGTCGCCCGGCTGCTTGGGCCCAAGGCCCTGCACCAGGTGGTGCCGGCGGCCGGACACGGCGTCATCAACCTGCCCTGCATGCGCGACGTGGTGGCGCGCTTCATCGAGGCCAAGAGCGAGGCCGAGGCATTGGCCCTGAAGACCGACTGCGCGAAGGACATGCCGCGCGCGCTGGCCTTCGTGCCGCCCAACCCGCTGCTGCCGCCGCTGCCAAAGAAGAACCCGGAGGGCTCGAAGTGATCCGCATCGACCAAGTGGCCAAGCGCTTTGCCGCGCCGGCCCCCAAGAAGCCCGGCCTGGCCGGCCTGCTGAAGAAACCCGCGCCGCAGTGGGTGGAGGCGGTGAGGTCGGTCAGCCTGGAGGCCGGCAACGGCCGCATCACCGGCCTGCTGGGCCCCAACGGCGCCGGCAAGACCACCACGCTGCGCATGCTCGGCGGCCTGTTCGCGCCCGACCAGGGCCGCCTCGAGGTGGACGGTGTCGACGTCGTCGCCGACCCGCAGCAGGCGCTCGCCCAGATGGGCATCCTGGGCGACGCACACGGCCTCTACCCGCGCCTGACGGCGCGCGAGAACGTCGTCTATTTCGGCCGCCTGCAGGGCATGACGCGCGAGGCCGCCGAGGCGCGCGCCGCGCAGCTCGCCGAGCTGCTGGAGATGCGCAACATCCTCGACCGCCGGGCCGAGGGCTTCAGCCAGGGTGAGCGCATGAAGACCGCGCTGGCCCGCGCGCTGGTGCACGACCCGGCCAATCTGGTGCTCGACGAGCCCACCAACGGCCTGGACGTGCTGGCCACGCGCTCCCTGCGCGAAACCCTGCGCCGGCTGGCCCGCGAGCAGGGCAAGTGCATCGTCTTCTCCACCCACATCATGCAGGAGGTGGAGTACCTGTGTGACGAGGTGGTGGTGGTCAGCCAGGGCCGCTCGCTGGCGCGCGGCTCGGTGCCCGAGCTGCTGCAGCGCACCGGCTGCACGCGTTTTGAGGACGCCTTCGTCGCCCTCGCCTTCCCCGAACAAGCCGCCCGCCAGGAGGCCGCATGAACCGAGTCGAGCACCCCAACGCCCGCACCCTCAACCACATCGCCATCGTCTTCTGGAAGGAGCTGACCGACGCGCTGCGCGACCGCCGCACCCTGCTGCGCATGGTGCTGCCGGGCATCCTCATCGGCCCGCTGATGCTGTTCGCGCTGAGCGCGCTGATCGCCCAGTTCGAGGCGCAGGCCGAGAAGCGCGTCGTCAACGCCTGGGGCATCGTGGCGGCGCCGACGCTGAAGAACTACATCGAACGCCAGGGCTTCACCATCGTGGTGGTGGACGGCGAGGCCGGCAAGACCGCCTACGAGGCCGGCCTGCGCAGCGGCGAGGTGCAGGCGCCGCTGCTGGTGGTGCCGCCCGACTTCGAGGCCGAGCTGGCGCGCGGCGAGCAGCCCTCGGTGGAGGTGGTGACCGACAGCGCCAACACGCGCGCCAGCGTCAGCGTGCGGCCGGTGCTGGAGCTGGTGCGCGGCTTCGGCCAGGAGCGTGCGCAGCTGCACCTGCTGCTGCGCGGCGTCTCCACCCAAGTGATGCAGCCGGTGCAGCTCACCGAACGCGACCTGGCCAGCCCCGGCGCGCGCGCCACGCGCATCACCAGCATCGTGCCCTTCGCGTTGCTGATGCCGGTGCTCTACGGCTGCCTGGCCGCGGCGCTGGACGCCACCAGCGGCGAGCGCGAGCGCGGCTCGCTGGAGCCGCTGCTGACCAACCCGGTGCAGCACCTGTCCCTGAGCTTCGGCAAATTCCTGGCCGTGGTGCTGATGGGCGTGGTGGTGGCGGCCTTGTCCAGCTTCGGCTTCCTGCCGGCGCAGCTGCTCATCAAGAGCGACGCGCTGGCCGCGCAGTTCCGCTTCGGCTGGCAGGAGGCGCTGACCTTCTCGGCCCTGCTGGCGCCGCTGGCGCTGGCCGCCGGCGGCCTGCTGATGGCGATGGCGATCCGCACCAAGACCTTCAAGGAGGCGCAGGCCAGCGCCAACCTGGTGCTGATGGGCTTCAGCTTTCTGCCGCTGATCCCCATGCTCAACCCCGGCGCCGACGCCCCCTGGCACTTCTGGGTGCCCGGCCTGGCCCAGTACCAGCAGATGATGCTGGTGCTCAAGGGCGAGGCACTCGGCCTGGCCCGCTGGCTGCCGCCGCTGCTGGCCGCCGCCGCCATGGCCGGCGCCAGCCTCTGGTACGTGGCGCGCGAGATGCGCGCGGCGGCGGCGCGCTGAGGGCCTTGCCGGGCCTCGCTTGACGCCCGGCAAGGCAGCACCCAGCGGTCTCGCCGATCCTTCCGGCCGGTCTCGATGACAGGCACGGGAGGGGGACATGGCTTGGATGAAGGGAGTCGCCGCGGCGCTGTTGCTGCTGGCGCTGGTGCTGGCGCTGCTGGTGGCCCTCGGTGAGGCGCGCTGGCGCCGCCTCACGCGGGAGCTGGAGGCCGGGCTGGCGTCGCCAGCGGCCGGGCCGGCCCGCTTCGATGCGCAGGAGCTCGAGGGCCTGCCCGCACCGGTGCAGCGCTACCTGCGTGCGGCGATCAGCGAGGGCGCGCCCCTCGTGCGCGGCGCAACGCTGGCGCACGAGGGGCAATTCAACCTCAGCGCCGACGGCGATCGTTGGCGCCCGTTCAGCTCGACGCAGCGCGTCGTCACGCAGCGCCCCGGCTTCGTCTGGAACGGCCGCATCGCCCTGCTGCCGGGCCTGAGCGTGCGGGTACACGACGCCTACGTGGGCGGCGAGGGCCGCCTGCACGCCGCGCTGCTGGGTCTTTTCGCGCTGGCCGATCTGCGCGGTCGCCAGGACGAACTGGCGCGCGGCGAGCTGATGCGCTACCTCGCCGAAGCGGCCTGGTACCCCACCGCCCTGCTGCCCAGCCAGGGCGTGCGCTGGCAGGCGCTGGACGCTCGCAGCGCTCGCGCCACCCTGAGCGACGGCGGCGTGAGCGTCAGCCTGGATTTCCATTTCAGCGCCGAAGACGGCCTCGTCGAGCGCGTGCGCGCCGAGGCGCGCGGCCGCAGCGTCGGCACCCAGATGCAGCCCACGCCCTGGGAGGGCCGCTGGTCGGACTACCAGCGCCGCGACGGCCTGCTCGTACCCCAGCGTGGCGTGGTCGCCTGGGTGCTGCCCGACGGCGAGCGGCCTTACTGGCGCGGGCGCATCGCTGCACTGCGCTACCACTTCGCAACGACCGCCTCAAGCCGGCCGACCGCAACGGCCCCCTTCTGACGCGGGCTGCGTCAGCGCATCCGACCCCTCAGGCTGCGCGACGCCGTCGGAGGGCCGCGCCCAGCCCCGCCAGGGCCGTCAGCGCCAGGGCCAGGCCTTGCGGTTCGGGAACCGTACCGACATCCCGCAACACATCGCCGGTGCGCAGTGCCACCGCGTTCAAAGCGACGCCCTTGCCGGCGCGACTCTGGTAACCATCGGCGGCGTAGAAGACCCACGCGGTACCGCCCTGCGCTGTGTAGTCCGTGGCGGACCAATGGATGGCGGCCTGCATGTCTTGGAAGTGGGCGGTATTGCTCAGGCCCCACCCGGGCTGCGGACCCTCGCAGGTATCGGGCGTGTTGCCGCCGGGGGCGCAGAACCCCAAATTGCCGAGGGTCACGTAGTAAAGATGCGCCCATTCGCTGTATTGACCGGCGACCTGGGTCTGTGTGTTGTAGCCACAGTCGGTGCCACCGTCGAAGTTGAGGTCGCACCCGGCCGCGCCGCTGTCGATGATGGAGGGCAGACGCCAATCGTCGAAGCCGCCGACGGTCAGCGCATCGGCCCAGGCCAGGGCGTCCCCCCATGCCAAGGTGCCGCTGGCGTTCATGTCGGCCAGCCAGGTGACGTCCAGCGTGCTGTCGTAGAAGAACGCCGCGTCAGCGCTGTCCAACGCCACGGCGTGGCCGTTGACGTCGCGCGCCTTCAGGGTGCTTTCCCAGGTTCCCTTGCCTGCAATCGGTGCCGCCTGTGTCGCGCTCGCGAACGCCAGCAAGCCCAGAGATACCAGAGTCTTCAGTGCCGTCATCGTCGTGCCCCTTGAGTGGCAAGCGGGAGAAAGGCGCAGTCACGCAAAAATTGTGCCCCCCCACCATCGGTGCATGGAATCACGGCTTGATGGACCTCGGGGCGTCATTCAGGCCCAGCGCTGCCAAAATTCTCGACAGCCCGCCCAGGCTTGCGCTCGTGGTTTACCGGGTGCCGCGCGCGGAGCCGGCACCTCCATCGAGTCGCTCGTCAACGCGGTCATGCACTGTTTTGCACGACCGCCACTGACCGCGCCTGGCATCCTGGTGGCGGGTGCGATGCGCGCCACGCAGCGCTCTGGCAGACTCCCGCCGCCATGCCACATCGCGAACGGAACCCCTCGCCGCCGCCCATCCCGCCGCATCTGGAAGCCGCCGTGCTGCACTGCCGCCGCCTGGTCAGGAAGCGCGCGCTGCTGGCCGCCGGCGTCGCCGCGGTGCCGGTGCCCGGGCTGGACTGGGCCACCGACGTCGGCATCCTCATGAGGCTGCTGCCGCAGATCAACCTGGCTTTCGGCCTGAGCGAGGCGCAGATCGAGCGTCTGGCGCCCGAGCGCCGCGCGGTGGTGCTCAAGGCCGTCAGCGCCGGCGGCAGTCTGTTGATCGGTCGGCTCATCACCCGCGAGCTGGTGCTGAAGATGCTGGCCGCGGTGGGCGTGCGCCTGAGCACCCAGCAGGCCGCCAAGTTCGTGCCGGTGGCCGGGCAGGCGGTGTCGGCGTTGCTCACCTACTCGGCCTTGAAGTGGGTCTGCGAGCAGCACATCCGCCAGTGCCTGGCGGTGGCCCAGCAGTTGCAGCTGCCGGCCCCGACTGCGCCGACCTCAGGTCCGGCCTGAGGTCTCGCGCTCCAGCCAACCCAGCCAGCGCATCGCCTGCTCGCGGCTGCTGCCGCACATCTCCTCGTGCGGCGCCAGGGAGCCGCAGACGGCGGGACGCTCGGGGCGGCCGAAGAGCTTGCAGCGGTCGGCCTCGTCGAGCTGGATGCAGCGCACGCCGGCGGGCTTGCTGATGCCGCCCACCCCCGGCATGCCGGGGATCGGCGAACTGATCGAAGGCGCGATGCAGCAGGCGGCGCAGCGGGGGCGGCATTCCATGCCCGGCATGCTGCCACGCCGGGCTCGGAAGCGTCGCGGCCGATGACCCAGATCAAGGCCATTCACCCTTGTGCAGCGCAGCATGAAAGGAACAAGGAGACGACGATCATGACCACCGCTTTGCATTCGCTCGACGCCGCCGTGGAGGCCGTGCTGGCCCGTATCGACGGGCCCATCGTGCTGGGCCTGCCGCTTGGCATCGGCAAGCCCAATCCCCTCGTCAACCGGCTCTACCAGGCCGTCAAGGCCGATCCCGCGCGGCACCTGACCATCCTCACGGCGCTGAGCCTGGAGGTTCCCAGCGGCAAGAGCGAACTGGAGCAGCACTTCCTGGCACCGCTGGTCGAGCGGGTGTTCAAGGACTACCCGGACCTCGAGTACGTCAAGGACCTGCGCGGTCCCGGGCTGCCGCCCAATATCGAGGTGCGCGAGTTCTTCTTCAAGACCGGCGACTACCTGCAGAACGGCCTGGCGCAGCAGCAGTACATCAGCACCAACTACACCTTCGTGGCGCGCGACATGCTCGGCCAGGGTTTGAACGTGATCGCCCAGGCGGTGGCCGAGCGCGAGCAGGACGGGGAGCGGCAGATCAGCCTGTCCAGCAACCCCGACGTGGTGCAGGAGGTGGTGGAGCGCTACGCCGAGGCCGGCAAGCCGCTGCTGTGCATCGGCGTGGTGAACCGGCAGATGCCCTTCATGCTCGGCGGCGCGCTGGTGCCGCCCTCGTTCTTCGACATCCTGTGCGACGACCCGGCCGCCACGCACACCCTGTTCGCGCCGCCCAACGCCAAGGTGAGCACGGCCGACTACGCCATCGGCCTGCACGCCAGCAGCCTGGTGGTGGACGGCGGCACGCTGCAGATCGGCATCGGCTCGCTGGGCGATGCCATCGGCCACGCGCTGATCCTGCGCGACCGCCAGGGTGCCGACTACCGGCGCATCCTGGAGAGCCTGTGCCCGGACGGCCTGCAGGGCCGCGAGCTTGCTCCCTTCCAGCAGGGTCTCTACGGCTGCTCGGAGATGTTCGTCAACGCCTTCCTGGCCTTGATGGACGCCGGCATCATCCGCCGCGAGGTGTATGCCGACGCGACGCTGCAGACCCTGGTCAACGAGGGCCGGCTGGACCCTGCGCAGCTGCCCGCCAACGTGCTGGAGCTGCTCGCCGAGGAAGGCTGCATCAACCTGCCGCCGACCGCCAAGGACCAGGCCTGGCTGCGCCGCTTCGGCATCCTGGACGCGGAAGGCCGACCGGGGCAGCGCCTGCGCGGCGGCGTGTGCATGACCGGCGGCTTCTTCATCGGCCCCGGCACCTTCTACGAGGCGCTGCGCCGCCTGCCCGAGCCCGAGCGCGCGCGCATCGACATGACGCGCATCGACTTCATCAACCAGCTCTACGGCAAGAGCGCGGAGGAGACGCAGCTCAAGCGCGAGCAGCGCCGCAAGGCGCGCTTCATGAACACCACGATGAAGGTGACGCTGCTGGGCGCAGCGGCCAGCGACGCGCTGGAGAGCGGCGCGGTGGTCAGCGGCGTGGGCGGGCAGTACAACTTCGTGGCCATGGCGCACGCGCTGCCCGACGCGCGCTCCATCCTGATGCTGCGCGCCACGCACGAGACGGCGGCCGGGCCGGTCAGCAACATCGTCTGGAGCTACGGCCACACCACCATCCCGCGCCATCTGCGCGACATCGTCATCACCGAGTACGGCGTGGCCGACCTGCGCGCGCAGAGTGACGGCGAGATCGTCAAGCGCCTGATCGCCATCGCCGACTCGCGCTTCCAGCCCGAGCTGGTGGCGCAGGCCAAGGCGCACGGCAAGCTGGAAAGCGCCTGGGAGTTGCCGGCAAGCTGGGCCCACAACACCCCGCAGGAGCTCGACGCGCGCCTGCACCCCTTCACCGAGGTCGGCCTGCTGCCGGGCTTCCCGTTCGGCACCGACCTGACGGCCGACGAGCTGAAGATCGTTGCCGCGCTGCGCCGGCTGAAGAAGGCCACCCAGCACCCGGTGGAGCTGGTGACGCTGGCCCTGAGGAGCTTCTGGGAGGGCAAGGAGGCCCCGCCGGCCTATCTGCAGCGCCTCGGCCTTGACGAGGCGCAGGGCTTCAAGGCGCTCTTCATCCGCAAGCTGTTCGCCGGCAATTTGTGAGCCAAGATGCGCGGCCATCATGCTGCGCACGCTCAAAGACCTGTTCGCCCCGCTGTTTGACCCGACCCAGGGGGCGCCGGCCGACCGCCACACGCTGGAGCTCGCCAGCGCCGTGCTGCTGGTCGAGGTGATGCGCGCCGAGGCCGGCATCGGCGCGGCCGAGCGCGCCGCCGCGCTGCAGGCCCTCGAGCGCAAATTCGCACTCAGCGCCGACGAGCGCGAGACCCTGCTGGCGCATGCCGAGGGCGTGGCGCGCGACGCCACCGACCTGCACCAGTTCACCTCGGTGCTCAACGAGCGGCTCGACGACGCCGCCAAGGTGCGCATGGTCGAGGCCATGTGGCAGGTGGCGCTGGCCGACGGCGAGATCGCCGCCCACGAGCGCCACATCGTCTGGCGCGTGGCCGACCTGCTGCACCTGCACCCTGGCGACTTCGCCGCGACCCGGAGCCGCGCGCTGGCCGCCCGGGATGACACGCCGGCCGGCTAAGCTTGCACCGTCGCGCCCAGGCCCCTTGACCGCCATGCCCATCCTGTTCGGACTTCTTGCCCTGCTCGTTGCCATCGCCGCCGTGCTCTGGCTGCGGGCGCGCCGCCGCCGCCAGATCGAGGAAGCCGAGCTGCGCGAGCAGCAGGCGCTTGCACAGCTTGAGATGACGCAGGCCATGGCGGACGCCAGGCGCCCGCCGGCCCAGGCCGAGATCGTCGAGCCCGACGACCCCGGCGCGCCGGTGGCGGTGCGGCTCGACGCCGTCGACTCCCTGCCGCCCGAGGTCGACGCGGAGCCCGCGCCTGCCGGTGCGCGACGCGATGCGGCCGATTCGGACCTCGAGGCGCTGGCTGCCATCCTGCAGGCCGAGGAGATGCATCGCGCCGAGCAGCGCGCACACGCCGAGGCCGAGGCCCAGGCCGCGCTGGATCGCGCACAGCAGGCCGCAGCGGCCGAGTTGCGCGAGCGCGCCGAGGCGCAGGAGGCCGAGCGCCTCGCCGCCGAGCAGGCCGCGCAAGCCCAGGCCGAAGCGGCCCGTCTGGAAGCCGAGCGTTTGGCCGCCGAGGAGGCCGCTCGTGCCGAGGCCGAACGCCAGCAGGCAGAGCACCGCGCTGCCGAGGCCGAGGTCGCTCGCTTGGAGGCCGAGCGCCTGGCGGCCGAGGAAGCTGCTCGCGCCGAAGCGGAGCGCCTGGAAGCCGAGCGACTTGCCGCCGAGGAAGCCGCTCGTGCCGAGGCCGAACGCCAGCAGGCTGAGCGCCGCGCCGCCGAGGCCGAAGCAGCACGCCTTGAGGCTGAGCGCCTGGCCGTCGAGGCCGAGGCCGCACGTCTGGCCGTCGAGGCCGAGGCCGCACGCCTGGAAGCCGAGCGACTTGCCGACGAGGCAGTCGCTCGCGCCGAGGCCGAGCGCCAGGAGGCTGAGCGCCGCGCCGCCGATGCCGAAGCAGCACGCCTTGAGGCTGAGCGTCGGGACGCCGATGAGGCCGAGCGGGCTGCTGCAGCCGCAGCCGCCGCAGCAGCGGCCCGCCCGCTGCGCAGCCTCTCGGCGCAGGAAACCCGCGTGCTGCTGGTCGACGACTCGAAGATCGTGCGCGTCAAGACCAGCCGCGTGCTGGCGCCGCTGGGCTACCAGGTCGCGCTGGCCGAGAGCGCCGAGGAGGCCATCGAGAAGATGGCCGCGCAGCTGCCCCATGTGCTGATCACCGACGTCGAGATGCCCGGCATGGACGGCTTCGGACTGACCCGCCATGTGCGCGCCGACCCGCGCTCGCACGACCTGCCGGTGGTCATGATCACCTCGTCCGACGACAAGAAGGAACTGGCCGCCGCCGCCGGCGTCACCACCTTGCTGGGCAAGCCCTACGACGAGGCAGCGCTGATCGCCTGCATCGAGGCGGCCCGGCTGGCCGTCCAGGTGAGCGCCGAAGACTGACGCTCCCAAAGGCCGGCGCACGGCGCCGACGGAACCCTCGCCGATTTGTGGAACAATGTTCCAAAATTTAAGGCGCAGCGGTTCATGAACCTGACGGGTACGGTCGCCGTGTTCGGCGAATGCATGCTGGAGCTGCAGGGTCAGCCCTTCGGCGCGATGCGCCAGTCCATGGGCGGCGACACCTTCAACACCGCCGTCTACCTGGCGCGCTGCGCACCGGGTCTGGACGTCGCCTATGCCACGGCGCTCGGCGACGATCCGTTGAGCGCCGAAATGCTGCGGCGCTGGGGCGACGAGGGCCTGCGGCTCGACCTGGTGCGCACGGTGCCCGGGCGCCTGCCGGGCCTCTACCTGATCGAGCTCGACGCGCAGGGCGAACGTCGCTTCCATTTCTGGCGCGAACGCAGCGCCGCCCGCAGCTACTTCGACCCCGAGCGCACGCCGCTGGAGGCGGCCGGCCCGCAGCTGGATGCGCTGTATTTCAGCGGCATCAGCCTGTCCATCCTCGACGAGGCGGCGCGCGAGCGCCTGTTCGCACTGGCCGCCGGCTTGCGCGCACGCGGTGCCCAGGTGCTGTTCGACAACAACTACCGCCCGCGCTTGTGGCCCTCGGCCGAGGCCGCGCGGACCTGCTTCGAGCGCGCCTTCGCGCTGGCCAGCACGGCCTTGGTGACGCTCGACGACCACCAGGCGCTCTTCGGCCTGCCCGACCCGGCCGCTGCGCTGGCCCATGCCCAGGCACTGCCCTGCGCCGAACGCGTGGTCAAGCGTGGCGCCCAGCCGACCTGGGTGGGCACGGCGCAGGGGGAGGTCTTCGAGCAGCCCACCGAGACCGTGGCCCGGGTGGTGGACAGCACCGCGGCCGGCGACGCCTTTGCCGGCGGGTACCTGAGCCGGCGCCTGCGCGGCGCCGATGCACGCAGCGCCGCCGCCTTCGGCAACCGGGTGGCGGCCCGGGTCATCCAGCACCCGGGCGCCGTCATCCCGCGCGAGGCGATGGAGGATCTGCTGTGAGGCGCGCCCGCGCCGATCGCCGCAGCCCGCAGGCCCTGCTCGGCGGCGTGCTGCTGGGCGTGCTCTGCGCCACCCTCGGTCTGCCCACGCCGGCCTGCGCCGACGACTTGCCGCTGCACGCCGCCAGCTTCACGCACCCGGGCTGGGCCGCGACGCGCGGCGGTGCCGGTGGCCGCATCGAGCGCGTCACCACGCTGGCCGCCGACGGTCCCGGCTCGCTGCGTGCCGCGCTGCAGGCCCGCGGGCCGCGCACCGTCGTTTTCGAGGTCGGCGGCGTCATCGACCTGGCCGGCGGCCAGCTGCGCATCAACGAGCCGCAGGTGACGGTGGCGGGGCAGACGGCGCCCGAGCCGGGCATCACGCTGATCCGTGGCGAGCTGCTGGTGGCCACCCACGACGTCATCGTGCAGCACCTGCGCATCCGCCCCGGCGCCTACGGGCGAGCGAAGCGCAGCGGGCAGGACCACGACGGCCTGAGCACCGCCGACGGCGCACAGCGCCTGATCGTCGACCACTGCAGCTTCAGCTGGGCCACCGACGAAAACCTGTCGGTGGGCGGCTCGCGCTTCAAGGGTGCGACGCCGGATGCCTGGCGCGCCGCCACCTCGCACGCCATCACCTACAGCCACAACCTGATCGTCGAGGGGCTGGCCGACTCGGTGCACGCGAAGGGCGAGCACAGCAAGGGCACGCTGGTGCACGACAACGCCACGCGGATCCTGCTGCTGGGCAACGTCTACGCCTCGAACCGCGAGCGCAACGCGCTGTTCAAGGGTGGCGCGCGCGGCGCCATGGTCAACAACCTGATCGTCAACCCCGGCCAGCGCGCGGTGCACTACAACCTCGTCGCCCACGAGTGGGACGGGCAGCCCTGGCAGGTCGGACGCCTCACCCTGGTGGGCAACGCCTACCGCGCCGGCCCCGACACCGCCGAGAACCTGCCCTTGTTCACGCTCGGCGGCGCCGGCGACGTCGAGCTCTACGAGGCCGACAACATCGCCCAGGACCGCCAGGGCCGGCCCTTGCCGATCAGCGGTCGCTACACCAGCGGTCCGGCACAGATCGTGGCGCTGCGCGAGCCCGATCTGCCCGAGGGTCTGCGCTGGCTGGCGCCGCAGCGCCTCGAGGCCCGCCTGCCGCTGCTGGTCGGCGCCCGCCCCTGGGCGCGCGACGCCATCGACTTCAAGCAGCTTTCCGACATCGCCGAGGACCGCGGCCGCATCGTCGACGACGAGACGCAGAGCAGCGGACTGCCGCGCGTTGCCGCGCCGACGCGCCGCGCCTTCGTGGAGAGCGAGTGGCATCTCGCCGACATGAGCCCGCGCGCCGGCTGGGCCTCGCTGTTCCCCGGCGGAAAGCTGCCCTGATGGGCCTGGCGCGCCGCAGCGTCGTGCTGGCGGGCTTGCTGCCCGGGCTGGCCGATGCGCAGTCGCCGGAGCGGGTCGACTGCGCGGCCGCCCCCGGCATCGCCTACCTGCCGCCCTGTGAACCCTGGCCGCAGGGGCCGCAAGGCCAGCGCCGCGCCGACCGGGGCGACGGGCGCTACCTGAACCCGGTACTGGCCGGTGACCGACCCGATCCGACGCTGCTGCAGGTCGGCGAGGACTACTACTGCACGCATTCCAGCTTCGAGGCGCTGCCGGGGCTGCTGATCTGGCATTCGCGCGACCTGGTGAACTGGCGACCGCTGGTCAACGCGCTGCAGCAGTCGGTCGGCAGCGTGTGGGCGCCGGAGCTGGTCCGCCACGGCGGGCGCTACTTCATCTACCTGCCCGTGAAGGCGCAGCACAACGACATCCTGGTCATCCACGCGGAGCGCATCGAAGGGCCGTGGTCGGCGCCGCTCGCCCTGGGTCTGCCCAGGCACATCGACCCCGGCCATGCGGTCGGCGAGGACGGACGCCGCTACCTGTTCCTGAGCGGGGGCGACCGCGTGCGGCTCAGCGACGACGGGCTGCGCCTGGAGGGCACCGTCGAACATGTGTTCGACGGCTGGCGCTACCCCGAGGACTGGGACGTCGAGAGCTATTCGCAGGAGGGACCGAAGATCCTGCGCCACGGTGGTTGGTTCCATATGCTGCTGGCCATCGGCGGCACGGCCGGCCCGCCGACCGGGCATATGGTCGTCGCGGCGCGATCGCGATCCATTCACGGCCCCTGGGAACACGCGCCGCACAACCCCTTGCTGCGCACCCGCTCGCCGCGCGAGCGCTGGTGGTCTCGCGGCCATGGCAGTCTGGTGCGCGGGCCGCACGGCGACTGGTGGCTGGCCTACCACGGCTACGAGCACGGCTTCCACACCCTGGGCCGGCAGATGCTGCTGGCGCCGGCGCGCTTCGCGGCCGACGGCTGGTTCCATGTCGAGGCCGACGACGGCGCCGCGCTGCCGATGCCGGCCCGCGAGCGCGCCGTCGCGCACGGGCAGTCGCTCAGCGACGACTTCCAGGCGCCGCGGCTGCAGCCGCAGTGGGCCTTCCTCGCGGGCGGCCCGGGACAGCTGGAGCGCGTCCAGGTCGGCGCGGGCGCCCTGCGACTGCAGGCCAGCGGCGACGGTCCCGCCGACAGCCCGCCGCTGGGCTTCATCCAGGGCGACCCGGCCTTCGAGCTCGAGTTCGGGCTGGACTTCGACGAAGGCGTGCAGGCCGGCGTGCTGCTGTTCTACAGCCCACGGCTCTACGCCGGCCTGGGCGTGAACGCGCGGGCCCTGCGCCTGCACCGCTACGGACTGGACCAGCGCGCGCTGCCCAAGCCGGCCGGCATGGCGCGCCGGCTGCAGCTGCGCCTGCGCTGCGTGCGCCATGTGCTGACCCTGTTCAGCCGCGTCGACGACCGCCAGCCCTGGGTGAAGTTCCCGGTGCAGATGGACGTCAGCGGCTACCACCACAACGTCGCCGGCGGCTTCATGAGCCTGCGCCCGGCGCTCTACGCAGCCGGCGCTGGCGAGGCCCGCTTCGGCGATCTGCGCTACCGCGACCTGCCTTGAAGGAGACGAGGATGAAGAAGACCCTGAGCCTGCTGCTCACCCTGCTGGCCGCCGGTGCCGCGTCGGCGCTGGAGCTGAAGTCCGCCGATGTGCACAACGCCGACGACTACCCGACCGTCGCCGCGGTGCGCCATCTGGGCACCCTGCTGGCCAAGAGCAGCGGCGGTGCGCTGACGGTCAAGGTCTTCAACAAGGGCGCGCTGGGCAGCGAGAAGGAGACCCTGGACCAGGCCAAGCTCGGCGCACTGGCCATGACGCGGGTGCACGGCGCGGCGCTGGCCTCGATGTGCCCGAAGTCGCTGGTGCCGACCCTGCCCTTCCTGTTCCGCTCGGTGGCGCACCAGCGCAAGGTCTTCGACGGCCCGCTGGGCGAGGAACTGCTGCAGGCCTGCGCCCACCAGGGCCTGGTGGGCCTGGCTTTCTACGACGCCGGCGCGCGTTCGCTGTACGCGAAAAGGCCGGTGAAGACCCTGGCCGATGCGCGCGGCCTGAAGGTGCGCGTGCCGCAGACCGATGTGTGGGTGGCGGCCATGGCGGCGATCGGCGCCAACGCCACGCCGATGCCGATCGGCGAGGTCTACACCGGGCTGAAGACCGGGCTGATCGACGCGGCCGAGAACAACCTGCCCTCGTACGCGGGCTTCCGCCACATGGAGGCGGCGCCGGTCTACTCACGCACCGAACACGCCATGACGCCCGACCTGCTCTTCATCGGCAAGCGCGTCTGGGACAAGCTGACCCCGACCCAGCAGGGCCAGCTGCGCGAGGCAGCGCGCGCCTCGGTGCAGCTGCAGCGCCAGCTCTGGGATGCGGCCGAGGCGCAGGCGCTGGCCGCCGCCAAGGCCGCCGGCGCGCAGCAGGTCGACGTCGAGCGCGAGCCCTTCCGCCAGGCCATGGCACCGGTCTACGCGCGCTTCGTCAACACGCCCGAGCTGCAGCGTTTGGTCAAGGCCATCCAGGAAACGAAATGAAGAGCCCCCAGGATGCGGGCGCTGGCGCGTCCTCGCCACCCCCCGAGGGGGCTGCCGCCTCCTTGGGGCGGCCCGGCGAAGGCGGCCGTTGAACATGGCCTACACCGCCTTGTGCGCCTTCCTGGCGCGTTGGGCGCTGCGCGCCGCGGCGTTCGGTCTGGTGCTGCTGGTGCTCTGCGTGCAGTGGCAGGTGATCGGTCGCTACCTGCTCAACGACACGCCGGTTTGGACCGAGCCGGTGGCGCTGCTGCTGCTGCTCTACATCACCGCGCTGGCGGTGGCGGTGGGTGTGCGCGATGCCGGTCACCTGGGTCTGGAGAGCCTGGTGGCGCTGCTGCCGCCGGCCGCGCAGCGCGTCGCCGAGGCGCTCATCCAGCTGCTGGTGGCCTTGTTCGCGCTGCTGATGGCCGGCAGCGCCTGGGAGTGGATGCAGCTCAAGTGGGAAGAGCCCAAGCCTATCCTCGGCATCCCGGAGGCCTTCGACTACCTGCCCTTGCTGATCGGCGGCGTCTTGATGGGGCTGTTCTGCATCGAGCAGCTGATCGCGCTGTGGCGCAAGCGCCCCGTGCCAGCGACGAGGCTCTGAATCATGGAACTCTGGATCCTCGGCGGCAGCTTCCTGCTGCTGCTCCTCGTCGGCGTCCCGGTGGCGTTCGCCATCGGCCTGTCCTCGGTCGCGGCGATGCTGGCCGCCGACCTGCCGGTCGCGCTGGTGTTCCAGAAGATGGTCGGCGGCATGCAGGTGTTCTCCTTCCTGGCCATCCCCTTCTTCATCTTTGCCGGTGAACTGATGCTGCACGGCGGCATCGCCGAGCGCATCGTGGTGCTGGCCAACCGACTGGTGGGCCATGTGCGCGGCGGGCTGGGCATGAGCAATGTGCTGGGCTGCACGCTGTTCGGTGGCGTGGCGGGCTCGCCGCTGGCCGATGTGTCGGCGATGGGCTCGGTGATGATCCCGATGATGAAGCGCGAGGGCTACGACGCCGACTACGCGGTCAACGTCACCACGCACGCCTCGCTGGTCGGCGCGCTGATGCCGACCTCGCACAACCTCATCATCTACGTGCTGGCGGCCTCGGGGCTGGCGGCGGTCTCGGTGTTCGGCCTGATCCTGGCGGCGCTGATCCCGGCGCTGATCCTGACCCTCGCCAACCTGGCGGCCGCCTACGGGGTGGCGGTACGGCGCGGCTACCCCACGCATGGCGCGTTCCCCGGCTGGGCTGCGGTGGGCGCGGCCTTCCTGGCCGCCCTGCCGGGTCTGCTGGTGGTCGTCATCATCCTGGCCGGCATCCTCAGCGGCGTGTTCACCGCCACCGAGTCGGCCGCCACCGCGGTCTGCTGGGCGCTGCTCGTCACGCTGCTGGTCTACCGCTCCTTGAGCTGGCGCGGCTTCGTGGAGGCCAGCGCCAAGGCCGCCAAGACCACCGGCGTGGTGCTGCTGCTGATCGGCATCTCGGCCGCCTTCGGCTACTTCATGGCGCTGTACGAGCTGCCGCAGAAGACCGCTGAGCTGCTGCAGCAGCTCAGCGGCGACCGGCCCTGGCTGATCTTCCTGCTCGTCAACCTGCTGCTATTCGGGCTCGGCACCTTTCTCGACATGGCGGCCACCATCCTGATCTGCACGCCGATCTTCCTGCCGATCTGCCAGCAGGCCGGCATGGACCCGACGCAGTTCGGCGTCATGCTGCTGCTGAATTGCGCGCTCGGGCTGAACACGCCGCCGGTGGGCAGCACGCAGTTCGTCGGCTGCGCCATCGGCGGGGTCTCGGTCGGGCAGGTGATGCGCTCGATCGCCCCCTTCTATGGCGCGCTCGGACTGACGCTGCTGGCCGTCACCTATGTCCCGGCCCTGTCGCTGGCCCTGCCGCGCCTGCTGGCCGGATGAGACGCCGCAATCTGTTCGGAACGCTGCTCGGCGCGCTGCCCGGCACGCTGTTTGCCCCGGCGCTTGGGGCCGAGCCGCTCGACGAACTCTTGGCGGCGCGCCAGCGCGACTACGCGCCGCGCCTGGCCTGGCGCAATGACGCCGGCTGGCGTGCACAGGCCCTGGCGCGCGCCCGCGAGCGGATCCTGCAGCCGGGCGACGACGGCAGCGGGTTCCAGCCGCACAGCCTGGGCGTCGAGGTACATGAGGGCCTGCGGCTCGAGCGCCTGTCCTTGCGCATGAGCCTGGGCGACCGCGCGCAGGCCCTGTGGCTGCGGCCGGATCGGCCCGATCGGCCCGGCCCGCTGCCGGCCGTGCTGCTGCTGCACGACCACGGGGCGCGCTTCGACATCGGCGCCGAGAAGCTCGTCGAGCCGCTGCGCAGCGATGCGCCGGCACTTCGGCAGGCCGCGCAGGACTGGACGGCGCGCTACTTCGAGGGCGCCTTCATCGGCACGGAGCTGGCGCGGCGCGGCTACGCGGTGCTGGCGGTCGACGCGCTGGGCTGGGGCAGCCGCTCGCGACCCGGCTTCGTGCGCGACGACCAGCAGGCCCTCGCTGCGCACCTGATGCAGCTCGGCCTGCATTGGGCCGGCGTGATCGCCAGCGACGACCTGCGCAGCCTGCGCTGGCTGCGCGAGCAGGCGCAGGTCGATGCGCAGCGCGTCGCGGTGTTCGGCTTCTCGATGGGCGCCTGGCGCGCCTGGCAGCTGGCGGCGCTCGAACCCGGCGTGTCGGCCTGCGTGGCCGCGCACTGGATGGCGCCACGCCGCGACGGCCTGCTGCGACCCGGCGAGCACAGCCTGCTGGGGCAGTCGGCCTTCGCGATGCTGCACCCCGGACTGGCGGCCGAGCTCGACCACCCGGACGTGGCGGCGCTGATCGCCCCGCGCCCGCTGCTGCTGTTTGCCTCGCCCGGGGACCGGCTGTTCCCGTTCGACGCCGTGCAGCGTGCCGCTTCCCAGCTGGCGCGCGCCTGGCCGGCCGAGGGCGCGTTGCGCTTCGTCAGCCTGCCGGGCGGCCACCGCTTCGGCCACGACGCGCAGACCCTGGCCTGGGACTGGCTGCAGGGGGTTATGCCTGGCGCCTTGCCATGCGCCACAGCGTGTGCAGATTGGTCAGCGCCAGCACCGCCTCCAGCGCGCTGCCGCCGATCGAACCGACCAGCAGGTTGTTGACCAGCCACAGCAGGGTGCCGACCAGCATCAGCGCGCGCATGCGCGCGCCCTGCAGGAAGAACAGCGCCGTGGTGCCGATGCACGAAGCGGCGATCGGCAGCAGCGACAGCCAGCCCTGCATCAACCAGGCCCCCAGGCCGGCCGAGAGCGCGACGAAGAACAGGCCGACGGCCGGGCGGCGCGCCTTCAGCGAAGCCAGGGAGCGCAGCAGTGACACCGTGGTGCTGGCCACCGCGGTGGGTTGACCGAGCAGCCAGAAGTGGCCGATGTAGGCCGCGCACTCGGCGGCCATGAAGAGCTTGAAGCGGCGGTCGTCCTGCTGCGCGAAGCAGGCCACCCCGAAGATGAAGGCCAGGTAGCCCAGCAGCTGGGCGGGCGAGAAGGGGTCGGCGCTCACGGCCGCAGTGTCTGCGCCGCGGCGAGCTCCGGCCGGAGTTGGAGCAGGGCGTGGAGCACCTGGTCGGCGAACAGCGCGGCACCGCGCGGGCCGAGGTGGGTGCGGTCGAAGCGTGGCGGCGCCTCGGCCAGCGCGTCGGCTCCGGCCTGGCCCAGCGCCTGCACGGCGGCGTGGCTGCTGGCGTTGAGGTCCAGCACCGGCACTCCGGTCTCGGCGCCGACGCGGATCACCGCCTCGGCCCAGGGCCGCAGGTCATTGACGAGCTGGCCATCCTTGAAGCTGCGGCGCGTCAGCGGGGTGAGCAGCAGCACTTCGTTGCCGCTGGCGCGCACCTCGTTCACGTAGCCGATCAGGTTGGGGCCGAATTCGCTGACCAGGTCGGTGGAGCGACCCGGCTTGCCGGGCTGGTCGTTGTGGCCGAACTGGATCAGCACCCAATTGCGCTGCGGCGCGCCTTTTTCACTCAGCAGCGTGAGCACGGTGTTCCACAGGCCTTCGGCGCGGTAGCTCTTGCTGCTGCGCCCACCGCGCGCCAGGTTCAGGCAGGCCAGTTGCTGAAGGCGTTCGCACAAGGCGTTGCCCCAGCCGCTGCGCGGCGCCATCGTGGAGTCGCCGACCAGGATGAGGCGCGGCCCCGGTGAAGGGGCCGCTGCAGGGGCCGCGGAAGGGGCCGTTGCTGGGACTCCTGCGGGTTCCACCAGGGCGGGCTGCGCGCCGGCGCTGCCTGTGAGCAGCGCCAGCAGCAGGACCGCAAGCTCAGAACTTGTAGCGCGCACCGATCAGGTACTCGCGGCCGGTGACGTGATAGACCACCGAGCTGTTGCGGGCCCGGCTGATGAACTGGTCGTTGGCCTCGTTGGTCAGGTTCACACCTTCCAGCGTCAGGTCGAGTTGCTTGCTCAGCTTGTAGGAGATCGACATGTCGACGTTGGTGCTGCCGTTCTTGCCCTCCACGTCGTTGTTGTTCTGGCCCGGCACGCGGGTCAGGAAGGCCGCGCGCTTGGAGGCCGAGACGCGGGCGCTGAAGGTGCCGTCGTCGTAATAGAGCGTGGCATTGACCGACTCGGGCGACATATTGAGCAGGTCGTCGACGATCACCGAGGAACTGGTCGGCGAGACCAGGTAGGTGATCTTGGACTTGACCTTGGTGTAGTTCATCAGCACGCCGAAGTTTTTGCCGATGCCGGGCAGGAAGGACAGCGGCTGCTGCACGTTGAGCTCGAAGCCCTGCAGCTTGCCCCCGGGGGTGTTGATCGGCGTCGTGACCTGGAACACCTCTTCGCCGGTGAAGCCGCTGGGCAGCAGCGACAGCGGCAGGCCGGTCTGACTGAAGGGGATGTTGTTGCGCAGGCTCTGGATGTAGGTGTCGATGTTCTTCTGGAACAGGCCCAGGCCGACGAAACCGGTGCGACCCTGGTAGAGCTCGAAGCTCAGATCAAAGGTCTTGGTGCGGAAGGGCTTGAGGAAGGGGTTGCCCGAAGTCACCGACAGCGTGCCGGTGGTGGAGATCGAGCCCCCCGGGTTCAGGTTGCCGAGTTGCGGGCGGGCCATGGCCTTGGCCGCCGCGAAGCGCACCAGGAACTGGGGCGTGATGGCCGCCGACAGGTTCAGCGAGGGCAGGGTGTCGCTGTAACGGTTGACGGTGCTCACCTCGGTGCCGCCGGCCGCCGCCTGGTAGCCGGTGGCGACCTGCTCGGTCTTGACGTAGCGCACGCCGAAGTTGCCGTTCAGGCGCAGCCCGAAGGGGTTGGCGTCGAACTCGGCCATCAGGTAGCCGCCCTGGTCGGTCTCGGTCACGGCGCGGTTGTTGCCGCGCGCATTGCCGTTGGTGATGGAGCTGAGCGTGAAGTCGCCGGGGCCGCCGGCCGGGCCGCTCTTCACGCAGTTGCAGTAGATGTCGTAGGCGGCGGCGATGGCGTTCAGGTTGGGGATGACCCAGCCGGTCGGCGTGCCGGCGGGCAGGCTCAGGCCCTTGCCGAAGCCGCTCAGCATCGTCGTCAGCGCGGCGCTGCCACCGGCCGGCGCAAAGATCGTGTCGTTCTGGTTGATGCGACGGAACTCGTAGGTCTCGAACTGGTAGCGCTTGTGCTGCACGCCGCCCTTGAGCGCGAAGTCGCTGCTCGGTTCCCAGGCCAGATCGACCTGGCCGATCTCGTTGACGTTGTTGGCGCCTTGCGGACGGATGCGGATCTCGCTGGCCGTGGTGTTGGAGATCGTGTTGGCCTGGGTGGCACCGGCCGCCGCCACCGGGATGCCGATGATTTGCAGCGCACCGCCGGGCTGCGTCACGTCGAAGGGGTAGCTGATGACCGGCAGGCGGTCATTGCCACGGAAGTCGATGGCGTAGCCGTTGACGTTGGCGGCGTCGAGGGTGGTGGTGGTCTGAACCGGGTTGCGGAACTTGGAGTCGGCGCGGCCGGCCTTGAGGCTGGCACGCAGGGTGTCGGTGAATTGGTGCTCGACCGTCAGGCTGGGCTGGGTGAAGGTGGTGCTCAGCTCGTCGAAGCGCGACTCGGCGCGGATGTCCACGCCGTTGTAGCGCCCGTATTGCAACGCGCCGTTGGCGTCGTACTGCGCCTCCAGCACCGAGGTCTGCGGCTTGCCGCCGGCACCGGCGGTGCGGCTGAAGCTGATGGCCTGCAGGAAGTCTTCCTGGCGCGTGGCGTCGAGCTTGGAATACAGCAGGTCCAGCGTCACCAGGGTGTCGCTGTTCGGGCGCCATTGCGCCGAGGCGGTCATGCCGAGGCGGTCCTGGTCGTGCGTGAGGCGGCCGTAGCGCGGCAGGCGCGGGTGGAAGTTGGCCGCATCCCGCGCCAGGTCGTAGGCGGCCAGGTTCTCGGGCGTGGCGGGCAGGCGTTCCGCGGTGCCGCACTTGGGCGCCGGGCCGCCGGGGACGGCCGGGTTCTGCGGCTGGCACCAGCCGCCCGACGAGGCGCCGTTGTCCCAGCGCACGGTGGAGAAGCCCTCCTCGAACACCTGGCGCTTGGAGTAGGCGCCGGAGACCAGGAAGCCCAGGGTGTTGTTGGCAAAGGTGTTGCTCAGCAGGAAGGCGACGCGCGGGTCGGTCTTGCCGCTCAAGTCGTTGTACTTGGCCTTGGCCGAGACGGTGGCCACATAGCGCTTGAAGTCCAGCGGACGCGCCGCCTGCAGGTCGACCGTGGCGCCCAGCGAGCCTTCGTCGACGTCGGCCGAGTTGCTCTTGCGCACCGTCAGGCTGTTGAAGAGTTCGGAGGCGAAGACGTTGAAGTCGAAGCCGCGGCTGCGGTTGGCGCCGCCCGAGCTGTCGGTGCCGCCGGTGGTGGCCAGCGCCTCGATGCCGTTGATGCGCACGCGGGTGAAGTCGGCACCCAGGCCGCGCACGGTGATGTTGCGGCCCTCGCCGGCGTCGCGGTCGATGACCACGCCGGGCACGCGCTGCAGCGATTCGGCCAGATTGGTGTCGGGGAACTTGGCGATGTCCTCGGCCTTCACGACGTCGACGATGCCGCGGTCCTGGCGCTTGGCGTTGAGGGCGCTCTCCAGCGAGGCGCGGATGCCGGTGACGACGACGACGTCGAGCTTGGGATCGGCGGCGGTCTGCTGGGCGTGGGCGGTGGCGGCGGCCAGCAGGCCGGTGGCCAGCGCGACGGCGTGCAGGCGGGGGATGCGATTCATGATGCGGTCTCCTGATGCGGTGGGTCTGCGGCGGCGGGGGTCGCGGCCGGCTCGGATCGATGGCTGGGGCACGCGCAGGGCACCCGCTCGGGAAGGGATCGGCCGGCGGCGCTGCAGTGCGCCGCGGCCCGGTTCGGGATCAGAGGTAGTCGTCGCGACGCGGGGAAAACTGGTCGAGCAGGGTGGCGCCCTGATCGAGCGCCACCACGCCATGCTGGGCGCCGTGCACCGCCACGAAGGCATCGCCGGCCTGCAGCACCTGCTTGTGGCCGTCGATCACGGCCTCGAAGCGGCCGCTCACGACGTAGGCGATCTGGTCGTGCACCTCGTGCGCATGCGGGGTGCCGACCGCACCGCGGTCGAACTGCACCAGCACCGACATCAGCTGCGGCGTGTGCGCCACGATCTTGCGGCGGATGCCGTCGCCCAACTCGGTCCAGGGCGTGTCGGCGTCGCGGTAGAAGGGACTGCTGCTCATGGGACGGCCGCTTTTTCGAATGCGATGCGGCGAACTGTAACGGCCGTCCGGCATAATCGGAACGCTGGTTCACTAATTAGAAACCATGATTCCGTACCAAGGCCGCAACGCTTTATGCTGCGTCAGGCCGAGCAATCGGAACTGCGTTTCATGTCTTTTGGCCCAAGGGCCGTTGCATCGAGGTCAGACCATGGAAATCCGCCAACCCATTCACAGCGACCACGCTCGCACGCTCGACACCACCGGCCTGCGCCGGCAGTTTCTGGTCGAGGACCTGTTCCAGCCCGACCGGGCCACGCTGACCTACAGCCAGATCGACCGCATCATCGTCGGCGGCATCCTGCCGGTGAGCGCGCCGGTGCGCTTCGCGCCGGAGCTGGGCCGCCACACCGGCACCGACTTCTTCCTGCAGCGGCGCGAGCTGGGCCTGATCAACATCGGCGGCGCGGCGCGCGTGACGGTGGACGGCGAGGTCTTCGAGATCGGCGCGCGCGAGGCGCTTTACGTCGGCCAGGGCGCCAAGGACCTCGGCTTCGAGTCGGTCGATCCGGCCCAACCCGCCAAGCTCTACTTCAACTGCGCGCCGGCGCACACCCACTACCCGACGCGCAAGGTGACGCAGGCCGAGGCGAGCCCCGAGACCCTGGGCAGCGCCGAGACGAGCAACCGCCGCACCATCTACAAGTACCTGGTGCCCGATGTGCTGCCGACCTGCCAGCTGCTGATGGGTCTGACCCAGCTCGAGCCGGGCAGCCTGTGGAACACCATGCCCTGCCACACGCACGACCGGCGCATGGAGGTGTATTTCTACTTCGACATGGCGGCCGACGCCGTGGTCTTCCACATGCTGGGCCAGCCTACCGAGACGCGCCATCTGGTGGTGCGCAACGAGCAGGCCGTCATCAACCCGAGCTGGTCGATCCACAGCGGCGTGGGCACCCGGGCCTACACCTTCATCTGGGGCATGGTGGGCGAGAACCAGGTCTTCAAGGACATGGACCACGTGGCCATGACCACCCTGCTGTGAGCGAGGCGACCATGGTGCTCGAACATTTCAATCTGGCCGGCCGCACCGCGCTGGTCACCGGCTGCAACACCGGGCTGGGCCAGGGCATGGCGGTGGCGCTGGCCCAGGCCGGCGCCGACGTGGTGGGCGTCAACGTCTCCGACCCGGCCGAGACGCGTGAGCGCGTCGAGGCGCTGGGCCGGCGCTTCCTCGACCTGCGCGCCAACCTCGGCGACACCGGTTGCATCGCCGACCTGGTGGCGCGCGCCAAGGCCTTCACCGGCGCGCTGCACATCCTCGTCAACAACGCCGGCATCATCCGCCGCGAGGATGCCATCAAGTTCAGCGAGGCCGACTGGGACGAGGTCATGGACCTCAACCTGAAGGCGGTGTTCTTCCTGTCGCAGGCGCTGGCGCGGCAGTTCATCGCGCAGGGCAGCGGCGGCAAGATCATCAACATTGCCTCGATGCTGAGCTACCAGGGCGGCATCCGCGTGCCCTCCTACACGGCGAGCAAGAGCGGCGTGGTCGGCATCACCCGGTTGATGGCCAACGAGTGGGCGCAGCACGGCATCAACGTCAACGCCATCGCCCCGGGCTATATGGCGACCAACAACACCGCGGCGCTGCGCGCCGACGAGTCGCGCAACGCCTCCATCCTCGAGCGCATCCCGGCCGGTCGCTGGGGCCGGCCCGAGGACCTGGCCGGTCCGGTGGTTTTCCTGGCCTCGCCGGCCTCCGACTACGTCAACGGCTACACGGTGGCGGTCGACGGCGGCTGGCTGGCGCGCTAAGAGCGGACGGGCGGCATGTACGAGAACAAGCGCCTCGGCTTCCTGTTCGTGCTGCCCTTCGTGCTCGGGGTGCTGCTGTTCAAGCTCACGCCCTTCGTGATGAGCTTCGCGCTCAGTTTCACGCAGTACGACCTGATCGACCCGCCCGAATTCGTGGGCCTGCGCAACTATGAAGAGATGCTGCTGCAGGACCCGCTGTTCCGCAAATCGCTCGGCGTGACCCTGCTGTTTGCGCTGCTGGCGGTGCCGGCACGCGTGGCCTTCGCGCTGGTCATCGCCCAGGTGCTGAACTTCAAGCTGCGCGGCATCAACACCTTCCGCGCGGCGTTTTACATCCCGTCCATCCTGGGCGGTTCGGTGGCGGTGGCGGTGCTGTGGCGCTTCCTGTTCGCCCGGCATGGCCTGGTCAACATCGTGCTGCAGCAGTTCGGCATCGAGCCCATCCCCTGGCTGGCCGACGAGCACTACTCGATGTGGACCATCGTGCTGCTCTTCATGTGGCAGTTCGGTTCGTCGATGGTGATCTTCCTGGCCGCGCTGCAGAACGTGCCGGCCTCGCTCTACGAGGCCGCCGAGATCGACGGCGCGGGCAAGCTGCAGCAGTTCTGGCGCATCACCGTGCCGCTCATCACGCCGGTGATCTTCTTCAACCTGATCATGCAGATGGTGCACGCCTTCCAGGAGTTCAACGGCCCCTACATGATCACCGAGGGCGGCCCGCTGCACTCGACCTACGTGCTGGCGCTCTACATCTACGACCAGAGCTTCCGCTTCTTCAACCTCGGCTACGGCGCCGCGCTGTCCTGGGTGCTGTTCGCGCTGGTCGGCAGCCTGGCCCTGCTGAGCTTCTGGAGCAGCAAGTACTGGGTCTTCTACGCCGGCGAGAAGGAGGCCAAGCATTGAGCGCCACGCCCCTCGAGACGCCGCGCCAGATGCTGGGCGACACGCCGCCCACGCCCTGGCTGCGCTACCTGCTGCTGGGCGCCACCGCGCTGCTCATGCTCTACCCGCTGATCTGGCTGATCGGCGCCTCGTTCAAGAGCAACGCCGAGATCTTCAGCTCGGCCGGCTTCTGGCCCAGCCGCTTCGATTTCACGGCCTACGCCAAGGGCTGGAAGACCAGCACCGAGTACACGTTCGCCACCTACTTCCTCAACAGCTTCCTGATCGCCATCCCGCGCATCGTCGTCACCGTGCTCAGCTGCGTGCTGGTGGCCTACGCCTTCGCGCGCTTCGAGTTCTGGGGCAAGAAGACGCTCTTCGGCATCATGATCGCCACGATGATGCTGCCGCTCATCGTGCTGCGCCTGCCGCAGTACCTGGTGTTCCGCGAGATCGGCTGGCTCGACGGCTACCTGCCGCTGATCGTCCCCTCGGCCTTCGCCACCGACACCTTCTTCGTCTTCATGCTCGTGCAGTTCCTGCGTGCCATCCCGCGCGACATGGAGGAGGCGGCGCAGATCGACGGCTGCAACGCGCTACAGCTGCTGTGGTTCGTGGTGGTGCCGCTGCTCAAGCCGGCCATCATCTCGGTGATCGTCTTCCAGTTCATCTGGACCATGAACGACTTCATGGGGCCGCTGATCTACCTGGCCTCGGTCGAGAAGTACCCGGTCAGCCTGGCGCTCAAGATGAGCATCGGCGCGACCGAGGAGGTCGAGTGGGCCAACGTCATCGCCATCTCGGTGGTCGCGCTGATTCCCTCGGTGGCGGTGTTCTTCGCCGCGCAGAAACATTTCATTGAAGGCGCCACCAGCAGTGGCGTGAAGGGGTAGTCCTTGGCTGTCGTGAGTCTCCGCAAGGTCGAGAAGACCTACCCCAACGGCTTCAAGGCCGTGCATGGCGTGGACCTGGAGGTCCGCGACGGCGAGTTCATGGTCTTCGTCGGCCCCTCGGGCTGCGCCAAGTCCACGCTGCTGCGCATGGTGGCCGGTCTGGAATCCATCAGCGGCGGCGAGCTGCGCATCGGCGATCGCGCCGTCAACGACCTGCCCCCCAAGCAGCGCGGCATCGCCATGGTGTTCCAGAACTACGCGCTCTACCCGCACATGACGGTCTACGACAACCTGGGCTTCGGCCTCAGGCTGGCCAAGACCCCGAAGGCGGAGCTCGACCAGCGCGTGCGCCATGCGGCCAAGTTGCTGGAGATGGAGCATCTGCTCGAGCGCTACCCCAAGCAGCTCAGCGGCGGCCAGGCCCAGCGCGTGGCGGTGGGGCGTGCCATCGTCAAGAAGCCCGAGGTCTTCCTGTTCGACGAGCCGCTCTCCAATCTCGACGCCAAGCTGCGCGCCGCCATGCGCGTGCGCCTGACCGAGCTGCACCGCGCGCTGCGCGATGCCGGCCAGCCCGCCACCACCATCTACGTCACGCACGACCAGGTCGAGGCCATGACGATGGGCGAGCGCATCTGCGTGTTGAAGGCCGGCGTGATCCAGCAGGTCGACACCCCGACCGCGCTCTACGAGCGACCCGCCAATGCCTTCGTGGGGGGCTTCATCGGCTCGCCCGAGATGAATCTGGTCGCCGCCGAGTTGCTTGGCCATCGCGTGCGTCTGGGTGATCAGCTGCTACCGCTGCCGCCGTCGCGCGCCGAAGCCATGGCGCTGCGCGACGGCGCGGTGCAGTTCGGCCTGCGCCCCGAGCACATCGGCGTGGCCCCCAGTGGTCGCTCCGGCGAGCTGGCCGTCCCGGCCCTGCTGCGCTTCACCGAGCACATGGGCGCCGAGATCTATGTGCACGCCGAGGTCGGCGCGCTGCCCTTCAGCGCCCGCGTGCCGGCCGAGTCCGGCCAGGCGCTCACCACCCTGGCGCGCGGCAGCGCCATCACCCTGCAGTTCCAGATGGACCACGCGCACCTGTTCGCAGCCGACGAGGCGGGCGCGAGCCTGCGGCGATGAGCGGCCTGCAGCGCCGCGCCGCATTGGGGCTGATGCTGACCCCGCTGGCGCCGGCCGTGCGCGCCCAGGGCGAGCGCGTGCTGCGCTTCGCCTGGTGGGGCGGCGGCAGCCGCCACGCGGCCACGCTCAAGGCGCTGCGGCTCTTCGAGCAGCGCCACCCCGGCGTGCGCGTGAAGGCCGAGTACATGGGCTTTGCTGGCTACCTGGAGCGCCTGACGACGCAGATCGCCGGTCGCTCCGAGCCCGATCTCATGCAGATCAACTGGGCCTGGATGGCCATGTTCAGCAAGCGCGGCAACGGCTTTGCCGACCTGCGCCAGCACGAACGTCATCTGCAGCTCGACCAGTTCAGCGCCGACGATCTGGCCTACGGCGACGTGGCCGGCAAGCTCAATGCGCTGCCGGTGTCCTTCAGCGCCCGCGTGATGCTGTGGAACGCCAGCAGCTTCGGCCGCGCCGGCCTGGCGCTGCCCGACAGCTGGGACAGCCTGTTCGCCAGCGGGGCCGCCTTCCGCAAGGCCCTCGGCGAGGGCGCCTACCCGCTCGACGGCGAGCTCTACGACATGCTGCTGCTGTCGCAGACCTATGTGCAACAGCGGCACGGCAGCGCCTACGTCGACCCGCTCAAGCAGCGCGTGGCGATGAGCCCGGCCGCCGCGCTGGACTGGGTGCGTTGCTACCGCCGCCTGGTGCAGGAGCAGGTCTGCACGCCGCTGCCGCTGCGCGCCAGCCTGGGCGGCGCCGAGAAGCCCACCGAACAGCAGCCCGACTGGGTCAACGGTCGCTGGGCCGGCAACTACACCTGGGATTCGCTGATCGGCCTGCGCAGCTCCACGCTGCAGGCCGGCGAGCGGCTGGAGTTGGGCCGCTTCCCGACCCTGCCCCAGGCCCGCGACAGCGGCCTGTTCGGCCGCCCCACCGTGATGTACGCGGTGGGCCGCAACAGCCCCAACGCCGAGCTGGCCGCGCGTCTGATGAACTTCCTGCTCTGCGACCCGGAGGCCGCCCGGCTGCTCGGGCGCACCCGCGGCCTGCCCTCGGCACGCAGCAGCCTGGCGGTGCTGCGCGCCGACGCCGCCAGCCTGCCGCCGCTCGAGCTCGCCGCGCACGAGCAGATCCGCGCCCAGCGCGAGGCCGGCCGCCTGACGCGCCCGGCGCCGCTGTTCGAGCACGCGCGCTTCCAGAAGTTCATGCGCGAGGTGTTCGAGACCGTGGCCTACGGCAAGAGCACCGACCAGGAGGCGGCGCGCCGCCTCGTCGACGAGGGCAATGCCCTGCTGCAACGCATCCGCTGAAAGAGCCATGAAGCACACCGTCCGCCCGCTGCCCTTCGTCCGCCGCCAGGACCCCGACACCGGCGCCCGCGTGACCCGGCTCACGCCGCTCACCGCGCTGGCCCATCGGCTCTATTTCTACCAAAAGTGCTTCAGCAACGACGGTCGCCAGCTGGTGTTCGGCGGCGCCTTCGCCGACGACGCGCCGTGGAACCTGCACCTGCTCGACCTGGAGGCCGAGCAGGCCGTGCAGCTGACCGACCAGCCCGGCGAGAACTGCTTCGGCGCCTTCCTCAGCCCGGATGACCGCTGGCTCTACTTCGTGCGCGCCAACCACCAGCTGATCCGCCTGGCGCTGGCCGACCGCCGCGAGGAAGTCGCCTTCACGGTGCCCGAGGGCTGGGTGGGCTATGGCACCTGGGTGGCCAACAGCGCCTGTACCAAGATGGTCGGCATCCTGATCCATGCCGACGACTGGTTCCCCCTGAGCGACTGGCGCAAGTTCCACGACATGTTCCATGCCAAGCCGCGCTGCCGGCTGATCCGCATCGACCTGGCGAGCGGCGCGCACGAGGTGATCCTGGAGCAGCGCGGCTGGCTCGGCCATCCGCAGTACCGTCCGGGCGACGACCACACCGTGGCCTACTGCCACGAGGGGCCGCACGATCTGGTGGACGCGCGCATGTGGTTCATCGACGAGGACGGCAACAACCGCCGCTGCGGCAAGGTGCATCAGCCCGGGGAGAGCTGCACGCACGAGTTCTGGGTGCCCGACGGCTCGGCCATGGTCTATGTCTCCTACTTGCAGGGGCAGGCCGAGCGCTGGATGTGCCGGCTCGACCCGCTGACCCTGAAGGACGAGCGCCTGACGCTGATGCCGCCCTGCTCGCACCTGATGAGCAACCACGACGGCAGCCTGGTGGTGGGCGACGGCTGCGCCACACCCGACGACGTGGCCGACGCCGAGGGCCATGTGATCGAGCCCGACCCCTATCTGCACCTGTTCGACCTGAAGGCCGGCAGCACCCGGCGCATCGCGCGCCACGACAGTTCGTGGACGGTGTTCCGCGGCAACCGCCAGGTCAACCACCCGCACCCCTCGTTCACGCCCGACGGCCGCAGCGTGCTGTTCAGCTGCGACGCCGAGGGCCGTCCGGCGCTCTACCTGGCCGATCTGTGAGGGGCCGGGCGTGAACCTGCTGCGCGCGCTGCTTGCGGGTCTGCTGCTCGGCCTTGCGTCGGTGACGCCGGCAGCGGCCGACGCGCCGCGCCCGCAGCTCAGCGCCGTGCAGGCCGCCGCGCTGCAGCGCAGCGACTACCTGGGTGACTGGCGCCCCGAGACCGAGGCGCCGTCGAGCGCCGAGCCGGCCGCCATCGTTGCCGCCGACGGCAGCGGCACGCACCGCTCGCTGCAGGCGGCGCTCGATGCCGTGGCGCCCGGCGCCACCGTCTGGCTGCGCCCCGGCATTTACCGCGGCGCCGTGTGCATCCGCCGGCCGGTGCGCCTGATCGGCCAGGGCGACGCCGCCGCCATCCGCGTGGTCGACGGCCGCTACGCCGCCCAGCCCAAGCCGGCCGACACCCCCGCCCACCCCTGCCTGAGCGCCTCCGCCGCCCCCACCCTGGGCACCGCCGGCTCCTCGACCCTGGTGGTGGCCAGCCACGACGTGCAGCTGCAGGGCTTCACGGTGGCCAACGACGCGCTCGACGGCGTGCGCGCCGGCCAGGGATATCCGGCCGGCGCCGGCGAGTCCGGTGGCGCGCAGGCGGTGGCGCTGCTGACGCGCGGCGACCGCATCCGCCTCGAACGGATGCGCGTGCTCGGCCATCAGGACAGCTTGTTCGCCGACCGACCGCCGGGCAGCGCGCCAGCGCGCGTCTGGGTGCATCGCAGCGTCGTGGCGGGCGACGTCGACTTCATCTTCGGCGCCGCCACCCTGGTCATCGAGGACAGCCTGGTGCTGAGCCGGGCCGGGCGGCGCGCGCCGGGTGAGCAGGGCATCGGCCTGGCGCCCAGCACCGCGCCGCAGCAGGCCCATGGCTTCCTGCTGTTGCGCAGCCGCTGGCTGGCCGAGCCGGGCGTGGCGCCGGGCAGCGTCTTCATCGGCCGCGCCTGGGACGCCGGCGTGCCCAAGCGCGAAGGCGGCGCGGCCTGGCAGGCCGGCGTGTCGCCCAACGGCCAGGCGCTGGTGCGCGACAGCCTGCTCGGCCCGCACCTGAAGGGCTGGACGCGCTCGACCGCCTGGCGCCCGTTCGATGCGGGCGTCAACCGCCTGGCCGAGTTCGGCAATGCCCTGCTGCCGGCCGCCGCCTGGGAGACCCTGCCGGCCGACGAGGGCTGGGGCGGTGGCACGCGCGGCGGCGCCGACGCCGCGCCCGAGCAGGTGCTGGCGATCCGCGACCGCGCGGAGCTCGAGGCCGCGCTGCGGCTCGGGGCGACGCCCAAGATCCTGGCGCTGATGGCGCGCATCGACCTGAGCGCCGACGCCCAGGGCCGGCCGCTGGACGCCGCCGCGCTGCGCGACGCGCAATACGACGAGGCCGCCTACCGCGCCGCCTTCGACCCCGCCACCTGGGGCCGACGCGCGCCGGCCGGGCCGCTGGAGGAGGCCCGCCAGCGTTCGGCGGCCCGTCAGGCGCGCCAGGTCACGTTGCGCCTGCCCGCCAACACCACGCTGATCGGCGTGCGCCCGGGCGCCGGCTTCGACAACGGCATGCTGGTGGCCGATGGCGTCGAGCAGCTGATCCTGCGCCAACTTTCCTTCAGCGACGCCTACGACCACTTCCCGGCCTGGGATCCGCTCGACGGCAGCCAGGGCGAGTGGAACAGCGAGTACGACAACCTGCGCCTGCGCGGCGCGCGCCAGGTCTGGGTCGACCACTGCCGCTTCGACGACGGCGCGCGCCCCGACACCCTGGAGCCGGTGGTGTTCGGCCGCCGCGTGCAGCGCCACGACGGGCTGCTCGACGTGACGCACGGCGCCGACCGCATCACGCTGAGCTGGAACCATTTCCGCCAGCACGACAAGAGCCTGTTGATCGGCAACAGCGACAAGCAGCTGGGCGACGCGGGCCTGTTGCGCGTGACCCTGCACCACAACCGCTTCGAGGGCCTGCGCGAGCGCCAGCCGCGCGTGCGCTTCGGCCAGGTGCATGTGCTGAACAACCTCTACGAGCTGCGCGGCGACGGCGACTACCCCTTCGCCTACGCACTGGGCATCGGCCTGCACTCGCAGATCCTCAGCCAGGGCAATGTCTTCGAGGGCCCGGCGCAAGCCGCGCGCCTGCTGCGCGTCTTCAAGGGCGAGCGCTTCCTCGACGAAGGCAGTCAGCTGAACGGCGCGCCGCTCGACCTGGCCGCGGCCTTTGCGCAGCTGCGGCCGGTCGACTGGCGGCCGCCCTACACGCTGGCCGTCGAACCCGCCCTCGGTCTGGCGTCGCGCGTGCGCTCCGGCGCCGGCCCGCAGTGGCCGCAATGGCCCGACAATTCCGCCCCCCAACAAGGCACACCATGAGCACGGACGACGACTATTCCGACAGCAAGCAGGGACCGGAGTCCGTGGCCGCCGTGCTCAAGGTGTTCGCCATCCTCAACGCGCTGGGCGAGAAGGGCGACATCGGCATCTCCGACCTGTCGGTGCGCCTGGCCATGCCCAAGGCCACGGTCTACCGCTTCCTGCAGACCATGAAGACCCTGGGCTATGTGCGCCAGGAGCCCGACAGCGAGCGCTACGGGCTGACCCTGCGCATGTTCGAGCTGGGCGCGCGCTCGCTGGCGCACCCCGATCTGGTCGAGCTGGCCAAGCACCCGATGCAGCTGCTGGCCGACCTGACCGGAGAGACCGTGCACCTGGGCACGCTGATCGACAGCGAGATCATCTACGTGCACAAGGTCGACTCCAAGCACATGCTGGGCATGTACTCGCGCATCGGCCGGCGCGCGCCGATCCACTGCACGGCCATCGGCAAGGTGCTGATGGCCTGGGAACACCCGGCGCGGCGCGACCGCATCCTCGACGGCGCCAGCTTCACGAAGTTCCGCGACAACACCATCACCGACCGCCAGGCCTTCCTGGCCGAGCTCGAGCGCACCCGCGCTCAGGGCTACGGCGAGGACCGCGAGGAGTTCGACGACCACATCCGCTGCCTGGCCGTGCCCATCTTCGACCGCCTGGGCCTGCCGGTGGCCGGCATGAGCGTGTCCTTCCCGAGCTTCCGCTTCGCCGCGGCCAACATCCCCGAGGTGCTGGCCGAGCTGACGCGGGCCAGCCGCGAAATCTCCCAGCGCCTGGGCTGCCAGCAGCACCCGCTGAAGAGCGCGGCCTGAGCGCGAGGCGGCGCCGTACGCACCCGCCGACGAAGAGCCTGCCACCATGGGACGACAGACCATCGCCGCGGTGCGCATCGGCGAGCCGGCGGCCGTCACGACCACGGTGCTGCTGGAGCCCGGTGAGCTGATCCTTCGCGGCGCGCTCAAGGCCCGCTGGCCGCTGCTGCGGCTGCAGCGCCTGAGAGTGGAGGACGGCATGTTGTGCTTCGAGGACCCTGAGGGTCGCCCCGTGCAGCTGCAGCTGGGTGCGCTCGAGGCCGGCCGATGGCTGTCGCGGATGCAGACGCCGCCGCCCACGCTGGCCGCCAAGCTTGGCGTCGGTGCGAGCCGCCGCGCGGTCACCTTCGGAGCGGTGGACGAGGACAGCGAGCTGGCGGCTGCGCTGCGGGACGCCCGCACCGAGGACCGCGAGTGCGCCACCTGCCTGGTGGCGCGGGTGGACTCGCTGACCAGTCTGGACCAGGCGTTGACCCTGCACGCCACCTTGCCCTGTCGGCTCCTCTGGGTGGTGAACGAGAAGGGGCCGCGATCGCCGCTTGGCGAGGACGCCATCCGCGCACGCTTGAGGTCCCTCGGCTACAAGGACAGCAAGACCTGCGCGGTGTCGGTGCGCCTGAGTGCCACGCGCTACGCGAAGGCTTGAGCGAGGCGTCGGATTTCGCCGCCGGCCGGCGGCAGAATGCCGGCCCGGGTGAGGGCTGCCCCAGGCCCGCATGGCGGGCCCTTGTTTCCCTTGCCTGCTCTTTGGAAGCCCCGATGCCGGTCTCTATCACCAGCTCCGTCCGCGGCGCGCTGTGCGCGCTGCTGCTGGTCGTCTCAACGGTGGTGCTGAGCCTGGCGCTGCTGGCGCCGGCACTGCTCAAGCGCGCCCTGCCTTTGCCCCCGCTGGCGCGCGGCTGCGACCGGCTGCTGATCGGTCTGGCCGGCGCCTGGGTGGCGCTCAACAAGCGCTGGATGGACGCCGGGGGCCGTTCGGCGCGCTGGGACGTGCAGGGACTGGACGGGCTGCATCTGCAGGGCTGGTACCTGCTGGCCTGCAACCACCTCAGCGCCGTCGACATCCTGGTGCTGCAGCATGTCTTCCACGGCCGCATCCCCTTCCTCAAGTTCTTCCTCAAGCGCGAGCTGATCTGGGTACCGCTGATCGGCCTGGCCTGGTGGGCGCTCGACTTTCCCTTCATGCGGCGCGGCAAGACCCGCGAGGCGCAGCGTCGCGACCTCGAAACGGCACGCGCCGCCTGCGAGAAATTCCGCCACCAACCGACCTCGGTGATGAACTTCGTCGAGGGCACGCGCGTCTCGGCCGAGAAGATCGCCAGCGAGCGCAGCCCCTACAAGCACCTGCTCAAGCCCAAGGTCGGTGGCCTGTCGGTGGCGCTGGCCACCATGGGCGAGCAGTTCGAGGCCTTGCTCGACGTCACCCTGGTCTACCCGGACGGCGTGCCGAGTTTCTGGGACCTGCTGTGCGGCCGCCTGCACGCCGTGAGCGTGCACGTGCAGCAGCGCGAGATCCCGCCCCAGCTGCAGGGCATGGATGCGGCCGGCGAGCGGGCCCGCCTGGTGCGTCTGGGCCGCTGGCTGGAGCAGATCTGGGTCGAGAAGGACGCCCGCATCGAGGCGACGCTGCAGGCGCGCTTCTGATCAGGCCTCGAAGCGCGAGAACACCAGCGTGGCGTTGGTGCCGCCGAAGCCGAAGCTGTTCGACATCACGGTGTGCAGCGCGCCGTCGTGGCGCTCGCGCAGCACGCGCAGGCCTTCGGCCGCCGGGTCGAGCTGCTCGATGTGGGCCGAGGCCGTGGCGTAGCCGCCCTGCAGCATCAGCAGCGAGTAGATCGCTTCCTGCGCCCCGGCCGCGCCCAATGAGTGACCGGAGATCGACTTGGTGGAGCTGATCATCGGCAGCGGCTGCGCCAGCGCGCCGAACACCTCGCGCACCGCGCCGAGCTCGGCCACGTCGCCCACCGGCGTCGAGGTGCCGTGGGCGTTGATGTAGTCGACCGGCGTGCGCACCGTGCTGAGCGCCTGACGCATGCAGCGCACCGCCCCCTCGCCGGACGGCGCCACCATATCGTGGCCGTCGGAGGTGGCACCGAAGCCGACCAGCTCGGCCAGGATGGTGGCGCCACGCGCCTGCGCATGCTCGAGCGCTTCGAGCACCAGCATGCCGCCGCCGCCGGCGATCACGAAGCCGTCGCGTCCGGTGTCGAAGGCGCGAGCGGCGCGCTCCGGGTCGTCGTTGCGGGCGCTCGACATCGCGCCCATGGCGTCGAACAGCATCGAGAGCTCCCAGCTTTCCTCCTCGCCGCCGCCGGCGAACACCACGTCCTGCTGGCCCCAGGCGATCAGTTGCGCGGCGTGGCCGATGCAATGCGCGCTGGTGGCGCAGGCCGAGGTGATCGAGTAGTTCACGCCCTTGATGGCGAAGGGCGTGGCCAGGCAGGCCGACACCGTGCTGCCCATGGTGCGCGTGACCATCATCGGCCCGACGCGCTTGATGCCCTTGGCGCGCAGGGTATCGGCGGCCCAGACCTGGTTCAGACTGGACGCGCCGCCCGAGCCGGCCACCAGGCCGGTGCGCGGGTTGGACACCTCGCTCGGCTGCAGGCCGGACTGGGCGATGGCCTGCTGCAGCGACAGGAAGGCGTAGGCCGCCGCGTCCCCCATGAAGCGCAGCGTGCGGCGGTCGACCGCCGCTTCCAGGTCGAGCGCCGGCCGGCCGCTGACCTGCGAACGCAGGCCGCGTTCGGCGTACTGGGGGTTGAAGCGCAAGCCGGAGCGGGTGGCGCGCAGGCTCTCGTCCACCTCGGCCAGGTTGTTGCCGAGGCTGGAGACGATGCCCTGACCGGTGACGACGACGCGACGCAACATGATCAGAAGCTCTCGGTGGAGGTGAAGAGGCCCACCTTGAGGTCGGTGGCGCTGTAGATCTCGCGCCCGTCGACGAGCACGCGGCCGTCGGCGATGCCCATCACCAGCTTGCGCTCGATGACGCGCTTGAAGTCCAGCTCGTAGCGCACCTGCCGGGCACTGGGCAGCACCTGGCCGAAGAATTTGACCTCGCCCGCACCCAGCGCGCGGCCGCGCCCCGGGTTGCCGCGCCAGCCCAGCCAGAAGCCGACCAGCTGCCACAGCGCGTCCAGGCCGAGGCAGCCCGGCATCACCGGGTCGCCCTCGAAGTGGCAGCCGAAGAACCACAGATCGGGGCGCACGTCGAGCTCGGCCACCAGCCGGCCCTTGCCGTGCGCGCCGGCCGTGTCGTCGATCTGCGTGATGCGGTCGAACATCAGCATATTGGGCAGCGGCAGGCGTGCGTTGCCGGGACCGAACAGCTGGCCGTGGCCGCAGGCGATCAGCGCGTCGCGGTCGTAGGCGTGGCGGCCCAGCTCGCGCTGGCTGGGAGGAGTCGGGGTGCTCATGCAAGCGAGACGGCGCCGGGTCGCGGCGCCGTCTTGGACGAAGGAAATAGGGGATTGTGCCTAAATCATTCTGGGGGTCCTTGCGGCGCGTCAGGGCTGGGCGCGGCCCAGGGTGCGCAACCAGAAGGCCTCGTACTTGCGGTGCAGGCCGACCGGCTTGACCGCGCCGCCCATCGCATGCTCCCCCTCGGGGTCGAGGTAGAGCTCGACCAGCGCATCCTTGCCGGATTCGAGCAGCGCGCGGTAGACGTTCACCGTGTCCTGGTAGAGCACGTTGGGATCGGCCATGCCGTGCACCAGCAACAGCGGCTTTTTCAACTGGGCGGCGAGCGGCAGCAGCGAGAAACGGCGCAGGCTGGGCTTGCTGCGGTCGACCTTGCCGAGCGTGCGCCCGCTGTACCAGCTGTTGTAGTTCTCCCATTCGGTGGGGCCGGCGCCGGCGATGCCGGCGGCGAACAGATCGGGCTTGGTGTACAGGGTGTACTGGGTCTGGAAGCCGCCGAAGCTCCAGCCGTTGAGGCCGACGCGAGCGCCGTCCACGCCCCAGTGCGCCACCAGTTCGCGGTGCAGGTCCTCCAGGTCCTCGGCCTGCGCCTGGCCGGGCGCCTCCCAGTTGGCGTCGGAGAAGCGCCGCCCGTAGTTGCTGTGGCCGCGCGTGTCGATGGCCACGGTGACGTAGCCGTGGCGCAGCGCCAGGTACTGGTTGAACAGATAGCCGCTGCCCTGGAAGCTGTCGCTCTCGACGATGTGGCGGTCGTTGAGCGGTCCGCCGTAGACGTAGACCACGGCCGGACGGCGATCGCCGGCCTGCCAGCCCGGCGGCTTGAAGGCATAGGCCTGCAGGGTGTCGCCGTGGCGGTTCTTGAAACTGAAGCGCTCGGCGCGCAGGCGGTCGACGGCGTCGCGCCAGGCCGGGTCGTGGCTCTGGGTCAGCTGGCGCGGCGCGGCGTCGGGGCGGGCGGTCTGCAGCAGTCGCAGCTCGGGCTTGTCGACCCAGTCGCCGGCCACCGCGGCGGCCAGCCGGCCGTCGAACGAGACCGTGGCGTTGCGGTGGTACTGGCCCGGCACGCCGAGGCGCTGCATGGCACCGCTGGCGAGTTCGACGCGCCACAGATTCATGGCCGCCGGGTCGTCGCGGTTGGCCAGCACGAAGAGCGCGCGGCTGTCGGGCGTGAAGCCCAGCAGGGTATGGGCCTCGAAGGCACCGGCCAGCAAGGGGCGCAGCTGGCGGCTTTGCACGTCGATGGCGTAGGGCTGACGCCAGCCGGCCTCGTCCAGCACCAGCACCAGGTTGCGGCCGTCGGGCGTGAAGACCGGGCGCAGCAGATTGACCACCTCGTGGCCGACGTCGCCGCGGCGCTCCAGCACCTGCTCGGGCTTGGCGGTTTCGCTGGCGCTGCCCAGGTAGACGCGCAGCAGCTCGCGTTCGCGCTCCCAGGTGGCAAAGGCGTAGCGGCTGCCGTCGCGGGTCCAGGCGATCGGACTGATCTCGAACCAGACGTCGCCGCCCTTGTGCGTGAAGACCGGCTCGGGCTGACGCGCCGGCAGCCCGCCGTCCTGCGGCACCTGGCGGATGTAGAGCGCCAGCGGCGGCACCTTGCGCTTGTCGTCGGACACCTCGCGGTCCACCTTGCGGGTGGTGGTCCAGCGGCCGCTGTAGTCGGCGATCTCGACCTGGCGACCGGGTTTGGGCGCCGGCTTGCCCTCCTCGGCCTGCAGCGGCGCGCGCGCCAGCAGCGCCATCCAGCGGCCGTCCTCGCTCAGCGTGGTGGCGTCGATGCGGTACTTGCGCTCGGCATCGTCCGGGTGCTGCAGCTCGCGGTTCAGCACCTGGCTGCCGGCCTGCTCGAAGCGGGCGCGCAGCACGCGGGTCTCGTCCTGGTAGAAAAAGCCGCGGTCGTCGCGGGTGTAGGCCAGAGCGCGCAGCGCGCGCTGGTTCAGCAACAGCGGCGTCAGACCGGCGGTCGGGCGCCAGCGCAACAGATTGCCGCGCACCTGCAGGATCAGCTCGTCGGCCTCATGGGCCCAGACGAACTGCGCCACGCCGGGGTAGAGGTCGGCGGGCTTGAGCTTGTTGCGGGTGCGGTACAGCTTCAGTTCGTCGCGCCACTCCCAGTCGTCCTTCTTGACTTCGGCGGGGTGGTCCTTGGCGTTCGGGGCCGATGCAGCCGATGCAGGCGATGAAGCCGATGCGGCGGGCGCGGTGGGCAGGGGCTTGCCGGCGCGGCGCGCTTCCAGCTCCGCCATGGCGCGCTTCTCGGCCTCGGCCTCGCGCTGCTGCGCCGCCTTCTCGGCGTCCTGCCGCGCCTTCTTGTCGGCCGCCTCCTTCTTCACCCGCTCCAGGGTGGCGCGATCCCACTGGCCGAGGTCGACCGCCGCGCCGCGCAAATAGGCCTGCTGCGCCTCCTCGCGGGCCTGGGCGTCGCGCCATTCCTGCTCGCGCTGGGCGCGCTTGCGCTCGAAGCGTTCCAGCTCCTCGGGGCCGTCAAAGGCCGCCAGCGCGGTGGGCGAGGTGACGCGCTGCGTCTGCCCGCTGCGCGTGTCGTGCACGTAGAGGTCGCTGCCGGGCTCGCCATGCGGGTTCCACAGATAGGCCAGGTAGCGACCGCTGTGGCTGAAGCGGGCCTCCTTGGCGGCCTCGCCGCGGTAGGGCTGGGCGCGGTAGAGCTGTTCGAGCGTGAACGGCGGCGGCGGGGTCTGGGCGGTGGCGGCGGCCGTCAGTACGGCAGCCAGCAGCAGGGCGAAACGGCGCATGGCGGGTCGGGGTGAAGCGGAAAAACCGCGCATCTTCGGTGCTGCGGGGCGGCCTGCGCGAAGTCACCTCCGCTCGGGCGCGCCGTGCAGCTGCAGGTTTGCAGAGCGGCGGCTCCGCAGCGGCTCAGGGCGGCGGCCCGACCACGCGGTTGCGCCCCTGCTGCTTGGCCTCGTAGAGCCGGGCATCGGCTCGCGCCAGCAGGTCGGCCACATCGTTGGCCTCGCGGGCGTCGGCCAGTCCGAGCGACACGCTCAGGCTCAGGCCCGGCTGCAGCGAGCCCCAGTCATGCGCCTGCACCGCGGCGCGCCAGTGCTGGCAGGCGGTGAGGGCGGCGGCGGCCTCGGTGTCGGTGAAGACGGCGCAGAACTCCTCGCCGCCCCAGCGCGCCAGCAGGTCGCCGGCGCGCACCTGGGCGGCGAGCAGCCCGGCGAGCCGGCGCAGCACGGCGTCGCCCAGCGCGTGGCCGAAGCGGTCGTTGACCTGCTTGAAGTGGTCGATGTCGAGCAGGGCCACCGACAGCCGGCTGCCCGGGTGGCGGCGCAGGCGCTGCCACTCGTCAGCCAGGCGCTCGTCGGCACGGCGGCGGTTGGCCAGACCGGTCAGCGCGTCGGTGCGGCTTTCCTGTGCGAGGCGCACCAGCAAACGCGACTTCTCGCGGTCGGCCGACTGCAGCTTCTCGTTGAGCCGCATCAGCTCGAGCTGCGCCTGCTCCATCTCGCGGCGCCGTGAGCGCTCCTGCGAGGCGTCGTGCTGCGCCGCCGCCAGCTCGGTGCCCACCGCCTGCGCGCTGAGCCGGCGTTCGAAGTCGGCGTTGAACAAGGCGCGCTCCAGCTCGTGCGCCCGTTCGAGCTGCTGCAAGGCCTGCTCGAAGCGGCCCGCCGCCTTGTGCAGCTGCGCCAGCTGCTGCGCGATGCGGGCTTCCTCGATGCGGTCGCCCAGCCCCTGATAGAGCGCGAGCGCGCCTTCGAACTGCTGCCGGGCGGCTTCCGACTCGCCGGCCTCCAGCAGCACGCGACCGAGCGCGCGGCGTGCGCTGGCCTCGCCCGGGCGATGCCCCTGGTGCTGCAGTTCGTGCACCGCGCGCTCGCCGGCGCTGCGCGCCTCGGCCAAACGGCCCAGCTGCAGCAGCGGCTCGGGCAGGTTGCTGCGCAGCACGCTGCCCAGGTCGGGCAGGCCCTGCGCCTCGCACAGCGCCAGCGCCTGTTCGAAGCGCGCCAGCGACTCCTGCGGCCGGCCCAGATTCTTCAGATTGATGCCCAGGTTGTTCAGCACCGACACGGCGTTGCGCGTGGCGCCACGCGCGAGGAACAGCGGCAGCGCCTGCTCGTAAAGCTGCAGGCCGCGCTCGGTCTGGCCGGAGCGCGACAGCGCCACCCCGCAGGCGGACAGGGCCTCGGCCAGCAGGTCCGGGTCGGCGGTCTTTTGCGCCAGCTCCAAGGCCCGGTTGGCCCAGGCCAGCGCGGCGTCTGGCTGGCCGAGCTGCGCCTGCGCCATCGACAGGCTGCGTGCCACCGCGAACTGCAAGGCCGGTTCGGGCTGCGCCTGCGCCGCCTCGTGGGCCTGCATCAGCAGCGCCAGCCCGGCCGCCGCCTGTCCTTGGTAGACCTGGGCCAGGCCGCGCACCCGTGCCAGCTGCACGGCCGATCCCGCTGGAGGGCTGGCGCCGAGCGAGCGCGCCAGAGCGTCGAGTTCGGCCAAGGTCTCGACGGGACGCACCATCGCCTGCTGGGACAGGCGCTGGATGGCGGCGTCGAAGGAGAGTGGGGGTGGCGACATGGGCCGCGCGATTGTTGTGCGGCTTTGTTTCCCTTACCCCCGCCCAGGGTGTGACGCAGCTTGCAGCGCGGGGTGCCGCACGCCGACCGCGCGCTGCGGTCCGACGAACGGCAGCGTCAAGCGCTCAAACGCGGCAGCTCAGTTGCGCGACTTCATCGGGCAGGTATCGAGGCCGATCAGGCGGTAGGCCGGGCAGCTGCCCATCAGACCGGTGGCCAGCGGCACGAGGCCGATCCAGCCCCAGGCGCCGATGGCGCCGGTCAGCGTCAGGCCGAGCAGGGCCAGGCCGGCAAGGATGCGGACGATGCGGTCGATGCCGCCGACATTGGTCTTGAACATGGTGGGGTCGCTCTCAAGGGTGGCAATGTCGGCATGCTGCGCCGCGCCCCGGTGCCGGTCTGTGACCGCGGTCACCGAGCGGCGTCAAGCCGGCCTGGCGCGGTTCACCCAGGCCACCAGCGACAGCATCACCGGCACTTCGACCAGCACCCCCACCACGGTGGCCAGCGCGGCGCCCGAGTGCAGGCCGAACAGCGAGATGGCCACCGCCACCGCCAGCTCGAAGAAGTTGCTGGTGCCGATCAGGCAGGCCGGCCCTGCCACCGCATGCGGCAGGCCGAGCCGGCGGGCGCCCCACCAGCCGATGGCGAAGATGCCGTAGCTCTGCAGGATCAGCGGCACGGCGATGAGGGCGATGACGAAGGGCTTGGCGACCAGGGTCTGGGCCTGGAAGGCAAACAGCATCAGCACTGTGGCGATCAGGCCCAGCACCGAGGCCGGCTTGAGCGCGGCGACGAAACGCTGCACGCCGGCCACGCCGCCGCGCCGCAGCAGCAGGCGACGCGTCGCCATGCCGGCTGCCAGCGGCAGCACCACGTAGAGCAGGGTCGACAGCAGCAGCGTGGCCCAGGGCACGCTCAGGTCGGTGACGCCCAGCAACAGTGCGGCGATCGGCGCGAAGGCCACGACCATGATCAGGTCGTTCACCGACACTTGCACCAGCGTGTAGGCCGCATCGCCCTTCACCAACTGGCTCCAGACGAAGACCATGGCGGTGCAGGGCGCCACACCGAGCAGGATCATGCCGGCGATGTATTGCTGCGCCTCCTGCGGGTCGACCCAGGGCGCAAACAGGGTGCGGAAGAACAGCAGGCCCAGCGCCGCCATCGTGAAGGGCTTGATCAACCAGTTCACCACCAGGGTCAGCGCCAGGCCCTGCGGCTTGCGACCGACCTCGCGCACCGCGCCCCAGTCGATCTGGATCATCATCGGGTAGACCATGGCCCAGATGAGCAGCGCGACGATGCCGTTGACCTGCGCGAACTCGAAGCGGGCCAGTCCCTGCACCGGCCCTGGTGCGGCCAAGCCCAGCGCCACGCCCGCCAGCATGGCCAGCGCAACCCACAGCGACAGAAAACGTTCGAAGACCCCCATCAGCGCGCCCCGATCTCGACCAGGGCCTGGCGCAGCGCGGCGCCGTCCAGTTCGGCCAGCGGCAGCGCCAGCAGCTGCAGCATCCGGTAGCCGATGGCCTGGCGCGTCAGCTCGAAGGCCTGGCGGCGCTCGGCCTCGGGCGCGCCGGACGGATCCGGATAGCCCCAGTGCACCTGCAGCGGCGCGCCGGGCAGCAGCGGGCAGGGCTCGGCCGCGGCGCTGTCGCAGACCGTGATGACGGCGCGCAGCGGCGGCGCAGCCGGACCGCTGAAGGCCTCATAGCCCTTGCTGTGCACACCCTCGGTGGACACGCCGGCGGCCTGCAGCACCGCCAGCGCGTGCGGGTTGACGCGGCCGCTGGGGTGGCTGCCGGCGCTGTGCGCGTGCACGTCGCGGCCCAGGCGCGCGGCCCAGTGCTTGAGCATGCACTCGGCCAGCACGCTGCGCGCCGAGTTGTGGGTGCAGAGGATCAGGAAGTGCTGGGTGCTCATGACGAGGCGGTGCAGCAGGGGGCGCCGGCCTTGCCAGGGGCCGGCCCGCAGCAGGCGCCGGCCTGTGGGGCGGCCTCGCCGGCAAAGGTCGGGATGTCGCTGAGTGTGCGGAACTGCTCCCAGGCCAGGCCCTGCGGGTCGGTCAGCCAGTATTTGTCGGAACGTGCATAGCAGCACTGGGTCTCGCCCTCGTCAAGGCGCTGCAGGTCGGCGGCGCGCGCGCGCAGCTCGTCCAGCTCCTCCTCGCTGTCGGTCTGCAGACCGAGGTGGTCGACGCCCAGCCGGGTGCCGCCGCGCGTCGAGATGGCGAAGTTGAGCCGCGGGTCCTCCAGCATCCACTTCGCGTAATCGGCCTCGACGCGCGTGGGCGCCGCAGCGAACAGCTTGGAGTAGAAATCGATGCTGGCCTGCAGGTCGGCCACGAAGGCGTGCACGTGGAAGCGCTTCATTGCGATCTCCGGGTTGATCAGCCGCAACGCGCGGCGGTCGAGGCCGCACAGGGCGCGCCCTGGCAGCAATTGGCGGTGAGGTAGCCGAGCAGGGTGTTCATCTGCGCGAAAGCGGCGCGGTAAAGCAGGCTGCGGCCCTGGCGCTCGCTGCTCACCAGTTGCGCCTGTGCCAGCTCCTTCAGGTGGAAGGAGAGGGTGGTGGCGGGGACGCCCAGGCCCTGCTGCATCACGCCGGGCGTGAGTCCGGCCGGACCGGCCACCACCAAGGCGCGAAAGATCGTGAGCCGCACCGGATGGGCCAGCGCGGCGAGCGCGCGGATGACTTGCTGCTCGTCCATGGCGCAACTATTCCACAATTCTGGAATTGTCGCAATCAACGCGAGACGCTGCGCAGGCCCTCGGGATCCAGCAACTCGATGCGCTCGCGCCCGAGGCGCAGCAGGCCGTCGCGCTCGAAGCGCCGCAGCAACCGGGTGACGATCTCGCGCACGGTGCCGAGCTCGTCGGCCAGCTGCTGGTGGGTCTGCGCCAGCACCGGACCACGCGCCAGCAGCAAGGTGGCCAGGCGCTGGTCGAGGCGCTGGAAGGCCACCGCCTCGACGAAGGCGAACAGCTCGGCCATGCGCTCGGCCAGCAGGCCCATGACGTAGCGGCGCACCGCCGGGTCCTGCTCGCAGAGCTGCTCGAAGTCCGCCGGGCCGATGAGGCGCAGCAGGGTCTCGCTGCGCGCCTCCCCGACCGCCAGGCTGGTGCGGCCGGCAAACAGGCAGGTGGCCGAAACCACGCAGAGCTCGCCGGGCTCGACGCGGTAGAGCTCGAGCTGCCGGCCATCCGGGCTGGCCAGCCCGACACGCACGCTGCCCTCCAGCAGCACCGGGAAACCCGGACAGGCCTGCCCGGCGTCGAACAGGCGCGTGCCGGCCGGCACGCGCAGCAGCGGCGAGCGCGCGGCCAACGCCTGCAGCGCGGCGAGCGCCGTCACACCTCGCCGAGGAAGTCCGCCTTGCCCAGCGGCACGCCGTTGTGGCGCAGGATGCAGTAGGCGGTGGTCATGTGGAAATGGAAGTTCGGCCAGGCCCAGCCCATCAGGTACTGGCTGCCGACGAAATGCAGCTCCTTGCCGCCGACCTTCAGATGGATGGCGCGCGTCTCGCTGCCGTCGAGCTTGGTGGCGTCGAGGTGCTCGATGAAGTGGATGGTCTTGTCGATGCGCGCCTGCAGGTCCCCGAAGCTGATCTCGTTGTCCTCGAACTTCGGCAGCTCGACGCCGGCCAGCCGGGCCACCGCGCCCTTGGCGGTGTCGGTGGCGATCTGCACCTGACGCAGCAGCGGGAACATGTCGGGGAACAGGCGCGCCTGCAGCAGCACCTGCGAGTCGTAGCGTTTGGACAGCGCATGCGCCTCGCCGTGCTTGAGCAGGTGGGCGAGGTTGCGCAGCCCGTTGGCGAAGCGCGGGCTGGTGGCTTGGATCATCGAGATGGACATGCGGCTCGGCTCCTGACCGGTGTGAACGCAGCCATTGCAGCATTGCCTTGCGGCCACCGGCACTGGCGTTTTCGCTCAACAGCACCCCGCCCCCGGCAGGGATTTGCCGCCTGCGGCGGCGGGGCGGCGGCGAAAATGCGCGCCGCCCCGCAACGAAACGGTCCGCACACGCGGGCCCGGCTCCTTCCCACCATGCTCTATCCCACCGAGTTCGACGTCATCGTGGTCGGCGGCGGCCATGCCGGCACCGAGGCCGCCTTGGCCGCGGCGCGCATGGGCGCCCAGACCCTGCTGCTGACGCACAACATCGAGACGCTCGGCCAGATGAGCTGCAACCCGAGCATCGGCGGCATCGGCAAGGGCCATCTGGTCAAGGAGGTGGATGCGCTGGGCGGCGCCATGGCGCTGGCCACCGACGAGGGCGGCATCCAGTTCCGCATCCTCAACTCCAGCAAGGGCCCGGCGGTGCGCGCCACGCGCGCCCAGGCCGACCGCATCCTCTACAAGGCCGCGATCCGCCGGCGCCTGGAGAACCAGCCCCATCTGACCCTGTTCCAGCAGGCGGTGGACGACCTGATGGTGGAAGGCGACCGGGTGGTCGGCGCGGTGACGCAGAGCGGCATCCGCTTCCGCGCCCGCGCCGTGGTGCTGACGGCCGGCACCTTCCTGGACGGGCGCATCCACATCGGCCTGCAGAACCACGCCGCCGGCCGCGCCGGCGACCCGCCGGCCGTGACGCTGTCCGCGCGGCTCAAGGAATTGAAGCTGCCCCAGGGGCGCCTGAAGACCGGCACCCCGCCGCGCCTCGACGGCAAGAGCATCGATTTCTCGAGGTGCGAGGAGCAGCCCGGCGACCTCGACCCCGTGCCGGTGTTCAGCTTCATGGGCAGCAGCGCGCTGCACCCGCGCCAGCTGCCCTGCTGGATCACGCACACCAACGAGCGCACGCACGAGATCATCCGCAGCGGCTTCGACCGCAGTCCCATGTTCACCGGCGTCATCGAGGGCGTGGGGCCACGCTACTGCCCGTCCATCGAGGACAAGATCAACCGCTTTGCCGGCAAGGACAGCCACCAGATCTTTCTCGAGCCGGAAGGGCTGACGACCCACGAGGTCTACCCGAACGGCATCAGCACGTCTTTGCCCTTCGACATCCAGCTGGCCGCCGTGCGCTCGATGCGCGGACTGGAGAACGCCCACATCCTGCGCCCCGGCTACGCCATCGAGTACGACTACTTCGACCCGCGACGCCTGCGCCCCGACTTCGAGACGGACACGATTCGCGGGCTGTTCTTCGCCGGCCAGATCAACGGCACCACCGGTTACGAGGAGGCGGCGGCGCAGGGCTTGTACGCCGGCGCCAACGCCGCGCTGCAGGCGCTGGGGCGTGAACCCTGGGTGCCCGAGCGCCACCAGGCCTACCTGGGCGTGCTGGTCGACGACCTCACCACCCAGGGTGTGACCGAGCCTTACCGCATGTTCACCAGCCGCGCCGAGTTCCGCCTGCAACTGCGCGAGGACAACGCCGACCTGCGCCTGACCGAGACCGGCCGCCGCCTGGGGCTGGTGGACGACGCGCGCTGGGACGCCCACTGCCGCAAGCGCGACACCCTGGCGCGTGAGCAGGAGCGCCTCAAGAGCAGTTGGGTCAACCCCAACACCCTGCCGGGCGAGGCCGCGGAGCGCCTGATCGGCAAGGCGCTGGAGCGGGAATACAGCCTGGCCGACCTGCTTCGCCGGCCCGGCATCGGCTTCGACGCCGTGGCCGAGGCCGGCCGTATCGGGGTGCGGGCCAGCGCCAAGCCGGGTTTCGATGTTTCACGTGAAACCTTGCGGTCCGAATTGGGCGTCGACCTGGCCGACGCGGTGATCGAGCAGCTCGAAATCCAGACCAAATATGCGGGCTACATCGACAAGCAGCAGGACGAGGTGGCGCGCGCCGCCGCCTTCGAGCAGATGCACCTGCCCGAGGACCTGGATTACACCCAGGTCACGGCGCTGAGCCACGAGGTGCGCCAGAAGCTGACGCTGCACCGCCCCGCCACACTGGGCCAGGCCTCGCGCATCTCGGGCATCACCCCGGCCGCCATCTCGCTGCTGCTGATCCACCTGCGCAAGGGGCGCTTCAAGGGCTTTGTGAGCGCCGAGGCAAGCGCATGAGCCCGTCCGCACTGGTCGTGATCGATGTGCAACGCGGCGCCTTCAGCGGTGACTGGCCGATGCCGGACGGCGATGCCCTGGTGGCCGCCTGCCGGCGCGCCGTCGCCCATGCCCGCGCCGCGGGCTGGACCCTGCTGTGGGTGCAACACCACGAGCCCGGCGGGCCGATGGATGGCACGGGTTTCGCCATCGACCCGAGGCTGGATCCGGCACCCGGCGAGGCGCGCATCGTCAAGACCGAGCCCGACGCCTTCAGCAATGCCGCCCTCGGCGCCTTGCTGGGCGGGTGCTCGCGCATCCTGCTGGCCGGCCTGCAGAGCGATTGCTGCGTGCGCGCCACCGCGCTGGGCGGGCGGCAGCGGGCGCTGCCGGTCGAGGTGATCGCCGACGCCCACCACACCTGGGCCAGCGAGGGCCGCAGCGCCCTGGCGATCCGCGACGCCGTCAACGCCGAACTCGCCGCAGCCGGCATCCCCACACCCCGCCTCGACACGCTCGACCCGCACGCCGCACCGGCCCCCTCCGCATGAGCCTTGCCGCCGAACTCTGCGCCGGCCTGCGCGCCCTCGAGCTGCCGCTCAGCGCCGCCCAGCAGGGCCAATTGCTCGAACACCTGACCCTGCTCGCCAAATGGAGCAAGGTCTACAACCTCACGGCGGTGCGCGAGCCGGCATCCATGCTGCGGCTTCATCTGCTCGACAGCCTGGCCGCCCTGCCGGCGCTGCGCCGCCATACCGGCGGCACGGCGACGCGCCTGCTCGACGTCGGCAGCGGCGGGGGCCTGCCGGGCGTGGCCTTCGCCATCGCCGCACCGGAACTCAGCGTCACCTGCGTGGACACGGTGGAGAAGAAGGCGCGCTTCATCGCCCAGGTGGCCGCGGAACTTGCGCTGCCCAATCTGCGCGCCGAACACGCCCGCGTCGAGCAATTGCAGGCGCCGCCCTTTCCGCTGATCTGCTGCCGCGCCTTCGCCGCCCTGCCGGATTTCGTGAACTGGACGCGCGCGCTGCTGGCACCCGGCGGCGCCTGGATGGCCCTGAAGGGCCAGTACCCGGCCGACGAGATCGCCGCTCTGCCGGCCGACGTCGAGGTGTTTCACGTGGAACAACTGCAGGTGCCCGGGGTGGATGCGCAGCGCTGCATCGTGTGGATGCGAGCCAAGCCCTGAGAATCCCCCGATGGCAAAAATCTTCTGCGTCGCCAACCAAAAGGGCGGGGTCGGCAAGACCACCACCTGCGTGAACCTGGCTGCGGGGCTGGCCAAGATCGGCCAGCGCGTGCTGCTCGTCGACCTCGACCCGCAAGGCAACGCCACCATGGGCTCGGGCCTGGACAAGCGCAAGCTCGAGCTCAGCGTCTACGACGTGCTGCTGGAGAACGCCTCGGTCGCCGAGGCTCGCGCACGCTCCGAGGCCGGCGGCTACGACGTGCTGGGCGCCAACCGCGACCTCGCCGGCGCCGAGGTGGAACTGGTGGGGCTGGAGCGCCGCGAACGCCGGCTCAAGGCCGCGCTGGCCGCCGCCGACGCCGACTACGACCTGGTGCTGATCGACTGCCCGCCGAGCTTGAGCCTGCTGACGCTCAACGGCCTGTGCAGTGCCCACGGCGTGCTGGTGCCCATGCAGTGCGAGTACTACGCGCTGGAAGGCCTGACCGATCTGGTCAACACCATCAAGCAGGTGCACGGCAACCTCAACCACGACCTGAAGGTGATCGGCCTGCTGCGCGTCATGTTCGACCCGCGCATCACCCTGCAGCAGCAGGTGGCCGAGCAGCTCAAGGCGCACTTCGGCGACAAGGTCTTCGACAGCGTCATCCCGCGCAATGTGCGCCTGGCCGAGGCACCCAGCTACGGCCAGCCCGGCGTGGTGTTCGACCCCTCCAGCAAGGGCGCCCAGGCCTATGTGGATTGCGCGCGCGAGATGGTGGCGCGCGTCGCCAGGCTCTGAGCGCGCTGCGCCGACCCATGAGCCTGCGCCCGCGCTCCGCCCCACCCACCGCCACCCTGGCGCGGCGCATCGAGGACGCCGGGCTCAACGCCAGCGCACCGCCGCAGCAGGCCTTCGTTGACGGCTGGCTGCTGCGCCTCTCGCCCGGCAAGGCCAAGCGCGCCCGCTGCGTCAATGCGCTGCAGGCCGGTCGCCTGCCGCTGCCCGACATGCTGGCGCGTTGCCGCGCCGCTTTCGCCTCCAGCGGGCTGCCCTTGATCGTGCGCATCACCCCCTTCACCCAGCCGCCCGACCTCGACGCCCGGCTGGCCGTGTTCGGTTGGCAGCGCTTCGACGAAACCCGCGTGATGGCCAAGGTGCACCTCGACGACCTGCCGGCGTCGAGCGCCAGCCTGCGCCGCGTCGATGCGGCGACCTACGCGCAGACCGTCGGGCAGTTGCGCGGCAGTGCGGCCGAGCAGATCGCCGCGCACACCGAGCGCCTGCTCGGAAGTCGGATTCCCTACCAGGGCTATCTGCTCGAGGACGCCCGCAGCGCCAGCCTGCTGGCCTGCGGTCAGATCGCGGCCGAGGATGGCCTGGCGGGGCTCTACGACGTCTTCACCCCCGAAGCCCAGCGCCGCCGCGGCCACGCCCGCCAGCTCTGTCTGGCCTTGCTGCACGCCGCGCGCGAGCAGGGCGCGCGCCACGCCTATCTGCAGGTCAGCGACGACAACGGCGCCGCCATTGCGCTGTACGAGAGCCTGGGCTTCCAGCTCGCCTACCGATACCACTACCGCAGCGAGCAGCCCGGGGTCGCTTGAGCGACCGGTAGGCCGGCGGCGATGCCCCCTGAACCTGCTTGGTCGCCGCGCATGGCATAGCCTCGCGCCCCCTGCTTTACTCGACGCCGAGCGCCGCCGCCATGCCTTCCACCCTCGAACTGCCCCGCCGCCAGCTGCTGGCCGGCGGCATCGCACTGGCCGCACTGCCGGCCGAAGCCAGCCAGATCACGACCCCGGCGCAGGGCCTGACGGCCGGCGAAGTCAGCGTGCCGGTCGGCGACTTCCGGATGCCCGCCTACCGTGCCCAACCCGCGCAGGCCAAGGGCCGTCTGCCCGTGGTGCTGCTGGTCAGCGAGATCTTCGGCGTGCACGCGCACATCGCCGACGTGGCGCGGCGCTTCGCGCACGCCGGCTACCTGTGCATCGCGCCCGAGCTTTTCGTGCGCCAGGGCGACGCCGCGCGCCAGCCCGATGTCCAGACCCTGGTGCGCGAGGTCATCAGCAAGGTGCCCGACGCCCAGGTGATGGCCGACCTCGACGCCTGGCTGGCCTGGGCCGGCGCGAACGGCGGCGACACCCGGCGCGTGGCCGTCACCGGCTTCTGCTACGGCGGGCGCATCACCTGGCTGTACAGCGCGCACAACCCGGCGGTGAAGGCCGGCGTGGCTTGGTACGGCCGGCTGGTGGGGAATGCCAGCGCCAACACACCGCAGCATCCGGTCGACTTGGTGGACCGTCTGAACGGTCCGGTGCTGGGTCTGTACGGAGGCCAGGACAGCGGCATCCCCAACGACAGCGTGGCGCGCATGCAGAACGCATTGCAGGCTTCCAAGAACCCGGCCGCCGCCGGCAGCCAGTTCGTGCTCTACCGCGACGCCCCGCACGCCTTTCACGCCGACTATCGCCCGAGCTATCGTGAGTTGGAGGCCCGCGACGGCTGGCAGCGCGGCCTGGCCTGGCTCAAGCAGCACGGCGTATGAATCCGGCCGACCCGACCGCCACGGCGCAGCGCTATCTGGCGGCCTACGCGGCGAAGGATCTCACGGCCATCGAGCCCTTGCTCGCGCCCACGGTCTGGCTGCGGGACTGGCACCACCGCGTCGATGGCAAGTCGGCCGTGCTGGACGAAACGCAGGCCAACTTCGACGCCGCGAGCAGCCTGGGCATCGAACTGCTGCAACTGCACGCCGGCGCGGCGTCGGTGGCGGCTGAGCTGCGCATCGTGGTGGGCGGTGAGATCGAGCTGTTCGTCGTCGACATCTTCGAGTTCGACGCGCAGGGTCGCATCTGCGCCCTGCGTGCCTACAAAGGCATCGGAGGCTGAACGCCACCGAGTGGCCGAGCCCTATAGCCCCAGCCCCTCGTCGCAGCCCAGGTGCAGGTTCATGCACTGCACCGCGGCGCCGCTGGCGCCCTTGCCCAGGTTGTCCAGGCGCACCATCACCATGGCGTGGCGCTCGTTGCCCAGCACCAGGATGTCGACCCGGTTGCTGTCGTTGCAGGCCTGCACGTCGTAGAAGCCTTCTTCCAGCGTGGCCGCGTCACGCAGCGGCAGCACACGGATGAAACGCTCGCCCTCGTAGGCCGCCGCCAACGCGGCGTGCAGCTGCTCCGGGGTGGTGCCCGGCGCCAGGTCGGCCAGATGCAGCGGCACGCTCACCGCCAGCCCCTTGTAGAACGGGCCGACGATGGGTTGGAACAGCGGCGCCTGCGTCAGGCCGGTGTGCGCGGCCATCTCGGGCTGGTGCTTGTGCGCCAGCGTCAGCGCGTAGGGTCGCGGCGAACGCAGCCTGGCGTCAAAGGCGTCGCCTTGCGCCTCGTACTGGGCAATCATGGACTTGCCGCCGCCCGAGTAGCCGGTGATCGAGTTGGCGCTGACGCGGGCGTCGCGTGGCAGCAGGCCGGCGTCCACCAACGGGCGCAGGCCCAGGATGAAGGCCGAGGCGTGGCAGCCCGGGTTGGCAATGCGCTTGCTGGCGCGCAGGGCCTCGCGCTGCCCGCGCTGCAGCTCGGGCAGGCCAAAGGCCCAACCGGCCAGCGTGCGGTGCGCGGTGCTGGCGTCGATGACACAGGTGCGCGGGTTGTCGACCAGCGCCACCGCCTCCCTGGCCGCCGCGTCGGGCAGGCACAGGAAGGCCACGTCAGCGGCGTTGAGCAGCTTGCCTCGCTCGGCCGGGTCCTTGCGCTTGTCGGCGTCGATCACCAACAGCTCGATGTCCGCACGGGCGGCCAGATACTCATGGATGCGAAGGCCGGTGGTGCCTTCATGACCATCAACGAAAACGCGGTACGACATGGCGGTGCTTCCTCATTCGGGGGTCGTGGATTCTCACGGAGCGGACCACCCGCCCGTGCTGCTGCTGCCCGGCTGGCAGAACAGCGGCGACGGGCATTGGCAGACCCTGTGGGAGGCCTACTTTGGCGACATCCGCGTACAGCAGCATGACTGGCTGGCACCCAAGCGTGGCGACTGGATGGTGCAGCTGGAGGAAGCGGTCAGGGCACAGCCGGGGCCGGTGCTGCTGGCCGCGCATTCGCTCGGCTGCCACCTGGTGGCGGCCTGGGCCGCGCACTCGCAGCAGGTTGGGCGCGTGGCCGGCGCGCTGCTGGTGGCGCCGCCCGACGTGCAGCAGGACGACTGGCCCCTGGTGCTGCCGAGCTGGCGTCAGCCGCTGCTGCAGCCGCTGCCCTTCGCGGCGCAGGTGCTGAGCTCGACCGACGACCCCTTCGACCGCGCCGGCCGCGCCGCGCACCATGCGCAGGCCTGGGGCGCGCGGCATCTGAGCCTGGGTACGCGTGGCCACCTCAACGCCGAGTCCGGCCTCGGCCTGTGGCCGCAGGGCCGGGCCTGGCTGCGCAGCCTGCTCGAACCCGATGTCTGAGGCGGATCGGGACGACGACCCGCTGTGGCTGCGCAGTCCCTTCAAGCGTGGCCTGCTGCGCGGCAGCGTGCAGCTGCTGCCGGTGCTGGGGGTCGGCGCCCTCGGCCGGCTCAGCTCCGGCTCCTGGTGGGGCGCGCTGTTGGCCGCGCTGTTGGCCGCTGGGCTGGTGGCGGTGGCCGGCGGTCACATCGAGCGCGCGCTCGGGCGGCTCGCGCGCTCGCTGCGCGAGCAAGGCTGGCGTGAGCGCGAGGGCCGCCACTTCAGCATCAACGGGGTATCGCTGCAGGTGCACGACGACGGCCGCCGGGTCTGGCTGCACGAGACCGGCCTGCGCCACCTGCTGGGCCTGCGCGACGACCCGCCCGACGCCTTCAAGGCGCGCTTCAGCCGCCACTGGCGCCAGTCCGGCGAGTTGGGGCTGCGCGGCACTGGCCTGTGGCTGGACGCCGCTGCGGTGCACCGCTTCATCGGGCAAGCCCCCGGGCGGCTGGACCCGCCGCGGCTGCGCCTGCGCAGCTTCATCGACCGCGAGATCCTGCAGCCCGCCGAACGGCGCCGGGGGCGCTGAGACAATCCCGCCCCATGGTCACCAAACGCCCCAAGGGCCTGGGCCTGGGCCTCGACGCCCTGCTCGGCCCCAAAGTCGCCGAGCCCGCGCCGGGCACGGCACCGAGCACCCTCAGGATCTCGCAGCTGCAGGCCGGCAAGTACCAGCCGCGCACGCGCATGGACGAGGGCTCGCTCTACGAGCTGGCCGAGAGCATCCGCACACAGGGTGTGATGCAACCGATCCTGGTGCGGCCGGTCGCCAGCGGCGCCGCCAAGGACCGCTACGAAATCATCGCCGGCGAGCGCCGCTTCCGCGCCAGCCAGCTGGCCGGGCTGACCGAGGTGCCGGTGCTGGTGCGCGAGGTTCCGGACGAGTCGGCCGCCGTGATGGCGCTGATCGAGAACATCCAGCGCGAGGACCTCAACCCGCTGGAGGAGGCGCAGGGCCTGCAGCGTCTGGTCGACGAGTTCAAGCTCACGCACGAGCAGGCCGCGCAGGCCGTGGGGCGCTCGCGCAGCGCCGCCAGCAACCTGCTGCGCCTGCTCCACCTGGCGCCCGCCGTGCAGCAGCTGCTGATGGCCGGCGACCTCGACATGGGCCACGCCCGCGCGCTGCTGGCGCTCGAGGGCGCGCAGCAGGTCACGGCGGCGCACGAGGTGGTCGCCCGGCAGCTCAGCGTGCGCGACACCGAGAAGCGCGTGGCGCAGCTCGCCAACGCTTCCGCTGGGCGGCAGAAGCCGCTGCTGCGCGTCAAGAAGGACAAGTCGCGCGACCTGCAGCGTCTTGAGGAAGAACTCTCCGACCGGCTCACCGCCCAGGTCGAGATCCGAGTGCTCAAGAGCGGCAAGCGGGGCCAGAGCGGCGAGCTGGCGATTGCCTTCGACTCGCTCGACGCCCTGCAGGGCGTGATCGAGCGGCTGCGCGGCCCTGCCTGAGCACCGGGCGGCGCGCTTAAAGCGCCGCGTCGAGCAGCGCGCGCAACGCCGCGTCGCCGGGCTGCTTGCGCGCCATCAGGTAGTACACCGAGGGGGTGATGCAGACGAACTCCGCCGCGCCGGCCGCACAGACCATGTTCAAGCCCTTCCAGCGATAGCCCTCGCGCCCCTTGCTGGCAAAGGGCTCGGTCGAGGTGCCGCCAGCGGCTCGCGTGGCGGCCCACAGGGAGATCGGACCGCGGTGCACGATCACCACGGCGTCGCCGCCCGCCGTCTCGTAGCTGGTGTCGCTGCTCTTGGGACTGGCGCGATTGGGCTCGGTCTTGGCCTTGGTGATGGGTACGCCCAGCACAGCCGCCACCTGCGCGGCGGACAGTTCGGCGGCCTGGCCGGGGACCGCCAGCGCGGCCATCAGCAAGGGCAGGATCTTGGAAACAAAGCGCATGGTTGGGGCAGGCAGCGGGTTCGAGGCTGCGCAATGTAGGCGGCGGCGGTGCTGTGCAACGCCCGGCGCCCCCCCTCGTTTGCCGGTGCTCAATCACTGCGGAAGAAGCGCCCCAGGCGTGCCAGCTGCGTGTCGCGCCAGGTCCGCTCGCGCGTCGGCCGCTCGTAGGCGACCGGGCGCGTGCGAGCGGCGTCCAGCAGGCGCTGGCTGGCCGCATCGTTCAACAGCTGCTCGGCCCGGTCGAGCAGCGGGGCGAGCTCGGCCAGGCCGGGGGCCGCGGCCGGGTCGCCGCAGCTCGGGCATTGCGCGTCGCGCTGCGGGTCCAGCGGGTGGCCGCAGGCCAGGCAGGGCCAGGCCATCGGCGTGCCCTGCGGCGCGGGTGCCGGCTCGTGGCCATGGCGCTCGCGCGTCAGCGCGTGCAGCAGGCGCGGCAGGTCGACGACGACGATGGCGCTGCCGCAGAAGCGGCAGTCATCGTGCCGGGCGTCGGCCGGTGCGCCGCAATTCAGGCAGTTCAGGCGCAGCAGGCCCTGGCGCAGACGCTCGCGTTCGGGCGGCAGCAGCGCGCGCACCAGGCCGCGCTCGGCCAGCAGACCGGTGTGCGTGTGCAGATGGCCGTGCCGGATCGGGCACTCCAGCGCGGCGAAGGCGCCGAAGCGGGTGCGGTTCAGCACCGTCTTGAGCGCCTGGCGGCAATGCGGGCAGCCCGGCGCCTGGGCCAGCGGCGGCGCCAGCGCCAGGCCACCGCCTTCGTCGAGCCGACGCAGCAGCTGCACCCAGCCCAAGCCGGACAGCTGCACCGATTCGAAGTCGTCGAACCAGACCAGGCGGCAGTCGCGGCAATGGTCGACCTCGACGAGGCGCTGGTCGTGGCCGTTGAGGCTGAGGTGCGCCATGCGGTGGCCGCAGCGCGGGCAGGGGTGTGGGCTGCTCATGAGGCGGCAAAGACCTTGCCCGGGTTCATCACCCCATGCGGGTCGAGCGCGGCCTTGATGGCGCGCATGGCCGCCAGCGCCGGTTCGCCGGCCTCCTGCAACAGATAGGCCTGCTTGTGCAGGCCGATGCCGTGCTCGCCGCTGCAGCTGCCGTCCAGGCGCAGCGCGCGCTGCACCATGCGGTCGCTCAGGGCCTGGGCCTGCTCGCGCTCGGCCGCGTCGACGATCAGGAAGCCGACGTGGAAGTTGCCGTCGCCGACATGCCCGACGACGAAGTAGGGCAGGCCCTCGGCTTCGGCCTCGGCCAGGGTCTGGTCCACGCATTCGGCCAGGCGGCTGATGGGCACGCAGACGTCGGTGGTCAGGCAGCGGCAGCCGGGCCGGGTCTGGATCGCGCTCCAGTAGGCGCGGTGGCGCGCCTGCCAGAGCCGGCTGCGCGCCTCGGGCGTGGCGGCCCAGTCGAAGCGCGTGCCGCCCTGCTCGGCGGCGAGGGCCTGCACCCTCTCGACCTGCTCGCGCACGCCCAGCGGACTGCCGTGGAACTCCAAGAGCAGCATCGGGCTCTCGGGCAGACCGAGGTGGTCGGCGGCGTTGACGGCGCGCACCGCGTTGGCGTCGATCAGCTCGCAGCGGGCGATCGGGATGCCGCTCTGGATGACGGTGATGCAGGCCTGCACCGCCGCCGCGATGCTGGGGAACTGCACGCTGGCCGCTGCCACCTGCTCGGGCAGCGGGTGCAGCTTGAGCGTCAGCTCGGTGATCACCCCCAGCGTGCCCTCGCTGCCCACCAACAGGCGCGCCAGGTCGTAGCCGGCGCTGCTCTTCCTGGCCCGGCTGCCGCAGCGCAGCACCTGACCGGGCGGCAGCACGGCGCGCAGCATCAGCACGTTCTCGCGCATCGTCCCGTAGCGCACGGCGTTGGTGCCGCTGGCGCGCGTGGCCGCCATGCCGCCCAGGGTGGCGTTGGCGCCGGGGTCGATGGGGAAGAACAGCCCTTGGTCGCGCAGCTGCGCATTCAACTGCTCGCGCGTCACGCCCGGCTGGACGGTGACCGTGAGGTCGGCGGCGTCGATGCGCAGGATGGCGTCCATGCGCGTCAGGTCCAGGCACAGCCCGCCGTGCACGGCCAGCACATGCCCCTCCAGCGAGGTGCCGGCGCCGAACGGGATCAGCGGCACGCGCTCCCGATGGCACCAGGCCACCGCGGCCAGCACCTCGGCCTCCGTCTCGGCCATCAGCACCGCGTCGGGTGGGGCCGGCGGGTAGAAGGACTCGTCACGACCGTGCGCCTCGCGCACGCTGGCGCTCAGGCTGAGGCGCTCGCCGAAGCGCTGCTGCAGGTCCTGGCGTTGGGCTTCGGTCAGCATGGCGCGATGGTAGGCAGGGTCGCAAAGGGACGCACGCTCATCGCGGTGCCAGGCCCATGTCGTCCAGGCGCAGCAGGATGGCGCTGCGCTGCTCGCGCTGCACCTCGCGCCAGTCGCGGTCCTCGACGGCGCCGATCAGCGCGTAGAGCAGGTTCAGGCTCACGGGCAGGCCCGAGTGCTTCAAGCGGGCATAGACGCGGTAGGGATCGGCGCGGCGCAGCTGCGCCACCGTTTCGATGCCCAGCGGCGCCAGCCAGGCGCGGCTCTTCGGACCCAGGTTTCGCATCAGCCCTTCTTTTTGGCGCCGGGCTTGGCGGCCGTTGCCGCCGGGGTTTCACCGGACTTGGGCTGATCGCCCAGCACGCCCTTGAGCGGGCAGATCGAGAACGCCGGGCACTTCTTGCAGCCGGCCACCACGGCAATCGGACAGACGGTCATCGCAATGCTCCTTGACGCGTCGCAAGCGGCCGGGTTGCCGCGCGGTCGACGTGCGTGCCAGTATGCGGGCATCGGTCAAACGGCGAGGACTTCATGGACGACTTGAGCGCGGGTGGCTGGCTGCTGTTGCTGGTGGTGCTGATGCTGGTGGTCTGGGGCGGCTTCATCGCCTGGTCGGGGGGGCTCGGCAAGGCCTTCCTGCAGGCCTGGGGCCTGCGCGGTGCGCGGCTCTTCAAGAAGCCGGCCGCCGTGGTGGCCAAGCCCCACGCGCAGCGCTCGCACGGCGCCGCTCATGGCGCCCACGGTGCACACGGCGCGCCGTCCAAACCCCATGGCGGCGTACAGGCTCATCGCAGCGGCAAGCGCCGATCGTCCGGTCACTGAGATGATGCCGGCATGGGAAACCGCCTCACACAGATCGCCACCCGCACCGGAGACGACGGCACGACCGGCCTGTCCGACGGCAGCCGCGTGCCCAAGACCCATGCGCGCATTGCCGCGATGGGCGACGTCGACGAGCTGAACTCGCAGCTCGGCCTGCTGCTGGCCGAGCCGCTGCCCGAGACGGAGCGCGAGATGCTGGTGACCCTCCAGCACGAGCTTTTCAACCTCGGCGGCGAACTCTCGATGCCCGGCTTCGCGCTGCTGAAGGACGAGGCGGTGCTGCACCTCGACCAGCAGTTGGAGCGCCTGAACGCCGACCTGCCGCGCCTGCAGGAATTCATCCTGCCGGCCGGCACGCGCAGCAGCGCGCTGGCGCATGTGGCGCGCACCGTGGCGCGGCGGGCCGAGCGCAGCGTGCTGCTGCTGGCCGCCACCGAAGCGGTGCACGCGCCGCCGCGGCTCTACCTGAACCGCCTGTCCGACCTGCTCTTCGTGCTGGCCCGCGTGCTCAACCGTGCCAACCTCGACGGTCTGGGCGGCGACGACGTCTACTGGAAGAGCGAGCGTCTGGCGCGCGCCGCGGCCGAGGACTGATGGACTTCCAGGCACTGGGCCTGTCCGCCGCACTCAGCTCGGCGCTGCGGGGTGCCGGCCTGCTGGCGCCCACGCCGGTGCAGACGGCACTGGTGCCCGAACTGCTGGCCGGCCGCGACGCGCTGGCCCTCGCCGAGACCGGTTCGGGCAAGACCGCCGCCTACGCGTTGCCGCTGCTGCAGCGCCTGCAGCGGCGCAGCCCGAGCGGGCCGCGCCTGCTGGTGCTGCTGCCCAGCCGCGAGCTGGCGGTGCAGGTGGCCGAGGGGCTGCGCGGCTGGGCCGGCCTTCTCCCGCAACCGGGCCTGCGCGTCGCGCTGGCCTACGGCGGCGTTTCCATCAACCCGCAGCTGATGGCCCTGCGCGGCGCTTGCGATGTGATGGTCGCCACCCCGGGGCGCCTGCTCGACCTGCTCGACCACAACGGCCTGCGCCTGGACGCCGTTCAGGCCCTGGTGCTGGACGAGGCCGACAAGCTGCTCGCCGCCGGCTTTGCGCTGGAGTGGCAGCGCATCCAGGCCCTGCTGCCGGCGGAGCGCCAGACGGTGCTGGTCAGCGCCACCTGTCCGCCGGCGCTGCAGGACCTGACCGGGCAGCTGCTGCGCAGCGGCGCCGCGCGCGTCGAGATCCGCAGCCAGCCGCCCGACATCCATCAGCGCGTCATCCAATGCGACGCTGCCCAGCGCACGCCGCTGCTGCGCCACCTGCTGGCCCACGAGGACTGGCAGCGCGTGCTGGTGTTCGTGGCCACGCGCTACGCCGCCGAGCATGTCTCCGACAAGCTGTGGGCGGCCGGCATCCAGGCCGCGGCCCTGCATGGCGAGCTGAGCCAAGGCGCGCGCAGCGAGGTGCTGGCGGCGGTGAAGAGCGGCCGCCTGCGCGTGCTGGTGGCCACCGACGTGGCGGCCCGCGGGCTGCACATCCCGGGCCTGGACGCCGTGGTCAACCACGAGTTGCCGCGCGCCGCGGCCGACTACGTGCACCGCATCGGCCGCACCGGGCGCATGGGCGCACACGGCTCGGCCGTGAGCTTCGTGTGCGCCGACAGCGCCACCAATGCCGAGTCGCACTTCCGTCTGATCGAAAAACGCCAGGGCCAGCGCGTGCCGCGCGAGCAGTTGGCCGGATTCGAGCCCAAGGCCCTGGCCAGCGAGCAGCAGGCGACCGGGGGCATCAAGGGCCGGCGGCCCAGCAAGAAGGACAAGCTGCGCGCCGCGCAGTCCGGGCACTGAAGCGCTCGCTCGTCCAAGGAATCAGTCGGCGCCAGCCAGACCCGCCACCGCACCCCTCAGGCGCTCCGCATAGGCCTTTTGCAAGGCGGCCGGCGCCAGCACCTGCACCCGGCCGGCGTGGCGCAGCAGGTCCATCAGCAGTTCGGTGGCGTCCACATAAGGCAGGCGCAGTAGCAGGCTGCCGTCGGCCTGGCGCGTCGAGCGCTGGCGCGGGTGCCACTCCTCCTGCGCCACCCAGGCGGCGGCCTCGGCGTCGAAGCGCAGCTCGGCCCATTGCTCGCGACCGCCGGCAAAGATGCCGTAGCCGCGGTCCAGCTCGGCCTCCAGCTGCGGCAAGGGCAGGCGACGCGCCTTGGCGTCCAGTGCCTGCGCCTCCACCACGGCGTCGAGCGCGAAGCGGCGCAGGCCCTCGCTGCGGTGGCACCAGGCGTCCAGGTACCAGGCGTGGCGGTAATGCACCAGGCGCTGCGGGGAGAGCTCGCGCGGCTCGGGCCGCTGGCTGCCGGCGCCGCCGCGCTTGCGGTACAGCAGGTGCAGGCGGCGGCCCTGCAGCACGGCGCTGCAGACGGTCTCGAAGTGCGCGGTGCTGCCGCGCCGCCGCGAGGTGGCGATCAGCTTGACGCGCCGCGGCAGCTCGCGTGCGGCCTGCTCCGACAGCCCCAGCATGGCCTGCACGCGCTCGAACATCGGTGCCAGGTGCCGGCCCAGCAACTCCGCCTCGCCGAGCCCGGCCAGCATCTGGTGCAGGGTCAAGAGCGCGTGCAGTTCGTGCTCGCTGAGCCACAGGCCCGGCAATTCGTGCTTGGGCGCGCCGCGCCAGGCCTCCTGGGCAAAACGGTAGCCGCGGCTGAAGGCGTCCCATTCGATCGGCGCCCCGAGCCGCTCGCGCAAATAGGCCAGGTCGCGCTTCAGGGTGGCCGGTGACACCTCCAGCTCGGCCAGCAGGGTGTCGAAGCGCACGCTGCCGCGCGAGCGGATCAGCATCTCGATCTTGTAGAAGCGTTCGGTTCGGTCCATCGAGGCGTGCTCCTGTCCACCCATACCAGGGCTTTCATCAATATTCATAGTAGCTCACGCAGTGAGCCAGTGAGCCCGCAGACTGCTCCCATCAACCACCCGGAGCCCTGCGATGACGACCCGACCGACCGCCCCGCAATCCAGCAGCACCCCCTTGCAACTGAGCCTGGTGGCCGCCGTGCCGATGCCCGACCGCGCGCCCACGGCCGCCGACGCCGATGCCCGCGCCTGGCAGATCGGCCGCGACCATGCGCGCCACGGACTGGCGCTGCCGGCGGCCCATCTGCACGCCGGCTCGCCGCTCTATGCCGGCTGGTGCGCCGGGCAGGCTCGGCGCAGCACGGCGCGGCACCGCGATCCGGCCCCCGGCCTGCGCAGCTGGCTGCTGCTGCGCCTGCAAGCCTGGTGCGAGGGCCTGGACTACGACGACGCGCTGCTGACGCCCAACTACCTGCGCCAGCTCGAGGCGCCGCGCTGCCCGGTGACGCGCCAGCAGCTGGTCGACGAGCAAGGCGACCCGCGCGAACGCGTCGTGGTGCGGCTGCTGCAGCACGAGGGCTACCGCGCCGGCCATCTGGTGCAGCTGAGCCGGGTCGCCGCCCAGGCCCTGCAGGGTCGCAGCCTGACCGAGCTGCAGCAGCGCGCACTGCTGGCGCTGCGCCTGGCCGAGTCGCTCGATGGCCTGACGCCCTCCGCCTGGGCGCGGCTGGCCTCGCTGGTCGCCTACGTCACGCCGTCCGCCGAGGCCGGGGTGCAACGCCTGCTGCCGCCCAACCGCCTGCGCCTGGCGCATCCCGAGCAGGCCCTGCAGGCCTGGCTGACGCGCCAGCTGCTGAACCCGGGGTGGAGCCAGCGTCTGCAAACACTCACCGAGGCCATGCCGAGCGTGGCCAGCCACCAGACCGCGCGCCTGCTGACCGCCGTGCTGGCCCCGCACGCGCTGTGCCTGCCCACCGAGATGCCGGCGCGCCTGTGGATGCTGGAGGACATGTGGACGCAGGATGCCCGGCTGCAGCGCCGCTGGCTGCAACTGGTGGCGCTGCTCTCGCCCTTGACGCTGGAGCGCCTGCTGCAGCAGCTGCCCGCACCGGCCGGCTGGGTGGTCGAGCAGCACGCCTCGCTGCTCGCCGCCTGAGCCGGGGGCTGAGGCGTTCCGGGCCGCTCCGGATCGCTCAGGCCAGCGCCATCTGCAGCAGCCGGCGCTGCGCGCGCAGCGCGGTCGGCCAGCGTGGCGCCGGCAGGTTCTGCAGGCGCTCAAGCAACTCGGCACCGAGTGGGGCGCCGCTCAGCTCGGCGGCGTGGCGCTCGGCCAGATCGGCCACCATGCGCTGCAGCAGATGGGCGGTGGTCAGCGCATCGGCCAGCGCGCGGTGCGCGCGACCGTTGTCGGGCAATTGCGCCCAACGCGCCAGATTGCCCAGCTTGTGGCTGGGTGCGTCGGGGTAGAGGCGGCGCGCCAGCTTGACCGTGCAGATGAAGGGCGTGGCCGTGGCGTCGACACCGGCGCGTTGCATCTCGGCGGTCCAGAAGCCGCGGTCGAAGCCGGCGTTGTGCGCCACCATCGGGCAGCCCTGGGTGCGTTCGTGCACCGCGGCCATCACCTCGCGGGCGCCGGGCGCGTCATCCAGCATGGCGTTGCTGATGCCGGTCAGGCGCTCGATGAAGGGCGGTACCGACACCCCGGTGAACATCAGGCTGGCGTACTGGTCGACGATGCGACCGCCCTGCAGCAGCACCACCCCCACCTCGGTGGCTCGGGCGCCCTTGTCCGGCCCCATGCCCGTGGTCTCGAAGTCGACCACCGCCAGTCGCTCGCCCTGGATCCAGCTCATGGTGACGGAGGGGCCGGGTACTTGCGTGCGTTCTTGGCCAGCTTGGCTTCGGCAGCCGCCTCCAGATCGATGCCGGTGACGCGCGCCATCTGCAGCAGGTAGATCAGCACATCGGCCATCTCGTCGGCCACCGCCTCGCGCTGCGCGGGCTCGAGCGCGGCGGCTTCCTCGGCGCTCAGCCACTGGAAGCACTCCACCAACTCGGCGGCCTCGACGCTCAGCGCCATGGCCAGATTCTTCGGGTTCAGGTAGGGCTCCCAGCCGCGTTCGGCCGCAAAGAGCGCCAGGCGCCGCTGCCAGGTCAAAAGGTCCATGGCGCAAGTGTCGGTGGTGCGACGGCGTTGTTATTCCAATGCTGTTTCTCAAACTGGTAGCCGTAGTAGAGGCCGCGCTTTGCTGTGGGCAAGTCGAAAACCGGCGTCAGAACAAGGGCTTGGACCCTCGCCGGGGCTGTGGGCAAGCCCCGTATCGAAAGCGGCCGGCGAGACAACAACTTCGCGGCAGCGCCTTGGGCTGTGGACAAGACCCGCTTTGTTCGCCGGCCATCCACAGGTTTGTCCGGAGGCCCTGACGGTCCCCCGGCGAGGAAGCAGGCGCTAGCATCCTCGACCGATCGGTCGGGAAGCGCTCCACAGCCCGTCACCGCCCCATCCCCTGCTTTCCCACAGGCTTATCCCCATGCCCGACCCGCTCATCCTTGTCGACCGCCACGAGGCCGTGGCCGTGCTGCGGCTGAACCGACCCACGCAGCTCAACGCGCTGACCGCCGACCTGACGGTGCAGCTGCGCGAGGCGGTCGAGGGACTGGCCGCCGACCCCGGCGTGCGCGCCATCGTGCTGACGGGCGAGGGGCGCGCCTTCTGCGCCGGGCAGGACCTGGCCGACAGCTTCGTCAGTCCCGAAAAGGGCAAGGCCAAGGACCTCGGCCACATCATTGACCACTACCACATCCCCTTGTGCCTGGCGCTGCGCGACTGCGCGGTGCCGACGGTCTGCGCGGTCAATGGCGTGGCCGCCGGGGCTGGCGTGAGCCTGGCGCTGGGCTGCGACATCGTGATGGCCAGTGACGCCGCGGTCTTCGTGCTGGGTTTCAACAAGATCGGCCTGGTGCCCGACGGCGGTGCCACCTGGCTGCTGCCGCGCCTGGTCGGCCGGGCCAAGGCGCTGGAACTGGCCTTGCTGGGCGACAAGCTCTCCGCCACCGACGCCGAACTCAGCGGGCTGATCGCGCGCTGCGTCCCCGCCGAACAGCTGATGAGTGCGGCACTCGGCGCCGCGCAGCGCCTGGCCGCGCTGCCGACCCGCGCGCTGGTGGCCACGCGCAAGCGCTTCGACGACGCCATGCAGCAGGGTTTCGAGCCGGCCTTGCGCGCCGAGAGCAAGCAGCAAAGCCTGCTGGGCTTCAGCCATGACTACAACGAGGGCGTGACGGCCTTTCTGGAAAAGCGCCCGGCGCAGTTCCGTGACCGCTGAAGTGCAGTCGATGAGCCCGCACGAAAAGGCCCAACGGGTGGCCCAGGCCCTGTGGTCGCAGGACCAGGCCTCGCAAGGCATCGGCATGGAGTTGCTGGAAGTGGGCATCGGCCGCGCCCGGCTGGCCCTGAGGGTGGAGCCGCGCCACTGCAACAGCTTCGGCGTGCTGCATGGCGGCCTGCTGGCCGCGCTGGCCGACTCGGCCTTTGCCTTTGCCTGCAACAGCCACAACGCGCTGACGCTGGCCGCCGGCTTCGACATCGACATCCTGAAGAGCGCGCGGCCGGGCGATGCGCTGGTGGCCGAGGCCGTGGCCGTCCACCAGGGCGGCCGCAGCGGGCTCTATGACGTCAAGGTGATGCGCGGTGACGAACTCGTCGCCGTGTTCCGCGGTCGCTCGGCGCGCCTGAAGGACCGCTGGGTGGTTCCCGAATTGGAGGTTTGAATCGTGTACACCCAATCCATGAGCCTGGAGCAGCAGGCCTCGGCACCGGTCGCCAGCGCCGATGAGCAGCAGCGCCTCGATGCCTTCCAGGCGCGCATCGACGCCGGCGAGTTCATCGAGGCCAGGGACTGGATGCCGGCCGCCTACCGCAAGACCCTGGTGCGCCAGATCAGCCAGCACGCGCACTCCGAGATCGTCGGCATGCTGCCCGAGGGCAACTGGATCTCGCGCGCGCCGACGCTCAAGCGCAAGGCCATCCTGCTGGCCAAGGTGCAGGACGAGGGCGGCCACGGCCTCTATCTGTACGCCGCCGCCGAGACCCTCGGCACCAGCCGCGACGAGATGGTCGAGGCCCTGCACAGCGGTCGGGCCAAGTACAGCAGCATCTTCAATTACCCGACGCTGAGCTGGGCCGACGTCGGCGTGATCGGCTGGCTGGTCGACGGCGCGGCGATCATGAACCAGGTGCCGCTGTGCCGCTGCTCCTTCGGCCCCTACGCGCGGGCCATGATCCGCGTCTGCCGCGAAGAGAGCTTCCACCAGCGCCAGGGCTACGAGAGCCTGCTGGTGATGATGCAGGAGGGCAGCGACGCACAGAAGGCCATGGTGCAGGACGCCGTCAACCGCTGGTGGTGGCCCAGCCTGATGATGTTCGGCCCGCCCGACGGCGAGAGCCAGCACAGCGACCAGAGCATGCGCTGGGGCATCAAGCGCAACAGCAACGACGAGTTGCGCCAGAAGTTCGTCGACGCCACCGTCGAGCAGGCCCGGGTGCTGGGCATCACCCTGCCCGACCCCGAGCTGAAATTCAATGCGGCGCGCGGTCATTGGGAGTTCGGCGCCATCGACTGGCAGGAGTTCTGGCGCGTGGTGGGCGGCGACGGCGCCTGCAACCGCGAACGCCTGGCCACCCGGGTGCACGCCTGGGAAGCCGGTGAGTGGGTGCGCGAGGCCGCCCTGGCCCACGCCGCCAAGCAGCAAAGGAAGGCAGCATGAGCAAGGAATGGCCCCTCTGGGAAGTTTTCACGCGGCCCAAGTCCGGTCTCGATCACAAGCACTGCGGCAGCCTGCATGCGCCGGACGCCGCGATGGCGCTGCAGATGGCCCGCGAGGTCTACACGCGGCGCCAGGAGGGCGTGAGCATCTGGGTCGTGCCCTCGTCGGCCATCACCGCCAGCGACCCGGCCGACAAGGGCCCGCTGTTCGACCCCGCCGACGACAAGATCTACCGGCACCCGAGCTTCTATCAACTGCCCAGCAGCGTGGACCACATGTGATGAAGCTCTCCGACACGCCGCGCCAGCGCGCCCTGCTGCGCCTGGCCGACAGCGCCCTCATCCTGGCCCAGCGCAACAGCGAATGGTGCGGGCACGGCCCGGTGCTCGAAGAGGACCTGGCGCTGGCCAATCTGTCGCTCGACCTGCTCGGCCAGGCGCGCGCGCTGCTCACGCTGGCCGGCGCCCCCGACGGCCTGGACGAGGACCAGCTGGCGATGCTGCGCCTCGAGCACCAAGTCCTGAACCCGGTGCTGTTCGAGCTGCCGCACGCGGCCGACGGTCGCCGGCCCGGCGACTTCGCCTTCACCACGCTGCGCAATCTGGTGGCCTCGGCCTGGTTCCTGCTGCAGTGGCAGCAACTGCAGCACAGCAGCGATGCCGCAGTGGCCGCCATCGCCGCCAAGGCCGTCAAGGAGGCGCGCTACCACCTGCAGCACGCCACCGACTGGACGCTGCGCCTGGGCGACGGCACGAGCGATTCCCACGCCCGCATGCAGGCCGCGCTGGAGCGCCTCTGGCCCTATGTCGGCGAACTGTTCGAGGCCGACGCGGTGGACGAGGCCGATGTGGCCAGCGGCCTGGCCCCCAACTGGGCCGGCCTGCGCGAGCCCTGGCGCGAGCAGGTGCTGGCGGTGCTGGCCCACGCCACCCTGCGCGTGCCGCAGGACCGGCCCAACGCCCACGCCGGGCGCCACGGCCGGCACAGCGAGCACCTCGGCCATTTGCTGGCCGATCTGCAGTACCTGCAGCGCGCCTACCCCGGCGGTCGCTGGTGATCGAAACCGCGACGCGCCTCGAAGCGGCCTGGGCGGCGTTGCGCGGCGTGCCCGACCCCGAGGTGCCGGTGCTCTCGGTGGTGGAGTTCGGCATGGTGCGCGACGTGCAGGAGGACGAGCACGGCACCCTGGTCGTGACGCTCACGCCCACCTACAGCGGCTGCCCGGCCACCGAGGCCATCGCGGCCGACGTGCGCGCCGCGCTCGCCGACCTGGCACCCGTGCGCCTGGCGCAGCGCCTCGACCCGCCCTGGAGCAGCGACTGGCTGAGCGCCGAGGCGCGCGAGAAGCTGCGCGCCTACGGCATCGCCCCTCCTTGCACCGGCGCCGAGCAGCAGCCGTTGCGGCTGCAGCAGGCCATCGCCTGCCCGCGCTGCGGCGCGCCGCGCAGCGAGCGTCTGTCGCACTTCGGCTCCACCGCCTGCAAGGCGCTCTACCGCTGCCTGAGCTGCCGCGAGCCCTTCGAGTACTTCAAACCCATCTGAGCACCATGCGAAGCACATACCTTGACGGGGCGGACGCCGCGCCACTTCCAAGCGGGCCCCGGCGCCGGCGGTCGGTCGGGCGAGGCGAGGGCGGCTGAGATGTCCCAGCACTTCCATCCGCTGCGGGTTGCGGCCATCGAGCCGGAGTCGGACAGCGCCAAGGTGATCCGCTTCGAGCTGCCGCCGGAACTGCGCGAGGCGTTCGCCTTCGAGCCCGGGCAGTACCTGACCCTGCGCGCCACGGTGGGTGGCGAGGATCTGCGCCGCAGCTACTCGATCTGCAGCGCGCCGCACGAGGGCCGGCTGTGCGTCGGCGTGCGCAAGGTGTTCGACGGGCGCATGTCGGGCTGGATTCACGATCGGCTCCAGGTCGGTGACACGCTGGAGGTCTTCCCGCCCCAGGGACGCTTCGGACGCTTCGGACGCGTCGATGCCGCCGCGACGGGCACCCCGGGTGCAGCACCGCACTACCTGGCGGTGGCCGCAGGCTCGGGCATCACGCCCATCCTCTCCCTGCTCAAGAGCCTGCTGCAGCGCGAACCCGACTGCCGCTTCACGCTGGTCTACGGCAACCGGCGCGTCGCCGGCACCATGTTCAAGGAAGTACTCGAGGACCTGAAGAACCAGTACCTGGAGCGCCTCGCCATCCACTGGGTGTTCAGCAACGAGGCGGTCGACTCCGACCTGTTCGCCGGCCGCCTGGACTACGCCAAGCTGACGCGCTTCTTCAGAATCGGCCTGCTGCGCGCCGAGAGCCTTTCGCAAGCCTTCATCTGCGGCCCGCAGGGCATGAACGACCAGGCCGAGGCCGCGCTGCGTGACGCCGGCATGGCGCCCGACAGCGTGCACGTCGAACGCTTCGGCACCGCCGAGATGCAGCACGGCCAGGCCGCACCGCACGAGCACCATGCCGAGGACGCCGGCGAGGCGCACATCACGGTCTGGCGCGACGGCTTCAAGCGCAGCTTCGACCTCGACGAGAGCGACGCCAGCATCCTCGACGCCGCCGAGCGCCACGGCCTGGACCTGCCCTACTCCTGCCGCAGCGGCGTCTGTGCCACCTGCCGCTGCAAGGTGCTGGTCGGTGAGGTGCGCATGGACCGCAACTTCTCGCTCGACGCCAAGGAGGTCGCCGCCGGCTTCGTGCTGGCCTGCCAGGCGCATGCGCTGACCGACGAGGTGACGCTGAGTTTCGACGAGCGATGAGCGGCGTCACCGCACGCGAGCGCGAGCTGCTGGCGACCGCTGCCCAGCTGTTCGCCCAGCAGGGCTATCCCGGCACCTCGATGAGCCAGCTGGCCGCCGCCTGCGGCCTGTCCAAGCCTGCGCTCTACCACTACGTGCCCGACAAGGCCGAGTTGCTGGCGCGCATCTGCGAGGCCCATGTCGAGAAGCTGGCGGCCCTGGTGCGCGAGGTCGAGGCGCAGGCGCAGGCCACAACGCCCGAGGCGCGACTGAGCGAGCTGCTGCGGCGCTTTCTCGCGGTGTACGGCGGCGCACGCCACGAACACCGGGTGCTGACCGAGGATCTGAAGTTCCTGCCGGCGCCGCGCCAGCAGCACATCCGCGAACTGGAGCGGGAGGTGGTCAACGGCTTTGCCGCCGCGCTGTGCGCGCTGCAACCGCGGCTGGACAGCGAGCGCCTGGCCAAGCCGGTGACCATGCTGCTGTTCGGCATGATCAACTGGACCTACACCTGGCACCGACCCGAGGGGCCCTTGAGCGACACCCAGCTGGCGGACCTCGTCAAGGGCCTGCTGCTGGGCGGGCTGCCGGCCCTGGGGCAGGCGGCGTGACGCGCATCGAACGCCTGACGGCCGACGCTGCCGAGCCCTACCGCAGCCTGATGCTGCAGGCTTACGCCAGCGCGCCGGAAGCCTTCACCGCCACCGTGCAGGAGCGCGCCGCCCTGCCACTGCACTTCTGGCTGCAGCGCCTGGGCGAAGGGCCCGACGCCGATGAATGCAGCTGGGGCGCCTGGTGCGACGGCAGGCTGGTCGGCGCCGTGGCGCTGGAGCGAATGACGCGGCCCAAGACCCGCCACAAAGCGCTGTTGCTGGGCATGTACGTGGAGCCGGAGCTGCGCGGCCAGGGCCTGGGTCGTCAGCTCGTCGAGGCGCTGCTGGCCGAGGCGCGCCGCCGCGATGGCCTGCGCCAGATCGCCCTCACGGTCACCGAAGGCAATGCCGCGGCCGAGGCCCTTTACCAGCGCTGCGGTTTCAGCCGCTTCGGCCTCGAGCCCCTGGCCGTGCTGGAGCGCGGCCGTTTTCTCAACAAGATCCACATGGTGTGCCTGCTATGACCGTGCCCAAGCTTCTTCAAAGCCATGCTGCCGGCCGCTGGGTCGGGCAGCAGCCCGCCAAGGCCCTGCGCAGCGCGATCAACGGCAAGGTGGTGGCCCATCTGCCCGAGGAGTCGCCCGACTTCGCCGAGATGGTGGCGCACGCGCGCGGCGTCGGGCTGCGCCATCTGCTGCAGAGCCACTTCCAGGACCGGGCGCGCACCCTCAAGGCGCTGGCCGCCTACTTGATGGAGCACAAGGAGCAGCTGTACGCGGCCTCCACGCCCACCGGCGCCACGCGCAGCGACTCTTGGATCGACGTCGAGGGCGGCATCGGCACGCTGTTCGCCTACGCCAGCATCGGCGGCAAGGACCTGCCCTCCAGCAACGTCATGCACGAGGGTCCGGCGATCCGCCTGGGCGCCGACAACCACTTCGTCGGCAGCCATGTGCTGGTGCCGCGCTGCGGGCTGGCGCTGCACATCAACGCCTTCAATTTCCCCATCTGGGGCCTGCTGGAGAAGTTCGCGCCGAGCTTTCTGGCCGGCATGCCCTGCATCGTCAAGCCGGCCTCCAGCACCAGCTATGTGGCCGAGGCGGCCGTGCGCCTGATCGTGCAAAGCGGCCTGCTGCCCGAGGGCTGCCTGCAGCTCGTCATCGGGCCGACCGGCGACCTGTTCGAGCGGCTCGCGGAGCCCGATGTCGTCACCTTCACGGGCAGCGCCGACACCGCCCTGCAACTCAAGGCGCACCCCAATCTGCTGCGCCGCTCGATCCCCTTCAACGCCGAGGCCGACAGCCTGAACTGCGCCATCCTGGCGCCCGACGTGCGACCGGACGATGCGGAGTTCGAGCTCTTCATCAAGGAGGTGGCGCGCGAGATGACGGCCAAGGCCGGCCAGAAGTGCACCGCCATCCGCCGCGTCATCGTGCCCGCGGCGCTGGCCGACGCGGTCGGCGAGGCCCTGGTGGCGCGGCTGCGCAAGACCGTTGTCGGCGACCCGGCGGCCGAGGGCGTGCGCATGGGTGCGCTGGCCAGCCATGCGCAACAGGCCGACGTGGCCGACAAGGTGGCACGGCTGGCGCAGTCCTGCGAGACCCTGCTGCAGGGCCCGGTGGACCTGCGCGGCGAGGGCGTGCAGGCCGGCGCCTTCTTCGCCCCCACGCTGCTGCGCTGCCGCGACCCGCTGGGCAACGCCGACGTGCACCAGGTCGAGGCCTTCGGCCCGGTCAGCACCCTGTTGCCCTATGGCGACTTCGACGAGGCCCTGCACCTCGCCACCCTGGGCCGCGGCAGCCTGGTGGGCACCCTGGTCACCAAGACCCCGGCGCTTGCCGCGCAGGCCGTGCCGAGCTTCGCCGCCTGGCACGGGCGCCTGCTGGTGTTGGACCGCGAGGCGGCCAAGGAGAGCACCGGGCACGGCAGCCCGCTGCCCAAGCTCAAGCACGGCGGCCCGGGCCGCGCCGGCGGTGGCGAGGAACTCGGCGGCCTGCGCGCCGTCAAGCACTACCTGCAGCGCTGCGCGGTGCAGGGTTCGCCCACCATGCTGGGCGCCGTCACCGGCGAGTACCAGCGCGGCGGCGCGGTCATCGAGAGCGAGGTCCACCCCTTCCGCCGCCACTTCGAGGACGTGGTGGTGGGCCAGAGCCTGCTGACGCACCGCCGCACCGTCGGCGAGGCGGACATCGTGGCCTTCGGCGGCTTGAGCGGCGACTACTTCTACATGCACTTCGACGCCGTGGCCGCCGCCGAGTCGGCCTTCGGCCAGCGCATCGCGCACGGCTACTTCGTGCTGTCGGCGGCGGCCGGCCTGTTCGTCAGCCCGGCGCCCGGCCCGGTGCTGGCCAACTACGGGATGGAATCCTTGCGCTTCATCACCCCGGTGGCGATCGGCGACACCATCCAGGCGCGGCTCACCGCCAAGCGCAAGATCGATCGGCCGCCGCGCGAGGGCCAGGCGAACGCCGGCGTGGTGGCCTGGGACGTCGCCGTCACCAACCAGCGCGGCGAGCTGTGCGCGAGCTACGAGATCCTGACCCTGGTGGCCAAGCGCGAGGCGGCGGCATGACGGCGGGCTTCGAACTGCGCGGTGAGCACATCACGCTCGAGGCCCTGATCAAGGCCGCCGACCTGGACGGCCGGCGCGAGCAGGCGCGCGCCGCCATTGCGGCCGGCGCGGTGCGCGTCAACGGCGAGACGGAAACGCGGCGCGGCCGCAAGCTGCGCGCCGGCGACGAGGTGCGCCTCGGCGCCGAGACCGTCCGCCTGCAGCAGGCGGGCGGCGACACGCAGTAAGCCAGGCCTCAAAACGGCATCGCCCGGCGGGGCCGGGCGATGCGAGGGGTGTGGCGCGGGGGAAGGATCCGGGCAAGGGTCGCATGACGCCAACCCGGACACCTGGCGACCGCTGCGGGCCGGTTTCTTCGCCGGCCCTGCGGTGGCACGCCCCGCATGGCTCGATTAAAGGCGCGCGCGCCCCGGCTCACAGCCCCCCGAGCGGGGGGAACCCCCGCGAGCGCGTGACTTAATGCTGCACTCCGAGCTGTTTGTTGATCATCCATTGCTGACCGATCGACAGCAGGTTGTTCACCAGCCAGTACAGCACCAGGCCGGCCGGGAAGAAGAAGAACATGAAGCTGAACATCAGCGGCATGATCCACATCAGCTTGGCCTGCATGGGGTCCGGCGGCGTGGGTTGCAGCCAGACCTGCAGCAGGCTGGACAGCGTCAGCAGCACCGGCATCACGAACCAGGGGTCCGGGCTGCTCAGGTCGGTGATCCAGCCTACCCAGGGGGCGTGGCGCATCTCCACACTGGACAGCAGCACCCAGTAGAGCGCGATGAAGAACGGGATCTGCAGCAGGATGGGCAGGCAGGACCCCAGCGGGTTGACCTTCTCCTCCTTGTAGATGCGCATCATCTCCTGCTGCATCTCCTGCGGCTTGTCCTTCAGGCGCTCGCGCATCTCCATGATGCGCGGGTTGATCTTCTTCATCTGCGCCATGCTGCGGTAGGCGCTGGCGTTCAGGCCGTAGAAGGCGATCTTCAAGAGCAGCACCAGCACGACGATGGCCCAACCCCAGTTCTGCACCACGTCATGGATCTTGTCGAGCAGCCAGAACAGCGGCTTGGCGATGACGTGGAAGATGCCGTAGTCCTTGACCAGGTCCAGACCGGGCGCCAGTTCGGCCAGCAGCTTCTCCTGCTGCGGCCCGACGAACAGCCGGTCGTCCGACACCACCGTGGCGCCGGGCGCCACGCTCAGGGTCTTGAGCAGGCCCACCGAGTAGAACGGCGTGCCCTCGACCTTGCGCGCGAAGTACTCGCGCGGGCCTTCGGCGGCCGGCAGCCAGGCCGACACGAAGTAGTGCTGCACCATGGCCACCCAGCCGTCGGCGGCGTTGCGTTCGCCGTCGAAGGCCTTCTTGTCGAGGTCCTTGAACTCGAACTTCGTGTACTTGATCTTGTCGTGGTAGATCGTCGGGCCGGTGAAGGTCTGGGCCCCCATCCAGGCCGAGCCTTGCGACATCTGCGTGCCGTCGCGCTGCAGCTGCAGGTAGAGCTGCGGGTTGAGCGGCGCGGCGCCCACGTTCTGCACCTCGTGGCGCACCTTGATGGCGAAGCTGCCGCGCTCGAAGGTGTAGGTCTTGACGAGACGCAGGCCGGCCATCGGCTCGGACTCGAAACGCAAGTTGAGCTGCTGGGCGCCGTCCTTCAGCTCGCGCTCGCTGCTCACCAGCCGCATCGTCGTCAGGTGGGTCGGCGCGCCAGCCACGCCCACCACACCACTTTGCGCCGCATAGCCGCGCAGCGGGTCGAGCACGCGCATCGGTTCCTTGCGGGCGTCATCCTGATGCGTCAGCAGTTCCACCTGCACCAGGCTGCCGCCCAGGCTGCTGAAGACGGCCTTGACGCGGTCGGTCTGCACCGTGAACTGCTCGGCGGCCGCCACGGCCGGTGCCGTCGGGACCGCGCCGCCGGGTGCGGTGGCGGCGGGCACGCCCGCCGGGGCGGTGGCACTGGCGCTGGGCACGCCGCTGGCGGGTTGCAGGGGCGCACTGGCCGCAGGGCGCTGCGGTGCCGGGCTGAACAGGGAGGAGCGGCCCTGGTGCACCTGCCATGCGTCCCACAACAGCAGCAGGGACATGGAGAACACCACCCACAGCACGGAACGGCGAAGGTCGGTCATGAGGAAGCAGATGTGAAGGAACGGGAACGGCGCCGGCTGCCGGGCAGCAGGGCCGAGAAAAGTCGTGGCGTCTGCTCGGGCACCGGATCGTGTCCGCCCAGGCAGAAGGGGTTGCAACGCAGGATGCGCCGCGCCGCCAGGTAGCTGCCGGCCGCCGCGCCATGGCGATCCAGGGCCTGCAGCGCGTAGTGCGAGCAACTGGGCTCGTAACGGCAGCCGGCATTGATCCAGGCGCTGAAGAACAGCTGGTAGCAGCGCACCAGGGCGCGCAGCACGGCGCGCATCATGACGGACGCGGCCGTGGGTTGAGCGCACGCCGCCACAGCGTGGCCAGGTCCTCGTGCAGTTGCAGGCGCAGGGCCGTCGAGGCCGCACTCTTGAACCGAGTCCGGTCGATCGGCGCACGCAGGCGCAGCACCCACATGCCCAGGGGCAGCGGTTGCTCCCCCGCGAGCTGTGTGCACAAGCTGGCACGCGCCAGCCGGCGGATCAGGTTGCGCGTCACCGCGCGACGCGCCAGACGCTTGGGAACGACGAAACCCAGCCAGTGACCGCGCGGGGCTGCGGGGGTCGTGGCTGGGTGTTCGTCCACAAGCCTGTGGGTATCCTGCTCATCGCCTGTGGACAACTTCCGGGAAGCTGTGCACAGGCCGGGTTCGCGGTCCAGGTGGTGGAGGGCGAAAAGAGGGGATCGGGCGCGGCTGGGCGTCTTGAGCAGATGCTCAAAGTCGGCCGCACGGACGATCCGACCGAGGCGGGTCGACATGGCTGGGGAGTCAGCGGGGCCCACGACGGGTTGGGCCGCCGACGCCTGCCGGATTCGGCCAGCGCCTTAGACGGCCAGGCGCGCGCGGCCCTTGGCGCGGCGGGCGTTGAGCACCGCGCGACCGCCGCGGCTCTTCATGCGGACCAGGAAGCCATGCGTACGGGCGCGGCGAACCTTGGAACCTTGATACGTGCGTTTCATTTGATAGACCTTTCAGCGTCGTGGTCTGCACCGCTGTTTGAACAGCCCGGCACGGACGACGGGAGGTGGGTGGCTCGCCAGCGATGCGGGAAGAAGATTGCCGTCTCAGCCCTGCAGCGCCCCGGGGAGCGCAAACTGGATAGTGAGCCGGCGGCTGGCGAAAAGCCCGGGATTACACCAAAGCTTTCCCACCGCAGTCAAGGCCGGATCGTGCCGGATGGGGAAGGATGCTGCGCCGCACAGGGAAAAATCCTGTGGATAAGCCACCCCGCCGGGCCCTCGACTGGCTACACTCCCGGCCCTTCTGGACCGAGTTGTCCACATGGCCGGCGCCGCCTGCGGCGCCTTGCACCGCCCCATCAAGAGCACAACAAAGAGCACGACAAGAATGGGAGACGTCACCCCCGCCGCGCGGCCCCACCCGGGAGCCGCTGACGGCCTGCCCGCCCGCGCGCGGATGCCCATCGACCAGCTTTGGGCGCGCACCTGCGAGCGGCTGGCCACCGAACTGCCAGAGCAGCAGTTCAACACCTGGATCCGTCCCCTGCCGCCGGCCGAGTCCGGCGGGCCGGCTGCCGCCGAGGGCGCGCTGACCTTGCGCCTGACCGTGCCGAACCGCTTCAAGCTGGATTGGATCCGCGCCCAGTACGCGCCACGCATCGAGGGCATCGCCAGCGAGTTGGCCGGCTGCAGCGCGCGGCTCGAACTGGCGGTGGCGCCGCGCGCCCCGGCCGCCGCCCCGTTCAACCCGGCGGCCGGGCCGCAACAGGCGCCGAACGGTTCGGCCGTGGCGCGCGCCGGCGGCCAGCCGGTGCCGGCAACCCCGGCCGGCACCTGGGCCGGCAGCACCCAGGTGGCGGGCGGCTCGCGCCTGAACCCGGCGCTGACCTTCGACACCCTGGTGCCCGGCCGCGCCAACCAGATGGCGCGCACCGCCGCCCTGCATGTGGCCGGCGCGCCCGGCGCCATGTACAACCCGCTCTTCATCTACGGCGGAGTGGGCCTGGGCAAGACGCACCTGATCCACGCCGTCGGCAACGCCCTCTTGAAGGACCGCCCCGATGCCCGCGTGCTCTACCTGCACGCCGAGCAGTTCATCTCCGACGTGGTCTCCAACTACCAGCGCAAGACCTTTGACGCGCTGAAGGCCAAGTACCACGCGCTCGACCTGCTGCTGATCGACGACGTGCAGTTCTTCGCCGGCAAGGACCGCACGCAGGAGGAGTTCTTCAACGCCTTCGAGGCCCTGCTGGCCAAGAAGGCCCACATCATCATGACCAGCGACACCTACCCCAAGGGTCTCGCCAACATCGATGAACGCCTGACCAGCCGCTTCGACGCCGGCCTCACCGTGGCCATCGAGCCGCCCGAGCTCGAGATGCGCGTCGCCATCCTGATGAAGAAGGCCGAGCAGGAGGGCATTCCGATGCCCGAGGACGTCGCCTTCTTCGTGGCGAAGAACGTGCGTGCCAACGTGCGCGAGCTCGAAGGCGCGCTGCGCAAGGTGCTGGCCTTCGCCAAGTTCTCGCACAAGGAAATCAGCATCAACTTGGCGCGCGAGGCGCTCAAGGACCTGCTGTCGATCCAGAACCGCCAGATCGGCGTCGAGAACATCCAGAAGACGGTGGCCGACTTCTACAAGATCAAGGTCGCCGACATGTACAGCAAGAAGCGTCCGGCCTCGATCGCCCGGCCGCGTCAGATCGCCATGTACCTGGCCAAGGAGCTGACCCAGAAGAGCCTGCCCGAGATCGGCGAGCTGTTCGGCGGCCGCGACCACACCACGGTGCTGCACGCGGTGCGCAAGATCGGTGGCGAGCGGCAGAAGAACACCGAGCTGAACCAGCAGCTGCACGTGCTGGAGCAAACGCTCAAAGGTTGACCCTGAACCGCTGACCCGGGCCCAGCGGCGAGAATCGCGCGCGACCCCAAAAACCCCCCGCTCGGAGACGGACTCGATGATCGTGCTCAAAGGCCCTCAGGACCAACTGCTCGCTGCCCTGCAATCGGTGGCCGGCATCGTCGAGAAGCGCCACACCCTGCCCATCCTGGCCAATGTGCTGCTGCGCCGTGACGGGGAGGAGGTTGAATTCATCACCTCCGACCTGGAGATCCAGGTGCGCACCCGCGCCCGCTTCGACGGCGTCGCCGAGGTCTTCAGCACCACGGTGCAGGCCAAGAAGCTCATCGACATCCTGCGCAGCCTGCCCGCCGACCAGATTTGCAGCCTCTCCAGCAGCAGCGGCAAGCTCACGCTGCAGGCGGGAAAAAGCCGCTTCACCTTGCAGACCCTCCCAAGCGAAGACTTCCCGCTGGTGCAGGAGTCGGCCGACTTCGGCCCGTCCTTCAGCGTGCCGCAGGCCACCCTGCGCGCGCTCATCAACCAGGTGCACTTCGCGATGGCGGTGCACGACATCCGCTTCTATCTGAACGGCATCCTCTTCGTGGCCGAGGGCCGCTCGCTCACGTTGGTGGCCACCGACGGCCACCGCCTGGCGCTGGCCCAGGCCACGCTGGACGTGGAGATGCCCAAGCAGGAAGTGATCCTGCCGCGCAAGACGGTGCTGGAGCTGCAGCGGCTCTTGAAGGACAAGGACAAGAACGACGAAAACCCTGCGGCCATCGAGATGCGCTTCAGCGGCAACCAGGCGCGCTTCGCGTTCAGCGGCATGGAGTTCGTCACCAAGCTGGTCGAGGGCAAGTTCCCCGACTTCAACCGCGTCATTCCGAAGAACCACAAGCACCAGCTGGTGCTGGGCCGCGCGCCGCTGCTGGCCAGCCTGCAGCGCGCCGCCATCCTGACCAGCGAGAAGTTCAAGGCGGTGCGCCTGACCTTCCACGAACACCAGCTCACCATCGCCGCCAGCAACGCCGAGCAGGAGGAGGCCAAGGAAGAGATCGAGATCGACTACGACGGCGACAAGATCGAGACCGGCTTCAACGTCACCTACCTCACCGAGGTGCTGGCCAATATGCCGCAGGAGATGGTCGCCATCGACCTGAACGACTCGGCCTCCAGCGCCTTGTTCTCCATCCCTGAGCGCAGCGACTTCAAGTACGTCGTGATGCCGATGCGAATCTGAGGAGTCCGATATGCAATTCACTGCTTTCGAGAAAGCCGTCTTTGCGTGCATCGGCATCGAATTGGTGCTCGCGCTGCTGCTGGGCACGATCAATGGCAGCGTCCTGGGCGGCCTGATGTGGTCGGTAATCCTGTTTGGGCCGGCCAGCCTGTGGTTGTTCCCCGCCTTGCGAGATCACTTCGCGGGCAAGGCCGAGCCGATTTGAAGCAGGTCCCAGAGGCCTAAGCGAAGCGGGCTTCGGCCCGCTTCGGTGTTTGAAGAGATCCCTGAAAGTTGTCCCCGATGAGCGATCAAGCCACCCCCGAGAACCAACCCCAGACCCCGCAACCGGGCTACGGCGCGGACTCCATCCAGATCCTCGAAGGCCTGGAGGCGGTGCGCAAGCGCCCGGGCATGTACATCGGCGACACCTCGGACGGCACCGGCCTGCACCACCTGGTGTTCGAGGTGGTCGACAACTCCATCGACGAAGCCCTGGCCGGTCATTGCGACGACATCACCGTCACCATCCACACCGACAACTCCATCTCCGTCATCGACAACGGCCGCGGCATTCCCACCGGCGTGAAGATGGACGACAAGCACGAGCCCAAGCGCTCGGCGGCCGAGATCGCGCTCACCGAACTGCACGCCGGCGGCAAGTTCAACCAGAACAGCTACAAGGTCTCGGGCGGCCTGCACGGCGTGGGCGTCAGCTGCGTCAACGGTCTCTCGAAGTGGCTGCGCCTGACCGTGCGGCGTGACGGCAAGGTGCACCAGGTCGACTTCAAGCAGGGCGTGCCGCAGGACCGCCTCATCGAGGTGGTCGACGGCTTTGAGACCAGCCCGATGCGGGTCGTGGGCGCCACCGACAAGCGCGGCACCGAGGTGCACTTCCTGCCGGACACCGAGATCTTTCAGCACAACAACGAGTTCCACTACGACATCCTGGCCAAGCGCCTGCGCGAACTCTCGTTCCTGAACAACGGCGTCAAGATCCGCCTGGTCGACGAGCGCAACCAGAAGGAAGACCTGTTCGCCTACGCCGGTGGCGTCAAGGGCTTCGTCGAGTTCATCAACCAGAACAAGAAGACCCTGCACCCGAACATCTTCCACGCCATGGGCGAGAAGCAGAGCGACAACAACACGCTGGTGGGCGTGGAGGTCGCGATGCAGTGGAACGACGGCTACAACGAGTCGGTGCTCTGCTTCACCAACAACATCCCGCAGCGCGATGGGGGCACCCACTTGACGGGTCTGCGCGCCGCGATGACGCGCGTCATCAACAAATACATCGAGGACAACGAGCTGGCCAAGAAGGCCAAGGTCGAGATCAGCGGCGACGACATGCGCGAAGGTTTGGCCTGCGTGGTGTCGGTCAAGGTGCCCGAGCCCAAGTTCAGCAGCCAGACCAAGGACAAGCTGGTCAGCTCCGAGGTGCGCGCGCCGGTGGAGGACATCGTCGGCCGCTTGCTCAATGACTGGCTGCTCGAGAACCCGGCCGACGCCAAGGCGGTCTGCAACAAGATCGTCGACGCCGCCCGCGCCCGCGATGCCGCGCGCAAGGCGCGCGAAATGACGCGCCGCAAGGGCGTGCTCGACGGCATGGGCCTGCCCGGCAAGCTGGCCGACTGCCAGGAAAAAGACCCGGCGCTGTGCGAGATCTACATCGTGGAGGGCGACTCCGCCGGCGGCAGCGCCAAGCAGGGTCGCGACCGCAAGTTCCAGGCCATCCTGCCGCTGCGCGGCAAGATCCTCAACGTGGAGAAGGCGCGCTACGAGAAGCTGCTCAGCTCCAACGAAATCATCACCCTCATCACCGCGCTGGGCACGGGCATCGGCCGCACTGGCGGCAGCGACGACTTCAACCCCGACAAGCTGCGCTACCACCGCATCATCGTCATGACCGACGCCGACGTGGACGGCGCCCACATCCGCACCCTGCTGCTGACCTTCTTCTACCGCCAGATGCCCGAGCTGGTGGAGCGCGGCCACATCTACATCGCCCAGCCGCCGCTCTACAAGGTCAAGCAGGGCAAGCACGAGCAGTACCTGAAGGACGGCCACGAGCTCGACGCCTTCCTGCTCAAGGTGGCCCTGCAGGACGCCAGCCTGGACACCGGCACCGGCAGCACGCTCAAGGGCGACGCCCTCGACCTGCTGGCGCGCAAGTACGTCACCGCGCAGTCCGTCATCGAGCGCCTGTCCAACTGGATGGACGGCGAGGCCCTGCACGTGCTGGCCGGCGGCCTGGCCATCAACCTCGACACGCCCGAGGCGGCGGCCGAGAGCGCCGCCAAGCTCAAGGGCCTGCTGCACGCCGCCGAGGTGACCGCCGAGACCGACCCGCGCAGCGACAAGCTCTTCCTCAAGATTGCCCGCATGCACCACGGCAACGTGCGTGCCTCGGTCATCCACGCCGACTTCGTGCACGGCGCCGACTACGAACTGCTGGCCGACGCCGGCCTGAGCTTCCAGGGCCTCATCCAGGCCGGCGCCGTGGTGCGCAAGGGCGAGGGCGAGAAGGCCAAGGAGGCCAAGGTCGACGACTTCCGCACCGCCATGGCCTGGCTGATGCAGCAGGCCGAGGGCAGCGTGGGCCGCCAGCGCTACAAGGGCCTCGGTGAGATGAACCCCGCGCAGCTCTGGGAAACCACCATGGACCCCACCGTGCGCCGCCTGCTGCGCGTGCAGATCGAAGACGCCATCGAGGCCGACCGCGTGTTCACCATGCTGATGGGCGACGAGGTGGAGCCGCGAAGGGAGTTCATTGAGGCGAATGCGTTGAGGGCGGCGAACATCGACGCCTAAGCCGATGGCGCTCAAGCTCTCGGACCTTACAAGTGCCGCAGCTGTGCAAGCGGCGCTTGACGAGTACGAGCGGCTTGGAAAGGAGACTTTTCTCCGCACGTATGGGTTTCGGGAGGCGAGTGCCTATCTAGTTCGCAACCCCAGGAACCAAGCGCTGGCGGATTCGAAGGCCATCGCTGGAGTGGCGCTGGCGCACCAATTTCCCGGTAGCGGTGGTTTGTCCGCAGCGGATTTCTCGGGTGGAGCGAGTACCGTCCAGCGTCAGCTTGAGCGACTCGGCTTCGAAGTGGTGACACCAGCGAGCAGCCGGGCGCCTTGGTCGACCGCTGAAGTCGCGGCCACTGTTGCGGATTACCTCGCCATGCTCTTGGCTGAGCTGGCAGGACAAGCCGTCGACAAGAGCGCCCATCGCCGGGTCCTGCTTTCCAAACTCGACGGACGGTCCGAGTCGGCCATCGAGTTCAAGCACGCCAACATCAGCGCTGCCATGTTGGAGCTGGGCTTGCCGTACATCAAGGGCTACCAGCCTCGCTCAAACTTCCAGCGGGACGCGTTGCTGCGCGAGATCGAATTGCAGGTCTCGGCGCACCAGCGCTTCGATGTGGTTGCGTCCGATGCCGTCAAGCGCGAGGCCATTGAGTTGGAGCGGGAGGACTTCCTGGCCGTCAAGGAGGAAGCGCCTGAGCGTGCCAATGAGGTCCGAGAACCTATGTCTTGGCGGCCGGGCCGCGCCTTCAAGCGCAATTACCTTGAGCAGGAGGCGGCAAATCGATCATTGGGGCGTGCAGGCGAAGACTTCGTCGTGCGCTACGAGCGCTGGCGTTTGGTTCAGCTGGGAATGGGGCAACTAGCCGACAAGGTCGAGCACGTTGCCAAGACTCGCGGAGACGGGCTGGGGTACGACGTTCTGTCCTTCGATCCAGCGGGTGGCGAGCGTTTCATTGAGGTCAAGACCACATCGTTTGGCAAGCGAACACCGTTCTTCGTTTCATCGAATGAGCTGGAGTTCGCACGCAGTGAAAGTGAACGCTTTCGGCTGGTTCGCGTATTCGACTTCCGCGCCGAGCCCCGATTGTTCGAGCTCCAAGGCCGAATCGAGAACCATTGCGCGCTGGACCCCCATTCGTTCAAGGCCAGCTTGCTTTGAGCATGCTGATGGCGGCGGGTCAGAAGAACTCAAAGGATGGAGAGTCGAATGCCTGATTCACTGGAAGCCCTGAAAGCAGATCTGCGCCGCTTCGCTGTCGAACGCGACTGGGCGCAATTCCACTCACCCAAGAATCTGGCTATGGCTCTGGCCGTTGAAGCGGCGGAGCTTCTGGAGCCCTTTCAATGGCTGACCGAAGCGCAGAGTCGCTCGCTCGATTCGGAGACTCAGGCGAAGGTGGAGCAGGAGCTGGCAGACGTACTGCTCTACCTGATTCAGCTCGCCGACCAGCTGAAAGTTCCGCTGATTGAGGCGGCGCAGCGAAAGCTGGAAGTCAATGCCCGCAAGTACCCAGCTGCACTAGCGTTTGGAAGCGCGCGCAAGCTGGACGAACGCTGAACCGCGCCATGCTGGTCTACCAAGCCACAAAGCAACGCTTTCTTCAAGACGCCAAAGGCGGCGACATCGAAGACGTCGTTGGCGAGTCATACCGAGTTCGTACGGGTTCTCGTCCGGCGCCGGGTGAGATTGGCGCTTGGAAAGAGTCGCTTCTGCACATGGCCTTGGTTCTTGACGAGCCCCGGATTCCTGCCGATTGCGGCGTGGCCATCGAGTACCGCATTCCGCAGTCCATGAAGCGTGTGGACTTCATCATCACGGGACGTGACGAGAAGGCGCGCTCAGCCGCAGTGATCGTCGAACTGAAACGCTGGTCATCTTCTACGCGCACCGACATGGACGGGATCGTGCGCGCGAGGCGTGGAGGCAAGACCGGAGAAACGGATGGCCCCCACCCTTCCTATCAAGCCTGGACTTACGCCGCGCTGTTGAAGGGTTTTAACGAAGCGGTCTACGAGGCGGGCGCCGAGCTGCAACCTTGTGCATACCTGCACAACCATCCAGACGATGGTGAGATCAATCACTCCTTCTATGCCGAGCATCTGTCCAAAGCGCCACTGTTCCTGAAGGGCGCGATAGAGCAACGGCGCTTGAAGGACTTCATTGCGAAGCATGTTCGCCATGGCGATGACGGCGCGCTTCTCTTTCAACTCGAGGGCGGGCGCATTCGCCCTTCCCGGCCGTTGGCTGACGCGATTCTTGGTTTGCTCAAGGGCCAGCCAGAGTTTGTGCTGATCGACGACCAGAAGGTGGTTTACGAAACCGCCGCGCGGCGGGCGATCACGGCTACCCAATCCAAGAAGAAGCAAGTGGTGGTGGTGCAAGGCGGGCCAGGGACCGGGAAGTCTGTGGTCGCCATCAACCTGCTTGCCAAACTGACTGGTGAGCGCCTGAATGTCCGCTACGTCTCAAAGAACGCGGCACCAAGAGCTGTTTACGAGTCCAAGCTCGCCAAGTCCTTCCGCAAGTCCGAGATCAGCAACTTCTTCTCCGGCAGTGGGGCCTTCACGGATACGCCAGCTGACACCTTCGATGTGCTGGTAGTCGATGAGGCTCATCGCTTGAATCAGTTCTCGGGCCTGTACGGGAATCTGGGCGAGAACCAGATCAAGGAGCTAATTCAGGCCTCTCGTTGCACGATCTTTTTCGCCGACGACGACCAGATCGTGACGCTTAAGGACATCGGGCATGTCGCGTCGCTGCGGGCTTTGGCTCGTGAAGCCGGGGCGGAGGTGACAGAGCTGCAACTAGCTTCTCAATTCCGTTGTAACGGTTCGGACGGCTACCTGGCATGGCTCGACGACACCCTTCAGATCCGCCCCACCGCCAATCAGGTTCTTGACGTCGAAGAGTTCGACTTTCGAGTGGTCGATGCCCCGACGGAGCTGCATCGCTTGATCGAACAGCGCAATGCCGAATCGGGGCGCGCTAGGGTCGTAGCAGGCTACTGCTGGGAGTGGAAGAGCAAGAAGGATCCAACTGCCTACGACATTGAGATTCCAGAACATGGTTACCGCCGCAAGTGGAACCTCAGCAAGGATGGCAGCTTGTGGATCGTGGCACCCGAGTCGGTCTCAGAAGTTGGCTGTATCCACACCTGCCAGGGGTTGGAGTTGGACTATGTGGGCGTGATCGTCGGTTCGGATCTTGTTGCGGAAGGCGCAACGGTGAGGACGATTGCGAAGGCCCGCGCTCGCAGTGACCAATCGCTTCGAGGGCTTGGTCAGTTCGACAAGCACGCGGCCCAAGAGAAAGCCGACACCATCATCAAGAACACATATCGGACCCTGTTTACGAGAGGCATGAAGGGCTGCTATGTGTACTGCGTAGATCCGGCGCTCGCTGCCCACATAAGGAGTCGCCTGAAGGCATCTGCCGCATCTCAGAGTTCCTTGGAGGTGATCAGCGCAGAAGTGCTGCCGTTCCGACGTCTTGAACGAGAAGAGGCAAGAGCGACGCTCAACGTCGTGCCACTTGTGGACTTGAAGTTCGCAGCTGGCCGGTTCGAGCATGCGGGCGCGGGTGAAGACACGGATTGGGCAGAATTACCGGACCACTTTCATGTGGCGAAGGGCATGTTTGTCGCGCAAGTCGTCGGCGAGTCCATGAACCGCCAGATTCCCAACGGCGCTTGGTGCCTGTTTCGAGAGAACCCGATGGGCACGCGACATGGCAAGGTGGTGGTCGCGCGGCATCACGCCATTGATGACCCTGAGCTTGGTGGTCGGTACACCATCAAGCGGTACTTCAGCGAGAAGCAGGAGAGTGAAGAAGGCTGGTCGCACAAGCGGATTGAGCTAAGGCCTGACAGCGATCGACCTGAGTACCAACCGATCGTGATTGAGCAAGCCGACGAAGGTGAGTTCGCCATCGTGGCGGAACTTCTGGCCGTCCTCGGTTGATCAGCAATGACCGAACTCGTCCTCTACCAATCCGACGACGGCCAAGTCCGCATCCAGTTCCGCCCGCTCGGTGACAGCCTGTGGCTGACCCAGCTCGACATGGCGCAGCTGTTCGGCGTCACCGTCGCCAACACCAACATCCACATCCGCAAGATCCTCGCCGAGGGCGAGCTGCCGGCCGAGGCAGTGATTAAGCAGGACTTAATACCTGCCGCCGACGGCAAGCGCTACCGCACCAAGCTGTACCGGCTGGAAATGGTGCTGGCGGTCGGCTACCGCGTGCGCTCCGTGCGCGGCACGCAGTTCCGCCAGTGGGCGACGGCGCATCTCTCCGAGTACCTGGTCAAGGGCTTCGTGATGGACGACGAGCGCCTGAAGAACCCGGGTGGGTGGGATTACTTCGACGAGCTGCTGGCGCGCATCCGCGAGATCCGGGCGTCGGAGAAGCGCTTCTACCAAAAGGTGCGCGACCTGTTTGCGCTCAGCAGCGACTACGACAAACGGAGCAGCGAGGCCGCGCTGTTCTTCGCCGAGGTGCAGAACAAGCTGCTCTACGCGGTGACGCAACAGACCGCCGCCGAGCTGGTGATGGCGCGGGCCGACGCCGCAGCGCCCAACATGGCCTTGACCAGCTGGGAAGGCAGCCGCGTGCGCAAGGCCGATGTGATCGTGGCGAAGAACTACCTCAGCGCCGACGAGGTCGACACGCTCAACCGGCTGGTGGTCATCTTCCTGGAGCAAGCCGAGCTGCGCGCCAAGCAGCGCGAGGCGCTGACCCTGGATTACTGGCGCAGCAACGTGGACCGGCTGCTGGCCTTCAGCGAGCGCCCGGTGTTGCAAGGGGCCGGCAACGTGAGCAGCGAGGACATGAAGCAGGCGGCGTGGGCGCGCTACGAGCGCTTCGACGTGCAGCGGCGCAACGCGGAGGCCTTGGCCGCCGATGCGGAAGACCTGTGCCTGCTGGAGGCCCTGGAGCGCCGCGCCAAGGACGGGAAGCGATGACCCTCCCCACCCGCCTCATCTGCCTCACCGAAGAACCCACCGAGGTCCTCAACGCCCTGGGCGAGACGCCCCGCATCGCGAGGGGTTCGGGCTTCAGCGTGCGCCCCGCACAGGCCATGCAGCAGAGGCCGCAGGTGCGTGCAGCGATCGCGCGGGCGCTGGGTGCGGACCTGCCAGAGGAAGTGCGCCTTGCGCGGCAAGACGTGGGCGGCATGAACGGTTCGCCCGCCCTGCTCAGAGGGCCCGCCTGCTGATGGTCCGCACCCGCTACGGCAGCACCTGGTGGGGCCAGCAGTGGCTGCAGGCGCTGACGCAGATCGACCACGACAACCGCCTGCCGCGCGGGCGCACCTATGCGGGCAATGGTTCGGTGCAGGCGCTGAAGCAGCAGGAGGGCCGCATCAGCGCCAAGGTGCAGGGCAGCCGGCTGTACACGGTGAAGATCGAGGTGCCGGCCTTCACGCCGCAGCAGTCGGCCGCGCTGCTGCAGGCCGTGGCACAAGACCCGGCTTTGCTGGCCGCGCTGCTGCATGGCCAGCTGGACCCAGCGATGTTGGCGATGGCCGAGCGCCTGGGCCTGCCCTTGTTCCCGCGCCGTTGGAGTGACCTGGACATGCAGTGCAGCTGCCCCGATTGGGCGGTGCCTTGCAAGCACCTGGCGGCGGTGGTGTACCTGCTGAGTCGGGACATCGATGGCGACCCGTTCAAGGTCTTCGCACTGCGCGGGCTGGACTTGCTGGCTGGTCTGCAGGCGCGCGGTACCTTGTCCAGCTCGACCGCGCTGCTGCAGGAGCTGCCGCCGCTGGCGGCGCTGCTGGACCCGGGCTTGCCCGAGGCGCAGCTTCCCGAGCTGGACTTTTCCCGCCTGCCGCCGCTGTTGCAGCCCCTGGTCTCGCTGCTGCAGGCGCAACCGGGCTTTTATGCCGGGGGCAACCTGCGCGCCCAACTGCTGCGGCACCTGACGCAAGCGGCCAAGCGGGCGCGGGCTCAGCTGGACGCGCCGAGCCCCGCCGTCAGCGATCCCTTCCAGGCCCAGGACCGGCCGCGCATTCGCTTGGACGCAGAAGGCCGGCCGACGCTCGAAGGCCTCGCTGCCGCTCGCGACGTTAGCGACCTGCCCGCGCTGGCCACCGCGTTGCGCATGCTGCAGCCCGCGCGCCTGGCTGAACTGCAACCCGAATGGGCGGCGGTGCACGCCGCGTTGCAGCTGGCCTGGCACCTGGTGGCGCAAGGCGCGGTAGTGCCTCAACTTTTCACTGGCGCTCGGCGCCATGAGGCGAGAGCGCGCTGGCTGCCGGCCTTGCTCGATGCCGAGGTGCGCGCCCAGGTGCAGGCCCTGGCCGCCCTGCTGCCGCCAGGCTCGCTGCGCTTTGCCCGCAGTGACGACCTGGAAGAGCCGCTGGCCGGCGCGGCGCAGGCCTTGGCCTTGTGCAGCCTGTTCATTGGCGTGGCGCTGGCGCAGGCCGAGGCGGTGCCGTCTCAGGACAAGGTGGCGACCCTGTTGTTCGGCTCGGGTCAGGCGCGTTTCGACGGCCCCGGCGAAGCCTCGATGGCCGCTGCGGCCCAGCAATGGCTGCAGCGCCTGCACGGTGTGTTGGGCGGCCATGCAGCACTGCCCCTGGTGCTGACGCTGGAAGACCAGTGCCAGACCGGCTACGCCCTGAGCCTGGCGGCGCTGCCCGCCAACCGCACGGCGGTGTTGCCGCTGGCCGAGCTGCTCAGCGCGCCGCAGTGGGCATCGGCGCGCCAGGGCCTGCTTCAGCAGGCGGCCTTGCTGGCCGAGTTCCACCCGCCTTTCGCCGAGACCCTGCGCAACGCCGGCCGCGAGCCGCTGCCGCTGGCCGCCGAAGCCCTGCCCGCCTTCCTGGCCGACACCCTGCCGGCGCTGCGCCTGCTGGGCTTGCAGGTGCTGCTGCCCAAGGGCCTGGAGCGCGTGCTGCGACCGCGGCTGTCGATGCGCATTGCCGCCAGCACCGCCGCCGCCAGCGTGGGCCGACTGAGCCTGGACGAGGTGCTGCGCTTTGACTGGCGCGTGGCGCTGGGCGAGCAGGTGCTGAGCAAGGCTGACTTCGAGCGCCTGCTGGCGCAGGGCAGCGGCATCGTGCGCTTCAAGAGCGGCTACGTGCTGCTGGATGCCGCCGAGCTGGAGGCGCTGCGCCGCCAACTGGCCAAGCCGCCGGCCCTGAGTGGAACCGCGCTGCTGCGCGTGGCACTGGCCGAGGAGCTTGACGGCGCGACGGTGCAGCTCGACGCCAAGGCCAAGGCCTTGCTGGAGCGCCTGCGCGAGCCCGCCCTGCGGCCTCCGCCCGCAGGCTTGCAGGCGCAGCTGCGTCCTTACCAGGCACGCGGCTACGCCTGGCTGCTGCGCAATGCCGAGCTGGGCTTTGGCAGTGTGCTGGCCGACGACATGGGCCTGGGCAAGACCCTGCAAGTCATCGCCGCCCTGCTGCAACTCAAGGCCCAGGGCCTGCTGGACTCTGGTGCGCTGGTGGTGGTTCCGCCCACCCTGCTGACCAATTGGCAAAAGGAGCTGGCGCGCTTTGCGCCCTCGCTGCAGGTGGCGCTGTTCCATGGCGGACGACGCAGCTTGCCATCGCAACGACCCGATGTGCTGCTGAGCAGCTTTGCCGTGGTGCGCCGTGCCGGCGAATTGCTGCGCGACCGGCCCTGGAGCCTGGTGGTGGTGGACGAGGCGCAGAACATCAAGAACCCCGCCGCCGCGCAGTCCCGTGCCCTCAAGGGTTTGCCCGCGCGCAGCACGCTGGCGCTGAGCGGCACGCCGGTGGAGAACCGCCTGCTCGATGCCTGGAGCCTGTTCGACTTCGCCAACCCCGGTTTGCTGGGAGGGGCGACGCAGTTCCAGACCGAGTTCGCGCTGCCCATCGAGGTGCACCGAGACAGCGCCGCAGCGGCGCGCTGGCGGCGTGTCACCGCGCCCTTTCTGCTGCGCCGACTCAAGAGCGACAAGTCCGTCATCAGCGACCTGCCCGACAAGATCGAGCAGAACCAGTACTGCAGCCTGAGCGCCGCGCAGGTGGCGCTGTATCAGGCCGTGCTGCAGGAGGGCCTGGCCAGCCTGCAGGGCATCAGCGACAGCTTCGAGCGCCGTGGCCTGGTGCTGCAGCTCATCACCGCGCTCAAGCAGGTTTGCAACCACCCGGTGCAGTACGCCAAGAGCGGGCCGCGCGAGTCGGCGCTGTCGGGCAAGGGCGAGCGCCTGCTCGAATTGCTGGACGAAGCCCATGCGGGAGGCCACAAGGCCCTGGTGTTCACGCAGTTCCGCGAAAGCGGCGAGCTGATGGCCGACTGGCTTCAGCAGCGCCAGGGCCAACGGCCCAGCTTCCTGCACGGTGGCGTGCGCCGCGCCGAGCGCGACGCGATGGTGGAGCGCTTCCAGACCGACCGCACCGAGCGCGTGCTGCTGCTTTCGCTGAAGGCCGGGGGCACCGGCCTGAACCTCACCGCCGCCAGCCAGGTGCTGCACTTCGACCTGTGGTGGAACCCAGCCGTGGAAGCCCAAGCCACCGACCGCGCGTATCGCATTGGCCAGCAGCGCGCCGTGCAGGTGCATCGGCTGATCACCCGCGACAGCTTCGAAGAGCGCATCGATGCCCTGATGCGCGACAAGCGCGAACTGGCCGAGCTCACCGTGGCCAGCGGCGAGAGCTGGATCGGCCAACTGCCCACCGAGCAACTGGCCGAGCTGCTGCGACTGAGCTGAACCATGGCTTTCCCCACCCGCCTCATCTGCCTCACCGAAGAACCCACCGAGGTCCTCTACGCCCT
>JAYRUQ010000008.1:0-102930 GCA_041919015.1 Inhella sp.
AACAGCTCAGCGCCGATGATAGTGCGGATTGCCCGTGTGAAAGTAGGACATCGTCAGGCTATTAATTCCACATACCCCCTGATACTCGCTGTGTCAGGGGGTTTTGTTTTTCCGGAAACTGATGCCGCGGGGCTCGAGGAAGCGAGTCGGCTGCGCGAGGTGCACTGATCCGGTGACAATGGCTACACCTACAGTTTGTGCGACCGATCGCCTTCACGAAAGCCCATGGCGTCAAAGCAATCACTCGAAGTCGCGAACGCAAGCACCTTGAATAGTTCGCCCATTTCATGCTCGAGTACCAGTCGCTGTGCCATGACTCTTTCGGATACAGAGGCTTGTTCCATGTCCGAGAGCAGTCCGCAATTGAATAAAAATCGCGCTTGGTTGGTATACCCAAGGACTGAGAGTCCGGCATCCTGACCCGCAAGTGCGATCCCAGTGAAATTCACGTGGGCTGTTATGTCCTTGCGCCCGACGTCAGCCAAAGGATCAGCGTCTGCACGGTGAAGTTGATGGCACATCAGTGTGCCGCCAAGCCGTTGAGGATGGTAATACTCGGTGTCAGCGAACCCATAATCCACCAAAACTACGGCGCCGCGCCTTAAGCGATCCGCTATGGTGGAGATCCAAGCACGTGCATGCTGATGGATTTCGGTAACCGTTCCCGCAACCCATTGGTTGTGGTCGTACGGGGGGCGAAGTGTCGTCGCCTTGTCAACCCAGTGAAAGCGAATCCCACCCGACGGACCGCCACTTTGCCAACGCGCCCCGCCCAGTCCGACGCCCCGTTCCGACCACTCCTCACCATCAAAGTGGAGTAGTTTGACAGGCATCGCATCCAGCACTTCATTGGCAACAATGACGCCTTCGAAGGTGCTGGGCAGGCAATTAAGCCAAGAGATTCGATCGCCGAAACGGCCTTCAAGCGATTGCCTTTGCAGGGAACGCAAATTGCTTGAAAGCTCAACAATGCAGTACTTCCAGTTTTGCCGGGAGCGACTGGTGGAGAGCGCACTGCATATCTGCGCCGCGAGTTCTCCCGTTCCGGCGCCGAACTCGTACACCACCGATGTATTCGTGGCGTCCAATGCCTCGCTGACTTGTCGTGCCAAGGCGCGACCAAATAGACGCGACATCACCGGTGCCGTGACGAAATCACTGCCGTCGCCTGCCCCAAATCCGATGGGCCGGCCAGGTCGGCTGTAATAGCCCAGCCCGGGTGCATAGAGCGCCTCTTGCATAAATTCGTCAAAGGGCAGCCAACCGGCGCCACGCTCAATCAAGCTGACGATTCGGTCGTGCAGTAAATCGTCCGGGCTTGGGGATGACTCAGTCACTGTCACCCTCCTTTTCGTCGCTGCGCGCTGCGACCCAGGCCGCGAAGTCAGGTGCCGACATCGGTGCGGCAATCCATTCGCCCTGCACCTCGTCACAGCCCCAATCGGTCAGTACCTCGAGTTGGGAGCGACTGCTGACGCCTTCCGCACCGACGCGCAGACCCAACCCCTTGGCCATCTGCAGGATCGCACGTGTCACGGCAATTGAACCGGAGTCATCGGGCAGCCCGCGCACAAAACTCTGGTCGATCTTGAGTTTGTCCAGCGGCAATTGGGTCAGATGAGCAAGTGCCGTGTGGCCCGTACCGAAATCATCCACAGCGATGGAAAGCCCCGATCGGCGAAGTTCCGTCAAGGTTTCGATGGCCGTCCCGATATCGTCCATCAGCATCCGCTCGGTCAACTCAAGCTGCAGCAACTCCCCGGCCACCTCGAGATCCGACAGGACGGTTTGAACGGTTCGCGCGAATCCATGCAGTCGAAACTGAAGATGGCTGAGGTTGACCGCGATGGGAACCATGGCCAACGACGATCGATGCCATTCCCGTGCCTGCAGCGCTGCGGATCGCAGTACCCATTGCGACAACGGCACCATGAGTGGATTGCGTTCCGCAACCTCGATGAAAGCATCGGGTGCGAGCAAGCCGCGTTCGGGGTGACGCCAGCGCAGCAGTGCCTCGGCACCGAGCAGGCGCCCGTCGCCTGGACTCACCAAGGGTTGGTAAAACAATTCAAACTCGCCGCGCCCCAGAGCGTCACGCAATTGCGACTCGATGATCAACTCCGCGTAGGCGGTTGCGGCCATGTCCTGGTTGAAGAACTGGTATTCCTTGTCACCGCGCGCCTTGGCTTCGTACATCGCGGTGTCGGCGTGCTGCAGCAGCGAGTCAGCGGTTTCTCCATGTTCTGGAAACAGCGCAATGCCAACCGAGGGTGTCACGGATAGCGCGCGCTCATGGGTCTGAACGGGAACCTCGACGATATCCAGCAGCGAATGCACGACGCCCAGCACATCAGCACGGCTGCGAACATGATCGAGCAGCACGACAAATTCATCGCCGCCAAAACGGGCCACCTGATCGTCGGTACGCAGACAGGCGCGGACTCGCTCGGCTACTGTTACCAGGACACGATCGCCCTCAAGGTGCCCCAGCGAATCGTTGACGCGTTTGAAATTGTTCAAATCAATGAACAGCAACGCCAATGAATGCTGCTCTGCGCGCGCCCTCACCAAGGCACCGTGCAAATGCTCCAGAAACGCCGCCCGGTTCTTCAGGCCCGTCAAGGCGTCGTGATGGGCAAGGTGCCTGATATGCGCCTGCGCGGCGAGCCGGTCACGAATGTCCCGCACCACATTCATGCGCAGGCGTTCTCCCTCAAACACCATGGTGCGGGCAATCAATTCAACGGGAATGCGTTCTCCGCTGCTGTGCAGCAGCAGGCTCTCATAGCGCAGCTCCTGCTCCTCGCGCATCACCAGGGCAACGCGATCTCGCTCCTCGGGGGCCACGAAATCCAGTACGAACCGGCCGATCAGTTCCTCGCGCGCATATCCCAACAAATCGCATAGCGGCGGGTTCACGTCCGTCACGCTGCCGGCCCGGTGGAACACGATGCCTTCAAGCGTGGCGAGCAGGAATTTCTCGAGCCGTGCCTCGCTGTCGCGCAACGCGGCTTCGGCACGGCGGTGCTTGGTGATGTCGCTGATCAGCACAAAGGCGCCCAGCACATCCCCCTGGGGATCCACGTGCGGCAACAGGTTCACTTCGATCCACTGCGACAGGCCTTGTGCGTCCTGCAGCACCCGCTCGTAGCTCACCGATTCACGCCGATTCACCACCCGGGCCACTTGGGGCTCGATCAGCGCCGCTGCATCGGGGCCGATGATTTCGCTGACCGTGCGCCCGACCACACTCGTGGCCGTCAGCCCAAAGGTCTCGGCGTAGCGCCGGTTCGCATACAGGCATCGATTGCCCTCGGCCTCGAACAATGCGATCAGCACGGGCACGTTGTCCGCCAGCAAGCGGAAGCGCGCCGCCTCATCCAGCGCCACGCGCTGCAGTTCCAACAAGCTCGTCGCCTCGTTCATGCCGCGATCATCGCCTTCTCGTACACCTCAAGCGCCAAGCAGAGGTCTTCCCAGGCGCGTGCCTTTTCAAGCGGCTGGCGTAGCAGGTAGCTGGGGTGGTAGCTGACCACCACCGGCGTGCCGTCAGCCAGTGCATGCGCACCACCGCGCAGCCGACCGATCGCCTCGTCACGGCCCAGCAAGGCTTGTGCCGCAAACCGCCCGAGCGCCAGGACCAAGCGGGGCTTGATCAATGCCACCTGCCCGAGCAAATAGGGCCGACAGGCCTGCAACTCCTCCGCGCTGGGGTTCCGATTGCCCGGAGGACGGCACTTCAGCGCATTGGCAATGAACACCTGTTGCGCTGGAACACCCGGGTGCCGCGTGCGACCGACGGCAGCCAGCATCGCGTCCAGCAACTGGCCTGATGCGCCGACGAAGGGTTCGCCCTGCACATCCTCCTGTTCGCCCGGCGCTTCTCCCACCACCAGCCAGTGCGCCTGCGGGTGACCGATGCCCGGAACGGCTTGACGGCGACCCTCGCACAATCGGCAGGATCGGCAGTTGCGCACCTGCGCGTGAAGACCGTCCAGGTCGGACCACTCGGGTCTCACAGAGTTGGCGGTCGCTTCGGTCGCCGCTGCAGGCAAAGCAGGAGCCGGCACCTCAGCCCGCGCAGCTCGTTCTGCGGGCTGGCAGGTCGGCCAGTTGCCCAGGCCCATGGCCTCCAGCATGGCGGTCTGTCGGCCGTCCCAACTCATGGGGGGTTGCGCAACGCAACGCTGCGCCGCATCAGCAGGGCATCCTCACGGCGGCTCGCGCTCAAGGGGTAATAGGCGCGCCGGTGCCCGACCGTCATGTAGCCATCGCGCTGGTACAGGTCCTGGGCGCGTCGGTTGCTGGCGCGCACTTCCAGCCAGATTTCCGACATGCCTTGCGCAACGGCGCATTCGCGCAACTTCGCCAGCGCCTGCCGGCCCAGCCCGCGGCCCCACTGGGAGGGATCCACGGCAAGGTTCAGCAAATGCAACTCGTCCAGTGCCGGCATGGCCAGCCAGTAGGCGCGCAGCACGCCGCACTCATGCGCCAACCAGGTCCAGTGCCCGCCGGCGATCGAGTCGACGAAATTGCCATGGGTCCAAGGGTGGCTGTAGGCGCGTTGCTCAATCTGCAGCATGGCCTCGACATCGTCCAGCACGGCCGGTCGCCAACTCAGCACCGCGGAACTGCGTGCGGCGGTCAGGGTGTCGCGCGAATTCATGCTCCGACGGCGGCCAGGGCCGCGCGTTCGGCGGTCGTCAACGCCACCTTGTCGCGCACATAGCAGGGCAGGGCCGCGGCGGGGTCGCCGCCGCCCTGCCCCGCGCGCCAGGCCGCCCAGCCGATGCGTCCGAGGGCCGCTGCACGGGCACCGGGCGGCAGCGCGGACGGTTCGGGCAGACCCAGCATGGCGTGGGCGTTGCCCAACCAATGCTGCGGCGCGTCCGTTCCCTGCCAGCACTCACGAAGGCGAGCGGGCGCCCACAGCGCGGGTTCGTGTACACAGCGCCAGCCCCCGTCCGCGACGCGCTCGTATTGCGCTGCATAGACCTCGCCCATGCGGGCATCGACGATGGCCGCACAGCGCTGCGCTGGCGCCGGCGCCCCGGCCTCGACCGGCAGCAGCAAGCTGTCGACCGACACCACGCGCAGATTCCAGCCCCAGGCCAAGCCCTGCGCAACCGCCGCAACGGCGCGCAGGCCGGTGAAGGCACCCGGTCCGCGACCGAGCACCAGACCCGCCAACTGGCCGGCCTGCACCCCCTGCGCTGCCATCCACGCCTTCAGCGAGGGCAAGAGCTTGGCAGAGGCCTGGGCGCCGCCCGCCAACTCCTGCGCATGCACCCGCCCATCCGGGGCCACGAGTGCCAGCGCCAAGTGCTCGGTGGCGCCATCAAGCGCGAGCAGCCAGCCCATGGTCTTTGAAAGAGCGTTGCGACATGGGCAAAAGTGTAGGTCGGTGATGCCTGACATCGCCCCCCTGTGCGAGCGCCCTTCTTGGCGCTGTCACGGCTGCGCTCGTGCCTGATGCAGCGTGCGGCGTGCGGCGTGCGGCGTGAGAAGGACTGACGACCCGCGCTGGCCCCGCCCGGCGCTGGACAGCTTGATGCACTGGCGCGTGGGCGGCTCAGCGCCGCCGATGCTCAGAACGGGTTGCGGGCCGCGCGGGTCAAGGCGGATGTGCCGATCTGCGCGTGCAGGCGAGGGCCGAAGCGGATTTCATCGGCCCACATCCAGGTGCCCGCGTTGGCGTTGACCACCAGGGTCGACACCGTGCAATCGGGGACCGCCACCGCGCAGGCAGCCTGACGCACGTCGGCCAGTCCCGTGCCGCTGGGAAACTTCACGAAACCGTCGGCCAACTCGTCGGCCAGCACCAGCCCGATCAGTCGCCCGTCGTTGATCAGCGTCAGGCGCAACTCGCGGTTGAACGCAGCGCTCAGCTCGTTGAGCAACTCCTGCCGGTCGGTGTCGTTGCGCGCGGCCTTTTCGATGTAAGCCAGCGGCGTCAGGCCGATGCTGGGAATCGTCAGTACCAGCACGCGGCCGTTGGCCCGCGCCAGACGGTTGGCCTGCTCGGCAAGTTGCCGACCCCGCTCTCCGGCCTGGGCCTTGAGCTGCGAGGCGGTCTGCGCCGGGAACTGCGCGTACAGCTCCAGGACGTCGTGGGCGCCGGCGAACACTGTGATGAGGTCGCGCGAGTTCACACCGCCCCCGGTGAAATGCTGGTCAATTTGCGCGCGCACGCGCTCGACCGTGGCGCCGGGCTGGGCGTAGAGCAGGCTGTTCACCACCTTGGAGTTGGTATTGCAGCCGGCCAGCACCAGACCGAAGCCATTGGCCAGGGTTTGCACCCAGATCGGATTGGCCTCGCAATCCACCACGGTCTGACCGGCCTGCAGCTTGAGGCCGTTGACCGAGTAATTGCGTCCGTCGGCCGTCAGCATGCTGTGCTCGTCGCCGAACACGATCAAGCGGCGCGGCTCGAAGGGATCCACCTGACTGCCGCCACCGCCACAGGCTGCGAGCAAAACGAGCGCCGCAGCGGCGAGGGCGTGACGGGGATTGAACTTCATGGATCGCTTCGGTCGGGAAATCAAGGGTCAGGGTGCTGCTGCGGCGGCGCGTTGCAGGCGGTCCAGCACGCCGGCCCAGCGCGGGTCGTCGGCCGGCGGGGCTTCCACCCAGATGTGGCTGGCGCCGCCGTCGTCGAGGCTGCGCAGGGTGGCAAACAGGGCCTGGGCGGCGGCCTCGGGCTGCGCCGCCATCTCGGCCCAGGCGCCGGATTGCACGGGCCGCGGGGCGCGCGAATATACCGCCACGCCCGACGGAGCCGCCGTCAGCGCCTCTTGCAGTCCGGCGCGGTCGAACAGCCGCACCGGCGCGCGCGGGGCGTAATGGGCATCGAGCGTGCCCGAGGCCCGCGGCGATTGGGCATCGCGCTGGCGCAGGGGTTCACCGAGCAAGGCCTCCAGCGCCGCGCTGTCCCATTGCCCGGGACGCAGCAGCACGGGTTGGGCACGGCTGCAGTCGACGATGGTGGACTCGATGCCCACGGCGCAGGGGCCGCCGTCGAGCACCGCCACAGCGTTGCCGAACTCCTGCTGCACATGGGCGGCGGTGGTCGGACTGACGCGACCGAAGCGGTTGGCGCTGGGTGCCGCCAGGCCCGGCACGCCAAGCCGCCGGGCGTGCGCCAGCACCTCGTGGAACAACGGATGGGCCGGGCAACGCAGGCCGATCGTGTCCTGCCCACCGGCCGCCGCCGTGGCCACGCCAGCCCGGCGCGGCACGATCACGGTCAAGGGTCCCGGCCAGCAGCGTTCGACCAATCGCTGCGCCAGCGGCGGCAACGCGGCACAGAAATGCGCGGCAGCGTCGGCGTCGGCCACGTGAACGATCAGAGGGTGATCCGCCGGCCGGCCCTTGGTGGCGAAGATGCGCGCCACGGCCAGGTCGTCGTCGGCGCGCGCCGCCAAGCCATAGACGGTCTCGGTGGGCAGGGCCACCAACTGGCCCTGCGCCAACAACTCGGCGGCTTCAAGCGGTGTCACAGGCTGGGTTCGCTCAGGCGTGGCAGCGCAGGCCCAGCGCGCGCGCCGCCTGCCGTGCCAGAGACGCCGCAGCCTCGGGCGTGGCCGCCGTCAGCGTCAGATGCCCCATCTTGCGGGCGCGACGCGGCTCGGCCTTGCCGTACAGGTGCAGATGGGCGCCGCTGAGCGCCAGCACGCTGGCCCAGTCGGGTTCACGCTGGCGGTCCTCGGCGTCGAACCAGAGATCGCCCAGCAGGTTGAGCATCACCGTCGCGCTGTGCTGACGCACCTCGGGCAGCGGCAGACCGGCCAACGCGCGCACCTGCAGCTCGAACTGCGAGGCGCTGCAACTGTCGATGCTGTGGTGTGCGCTGTTGTGCGGCCGCGGCGCCATCTCGTTGGCCAGCAGCCGCCCATCCTCCAGCACGAAGAACTCGATGCACAGCACGCCGACGTAGTCGAAGGCGGCGGCGATGGCGCTTGCATGCGCCTGGGCCTGCGCGCACAGCGCCTCGCCGACCCCGGCGGCCGGCGCCACCGTGGTGGCCAGGATGCCGTCCTCATGCCAGTTGCGCTGCACCGGCAGCAGGCTGATGGCACCGTCCTGACCGCGCGCCAGCACCACGCTGATCTCGGCCGCCAGCGGCAGCAACTGCTCCAGCACGCAGCGCACGCCGCCCAGTTCCGCAAACGCAGCCTGCAACTGCTCGCGGCTGGCGACGCGGCGCTGGCCTTTGCCGTCGTAGCCCAGCGTGGCGGTCTTCAGAATGCCGGGCAGCAGCGCCTCGGAGACGTCGGCGCAGTCGGCCGCCGTGCTCAGCACCGCGTGGGGCGCGCAGGGCACGCCGCTGCGGGCGAAGTGCGCCTTCTCGGCGGCGCGGTCCTGGCAGACCGCCACCGCGGCCGCCGATGGGGCCACGAAGCGCTCGGCCGCCAGCTTCTGCAGCACCCGCGCCGGCACGTTCTCGAACTCGGTGCTGATCGCCGGGCAGAGCTGTGCCAGCTGCTGCAGCGCGCGCGGCTCCTCGTAGGGCGCGCACAGGTGTTCGTCGGCCGCGGCCCCGGCCGGGCTGGCCAGGTCCGGGTCGAGCACCGCCATGCGGTAACCCAGCTGCTGTGCGGCATGCACTGCCATGCGGCCGAGCTGACCACCGCCCAGCATGCCCAACCAGCTTCCGGGCGGCAGGCCGACGGGCTTGCTGCTTGCGTGCGCGTCGCTCACGTCAGCTCGGCGCTCATGGCACGCGCCGCCTCGGTCTGGCGGGCCCGGTAGGCGTGCAGTTGCTGGCGCAGCCCGGCATCCTCGGCGGCCAGCATGGCCACCGCGAACAGTGCCGCGTTGCCCGCGCCGGCCGTGCCGATGGCGAAGGTGGCGACCGGAATGCCCTTGGGCATCTGAACGATGGAGTGCAGGCTGTCGACGCCTTGCAGGTGGCGGCTGGCCACCGGCACCCCGAGCACCGGCACCACGGTCTTGGCCGCCAGCATGCCGGGCAGGTGGGCGGCCCCGCCGGCGCCGGCAATGATGGCCCGCAGACCGCGGCCCTCGGCGCCTTCAGCGTAGGCGAACATCTCGTCGGGCATGCGGTGCGCCGAGACCACCCGGACTTCGAAGGGCAGACCGAACTCGGCCAGAATGCCGGTCGCCACCTTGAGGGTTTCCCAGTCGCTGCTGGAGCCCATCACCACGCCGATGCGCGGCGCTTGTTGTTCGTTCACTGGCGTTCCTGCGCAGTCCGGTGTTGCGAAGCCTTGAATTTTAGGTGGCCCCTCTCACCTGCCATCCACATGCCCTCAGTCCCGTTGTCGCGTGCCACCCCCCGATGGGGTGATCGCTGGCTTCGGGCGGCCGGGCACCACTGAACATGATCGACATCACGCTCCAGAATTTCGAGGCCGATTTGCTGGCCGCCAGCATGAACACCCCGGTGTTGCTCGACATCTGGGCCCCCTGGTGCGGCCCGTGCAAGCAACTCGGCCCGGTGCTGGAGAAGCTGGAGGCCGAGTACGGCGGTCGCTTCATCCTCGCCAAGCTCAACAGCGACGAGCAGCCCGAGATCGCCGGCCAGCTCAGCCAGGCCTTCGGCGTGCGCTCCATTCCCTTTTGCGTGATGTTCGCCGGCGGCCAGCCGGTCGACGGTTTCGTGGGGGCCCTGCCGGCCGAGCAGATCCGCCAGTTCCTGGACAAGCATGTGCCGCTCGAGAGCGAGCTGGCCGCCGAGGAAGAACTGCAGGAGGCCGAGGCCCTGCTGGAAGGCGGGGACAGCGATGCCGCGCTGGACAAGCTGCAGGCGGCGCTGCAGGCCGACCCGAAGAACGAGGTGGCGCGCTTCGACCTCGTCAAGGCCCTGCTGGAGCGCCAGGACCTGGGCGCGGCGCGCGAGGCCTTCGCGCCGGTGGCGGCGCAGGCGGCCGACACCCTGATCCCGCACCCGCGCTTTGCCGCGCTGGCGGCCTGGATGGGCTGTGGCGAAGCCGCACAGGACGCACCCGCAGCGGCCGCGTTGCAGGATGCCATCGCTGCCAACAAGCGCGATTTCGAAGCCCGCTTCCTGCTCGCTCAATGCCTGGCCTGGTCCGGTCGCTTCACCGAGGCCATGGACGAACTGCTCGAGATCGTGATGCGCGACAAGGCCTGGAACGAGCAGGCGGCGCGCAAGCTGTACGTCGCCTTGCTCGAGATCCTGACCCCGCTGCAGCCCAAGGCGGCGGCCGGCAAGGAGCCGGTCGGCAAGGTGCAGCTGACCGGTCATGCCGCCACCCAGCCGGCCAACCCGGTGGTGGACAGCTACCGGCGCAAGCTCTCAATGGCCCTTTTCTAAGGCGGCGCGCACCACCTCGCGCCAACGCGCCTGCTCGGCCGCGAAGTCGCTCCAGCGCTGCTGGGCCAGCGCGCCATGGCGCTGCGCGTCATCGCTCAGTTGCAGATGGCTGAACACCTGCGCCAGCCGGCTGTGCGTGGCCGCCTGGTCGTCGGTGTCGCATCGCGGGTCGATCTCCAGCTCGCTCTCGCGCGCCTGTGCCAAGGCGGCCTCGTGCTGCCCGAGCTGGGCGCGGCACCAGGCGGTGTCGGCCAGCATGCTCGAGCCCATCCGTTCCAGGCCGGTGGCCAGCGCGTGCGGCAGATGGGCCTCGAACAGTTGCAGCGCCTCGGCGTAGGCGCCCGTCACCACCAGCACCTGGGCGCGCAGCAAGGGGTTGACCTGGGTGAGCGCGTGCATGCCCAGCGCGTGGTCGAAGTTGTCCATCGACTGCACGCCGGGCAACAGGCCGGCCAGCGCCGGTGCGCGGCCCTGCAGCGCGGCACGGCGCACGGCCGCCACGCGGAACTGCGTGTTGTTGTGCAGCAGGGCCGAGAGTGCGGCGTCGTCACCGGCGGCGGTGGCGCAGGCACGCGCCTTGGCGTACCAGGGCGCGGCGCCGTCGGCGTCATCGGCGTGGTGCAGGGTCATGGCAATGACCAGGTAAAGCCGTGCCCGGGCCTGCAGGTCGTCCTCGGTGGCGAGTGCCAGACCGCGCTCGAGCGAATGACCCAGTGCGTCGAAGCGGTGATTCACCATGTGCAGCATGGCCAGATAGGCCAAGGCCAGCACCTGCGCCTCACGGGCGCCGGCCACCTGGGCCAGCGACAGCGCGCGCTGAAGGCGCTCGATGGCCGCCGTGCCGAAGTCGGTGTAGTAGGTCATCAGACCTTCGGCCAGATGCAGCCAGGCGCCCAACTCGGGATGCGGGCTGGCAAAGGCGGCCTGGTGCAGATGCGTCAGCTCCTCGCGTGCCGCGGGCAGGTCACCCTGGCGCGCCAGCAGCATGGCGCGCTGGGCGCGCAGCACCTGGGCGCGGCGCTGCTCACCGGCGCGCGCGGCGGCCTCGAACTCGGCGTCCAGCTTCAGCAGCAGGCGCGAACGCGGGGTCGCCGTCATCAAACCCCCAGGCGCTGCAGGGCCTGCGCGTAGGTGGCGGCGGTCTGCGCCACCACCTCCGCCGGCAACTGCGGCGCCGGTGCCTTCTTGTTCCAGGGCTGGGCCTCCAGCCAGTCGCGCACGAACTGCTTGTCGTAGCTCGGCGGGTTGGCGCCCGCAGCCAGGGCGGCTTGGTAGCCCTCGACCGGCCAATAGCGGCTCGAGTCGGGCGTCAGCACCTCGTCCATCAGCACCAGGCGATCCTGGGCGTCGAGTCCGAACTCGAACTTGGTGTCGGCAATGATGATGCCGCGCGACAGCGCGTAGGCGGCCGCCGTTTCATAGAGACGGATCGCCACCTCGCGCACCTCGGCGGCACGGGCCGCCCCGATCAGCGCCTCGGTCTGCGCGAAGCTGATGTTCTCGTCGTGCGCGCCCGCCTCGGCCTTGGTGGCGGGCGTGAAGATCGGGCTGGGCAGGCGCGCGGCGTTGGTCAGCCCGGCCGGCAGCGGCACGCCGCACACGCTCTGGCTGGCCTGGTATTCCTTCCAGCCCGAGCCGGCCAGATAACCGCGCACCACCGCCTCGATGGGCAACGGGCGCAGGCGCTGGACCAGCATGGCGCGGCCGCGCACCTGCTGGCGCTCGTCGTCCTGCACGACCGACAGCGGGTCCTCGCCCGTCAGGTGATTGGGCACGATGTCCTTGAGACGCTCGAACCAGAACAGCGCCATGCGCGTCAGCAACTCGCCCTTGCCGGGAATGGGCTCCTGCATCACCACGTCGAAGGCCGACAGGCGGTCGCTGGCGATCATCAGGATGCGGTCGTCGCCCACCGCATAGTTGTCGCGCACCTTGCCGCGTGCCAGCAGGGGCAGGGAGTGCAGGCGGCTCTCGTAGAGGCTGTCGGTCGGGTTCATAACGGTCATTGTCGCTAAGCTCTGCGCATGTTCTGGTACTACGAGATGGTGCAGTTGCACGTGCTGCTGGTGGCTGCCAGCGGTCTGCTGTTCTTCAGCCGCGGCGTGGCCACGCTGGCCGGTGCAGCCTGGGGCATGGACGACCGCGCGCGCACGCTGGGCGGCGGTCTGGACTTCATGCTGACCTTCGTCGGGCTGTGCCTGTGGGGCCTGCTCGGCCTCAATCCGCTCGACTATCCCTGGTTGCTCAGCAAGTTCGCGCTGCTGCTGGCCTACATCGGCTTCGCCAACCTGACCCTGCGGATCGGCCAGAGCTTCGAAGTGCGGCTGCTGGGATTTGTGCTGGCGCTGGCGGCCTTCGGCGCCATGGTGCAGGTGTCACGCCTCAAGGATGCCCTGGGCGGTCTGGGCTAGTGCCTGGCGCAGCGCCGGGCGGTTCTTCGCCTGCAGCTTCAGCCAGGCCCACCACAGCCGCGCCTGCGGGGGCGCCATGCGCGCCAGCGCGCCACGCACCAGGGCCTGCTCGTAGTCGAAGGGCGGTCGGGCCTGCACCAGGCGCTGTTCGGCCCAGGCCTGCAGCTGGCGCGCGGTCGCGTCGGCACCCTGGGCCGCATCCAGCCAAGCCCAGAGTGCCAGGGCGTCAAGGCACTGTCCGGCGGCCTCGGCGGCACGCTGCAGCGCCAGAAAGGGTTCGCGACCGGGCTGTCGTTCAAAGGCCGCGCGGCGCAAGCGCAGCGCCTGCTCGTCCCAGCCGTCGCGCTCGTAGGCCGCCAGCAAATGCGCCTCGATACCGGCGTGATCCGGGTGGGCGCGCTGGGCGGCTTCGGCGGCGGCCAGGGCCTCGCGTGGGCGCCGGTCCGACTCCAACTCGGTGATGGCCAGCAGGGCCTCTTCGGCCGCGCCGACCTGCCCGGCGCGCCAGGCCAAGGCCAGCGCGGCCTGGTGCTTGCAGGCGCGCCCCAGGCCGGCGTAAGCGCATTCGCACTGGGCGCGTGGGCTGACACCAGGCTGCAGCAGCAACTCGACCGCGTAGGGCTGCCGCCCTTCGACCCGCGCCGTGACGCGCTGCAGCGCACCCTGCGTGCTCACCTCGATGGCACCGACGCGGCAGTTGGCGGCGCGCGCCAGCACCGGCTCGCCGAACCAGCGCCGCAGCGCCGCCGGGCTGAAGCCGCTCAGGCCCAAGGCGGCCTCAAAGCGCCAGCGCGCCGGCGCCCAGCAAGCCCAGCAACAACACGCACAGCACCCCCCAGTGCATCAGGGCCAGCAGCGCAGCGCGCCACAGGGTCGAGGGCCAGCTCAAACCATGCACGAGCCGGAGCGCCTTCAAGGGGTACAGATTGCTCCAGAGCCAGAGGGCCAGGGCGACCCCGTTGATCGATCCCAGCAGCACGAGCAACAGCAGCATCAGGTACCAGGCGGCGTGCAAGTGCATGGCGAACAGGAAGTGCGCGCCGTACAGCTGTTGCGGCAGCAGCAGCTTGAGCAAGCCCGCGAACAGGGGCAGCGACAGCAGCACCGCGTAGGGAGCCAGCGCCAGCAAGGTGCTCTTGAACTGCAGGGTCGCCGCCTCGCGGTTCTGTGCCCAGCGCTTCTCGACGCGTTCGAGTGGGCCGCGCAGCCAGGCGGGCAGACCCTCCCGGTCCTTCGCGTTCATGACCACCGGTGAGGCCGGCGCCGACGCCGTCTCGCGCGCCGCCTGTTGCAGCGCGCCTTGCAGGGCGCTGGCGGCGGCCGGCGGCAGCGCGGCGGCGGGTCGGGCCGCTGCCGGCTGCGAGGCGGCCCGGCCCGCCGCTTGCGCGGCCTCGTCGAGCTGCACCGCCTGGTCGAGCAGGTCGGGCGAGAACTTCAGGGCGACGAAGAACAGCAGACCGAAGCTCAGCAGCAGGCGCAGCGGCAGCACATAGCGCTGCTTGCGCCCCGCCAGGTACTCCTGGGTCAGGAAGCCGGGCTTGGCCAGCAGCGCCCACAGGCTCTTCCACAGCTTGCCCTCGAAGGCCACGTAATGCAGCAGCCACTCGTGCACGAACTCCCACAGCGAGGGCGGGTGACCCGCCGTGTCCTGGCCACATTGGCTGCAGAAGTGGTCCCAGGGCGCGAGGCGGTGGCCGCAATTCGCGCAGTGGCTGGCGGGGGGCTGATGCTCGGACATCGGATTCAGGGCGCGGTCTCGAAATGCCAGCGCCGGGTCAGGCGTTCGCCGCCGGCCCTGGCGTCCAACTCCACCGTGTAGCGCTGGCCGCCGCGCAAGGGCTGGGGCGGCAGCAGGTAGGCCACGTGCGGCGACTGCGCCAACGCGGCGTCGCTGTCGGCCTGCAGCAAATGGGTGACGACGCGCTCGCCCTGGGCGTCGAGCAACTCGAAGCGCTGCACCTGCAGGCGTTGCCCGGCCGGACCCTGCACCGAGATCGGGGTGCCGAACTCCTCCAGGCCCATCGGCCGAGGACGCTCGCAGCAGGCTATGGCGGGCACCTGGCGGGCATCCGGCGCCGGCCACAACAGCCACTGCACGGGCGGCGTCGCGCCGGGTGTCGCATCGGACGGGGCGCCCAGGCTGAGCACCAGCCCGGGCTGCACGGACAGCCCGATGCCGACCTCCTGCGCGGCGGCCCACAGCAGGTGGTGGCGGTGGTAGGGCCCCGAAAGCAGATGGGCCAGCGCACCCTCGCCGTCGCTGTGACCGATGACGAACAGTTCCACCACCCGGTGGCCCGCGTCCACCGGGTAGCCGGCTGCGCGGGCGCGCTGCAGAGGGCGCTCGCCGCTGAAGCCCTCCATGCCCCGCCGTTGGCCATGACCGACCTGCTGGTGAAGCGACAGGAAATCGGCGTGCGCCTGGGCGGCCTCCTGCAAGGCCGGCTGGGCGCGCAACATGCCCAGGCCATGGGCTGCGCGCAGGGCGTTGAGCTGCTCCAGCAGGCGCTGGCGTTGCTCGGTCGATGTCCAGGATCGCGCCAGTTCGACCCCCAAGGGGTACTGCGCGCTCGGCTCGACGGGGGCAGCAAAGCAAACGGCGGCCGCAAGGACCGCCGTCAACATCGCAAGGAATGGAATGCGCAGCATGGCGGCGCGCATTCTCAAGCCATCAGTTGACCACCTGTGCCAGCGTCCCCTGCGCATAGGCGGCGGCCATGTCCACCAGGCTGCGCGGCCGGATCTTGCCGGCCTGGCCCTCGCAACCGAACTGCAGATAGCGCTGCTTGCAGATGGCCTTGGCCGCCTCGCGCGCCGGCTTCATCCACTCGCGCATGTCGAACTTGTCGGGGTTTTCGACCTGGAAGCGGCGCACCGCCGCCGTCATGGCCATGCGGATGTCGGTGTCGATGTTGATCTTGCGCACGCCGTGCTTGATGGCTTCCTGGATCTCTTCGACCGGCACGCCGAAGGTCTGCTTCATCTTGCCGCCGTACTGGTTGATGAGGTCGAGCAGGTCCTGCGGCACGCTCGACGAACCGTGCATCACCAGGTGGGTGTTGGGGATGCGGGCGTGGATTTCCTTGACGCGCGAGATGGCCAGGATGTCGCCGGTGGGCTTGCGGCTGAACTTGTAGGCGCCGTGGCTGGTGCCGATGGCGATGGCCAGCGCGTCCAACTGCGTGGCCTTGACGAACACCGCGGCCTCCTCGGGGTCGGTGAGCATCTGGCTGTGGTCCAGCTTGCCCTCGGCGCCGATGCCGTCCTCCTCACCGGCGTCACCGGTCTCGAGATTGCCCAGGCAGCCCAGTTCGCCCTCCACCGTGACGCCGACGCGGTGCGCCATCTCGACCACCGTGCGCGTGACGCCCACGTTGTAGTCGAACGAGGCCGGGGTCTTGCCGTCCTCCATCAGCGAGCCGTCCATCATGACCGAGCCGAAGCCCAGGTCGATGGCGCCCTGGCAGATCTTGGCCGAGGTGCCGTGGTCCTGGTGCATCACCAGCGGTACATGCGGGTACGCCTCGGCCGCGGCCTGGATGAGGTGCTTGATGAAGCTCTCGCCGGCGTATTTGCGGGCGCCGGCGCTGGCCTGCAGGATGACCGGCGCACCCACCTCATCGGCCGCCGACATGACCGCCTGGACCTGCTCCAAGTTATTGACGTTGAAGGCCGGAATGCCATAGCCGCATTCGGCGGCGTGGTCCAGCAGCTGACGCATCGAGACGAGTGCCATCGGGGTTCCTTCAGGGGCAGTTTGAAAAACGGACGGCAGCCATGCGGGCGTCGGGGCGGCCGGCGAAGCGAGGTAACCGCTTCGTAACGGGGCGGCATTCTAGGAACGCGATCGGCATGGGCGCGTCAATCCTCCAGCGTGGAACGCGCCAGCGCGCCTTCGAGCGCCTCGGTGGCGTCGAGCGGCGTGATGGCGACGGCGCGCTGCAGCAGCGCCTCGGCGTCGGGCAGGCGGCGGCGCCCCTCCAGCATCGGCCAGGCGCCGGCCCATTCGACGAGGCCGATGGTGTTGTCGGGGTGCAGCGCCAGCGAGCGCTCGAAATGCGCCACCGCCTCGGCGCCGCTGGCGCCCAGGCGCCGGGCGATCAGCCGGCCGACGCGGTCGATGACCTCGGTGTGCCAGACCGCCAGCGCGGCATGCGCGCTGGCGTGGGCCGGCGCCAGACGCAGCGTTTCCTCGAAACCGCGGCGGATGCGCGGCGCCAGGCGCAGCGCCTGCGCCACGCCGGACTGCTGGGCGTAGCGACCCAGTGCGTAGGCCTCCAGAAACCAGGCGTTGAAGGCGGCTGGGTCGCTCTCGCGCTGCTCGCGCGCCCGCACCGCCACCTGCAGCCACAGCGCCAGGCGATCGCGCTCATCGCGCGCCAAGTAGTTGGCGTAGAGCGCCTGCGCCTTGTTGGCGCAGGTCAGCCCGGCGCCGCCGACCTTCAGTCCCTCGACGACCGCCTCGCGGTAACTGCCGGCGTGGAACAGCTGCCAGGCGCGCTGCACGGCCGTGCTCGTTGGCCAGGGCTCGACATCGTTGCGGTGCAGGCGCTCCCAGAGCTGGCGCAGCTTGGGGCGCGAGTACTGGTACGCGCGGGCGTCGAACGGGAAGCTCGCCCAGCGCGGCATGGCCTATTGGTAGCCGGCGGCGAGCTTGAACAGATGCTCGCGCGAGTTGGTTTCCAGGTAGGGCAGCAGCAGGCTCAGCACGTGGAAGGCGCCGCGCATCAGCGCCGTGCCGGCGCGCTCGGGCTCCAGCGCGTGGCGCGGGTCCTTGACGTACTCGAAGCTCAGCCAGTAGGACAACAGCACCACCATCGAGCTGGCCACCGGCGCGGCCTCGCGCGGGTCCATCTTCAGCGCGCCGCCGATCTTCAGGCCCGCGAGCACGCCGCGCATGGCCTCCTGCTTGCGCGCCAGCACGGTCTGGAAATGCGTCTCCAGCTTGCGGTTCTTGCTCAGCAGGTCGTTCAGGTCGCGGTAGAGAAAGCGGTGCTTCCAGATCAGCTCGTAAAGCGTGTGGAAGAAGAACCAGGCGTCCTCGACGTTGCGCACGTTGTCGGCGGCCAGCAGCAGGTCGGCCAGCTCGGTGTCGAAGCGCTGGAACAGCGAGTTGATCAGCTCGTCCTTGGCCGGGTAGTGGTAATACAGATTGCCCGGGCTGATGTTCAGCTCGGCGCTGATCAGCGTCGTGCTGACGTTGGGCTCGCCGAAGCGATTGAACAGGTCGAGCGTCACCTCGAGGATGCGTTCGGCGGTGCGACGGGGCTTTTTCTGCGTGGCGGCCATGTTCTGCTTCGTCTGCAAGCGCCCGCACGATACCCCGCCGCCGCGCCGCCCCGGGGCGGCTTTCTACAATCTGCCGCATGACCGCGACACCCGCCGTCCGCTTCGAGCGGGTGGCCAAGACCTACCGCGGCGCCCAGACCCCCGCCCTGCAGGACGTCAGCTTCGACATCGAGGCCGGCGAATTCTTCGGGCTGCTCGGGCCCAACGGCGCCGGCAAGACCAGCCTGATCAGCATCCTCGCCGGCCTCTCTCGGGCCAGCGGCGGACGCGTCAGCGTGATGGGTCACGACGTGGTCGGGGACTTCGCGGCCGCGCGCCGCCTGCTCGGGGTGGTGCCCCAGGAGCTGGTCTTCGACCCCTTCTTCAGCGTGCGCGAGACCCTGCGTTTCCAGGCCGGCTACTTCGGTGTGCAGGCCGGCGACGACTGGATCGACGAGTTGCTCGGCCACCTGGGCCTGTCGGCCAAGTCCGAGGCCAATATGCGGCAGCTCTCCGGCGGCATGAAGCGGCGCGTGCTGGTGGCGCAGGCGCTGGTGCACCGGCCGCCGGTCATCGTGCTGGACGAGCCGACGGCTGGCGTCGACGTCGAGTTGCGCCAGCAGCTCTGGGCCTTCATCGCGCGGCTGAACCGCGAGCAGGGAACGACGGTGCTGCTCACCACCCATTACCTGGAGGAGGCCGAGGCGCTGTGCGGGCGCATCGGCATGCTCAAGGCCGGGCGTCTGGTGGCGTTGGACCGCACCAGCAACCTGCTGGCCGGTCGCAGCCATCAGGTGCTGCGCTTCAAGACCGACGCCGTGCTGCGGCCCGAACTCGGGCTGGACGCGCGCGTCACCGGGCGCATCGCCCAGGTCAAGGCGCATGACGCGGCCGAGGTCGAGCAGATCCTGGCGCGCCTGCGCGCCGCCCAGGTGCCGGTCGAGGATCTCGAGATCGGTCGCGCCGACCTCGAGGACGTGTTCCTGGAAATCACCCGATGAGCGCCACCCTGGGCCTGCGCACCCTGCTGCGCAAGGAGATCCTGCGTTTCTGGAAGGTCGCCTTCCAGACCATCGCCGCGCCGGTGCTCACGGCCGTGCTCTACCTGTTGATCTTTGGCCATGTGCTCGAGGGCCGGCTTGAGGTGCATGGGCTGGCCTACGGCACCTTTCTGCTGCCGGGGCTGGTGATGATGAGCGTGCTGCAGAACGCCTTCGCCAACAGCAGCTCCAGCCTGATCCAGAGCAAGGTCACCGGCAACCTGGTGTTCCTGCTGCTCACGCCGCTCGATGCGCGCGCCTGGTTCATCGCCTACGTCGGCGCGGCCGTGGTGCGCGGCTTGGCGGTGGGCCTGGGCGTCGGTCTGGTGGCACTGTGGTTCGTGCCCTGGCAGGGCCTGCAGCCGGCCAGCCTGCCCTGGGCGCTCGCCTTCGGCCTGCTGGGTGCGGCCTTGATGGGGGCCCTCGGACTCATCGCCGGGCTGTGGGCCGACAAATTCGACCAGCTCGCCGCCTTCCAGAACTTCCTCGTCATGCCCATGACCATGCTGGCCGGCGTGTTCTATTCGGTCGACGGGCTGCCCCCCTTCTGGAAGGCAGCCTCCCACCTCAACCCCTTCTTCTTCATGGTGGACGGCTTCCGCCATGGATTCTTCGGTGTCAGCGACACCCCCCCTTGGCTGAGTCTCGGCATCGTGGCCGTGGCGCTGGCCGGGGTGTCTGCGCTCACCATCCGGCTGCTCGCCAGCGGCTACAAGATCCGACACTGAAACCGACCGCCCTGTCTTCCGCCGCCATGTCCGAACCCACTCCCGAAGACGTTCGCGTCTACATCGCCGCCGGCCTGCCCTGCACCCATCTGGAGGTGGAAGGCGACGGCCGGCATTTCTTCGCCACCATCGTCAGCAGCGAGTTCGAGGGGCTGCCGCGCGTGCGCCGCCACCAGCGCGTCTACGCGGCGCTCGGTGAACGCATGCGCGAGCAAATCCACGCGCTGTCGATGAAGACCCTCACCCCTTCCGAATTCGCTGCCTGAAGGCAGGCAAAAGGCAAGACCTGACCCCATGGACAAACTCCTGATCCGCGGCGGCCGCCGCCTGAACGGCACGGTGACCATCTCCGGCGCCAAGAATGCCGCGCTGCCCGACCTTTGCGCCGCGCTGCTGAGCGCCGAGCCGATGGTGCTGAACAACGTGCCGCGCCTGCAGGACGTCAGCACCATGCTCAAACTGCTGCGCAATATGGGCTGCGGCGCCGAGTGGGTGGAGGGTCAGCCCAACAGCGTGCGCCTGGATGGCGGCGGTGTGACCCAGCCCGAGGCGCCGTACGAGCTGGTCAAGACCATGCGCGCCAGCATCCTGGCGCTGGGTCCGCTGCTGGCCCGCTTCGGCCAGGCCAAGGTCTCGCTGCCCGGCGGCTGCGCGATCGGTTCGCGACCGGTCGACCAGCACATCAAGGGCCTGCAGGCGATGGGTGCCGAGATCAGCGTCGAACACGGCTACATCGTCGCCAAGGTGGCGGGGCGCCTGAAGGGCGCGCGCATCACGACGGACATGATCACCGTCACCGGCACCGAGAACTTCCTGATGGCCGCCGCGCTGGCCGAAGGCGAGACGGTGCTGGAGAACGCCGCGCAGGAGCCCGAGGTGGTCGACCTGGCCGAACTGCTGATCAGCATGGGCGCGCGCATCAGCGGGCAGGGCAGCAGCCGCATCGTCATCCAGGGTGTGGAGAAGCTGCACGCCCCGGCCGTGCCGCACGACATCGTGCCCGACCGCATCGAGGCCGGCACCTTCCTCTGCGCGGTGGCCGCCGCGGGTGGCGACGTGGCGCTGCTGGGCTCGCGCGCCGATCACCTCGACGCGCTGATCGACAAGCTGCGCGAGGCCGGTGCCAGCGTCAATGCCATCAACGGCCAGCTGCGCATCGTCATGGACCAGCGCCCCATCGCGGTGGGTTTCCGCACCAGCGAGTACCCGGCCTTCCCGACCGACATGCAGGCGCAGCTGATGGCGGTGAACTGCGTGGCCGAGGGTGCGGCCAGGATCAGCGAGACGATCTTCGAGAACCGCTTCATGCACGTGAACGAGTTGGTGCGGCTGGGCGCGCGCATCGAGGTCGACGGCAAGACGGCGGTGGTGACCGGCGTGCCGCGCTTGAGCGGCGCCACCGTGATGGCCACCGATCTGCGCGCCTCGGCGAGCCTCGTCATCGCCGGCCTGGTGGCCGATGGCGAGACGGTCGTCGACCGCATCTACCACCTGGACCGCGGCTACGAGCAGATGGAAGCCAAGCTGCGCGCGCTGGGGGCCGACATCTCCAGGATCAGTTGATGTTGACCCTCGCCCTCTCCAAAGGCCGCATCTTTGACGACACCCTGCCGCTGCTGAAGGCCGCGGGGATCGAGGTGCAGGACGCCAACTCGCGTGCCCTCATCCTGCCCACCAACCGGCCCGACGTGCGCGTGGTGCTGGTGCGCGCCTCCGACGTTCCCACCTATGTGCAGCACGGCGGCGCCGACCTCGGCGTGGCCGGGCTCGACGTGCTGCTGGAGCACGAGGCCCAGCAGGGCGGCGCGCCGATGCTGCGCCCCATCGACCTGAAGATCGCCACCTGCCGGCTCAGCGTCGCGGTGCGCAAGGGCTTCGACTACCCGGCCGCCGTGCGGCAAGGCGCGCGCATCCGCGTCGCCACCAAGTACACCGGCTTGGCGCGCCAGCACTTCGCCGCCAAGGGCGTCCACGTCGACCTCATCAAGCTCTACGGCTCGATGGAACTGGCGCCGCTCACCGGCCTGGCCGACGCCATCGTCGACCTCGTGTCCACCGGCAGCACGCTGAAGGCCAACGAGCTCGTCGAGGTCGAGACCCTGCTGCCCATCTCCTCGCACCTGGTGCTCAACCCGGTTGCCGCCAAGCTCAAGCGTGAGGCTCTGCAGCCCTTGCTGCAGACCCTGCGCGGGGCCATTCCCGCCGCATGATGAAGATCGCTCGACTCGATAGCGCCGCCGCCGATTTCGACACCCGTTTGCAGCAGCTGCTGCAATGGAGCGAGGCGCAGGACCAGGGTATCGAAGCGGCGGTGGCCACCATCCTGGCCGAGGTGCGCAGCCAGGGTGACGCCGCCGTGCTGGCGCGCACCGCGCAGTTCGACGGTGTGCAGGCCGCCACGGTGGCCGAATTGGAAATTCCGCGCACGCATCTGCAGGCAGCCTTCGACGGCCTGCCCGGTGCGCAGCGGCAGGCGCTGGAGCTGGCCGCGGCGCGGGTGCGCAGCTATCACGAGCGCCAACGCGACGCGGTCTGCCGCGACTGGGACTACCTGGACGAAGACGGTTCGCGCCTCGGGCAGCGCGTCACACCGCTCGACCGCGTCGGCATCTATGTGCCGGGCGGCAAGGCCGCCTACCCGAGCTCGGTGCTGATGAACGCCATCCCCGCGCAGGTGGCGGGGGTGGGCGAGATCATCATGGTGGTGCCCACTCCGAAAAGAGAGCGCAACGCGCTGGTGCTGGCCGCCGCCTACCTGGCCGGGGTGCACCGTGTGTTCACCGTGGGCGGGGCGCAGGCCGTCGGCGCGCTGGCCTATGGCACCGCCACCATCCCGCGCGTCGACAAGATCACCGGCCCCGGCAACGCCTATGTGGCGGCGGCCAAGCGGCGCGTGTTCGGTCAGGTCGGCATCGACATGATTGCGGGGCCCAGCGAGATCCTGGTGCTGGCCGACGGCAGCGTGAACCCGGACTGGGTGGCGATGGACCTGTTCAGCCAGGCCGAGCACGACGAGCTGGCGCAGTCCATCCTGCTCAGCCCGGACGCGGCCTATCTGGACGCGGTGGCCGCGGCCATGGACCGCCTGCTGCCCGACATGCCGCGCGCCGCGGTGATCCGCGCCAGCCTGGAAGGGCGCGGCGGCCTGATCCGCACGCGCTCGATGGAGGAGGCCTGCGCCATCAGCAATCGCATCGCGCCCGAGCACCTGGAGGTCAGCAGCGCCAGCCCCGAGCAATGGCTGGCGCATCTGCGCCATGCCGGCGCGATCTTCCTGGGCGCCTTCGCGTCGGAAAGCCTGGGCGACTACTGCGCCGGCCCGAACCATGTGCTGCCCACCAGCGGCACCGCGCGTTTCTCGTCGCCGTTGGGGGTCTACGACTTCGTCAAGCGCAGCAGCCTGCTGCACATCAGCGCCGCCGGCGCCCGCACCCTGGGTCCGGTGGCCGACGTGCTGGCGCAGGGCGAGGGCCTGCAGGCGCATGCGCGCTCGGCCACCTTGCGGCTCGATTGATTGCAGGCGGCGGAGGTGGGCGGCGCCTCAGCGGCGCTGTGCCGCCGCCTCGCGCTGCTGCTGCAGCACCTGCGCGTACATCTGCAACTGGTCGCCCAAGGCGCGCAGGCGCTCGCCCTGCTGCGCCGCCAGCCGCGCCATCAGGCGCGCCGCCAGCAGCGGCTGCAGCTCGGCCAGGCGCTGCAGCGCGCTGCGCGACAGCACGGCGGCGATGACCGGCGTGAGCGTGGTGCAGGTGGTCGAGCGCGGCTGGTCGTCCAGCAGCGACAGCTCGCCCAAGGTCTGCCCGGGCCCGACCACCGACATCGCCACGTTGTCGACGCCGGCGGCGGTGTCGACGCTGACCTGCCCCTCCAGGATCAGCAGCATGTGATCGTTGTGCATGCGCTGGCCCTCCTGAAACAGCGCGCAGCCTTGCGGCAGGTCGAGGCGGTGCAGGAAGGGCAGCAGCACGCGGGCGTCATCGGCGCCGAGCGGCAGCACCGCCAGGCGCGACTGCAGCATCTCCACGGCCAGTGCGGCGAGGCCCGGGCTGTCCTGCAGGCTGCGTTGGCGCGTCGGGGCGCTGGGGGTCGAGGCGTCGGTGTCCATGTCGGCAGCCTACCCAAGTTCCGGGGCGGCAACGGAATTTGAGATTGACACGAAATCAGTGGAACACGAAAATCGTGGCCCACTGATTTCGTGGGTTGGATCATCATGCGCAACGTCACCATCACCATGGAGGACACCGTCGCCGACTGGGCGCGGATGGAAGCGGCACGCCGCAACACCAGCGTCTCGCGCCTGGTGGGCGAGCTGCTGGCCGAGAAGATGCGGCATGACGACGCCTACGAGCGCGCGATGAACGAATGGATGCAGCGCAAGTCGCCGCTGTTCCACAGCGAAGGGCCGTATCCGAAGCGGGAAGAGATCTATGCCGAGCGCACCGACCGTTTTCGTTGACACCAACGTGCTGGTCTACGCCGATGACGGCCGCGAGCCCGCCAAGCGCGACCAAGCCCGGGCCTGGCTCGCACGGCTTTGGGCGGAGCGTCGCGGGCGAACCAGCAACCAAGTGCTCAACGAGTACTACGCGGTGGCCACACGCAAGCTGGCCAGTCAGGTGACGCGCGGCGACGCGCGCGCCGAGGTGCGGCGCTACCAGCACTGGAACCCCTGGTCCACCGATCACCAGACCGTCGAAACGGCCTGGGCGCTGGAAGCCCGCTTCGCATTGAGTTGGTGGGACGCCCTGATGGTGGCCGCCGGCCTGCACCAGGGTTGCGAGATGCTCCTCACCGAAGACCTGCAGCACGACCAGCGCATCGACAACCTGCGCATCGTCAACCCCTTCCGGGTCGGCCCGGAACTGCTGGATGAACCCGCTTGAACTGATCCGCGACGACGTTCGCGCGCTGCACGCCTACCCGGTCCAGCCCTCGGCGGGCCTGGTCAAGCTCGACGTGATGGAGAACCCGCATCGCCTGCCGCCGGCGCTGCAGCGCGAACTGGGCGAGCGCCTGGGGCAGGTGGCACTGAACCGCTACCCGGCCGAACGCACCGACTTGCTGCGCCAGGCGCTGGCGCGCCATGCCGCCCTGCCCGAGGGCTGCGACCTGGTGCTGGGCAACGGCTCGGACGAGCTGATCAGCCTGCTGACGCAGGCCCTGGCGCGGCCCGGCGCCACGGTGCTGGCACCGCTGCCCAGCTTCGTGATGTACGCCCATGCGGCCCAGCTGCTGGGCGTGCGCTTCGTCGGCGTGGACCTGCGCGGCGACTTCCAGCTCGACCTCGACGCGATGCGCGCGGCCATTGCGCGCGAGAAGCCGGCCCTGCTCTGGCTGGCCTGTCCGAACAACCCGACCGGCACGCTCTGGCCCGAGGCCGATCTCGACGCGCTGGTCGAGGCCATGGCGCCCGATGGCCCCAACCCCGGTCTGGTGGTGTTTGACGAGGCCTACGCCCCCTTCGCCTCGCGCGACGCACGCCACCGCCTGCTGCGCCAGCCCCATGTGGCGCTGATGCGCACGCTCAGCAAGTTCGGCCTGGCCGGCGTGCGCATCGGCTACCTGATGGCGTCGGCGGACTTCGCCGCCCAGATCGACAAGCTGCGCCCGCCCTTCAACCTCAGCGTGCTCAACACCGAGGCGGCGCTGTTCGCGCTCGAGCACGAGGCGGTCTACGAGATCCAGGCCATCAGCATCCGCAGCCAGCGCGAGCGCCTGTCCGCCGCGCTGCGCGCGCTGCCGGGCGTGACGCCCTTCCCCAGCGAGGCCAATATGGTGCTGGCGCGCTTCGGCGATGCTGCGCAGGTGTTCGAGGCACTCAAGGCGCGCCGCATCCTCGTCAAGAACGTCAGCGCCGCGCACCCGTTGCTGGCCAACTGCCTGCGCCTGACGGTGGGCACGCCCGAAGAGACCGAATTGCTGATCGAAGCGCTCCAACAGATCCTCACGCCATGAACCGCACCGCCGACCTTCGCCGCGACACCCAGGAAACCAAGATCCGCGTTGCCCTCGATCTGGACGGCAGCGGCCGCGCCCAGCTCTCGACCGGCATCGGCTTCCTCGACCACATGCTCGACCAGATTGCCCGCCACGGCCTGATCGACCTGAGCGTCGAGGCCCAGGGCGATCTGCACATCGACGGCCACCACACGGTGGAGGACGTCGGCATCACGCTCGGCCAGGCCTTTGCCAAAGCGCTCGGCGACAAGCGTGGCATCACACGCTACGGGCACGCCTACGTGCCGCTCGACGAGGCGCTCAGCCGCGTCGTGCTCGACTGCTCGGGCCGCCCCGGCCTGCACATGGACGTGCGGTTCAGCGCCGCCAGCATCGGCCAGCTCGACACCCAGCTGGTCTTCGAGTTCTTCCAGGGCTTCGTCAACCACGCCGGCGTCACCCTGCACATCGACAACCTGAAGGGCGTCAACGCGCACCACCAGTGCGAGACGATCTTCAAGGCCTTCGCGCGCGCGCTGCGCATGGCCATCACGCCCGACGCCCGCGCCGCCGGCACCATCCCCTCCACCAAGGGCAGCCTGTGACGCCTCAGAAGGTGCTGGTGCTCGACTACGGCATGGGCAATCTGCGCTCGGTGGCGCAGGCCGTGCTGGCGGCGGCGCAGGGCACCGGGGTCGAGGTGCAGGTCGGCCATGACCCGCAGCAGGTGCGCGACGCCAGCCGCATCGTGCTGCCCGGCCAGGGGGCGATGCGCGACTGCATGGCGCACTTTTCGGACAGCGGCGCGCGCGAGGCGGTGCTCTCCGAGGTGGCCGCCGGCAAGCCGCTGCTGGGCGTGTGCGTCGGCATGCAGATGCTGCTCGAGCATTCCGAGGAGCAGGACACACCCGGCCTGGCTGTGATTCCCGGCGCGGTGCGGCGCTTCCGCCTTGAAGGCCGGCTGCAGCCGGACGGCAGCCGCTTCAAGGTGCCGCAGATGGGCTGGAACCGCGTCGACTTCACCCGCCCCCACCCGATGTGGGAGGGCATCGCGAGCGGCCGCCATTTCTACTTCGTGCACAGCTTCTATGCCGAGCCGGCCGACAGGCGTGACGTTGCCGCCACGACGCAGTACGGCGACCACTTCGCCTGCGCCCTGGCGCGGGATACCATTTTTGCGACCCAATTCCACCCCGAGAAGAGCGCGGCCGACGGCATCCGCCTCTACCGCAACTTCCTCACCTGGTTCCCCTGACGACGCCATGCTGCTGATTCCCGCCATCGACCTCAAGGACGGCCACTGTGTTCGCCTGCAGCAGGGCGACATGGATGCCGCCACCACTTTCGGCGAAGACCCGGCTGCCATGGCGCGCCGCTGGTTGGACGCCGGCGCCCGCCGCCTGCACCTGGTGGACCTCAACGGCGCCTTTGCCGGCAAGCCGGTGAACGAGGCGGCCGTCAGGGCCATCCTCGCGGAGGTCGACGGCCGCATTCCGGTGCAACTCGGCGGCGGCATCCGCGACCTCGACACCATCGAGCGCTACCTCGACGACGGCATCAGCGCCGTCATCGTCGGCACGGCGGCGGTGAAGAACCCGGGCTTCATTCGCGACGCCTGCACGGCCTTCGGCGGCCACATCTGGGTCGGTCTCGACGCCCGGGACGGCAAGGTGGCCACCGACGGCTGGAGCAAGCTGTCCGGCCACGAGGTCGGTGACCTGGCCAAGAAGTTCGAGGACTACGGCATCGAGGGCGTGATCTACACCGACATCGGGCGCGACGGCATGCTCAGCGGCATCAACGTCGACGCCACCGTGCGCCTGGCTCAGCAGCTGTCCATCACCGTGGTGGCCTCGGGCGGTCTGTCGGGTTGGTCCGACATCGAGGCGCTGTGCAAGGTCGAGGGCGAGGGCATCAGCGGCGTGATCTGCGGCAAGGCGATCTACACCGGGGCGCTCGATCTGGCCGACGCGCAAGCCCGTGCCGACGCGCTGGCCTGATGCTGGCCAAGCGCATCATTCCCTGCCTCGACGTCAAGGACGGTCGGGTCGTCAAGGGTGTCAACTTCGTCGGCCTGCGGGATGCCGGTGACCCGGTGGAGGCGGCCGCGCGCTACAACGAGCAGGGCGCCGACGAACTCACCTTCCTCGACATCACCGCGACCAGCGACGGCCGCGACCTCATCCTGCCCATCATCGAGGCGGTGGCCTCGCAGGTCTTCATCCCGCTGACCGTGGGCGGCGGCGTGCGCGAGGTGTCCGACGTGCGCCGCCTGCTCAATGCCGGCGCCGACAAGGTGTCCTTCAACTCGGCGGCCGTCGCACGGCCCGAGCTGATCCGCGAGGCCAGCGAGGTCTACGGCTCGCAATGCATCGTCGTCGCCATCGACGCCAAGGCCAACGGGCAGGGCGGCTGGAACGTCTACACCCACGGCGGCCGCAAGGACACCGGCCTCGATGCGCTGCAATGGGCGCGCCAGATGCAGCGCATGGGGGCCGGCGAGATCCTGCTCACCAGCATGGACCGCGACGGCACCCGCGCCGGCTTCAACCTGGCGCTGACGCGCGCGGTGAGCGACGCGGTGGACGTGCCCGTCATCGCCAGCGGCGGCGTCGGCACCCTGCAGCATCTGGTCGAGGGCATCCGCGAGGGCGGTGCCGACGCGGTGCTGGCCGCCAGCATCTTTCACGACGGCCAGCACACGGTGGGCGAGGCCAAGGCGCATCTGCGCGCCGCCGGCATCGAAGTGCGCATGTGAAGGCGGGCCAGGTCCGCATCATCGGCGGGCAGTGGCGCCGCAGCCTGTTGGCGGTGCCGGACCTGCCCGGCCTGCGACCGACCGGCGACCGCGTGCGCGAGACCCTGTTCAACTGGCTGGGGCAGGAGCTCGGTGGCTGGCGCGTGCTCGACGCCTTCGCCGGCAGCGGCGCGCTCGGCCTGGAGGCGGCGTCGCGCGGTGCGCAGGTGCTGCTGGTCGAGCAGCACCCCAAGGCGCAGGCGGCGTTGCGCGCGGCGGTGGCCCGCCTGCAAGGTGCGGCCGAGCGGGTTCGCGTGCAGGGCGGCGACGGTTTTGCGGCGCTGGCGGCGGGGGGCTACGACCTGGCTTTCATCGATCCCCCGTTCGGCAGCGAGGCCTTCGAGCGCGCGTTGGCGGCGGTCCATGCCGACGCCCGATGGCTGTACCTGGAGGCGCCGCGTGCCATCGCGCCGCCGGCCGGCTGGCAGCTGCACCGGCACCTGAAGGCCGGTGCCGTGCACGCCCATCTGTTCGGTCGCGAGAATCCCGGCCCATGAAAGCCATCTATCCGGGCACCTTCGACCCGCTGACCCTGGGTCACGAGGACATCCTGCGGCGTGCCGCGCGCCTCTTTCCCGAGGTGGTGCTGGCGGTGGCCGTGGCGCGCCACAAGCAGACCCTGTTCAATCTGGACGAGCGCCTGGCCATGGCGCGTGAGGCGCTGGCCGACTGCGCCGGCGTGCAGGTCGTGGCCTTCGAGGGCCTGCTCAGCCACTTCGCGCGCAGCCAGGGCGCCCAGGTGCTGGTGCGCGGCATCCGCGCCGTCAGCGATTACGACTACGAGTTCCAGATGGCCGGCATGAACCGCCAGCTGATGCCCGAAGTCGAGACGGTGTTCCTGACCCCGGGTGACGCCTTCCAGTTCGTCAGCGGCACCTTCGTGCGCGAAATCGCCATGCTGGGCGGCGATGTCGGCAAATTCGTCGGCCCCGGCGTGCTGGCGCGCCTGCAGGCACGCAGGGGCGGCTGATGGCGCTCAAGATCACCGAGGACTGCATCAACTGCGACGTCTGCGAGCCGGCCTGTCCGAACCAGGCCATCTCGCTGGGGCCGGAGTACTACCTCATCGACCCCTCGCGCTGCACCGAATGCGTGGGCCACCACGGCGAACCGCAATGCGCCTTGCTCTGCCCGGTGGCCTGCATCCCCCAGGACCCGGCGCACCCGGAAACCCGCGAGCAGCTGCTGCACAAGTACGAGCAGCTGGTCAGGATCACAGCGGCGCCGAGCGCGTGATCGGTCCGGCGTCGTCCGAGAAGCGTTCGTAGATCGCGCGCACCGCGTCGAGGCGGTTCACCAGCAGGCGCACCAGGCGCGGATCGAAGTGCAGGCCGGCTTGGCTGTCGATGTAGTCGATGGCCGTCTCGAAGTCCCAGCGCTGCTTGTAGACGCGGTCGGAGAGCAGCGAATCGAGCACGTCGGCCAGACCGACGATGCGCGCCGACAGCGAGATGGCCTCGCCGGCCAGGCGCTGCGGGTAGCCCTGGCCGTCCCAGCGCTCGTGGTGCTCGAGCGCGATCAGCGCCCCTTGCTTGAGGATCTGCCGGTCGCTGCCGCTGAGCAGCTCGTGGCCGATGCGCGCATGCGTCTGCATCTGCGTCCATTCGGCGGCATCGAGCTTGCCGGGTTTGGCCAGGATGGCATCCGGGATGCCGATCTTGCCAACGTCGTGCAGCGGCGCGGCCATCTTCAGCACCTCGACCTCGTCGCGTGACAGGCCCCAGGCTTCGGCCAGCAGCGCACTCAGCTCGGCAATGCGCCGCACATGCGCGCCGCCTTCCTGGCTGCGGCGCTCCACCGCCTCGGTCAGCAGCAGCAGGGTGGCGCGCTGCGTCTCGTTGATCTCGTCGCGCAGCAGCAGGCGTTCGTAGCTGATCGCCACGTTGGCGCAGAAGACCTCGAGCAGCTCGTGCATCTCGGCGTCCACCTTGCCGGTGAAAGCCATGTAGAGCAGGCTGACGCTGCCGCGCCCGGTGCGGTAGTAGCCGACATGGTGGGTGTCGTCGAAGTGACCGCGCTGATCGCGCTCGGCGCGGTCGAGCGCCGCCTGCACGTCCAGCGGCACCTCGGCCAGGCCCTCGCCTTCAAGCAAGCCGGCGAACTGCGGCGTGGCCGCCAGCACGTGCAGCTTGCCCTCCACGTGCGAGGCGGCGTAGGCGCGGTTGGCGCACAGACCCTGCGCCTCGTCGCCCAGCAGATGCGCCACCTGTTCGAGCAGCGCCGAGGCGAACACGCGCAGGTCGTGGCTGTCGTAGAGGCGCTGGATGGCCTCGATGGAGCGGCGCAGCGCCGCCTTGCTCTGCTCGATGGTGAGGATGTCGCGGTAGGCGCGCAACGAGGCGTAGAAGACCGTGGTGAGCTTGCGCTTGGTCAGCTCGGTCTTCTCCTTGTAGTCGTTGATGTCGTACTCGCGGATCACCGTTTCCTCGGGCGCCTGGCCCGGCTGTCCGGTGCGCAGCACGATGCGCGAACGGTGGTTGTTCATGCCCTCGCGGATCTCGCGCGCCAGGTCCAGCCCGGCGTGGTCGGTCTCCATCACCACGTCGAGCAGGATGAGCGCCACGTCGTCGCGGCTGCGAAGCAAGGTTCGGGCTTCGACCGCGCTGTAGGCATGCAGGAAGAGCAGGTGACGACCGGCGAACGCGAAGTCCGCCATCACCAACTCGGTCACCTCGTGGACGGCCGGCTCGTCGTCGACGATCAGCACCACCCAGGGCGGCTTGGCGGCCTCGACGTCGGGGACCAGGGTCTCGGGCGCGAACAGCAGGTCGTCTTCGTCGCTCATCGGGGTGCTGCGGGTTCGAAGGGAGGCGGCATCATGGCACGGCCTATGATGCGCGGCGTTGGTGCTCGTGGCCTCGGTCACAGTTCAACGGGAATCAGGAAGGCCCTTTTCGCCCAAGCGCCCGACCGTCAGGGTCGCGGTGGGCAGGCCCAACCTGAGCTGCCCCCGCAACGGTAAGCGGCCGAAGGCGTCTCGCCTTCCGCCCCGGTCGAAGCCACTGGACCCCCGGGTCTGGGAAGGTCACCGGGGTTGCGCCGTCAGCCCGGATACCGGCCAACGTGGTGGTGCGCCTCCTGCTCCGGCGGGCGGTGCGCCGTGAGGGGTGCGGCTGCGGGGAAGCGGCGGCGCCCGCCTTGATCCGGTTCCCTCCCATGTCCTCTCTCCGTCTCCTCGCCGTGGCCAGCGTCTGCGCTGCCGTGGCCGCCGCGCAGGCCCAGACCGCGCCGAACGCCCTCGACCCGGTGCTCGTCACCGGCACCCGCTCGCCGCTGCAGCTCAGCCGCAGCCTGGCCGACGTCAGCGTCATCGAGCGCGCCGACATCGAACGCCAGGGTTTCGGCAACCTGGCCGACCTGCTGAGCCGCCAGGCCTGCATCGAGATCGTGCGCAACGGCAACCCCGGCGCCAGCACCAGCCTCTACCTGCGTGGCGCCAATAGCCAGCACACCTTGCTGCTGGTCGACGGCGTGCGCGTCGACGCCCAAGGCGGCTCGGGCGGCGCACCCTGGGAGGCCATCCCGCTGGCGCAGATCGAGCGCATCGAGATCGTGCGCGGCGCCGCCAGCGCGCTCTACGGTTCCGACGCCGTGGCCGGCGTGATCCAGGTCTTCACCCGCAAGGGCGAGGGCGCACCGAGCCTGCAGGCCGGCGCCGCAGTCGGCAGCCTGGGTCTGGTCAAGGGCGACCTGAACCTGAGCGGCCGCCACAACAGCCTGGACTACGCGCTGGGCGCCGCCGCCGAGCGCGCCGACGGCTTCAACGCGCGCAAGGTCTTGAACGACCCCGGCTACACCCCCGACCGCGACGACTGGCGCAGCCACAGCCTGCAGGGCCGCCTGGGCTGGCAGGCCGCGGCCGGCCAGCGCCTCGAAGGCCTGTTCAGCCTGAGCGAGGTGGATGCCGGCTACGACGCCGCGGCCAAGCCGGCGCCCGGCGTCAACGACCGTAGCGTCAACGACACGCGCGCCGCGCGCCTGCTGTGGGCCTCGACCTGGAGCACGGACCTGCGCAGCGAGCTCAGCAGCGGGCGCTCACGCCAACGCTATGAAACCCTGAGCAACGGCCGCAGCAGCTACCTGACCGAGACCGAGGTCAGCCAATGGGCCGCGCAGGGCAGCTGGCGCCTCGGCGCGAGCCAGCTCAACGCGCTGCTCGAGCGCCGCGAGGATCGCCTCGTCAACAACGGCCTGCGTGCGGACACCGGCGGCCAGGCCGATCGCAGCCAGAACGCATTGGGCCTGAGCTGGCTCTACAGCCATGCGGGCTGGGACGCCCAGCTGCACGCGCGGCACGACCGCGACAGCGAGTTCGGCGGCGTGAACACCGGCAGCGCCGCGCTGGGCTGGCGCTTCGCCCCCGGCTGGCGCGCCTGGGCCAGCGCCGGCAGCGCGTTCCGCGCGCCGACGCTCTACCAGGTGTTCAGCGAGTACGGGCCCAAGGCGGGCCAGGCCGCGCTCGCCCCCGAGCGCGGCCGCAACCGCGAGCTCGGCCTGCGCTGGAGCGGCGCCGCCAGCGAGCTCGGCCTGACCGCCTTCGACAACCGCATCCGCGAGCTGATCAGCTGGGACGGCGGCTTCGTCGGCCGCTGCGACTCGCCCTGGGGCTGCTACGGCAACCTCGCCAAGGTGCGCCTGCGCGGCGTCAGCCTGCAGGGCCAGACCCTGCTGGCCGGCTGGCGCGTGCAGGCCGGCCTGGACTGGCAGGACCCGAGCGATGCGCTGACCGGCAAGCGCCTGGGCCGCCGCGCCAAGCAGCTGGCGCGCCTGGCCGTCGAGCGCGACTGGCAGGGCCTGACGGCCGGCGCGCAGTTGCAGGCGCAAGGCGCGCGCTTCGACGACCACGCCAACACCAAGCCGCTGGGCGGCTACGCGCTGCTGCACCTGAACCTCGGCTACCGCATCAATGCGCAGACGCGCCTGCAGCTGAACCTGGACAACGCGCTCGACAAGGACTACGAGACCGCCAAGGGCTTCGCGCAGGCCGGCCGCACGCTGCAGGTCGGCGTGCGCTTGGCGCTTTGAAGCGCGGCGCGCAGCGGTCATGCACGAACTGATCCTCGGCGGCGCGCGCAGCGGCAAGTCGGCCTGCGCCGAGGGCCGTGCGCGCCAGTGGTTGGCTGGCGGCGGGGAGGCCACCCTGATTGCCACCGCGCTGGCGGCCGACGCGGAGATGATGGAGCGCATCGCGCGCCACCGCGCCGAGCGCGCGCAGCGTGCGCCGGGCCTGCGGACGCACGAGGAGCCGGTCGACCTGGGCGGCGCGCTGCGCCGACTCGGCCGCCCCGGCCAGCTGCTGGTGGTGGACTGCCTGACCCTGTGGCTCAGCCAGGCCCTGCTGCCGCCGCCCGGCCATGCGCCGCTCGAGCTGCCGCGCCTGCAGGCCGAGCTGCTGGACGCGCTCGACGCCTTGCGGGCGCTCGGGGTGCCGGTGCTGCTGGTGTCCAACGAGATCGGCTGCGGCGTCATGCCGATGGGCCGCGAGGTGCGCGCCTGCGTCGACGCGCTGGGCGCGCTGCACAAGGTCGTGGCGGCGCGCTGCGACCGCCTGACGCTGATGGTGGCCGGTTACGAACTGAGGGTGAAATGAAGCCGATCCTGTTCCTGCTGCTCAACCTCTGGCTGCTCGGTGCGCAGGCGCTCACCTTGCGCGACGACGCCGGCCGCGAACACCTGCTCAAGGCGCCGGCGCAGCGCATCGTCAGCCTGCTGCCCTCGCTGACCGAGTCGGTCTGCGCGCTGGGCGGCTGCGCGCGCCTGGTCGGCGTGGACCGCTACTCCAACTGGCCGGCCGAGGTGCGCAAGCTGCCCCAGCTCGGCGGGCTGGACGACGCACAGATCGAGACCATCGTGGCACTCAGGCCCGACGTGGTGCTGGCCTCCACCTCGGCGCGCGCGCTCGACCGCCTGGAGGCGCTCGGCCTCGTGGTGCTGCGCCTGAAGAGCGAGCGCCACGCCGACGTGCAGCGCACGCTCAGCCTGCTGGCGCGCCTGCTGGGCAGCCCCGAGCGCGCCGCGCCGCTGTGGCAGCAGCTGCAGCGCCAGCTGCAGGCGGCCGCCGCGCGCGTGCCCGAACGCCTGCGCGGCGCCTCGGTCTACTTCGAGATCGGCGGCGGTCCCTACGCGGCCGGCACCTCGTCCTTCATCGGCGAGACCCTGCAGCAGCTCGGCCTGGCCAATATCGTGCCGGCCGAGCTGGGTCCCTTTCCCAAGCTCAACCCCGAGTTCGTGGTGCGCGCCCGGCCCGCGGTGCTGATGGGTCCGGCCGCCGAGCAGGCCGCGCTGCGCCAGCGCCCCGGATGGTCCAGCCTGCCGGCGCTGCAGCAGGGGCGGCTGTGCGGCTTTGCCGCCGAGCCCTACGAGCTCCTGATCCGCCCCGGTCCGCGCCTCGGTGAGGCGGCCGAACGGCTGGCCGAGTGTCTCGAGACCCTGCCGTGATGCGCCTCGCGCCCGCGCTGCTCGCCGCACTGCTGCTGGGTCTGGCGGCCGGGCTGGTGGCCGGGCCGCAGGGCTTCTCGCCGACGGCCTTCTGGCAGGACCTGCAGGGCGAGCAGGCCGGGCTGATCCTGGGCCAGATCCGCGCACCGCGCAGCCTCGGTGCGCTGGCCGTCGGTGCGCTGCTCGGCCTGGCCGGGGCGGTCGCGCAGGGCCTGTTCCGCAACCCGCTGGCCGACCCCTATCTGCTGGGCACCGCGGCCGGCGCGGGCCTCGCCGTGGTGCTGGTGATGGCCACCGCCAGCGCCGGGGGTTTCACGCTCAGCCTGGCCACGCTGGCCTGGATCGAGCGCGTCGGCCTGGTGGGGGCGGCCTTCGTCGGCGCGCTGGGCGGCATGGCGCTGACCTTGTCGCTGGCGGCCGGCGCCGTCAACACCCTGCGCCTGCTGCTGGCCGGCGTGGTGGTGGCGGTGGTGCTGGGCGCGGCCAGCGACCTGGTCACCACCTTCTCGCCCGACGCGCTGCGCGGCAAGCAGGCCTTCATGCTGGGCAGCACCAGCTTCCTGGGCTGGGACGCGGTGCTGCTGCTGCTGGCCGGCGCCGCGCTGCTGCTGGCCGCCGCCGGCCGGCTGGCGCGCGTGCTCGACGCCCTCACGCTCGGCGAGGACAGCGCCGCCAGCCTCGGCCTGGACCTGCCGCGCCTGCGCCTGCTGCTGGTGCTGCTGCTGGCCGCGGCCACCGCGCTGGCGGTGTCGCAGGTCGGGCTGGTGGGCTTCGTCGGCCTGGTGGCGCCGCACCTGGTCAAGCGCCTGGCGCCGGGCCCGCATGGCCCCCTGCTGTGCTTGAGTGCCGCCATGGGTGCGGCCTTGCTGCTGTGGGCCGACGTGCTGAGCCGCAGCCTGATCGCGCCGCAGGAGCTGCCGGTCGGCGTGGTCACCTCGGTGCTGGGCGGCGTCTACCTGTGCGTGCTGATCCGCCAGCGGGGGCTGCGGTGATCGGCGTGCGCGACCTGCAGTTGCAGCTCGGGGGGCGCGCCGTGCTGCAGGATCTGAACTTCGACATCGGTGCCGGCTGGACCGCCATCGTCGGCCCCAACGGCGCCGGCAAGTCCACGCTGCTGCGCGTGCTGGCCGGCCTGCTGGCGCCGCAGCGCGGCCGGGTCCTGCTCGGTGGGCAGGCCCTGACCACCCTCAGGCCGCTGCAGCGCGCGCGCCAGCTGGCCTGGATGGCGCAACAGGGCGAGAGCAGCGGCGAACTCGACGTGCGCCAGACCGTGGCGCTCGGCCGCATCGCCCACCTCGGCCTGGCCGGCGCGCCCGGACCGCACGACGACGCGGTGGTGCAGGCGGCCATGGCGCGCACCGAGTGCGGCGAGTGGGCCGGGCGGCGCCTGCACGAGCTCTCGGGCGGCGAACGCCAGCGCGTGCTGCTGGCGCGCGTGCTGGCCACCGAGGCGCCGCTGCTGCTGCTCGACGAGCCCACCACCCACCTCGACGCGCCGCACCAGGTGGCGCTGGCGCGCCTGTTCCGCGAGCTGGCGCGCGAGCGCCGCGGCGTGGTGACGGTGCTGCACGACCTGGCCATCGCCTTGCGCGCCGACCGCGTGCTGGTGCTGCAGCAAGGCCGGCTGCGGGCCGACGGTGCGCCGCAGGACGCCGCGCTGCAAAACGCGCTCGAACAGGTGTTCGACCACGCGATCCATGTGCGGCGCGACGCCGCGGGCCGGATCCACCCCAGCCTCTGCCTCGATGACGACGACCCTGCAGATTGAATCCCCACCCAGCGACCGCAGCCGCACCCCGGCGCAGGGCGAGCGCCGTGGCCTGCTCATCGTCCACACCGGAAACGGCAAGGGCAAGAGCACCGCGGCCTTCGGCCTGGCGCTGCGCGCGCACGGCCGCGGCAAGAAGGTGCAGGTGCTGCAGTTCATGAAGGTGCCCTCGGCGCGCTTCGGCGAGCACCGCGTGTTCGAGCAGCTCGGCATCCCCATCGTGGGCCTGGGCGACGGCTTCTCGTGGAAGAGCCGCGACCTCGCGCACAGCGCGGCGCTGGCGCTGGCGGGCTGGCAGCGCGCTGAAGCCCTGATCCGCGCCGGCGCGCATTTCCTCGTCGTGCTCGACGAGATCAGCTACCCGCTGCGCTACGGCTGGGTGCCGCTGGCGCCGGTGCTGCAGGCGCTGCGCGAGCGGCCGACCGGCGTCAGCGTGCTGCTGACCGGGCGGCAGATGCCGCAGGAACTCATCGAGCTGGCCGATACGGTGACCGAGATGGGCTGCGTCAAGCATCACTTCCAGGCTGGCGTGCCGGCGCAGCGGGGCATCGAGGATTGAGCGCCACCCTGCCCAACCTGGCCATCGCGGCCGCACCGCTGCTGGCCGCGCTGCTCGACCGCGCGTTCGGCGAGCCGCGCAACGCGCTGCACCCGGTGGCCGGGTTCGGCGCGCTGGCGAAGCGCGTTGGCGCGCCCCTGCCCGCGCTGGCCCCGCCTGCCGCCCTGTGCGGCGGTGCGCTGGCCTGGGCGCTGCTGGTGGGCGGCGTGGCGCTGCTGGCGGCCGGCCTGCAGACCTGGCTGCTGAGCCTGCCGGCCTGGGCGGCGCTGCCGCTGCTGGCGCTGGCGCTCAAACCGGCGCTGGCCTGGCGCATGCTGCACGACGAGGTGGCGGCCGTGGAGACCGCGCTGGCGCGCGATCTGCCGCAGGGCCGCGCCCGGGTGGCGCGGCTGTGCAGCCGCGACGTCAGCCGGCTCGACGCCACCGGCGTGCGCGAGACCGCGCTCGAGACCCTGGCCGAGAACCTCAACGACGCCTGGGTGGCGCCGCTGTTCTGGTTCGCCGTGGCGGGCCTGCCGGGCGCCTGGGCTTTCCGTGCCGCCAACACCCTGGACGCCATGTGGGGCTACCGCGGGCGCTGGGAATGGGCCGGGCGTTGCGCGGCGCGTGCCGACGACCTGTTGGCCTGGCTGCCGGCGCGCCTCACGGCGCTGCTGCTGGGTGCACCGCGCGGCCTGCGCGCCGAGGCCGCGCGCACCCCCTCGCCCAACGGCGGCTGGCCGATGGCGGCGCTGGCCTTGCGCCTGGGTCTGCGCTTGCGCAAACCCGGTGCCTACGAGCTGAACGCCGGCGGCCGTTCGCCACGGCCGGCCGACACGGCGCAGGCGCTGCGCCTGTGCACACGCGCGGCCTGGCTGGCGGTGGGCTGGGCGGTCGTGCTGGCGGCCGCTGCGGCCGCGCTGCGGACTCAGGGAGCCGCGGCATGAGGCCGCACGGCGGACCCGACGCGCAGGGCCGCGCGCCGCTCGACCTCTCCACCGGTGCCAACCCGGCCGGCGCACTGCCGCGCGCCTTGCAGCGCGTGCGCGCGGCCGACCCCAGCGCCTACCCCGACCCGCAGTACCTGGCGCTGCGCGCGCGGCTCGCCGATTGGCACGGCGTGGCGCCCGATCGCCTGCTGTTCGCCGCCAGCGCCAGTGAGTTCATCCAGCGCATCACGGCGCTCGCCGCCCGCATCGCGCCCGGGCCGGTGGCGCTGCCGCGGCCCGGCTACGGCGACTACGCCAGCGCCGCGCGCGCCTGCGGCCTGGGGTTGGCGGACGGGGAGGCCTCGGGCGAGGCTTCCGGCGCACCGGGCCTGCGCTGGTGCGCCGAACCCGGCAGCCCCGACGGCCGCAGCGCAGCGCCGCCCACCGACCTCGGCCAGCCCGGCGCGCCGATCACTGTGCTCGATCTGGCCTATGCACCCTTGCGTCTGGACCACCAGGGCGGCTGGAGCGCGACGGCGCGCGCGGCCTGCTTCCAGCTCGTCACGCCGAACAAGGCGCTCGGCCTGTGCGGGGTGCGCGGTGCCTACGCCATCGCACCGCAGGCCGCGGCGGCGCAGCCCTGGGTCGAGGCGCTGCGCGCCGCCGAGCCCTCCTGGCCGCTCGGCGCCCAGGGCGTGGCGCTGCTCGAGGCCTGGTGCGACGACGAGGTGCAGTCCGAGTTGCGCGCCACCTTGCCGCTGCTGCGCGCCTGGCGTGCCGGGCTCGCTGCCGGCCTGAGCGAGCGCGGCGGCCGCGTGCTGCCCGGCGTCACGCCCTTCGTGGCGGTGCAGGTTCCGCCGCATTTCGACGCCCTGCGCCTGCGCGAGCGCGGCGTGGCGGTGCGGCCGCTCGACAGCTTCGGTCTGCCCGGACACTGGCGCGTCAACAGCGCGCCGGACCTGTCGCGGCTGTGGAAGACCCTGGCATGAAGCGAAGCACCGGCAAGACCCTGATCGTCTGGGGCTGCAGCAGCGGCGCCGGCAAGAGCCTGGTGAGCGCCGCGCTGTGCCGCTGGGCCGCCAACGCCGGCCTCGACGTGGCGCCCTTCAAGGCGCAGAACATGAGCAACAACGCGCGCGTGGTGGCGGGCGGCGAGATCGGCAGCGCGCAGTACTTCCAGGCCCTGGCGGCGCGGGTCGAGCCCGGCGTGGACCTGAACCCGGTGCTGCTCAAACCCGAGCGCGACACCGCCAGCCAGGTGGTGCTCAAGGGCGTGGTGGCGCCCGAGCTGGCCACCCTGCCTTGGCGCGAGCGCAGCGGCATGCTGGCGACGGCGGCGCACGAGGCCTTCGACCGGCTGGCCGCTCGGTACGCGCTGCGGGTGGTGGAAGGCGCGGGTTCGCCGGCCGAGATCAATCTGGCGCCGCAGGACTACGTCAACCTCGGCGTGGCGCGCTGGGCGCGCGCACAGGGCAGCGTGCAGGCGTTGCTGGTGGCCGACATCGACCGTGGCGGTGCCTTCGCGCACCTGTACGGCACCTGGTCGCTGCTGCCCGAGGACCTGCGCCCCTTGCTGGCCGGCTTCCTGCTCAACAAATTCCGCGGCGACGCCGGCCTGCTGGCGCCCGGCCCTGAGCAGTTGCGCGCGCTCTGTGGCGTGCCGCTGCTGGGGGTGCTGCCGATGCTGCGCGAGCATGGCCTGCCCGAGGAGGACGGATTGCTGGCCGCGCCGCCCGAGCGCCGCGCGGCGCGCCTGCGCGTGGCCGTGTTGGCGCCGCCCGCCCTCAGCAACCACGACGAGTTCCAGCCGCTGCTGGCGGCCTCGGCCGTGCAGCTGGTGTGGGCACGCAGGCCTGCCGAGTTGTCGGGCGCCGACCTGATCGTGCTGCCGGGCTCCAAGCAGGTCAGCGGTGACCTGGCCTGGCTGCGCGCCCAGGGCTTCGAGGCGCCGCTGCGCGCCCACGCCGCTGCGGCCAAGCCGCTGCTGGGTCTGTGCGGCGGTCTGCAGATGCTGGGCGAATGGCTCGACGACCCCGAGGGCGTGGACGGCCAGGCCCACGGACCGCTGCCGGGCCTGGGCTTGCTGCCGATCCGCACGCGCTACGCCGCGCCCAAGCGCGTGCGCGCCAGCCAGGCGCGCTTTGCCGCCGAGCTGCCGGCCGCCTGGTCGGTATGGGCCGGCCTGCGGGTGCCGGGCTATGAGATCCGCTGCGGCCAGACCGAGGGCCCTGGCGCCGTTGCCTGGGCCGACGACGGCCAGCCCCTGGCCTGGGCGCAGGGCAGCGTGCTGGGCCTCTACCTGCACGGCGCGCTGGAGCAGCCGGCGCTGCTGCGTGCGCTGTGCGGCGCGGCGATCGACGGACTCGATGCGGTGTTCGACCGTCTGGCCGAGCACCTGGAAGGCGCCCTCGGGCGCGACACCCTGATGAGACTTTGCACCCCATGAACGCCACCGAAATGCAAACCCAGGAAATGCAAGCCCAGGAACTGCGCAGCACCGTCCTGCTGCGCCTCGACCGCCTGACCAAGCCGCTCGGCGCGCTCGGCCGCATCGAGGAGCTGGCGCTGCACATCGCCTGCCAGCTCGGCGAGCCGCGCCCGCGTCTGCGCCAGCCGCAGATGCTGGTCTGCGCCGCCGACCACGGCGTCACCGCGCAGGGCGTGTCGGCCTTCCCGGCCGAGGTGACGCGGCAGATGGTGCTCAACATGCTGGCCGGCGGCGCGGCCATCTCGGTGCTGGCGCGCCAGCACGCGCTGGCGCTGACGCTGGCCGATTGCGGCGTGCGCGCGATGGGCGGCGAGGCGCTGCCCGAGGCGGTGGTCGACCTGCGCGTGCCGGGCCTGGAGCAGGGCACGCAGGACCTCAGCCAGGGCCCGGCCATGCGCCCCGAGCAGGCCGTGCAGGCGATGGAAAACGGCGCGGCGCTGCTGCGCCGCCTGCCCGGCAACGCCCTGCTGATCGGCGAGATGGGCATCGGCAACACATCGGCGGCGGCGCTGCTGATGGCGCGCCTCAGCGGCCTGCCGCTGGCCGACTGCGTGGGGCGCGGCGCCGGCCTCGACGACGCCCAACTGGCGCGCAAGCAGGCGGTGCTGGCGCGCGCGCTGCAGGTCAACGCCCCGGGCACGCCGCTGCAGACCCTGGCGCAGCTCGGCGGGCTGGAGATCGCCAGCCTGGCCGGCGCGGTGCGCCAGGCGCTGGCCGAGCGGCGCGTGGTGGTGGTCGACGGCTTCATCGCCAGCGCGGCGGTGGCCGTGCTCGACGCGCTGCAACCCGGCGCTGCCGCGGCCTGCGTGTTCTCGCACGCCTCGGCCGAGAGCGGCCACGCGCGCTGGCTGCAGCGCCTGGGCGTGCGGCCGCTGCTCGACCTCGGCCTGCGCCTGGGCGAGGGCAGCGGCGCGGCGCTGGCCTGGCCGCTGCTGGTGTCGGCCTGCGCGCTGCTCGACGAGATGGCCAGCTTCGACAGCGCCGGGGTGAGCGAGCGTGATCCGGCGTGAGTGGCTGCTGCTGCGCGTGGCACTGCAGTTCCTGACGCGTTTGCCGCTGCGCCTGCCGGGCTGGGACGAGGCCTGGTTGAACGCCTGCGTGCGCCACTTCCCGCTGGTGGGCGCGCTGATCGGCGCGTTCTGCGGCGCCGTGCTGTGGGCCTGCGCCCAGATCTGGCCGCCGATGGTGGCCGCCGGCCTGGCGCTGGCGGCCGGCGCGCTGCTGACCGGCGCCTTCCACGAGGACGGGCTGGCCGACAGCTTCGACGCCTTGGGTGGCGTGGTGAGCCGCGAGCGCGCGCTGGAAATCATGAAGGACTCGCGCATCGGCAGCTACGGCGCGCTGGCCCTGCTGCTGGTCACCGGCCTGCGCTGGGCCGTGCTGGCGCAGCTTTGCGCGGGCTCGCCCGAGGCTGCGGCGCTGGCCCTGGTGGCCGTGCATTCGGTGGCGCGGCTGGCGCCGGTGGCCGTGATGGTGGCCTTGCCCTACGCCGGCACGCCCGAGCACGCCAAGGCCAAGCCGCTGGCGCAGCAGGTTCCGCGTGCCCAGCTGGGCTGGGCCTTGCTCGCCTGCCTGCCGGCGCTGGCGCTGATGGCGCGGCCCGCGCTGCTGCTGGCCGTGGCCGCGCTCAGCGCGCTGGCGATGGGCGCTTGGCTGCGCCGGCGCCTGGGCGGCTACACCGGCGACGGGCTGGGCGCCACCGAACAACTCACCGAACTGACGCTGCTGCTGTGCCTGGCTTCGTGATCTGGCGCCACCCGCGGCCCGACGGGCATGAGGGGCGCTGCATCGGTGCGCGCAGCGACTTGGGCGTGGACCCGCGCAAGGCCAAGCGCCTGGCGCACCGCATCCGCGCCGCGGCGCGCCGCGAGGGGCGGGTGCGGCAGGTCCTCAGCTCGCCGCTGCAGCGCTGTGCCGCGGTGGGCCGCTGGTTGCGCCGCTGGGGTTGGCGCCATCAGGTCGACGCGGCGCTGCGCGAGATGGACTTCGGCGCCTGGGACGGGCAGCGTTGGGAGGCCATCGGTGCGGCGGCGCTCGACGCCTGGCTGGCCGAATTCGCCCACCACGCGCCGGGCGGCGGCGAGAGCCTGGCCGCGCTGCTGGAGCGGGTGCGGGCCTGGCAGGCGCCGCTCGCAGGCGTCAGCGTGGTCGGCCATGGCGGCTGGATGCAGGCGCGGCGCTGGGCGATGCAGCACGGCGCCGAGCTGCCGCAACCGCCGCAGTGGCAGGGCACGCCCGGCTACGGCGAACGGCTCGAGGTTTCGGGCTGAGTCTTTACCTTGCGCGCCGGCTGGGCGGCTGGTCGGGCTTGCGTCGGCTTGCGCGGCTTGACCGCCTTGGGTTGCTTGGGCCGTTTGGGCGGCTTGGGCGGCTTTGGCGGCTTTTTTTGCCCCGGTGCGCTGGCGGGGCGTTCCGGGGCCTTCGGTGCGTCGAGGCGCGCCGCGCCGGGTTGGGGCCGGCGCTCGCGGCGCTCGCGCTCGGCCTGCAGCTGCTCGGCCTCGCGGGCCTCGCGCTGGCTGCGCTGGCGCGTCGCCTGCTGGTCGGCGGCGCTGGGCTGGTCGTAGGCCACGGCCGAGGCCGGCGCGTCGGCGCGGCAGGGGCGGTCGCTGACGGCGTTGCCGCAGCGGTAGACGGGCCGGCTCTGCTGGCGCGTGGTCTGCGCCGGCGCCAGCGTCGGCAGCAGGGCCAGGCAGAGCAGGCGGCGCTTCATGGGCTTGGGCTCGCGTCGGCCGGGGCGGCCTCGGCCGCGGCGGGCTTCACAGGCTTGGCCGGCTTGGGCCGGGGCGGCTTGGCGTGGATCTTCTGCAGCGCGCGGTCCATCGAGCCGCCCAGCAGCTGCGGCAGCGCCTGCAGGCTCTTGTCGATGCAGTCCTGCAGGGCTTCACGCTCGGCCGCCGGCGCGCGCCGCAGCACATAGCCGGCCACCGCGTCCTTGTGTCCGGGGTGGCCGATGCCCAGGCGCAGGCGCCAGAAGTCGGCGCTGCCCAGCTGGGCCTGGATGTCCTTGAGACCGTTGTGCCCGCCGTTGCCGCCGCCTTGCTTGAGCTTCATCTCGCCGGGCGCCAGGTCGAGCTCGTCGTGCACGACGAGGATCTCCTCGGGAGCGATCTTGAAGAAGCGCGCCAGGGCCGAGACCGACTTGCCGCTCAGGTTCATATAGGTCATCGGCATCAGCAACCAGACCGGCCCCCCCGGCTGCACGCTGCGGCCCGTCACGCCGAAATAGCCGCCCTCGGGGCGCAGCGGCGCCTTCAGTTCGCGCGCCGCGGCCTCGATCCAGGCAAAGCCGGCGTTGTGCCGCGTGTCCTCGTATTCGGTGCCCGGATTGCCCAGGCCCACCAGCAGTTTGAGCATGGCGGGATTGTGCCGAGCGGCTTGCTACCGGGTAAGCCTGGGTTGCTCGGCCACTGCATCAGAGTCGGAACCGGTACCGGTGCTGGAATACTGCGCGCCTGTATCTCTTGGTGAAAACGGTTTGCTGTCGACCCTGCGCCCTCACTCTGAACCCGGCTGGATGGCTTTCGTGCCCCAGGGCGATCGGTTGCGCGTGGCCCGGGTGGCGCCGGCGGTGCAGGGTTTGCCGGCCCTGCAGTGGACCTGGGAGGGCCCGTGGAAGCCCGAGGAGCGCCGCGCCAGCCTGCAGCAGCTTCGCAAACAGTACCCGACGCGCTGCAAGGGCGTGTGGCTGCTGGAACGCGGCCAGTACCAGCTGATGACCACCGAGGCCCCCGAGGGCCTGCCGCGCGAGGAATGGCGCGACGCGCTGCGCTGGCAGCTCAAGGACCAGGTCGAGTTCGACGTGGCCGATGCCGCGGTGGACCTGCTCAGCGTGCCCGGCAACCAGCAGATGGCGCTGCGCCGCGAGGCCTTGCTGGCGGTGCTGGCGCCACGCGCCGCGCTGCGCCCGCTGGTGGCGCAGCTGGAGGACGCCGGGCTGCACCTGCAGGCCATCGACATTGCCGAGACGGCGCTGCGCAATCTGTGCGGGCGCTGCGAGCCGCCCGGCCGCGCCCAGGCGCTGCTGAGCTTCGGCAGCGGCAGCGGTCAGCTCGTCATCACCCACCAGGGCGAGCTGATGATGTCGCGCCAGATCGACATCGCCGCCGAGCTGCTGGTGAGCGACGACGACGCGCGCCGCGACGCCGCCGTCGACCGCTGCAGCCTGGAGGTGCAGCGCACGCTCGACAGCTTCGAGCGCGTGCAGAGCCATGTCAGCCTGGCGCGCCTGCTGACCGTGCCGGGGCCCGGCATGGCCGGTCTGGTCGAGCACCTGCAGCGCTTCATCGGCGTGCCCTTGGCGCCCTTCGAGCTGGCCGGCGCGCTCGACTGCAGCGCCGTGCCGGCCTTGCAGGGCGCAGCGGCGGCCGCTCCCTGGCTGCTGGCGCTCGGCGCCGCGCTGCGCGACGACGCCGGCTGAACCGAATCGATCCATGGCCCAGCATCTCAATCTCTTCGACCCCAGCCTGCGCCCGCCACGCCAGTGGTTGACGCCGGCGCGCCTGGGCGTGGCGCTGCTGTTGCTGGTGGCGTTGCTGCTGCTGTTGGCGCAGCTGTGGCGGCGTGAGGCCGTTCAGCTGCAGGCGCGCACGCAGGCCGTGCAGGCCGAGCTGCAGGCGCTGGCCGCCGCCGCGCCGCGCGCGCTGGCCGAGGACCCTGAGCTGCCGCGCCTGCGCGGCCAGTTGGCCGAGGCGCGTGCGTTGGCCGCGGCCCTTACGGCCACGCCCGAGGCGGCGCCCGAACAGGCCGCGCGGGTGCTGGCCGCGCTGTCGGCCGCCGCCACGCCGGGCGTGTGGATCAGTGCCGTGCAATGGCAGGCCCAGCCGCGCCAGCTGGCTTTGGAGGGGGGCCTGCTGCAAGCGCCGCAGTTGCCGCCCTACCTGCGCCGCCTCGAGGCCCAGCCGGCCTTTCACGGGCAGAGTTTTTCGCAGCTGCAGTTGGCGCCGCCACCGACCGTGCCGGGCCAGACGCCGAGTCCGTCGCTGGCGACGCCGTCGCACCATGTCTTCGCCTTGCGCAGCCAGGATCGGGAGGCCGGACGATGAAGCGCCCGATGCAAAGTCTGGCCGCGGCCTGGCAGGCGCTGCTGGCGCGTCCGCTGCGCGAGCAGTTGCTGCTGTTGGCGGCGTTGCTGGCGGCGCTGCTGTGGCTCGGCGACCGTCTGCTCACCGGCCCGGCCTGGGCCGAGCGCCAGGCGGCGCATCAGCAGCTGGCGCAGGCCGAGCGCACGCTGGCCGAGCTGCGCGCCCAGTCGGACCTGCAGGCGCGTGAGCGCGACGCGCTGCGCGTGCGCCAGGACGCCGAACGCGACGCGCTGCGCCGCCAGATCGAACAACTGCGCGCCGCCGCACCGGTGCCGCTCGAGGGTGCGCATGCGCTGGCCCTGCTCGAGACCCTGGTGGAACGCCAGCGCGGCCGGGTGCAATGGGTGGCGCTCACCGCGCTGCCCGACGCTGCTGCGGGTGCCGGTGCTGCGGGTGCTGGCGCTGCAGGGGCCGGTGCTGCAGGGGCCGGTACGGCGCTGGCGGCCGGCCCCAGGCTCTACCGCCACGGCCTGAAGCTGGTGGTCCAGGGGCGCTATGCCGACCTGCACGCCTACCTGAACGCGTTGGCCGGCGAGCGTCGCCTGCAGGTGCGCGGCTTCCAGCTCGCGGTGCTCGAACACCCGCAGCTCGAGCTCAGTCTGCACATCGAAACCGTCAGCCCGCAGGCGGCCTGGTTGACGCTATGAACATCCGCATGCCCCTGCTGCTGATCTTGCTGACCTTGCTGGCCCAGCCGGCGCGGGCGCTGACCGACCCCACCCAACCACCCGCCCAGCTGCTGACGCGCGCCGCGCCCGCAGGCGCCGGCGCCGGCGCCACGAGCCCGGCCGCCCCGGCGGCTGCGGCGCTGCGCCTGCAGGGCCTGCGTGGCAGCCACAGCGCGCTCATCGACGGCCGGCTGCGCCAGCTCGGTGAACGCTGGCAGGGCTACCAACTGCTGCGCGTCGAGGCCCGAACGGCCTGGCTGCGCGACCCCGAGGGCCGCCTGCTGCGCCTCTCGCTTCTCCCCGAACGACAACCATGAACGCTGCAACCCACCTGCTCCTGGCCGCCCTGCTGCTGGCGGCGACCGGCGCCACGCAGGCCGGCCCCTCGCGCCGAGCGGCCAAGGCGGTGGCGCCCGCGGTGGCCGCCAGCGCGCCCGCGCCGGCTCCCACGCCCAGCGACCGTTTCGACATCGCGCTGCTCGAGGCACCGGCTGCGCAGGTCTTCCTGCAGATCGGCCAGGGTTCGGGCAAGCAGGTGCTGGTGGCGCCCGAGGTGGTCGGCAACATCAGCCTGGCGCTCAAGCAGACCACTCTGCTGGAGGCGCTGGAGGCCATCCGCGAGCTCTACGGCTACGACTACCGCGTGCAGGGCGATCGGGTGTTCGTCTACTCGAACCAGCTCGCCACCCGGCTCTTCAAGGTCAATTACCTGCCCGGACGGCGCCAGGGCGAGAGCGATCTGCGCGTCAGCGGCACCAGCTTCGCCGGCAGCGGTTCGAGCAGCAGCGGGGGCAACAGCAGCGGTGGCGGCAGCAGCAGCAACGGGGGCAACGGGGGCAACGGTCAGGGCCAGACCCTGCGCACGCACGACAGCGCCCAGGTGCGCACCAGCTCCGACGCCGACTTCTGGGCCGAGATGCGCGCCAGCCTGGGCGTCTTGGTGGGCCAGGGCGGCGGGCGTTCGGTGGTGCTGAACCCGGCGGCCGGCATCGTGGTGGTGCGCGCGCCCAGCACCGAGCTGCGCCAGGTCGAGGAGTACCTGAAGGCCATGCAGCTCAACATCGAGCGCCAGGTCATGCTCGAGGCCAAGATCCTCGAGGTGACGCTGACCGACGACGCGCGCAGCGGCATCAACTGGTCGGCCTTCGGCCAGGCCCTGGGCGGTGTTCGCGGCGGGCAGCTCAGCATCGGCGTGGGGCAACCCGGCGCGGTGCTCAGCCCCACGGGCGCCATCACCGACGGCAGCAGCAGCAGCCAGCCCGGCATCAACCTGGGCATCGACAGCCTGGGTCGCGGCTTCTACGGCCTGGCCTTCCAGGCCAGCAACTTCGCCGCCATGCTGAACTTCCTGGAGACGCAGGGCGACGTGAACGTGATGTCGAGCCCGCGCATCGCTACGCTGAACAACCAGAAGGCGTTGCTCAAGGTCGGCTCCGACGAGCTTTACGTGACCGGCATCACCACCAACCAGAACACCAACGCCGGTGGCCAGACCAGCAGCTCGCCGACGCTCACCGTGACGCCCTTCTTCAGCGGCATCGTGCTCGACGTGACGCCGCAGATCGACGAGCAGGGGCAGGTGATGCTGCACGTGCACCCGTCGATCAGCCTGGTGAGCGAGCGCGAGAAGATCCTCAACCTCGGCACCCTGGGCAACTTCCGGCTGCCGCTGGCCTCCAGCAGCATCAACGAGACCGACGCCATCGTGCGCGTGCCCAACGGTCAGATCGTCGCCATCGGCGGGCTGATGACGCAGGAATTGCGTGGCGAGCGCACCGGCCTGCCGGTGCTTTCCGGCCTGCCGGTGCTGGGTCATCTGTTCGGCCAGCGCCAGCGCGTGAACCGCAAGCGCGAGCTGGTGATCCTCATCAAGCCCACCGTGATCCCGACCGACGGCCGCTGGCCGGCCGAGCTGGCGCCCAAGCCCGTCGAGCCGCCGCCGGTTCCCGAGCGCAAGGTGCAATGAAAGCCGCCACCCAGCGCACGGGCGTCGCCCTCGCAGCATGAACGCCCCGCAGCGCATCCGCCTCGGCGACCTGCTGACGCAGGAGGGCCTGCTGCAGCCGGCGCAGCTCACCGAGGCCCTGCAGATCCAGAAGGCCAGCGGCCGGCGCCTGGGCCGCATCATTGTCGAGAACGGCTGGGTCACCGAGGTCCAGATCGCCAAGACGGTGGCGCGCCAGCTGCGCGTGCCGTATCAGGAGCTGGAGGCGATGAGCCTGCGGCCCGAGCTGGTGCGCCTGCTGCCGGAAGGGCAGGCGCGACGCCTGCGCGCCGTGGTGCTCGACGCCAGCCCCGAGCTGGCGCGCGTGGCGATGGCCGACCCGACCGACGTGGCGGGCTTCGACGAGATCGGTCGCCTGCTCAAGCGCGAACTGCAGCTGGTGGCGGTGGCCGAGGGCCAGCTGCTGCAGCTGATCGAGCGCAGCTACACGGCGGGCGACAACATCGCCGGCCTGGCCAAGGAGCTCACCGCCGACATCACCGGGGTCGAGGACGAGCTGGGCGAGCTGCTGGGGCTCAAGAGCGCCGGCGCCGAGGACGCGCCGGTGGTGCGCCTGCTGCAGTCGGTGTTCGAGGAAGCGCTGCGCCGGCGCGCCTCCGACATCCACATCGAGCCGCAGCAGCAGTCCCTGCGCATCCGCTTCCGCGTCGACGGCCTGCTGCACGTGCAGATGGAGGCCGACGCCAAGATCGCCACCGCGGTGGCGCTGCGCCTGAAGCTGATGAGCGGGCTGGACATTTCCGAACGCCGGCTGCCGCAGGACGGGCGCTTCAACGTCAAGCTCAAGAGCGGTCAGGTCGACGTGCGCATCTCGACCATGCCGACGCAGTTCGGCGAGTCGGTGGTGATGCGCCTGCTGGCGCAGAACACCGGCCTGCTGCAGCTCGACGGCCTGCACCTGCCCGAGCGGGTCATGCAGGCGCTGCAGCGCGCCATCGCCCGGCCCAGCGGCCTGCTGCTGGTGACCGGGCCGACCGGCAGCGGCAAGACCACCACGCTGTACGCGGCGCTCAATGCGCTCAACAGCAGCGAGCGCAAGATCATCACCGTCGAGGATCCGGTCGAGTACCGGCTGCCCGGACTCAACCAGGTGCAGGTGCACGAGAAGATCGATCTGAGCTTCGAACGCGTGCTGCGCTCGGCGCTGCGCCAGGATCCCGACGTGGTGCTGGTGGGCGAGATGCGCGACCAGCAGACCGCCGAGGTGGGCCTGCGCGCCGCCATGACCGGTCACCTGGTGCTCTCGACCCTGCACACCAACGACGCCGCCTCGACGCCGATGCGCCTGCTCGACATGGGCGTGCCGCGCTATATGGTGGCGCTGTCCTTGCATCTGGTGCTGGCGCAGCGCCTGGTGCGCACCGTCTGCGGCCATTGCGCCGAGCCGCACGAGCCCGACGCGCGCGAGCAGGCGGCGTTCGAGGCCGCCGGCATGCAATGGCGCGGCGCGGTTCTCAAGCGCGGACGCGGCTGCGTGCACTGCAGCCAGACCGGCTACAGCGGCCGCACCGGGGTCTACGAGTTCCTCGAGATGGATGGCGAGCTGATCGGCGCGCTCAACCATGGCGACGACATGGCGTTCAAGCGCCTGTCCCAGCAGCGCATGGTCGGCCACGGCCTGCGCCACGACGCGCTGCGTCGCGCGCTCGAGGGCCGCAGCACGGTCGAGGAGGCGCTGCGCGTCTCGGTGGCGACCGATGAGGCGGGCGCATGAAATTCGCCTGGGCGGGGCGCGACGCCGCCGGCCGGCAGAGCGGCGAGCTGGAGGCAGCCAGCGCCGGCGCGGCGGCCGAGCAGTTGCGCCAACGCGGCATCACGCCGCTGCGCATCGAGGCGCAGTCGGCACAGGGGGCGGCGGACGCCGAGGGCGACGGTGAGGGCTGGATGGCAGGCCTTCAAGCCTGGGCGCGCGGCGGCATCAGCACGGTGGACATGCTGATCTTTGCGCGCCAGCTGCACACGCTGCTGAAGTCCGGCGTGCCCATCCTGCGTGCGCTGGCCGGATTGACCGAGTCGGCCGCCAGCCAGGCGATGCGTGCCAGCTTGCTGCAGGTGCGCGCCAGCCTCGAGTCGGGCATCGAGCTGTCCAAGAGCTTCGCGCAGCAGCCGCGCGTGTTCGACTCCTTCTTCGTCGCCATGGTGCGCGTGGGCGAGATGACGGGCCGGCTCGACGAGATCTTCCTGCGCCTCTTCCACCACCTCGAGTTCGAGCAGTTCATGCGCCAGCAGGTCAAGTCGGCGCTGCGCTACCCGCTGTTCGTGATGATCGCCATGGCGGTCGCCATCGCCGTCATCAACGTGCTGGTGATTCCGGCCTTTGCCGGCGTGTTCGCCAACCTCGGTGCCGAGCTGCCGCTGGCCACGCGCTTGCTGCTGGCGACGTCCAACTTCACCATCGAATACGGATGGCTGCTGCTGCTGGGGCTGGTGGCGCTGGTGCTGCTGTGGCGCCAGTGGTTGCAGACGGCGCCCGGCCGGCTGGCCTGGGACCGATTCAAGCTGCGCGCACCGGTGGCCGGTCCCATCGTGCTCAAGGCCCAGCTGGCGCGACTGGCGCGCAGCCTGGCGCTGGCGCTGCGCAGCGGCGTGGCGGTGGAGCAGGCGCTCGCCGTGGTGGCGCAGACCAGCGACAACCGCCACATCTCGAGCAAGGTGGAGGGCATGCGTTCGGCCATCGAGCGCGGCGAGTCCCTGCTGCGTGCCGCCATCCAGGCGCAGGTCTTCACGCCGGTGGTGCTGCAGATGATCGCCGTCGGCGAGGAAACCGGCGCCGTCGACGAGTTGATGCAGGAGGTCGCTGACCTCTACGGCAACGAGGTGCAGTACGAGCTCAAGACCCTGGGCCAGCAGATCGAGCCCATCCTCATCGTCTTCCTCGGCGTGCTGGTGCTGATCCTGGCACTCGGCGTCTTCCTGCCCATCTGGGACCTTGGTCGAGCCAGCCTCGGGGGGCGCAATTGACATGGCGGCACGAACGGCGACGCGGCGCCTCGCGCTTCGAGTTGGCGGTGGTGGTCGTGCTGCTCGGGCTGCTGGCGGCCCTGCTGCTGCAGCGCCTCGACGCCACGCTCGGCGCCGCGCGCCGTGTGCAGTTGCAGATGGCCGCCGAGCAGTTGCGGCTGCAGGCCCTGGTGCTCGAGCTGCGTTGCGGCAGTGGCTTCGACCTGCCTTGCTGGCAGCGCCTGCTGGCCCAGCGCCAGACGGCCCCCGACCAGCCTGCACTCGCGGAGGCGGCCTCAGCGCCGAGCGCCGACGCCCGTGGCCAACTGCGCGTGCTGGCGCAGGCCGCCGGACTGATGGCTGGACGCGACGAAACGCACACCGATTGGCTCGCGCAGGACCTGCCGGGCGACGCAATTCAGTTAGCCTTGCGTACGCAACCCGCCTGTCGCCTCGTGGTGAAGCGGCAGCCGGTCGGCGGGCGCATCGAGATGCAGGTTTTTCTTTCCGAATGTTGAACCGGCGCGCCCGCGCCCCTTACCCCTGGAGCTGTCCATGAACGCCACCCGTCGTCTGCAATCCGGTTTCACGATCATCGAGCTGATCGTCGTCATCGTCATCCTCGGCATCCTGGCCGCCACCGCGCTGCCCAAGTTCCTCGACCTCGGCAGCGACGCCAAGATCGCCGCCGCCAAGGGTGTGGCCGGTGCCGGGGCGTCGGCCAGCACCTTGAACTTCAGCGCCTGTGCGATCGCCAACCAGGTGGCCGGCGGCAAGTGCGCCGCCGTCGACGCCTGCGCCGACATCCCGGCGCTGCTGCAAGGCGGCGTGCCGCAGGGCTACGAGGTGGTGGCCTCGGGCGCCGGCAGCGCGACCAACGGCGCGCAGTTCACCTGCAGCGTGCAGACCATGAAGGGCGCAGCGCGCGACACCACCATCCCCTACGCCGACTTCCCGGCCATTGCGGCGGGCAACTGATCGATGTGGCAGCGGGTCGCCGCAGCATGGCTGCTCGGCCTGCTGGGCGGCCTGGGTCTGGGTGCGCCGGCAGGCGCCCAGACCTATTCCAGTGCCTCGGTCGGCTACGTCGCCATCGACTCGAGCGGGCACACCAAGATCGGTGCCAACACCGCACCGTACAAATTCGTTCGCGCCGGCGGCTGCCAAAGCACGCCGCCCGTCATTGACGACACGCTGGCCGGACCGATCCCGATCGGCTTCAATTTCGTCTACGGCGCCACGACCTGGAACCAGGTCTATGTGATGACGAACGGCCGGCTGCAATTCGGCAACACCACCTGCGGTGCCGGCACGCAGAACATCGGCCCGCCGCAGACCTACCCCTACGGCTACCCGAACGCGTCGATGAACAACACCATGAAGGTGTTCGGCGTCGACCTGGACCCGACCAATCTGGCCGAGCGGCCCAACTACCCGAGCGCAGGCGCCAAGACGCCCTGCGCCAGCCTCGCGACCTGCTACGTCAGCGTGGCGACCCTGGGCAGCGCGCCGAACCGGCAGTTCGTCGTCAGCTGGAAGGCGGTTCCCGAATGGGTCAACGCCGCCAACACCAGTGGCGGCTTCGACCTGCAGGTGATCCTCAACGAGGACGGCAGCTTCGTCTTCCAGTACGGCAGCATCTCGCACGGCGGCACGGGCACGGCGCAGATCGGCTGGCAGCTGACGGCGACCGACTACCAGGTGCTGAGCTTTGGCGCCGCGCAGGAGCCGCCGCCCTTCAGCGCGATCAAGTTCTTCCTGCCCAAGCCGGTCAGCGCCCACTACTTCGACGAGGCGGTCTGGGCGCGCGGTCTGGCCGGCCAGGTCAAGGACAGCGGCTCCCTGGCGCTGCACGGCACGGCGCTGGGTCTGGCCCAAACGGTGGCGAACGGCAAGGTCTGCCGCGCCGCCAACATTCCGGTCAACAGCAGCCCGGCGGCGGTCGACGGCGTCGACACCGGCATCAGCCCGCAAAACCCGGTGCTGAGCCTGCAGGGCACCGGTACGTTGGCGTTCTGGTTCCGCCACAACCAGGCCTGGAGCGGGGCCACGGCCAGTTCGGTGCAGTTGCTCGATGCCTCCGGTGCCGGCGGCGCATGGTTCTATCTGAGCAAACGGGCCAATGGCAGCCTGGTGTTCACGGTGCGTGACAGCAGCGGGGTGGTGCGCAGCGTGACCAGCCCGGTGCAGAACTTTGCGGTGAACACCTGGGTGCACCTGGCAGTTTCCTGGGACTTCAACGGGGCGTCGGGGGCCAACCAGGACGGGCTGCGCATCCATGTCAATGCCGCTGCGCCGACGCTGGCGAGCTTCACGGCCGCCGGCGCCTTGGACCCGGCCATCGGCAACATCGTGATGGGCGACAACGCGCGCGGCGTGGCCGATGCCAACGGCAGTCTGAATTCGGCCAACGGGCTGATCGACGAGCTCTACGCCTACAACTTCGTGCTCAGCACCACCCAGGTGGTGGGCGCGATGAACGCCAGCCATGGCTGCCCAAGTTACAACCTGCACCACCTGGAGATTCTGTACCCGGGGGGTGAGGTGTCGACCTGTTCGCGGGCTACGTTGACGGTGCGGGCTTGCGCCAACGCCGCGTGCTCGGCGCTCTACAGCAGTGGGCTCATCGGCAGCTTCACCAGCAGCGGGACCGTGACCCCGAGTTGGGACGACAACAGTGGCTATGCCAGCGGGACCGGGTTCGTGATCCCCAATGGCAGCAGCAGCGTCACCAAAAATCTGCAACTCACCACCGTGGGAAGCGCGCAGTTGTCGGCCAGCAGCAGCTTCCCCGTGGCGACCAGCGCCACCCTCTGCAACTTCGGTTCACCGAGCTGCACCTTGCAATCGAAGGCCTCGGTCCTGAGCCTGAGCGTCGCCGACCACCGTGCCGAGCAGGTGCAGAGTCTGTACATCACGGCGGGGGAGGGCGCGAGCGGCTGTGGCGCGTCCTGGGGTGCACAAGCACGCAACATCCGGCTCACTTGCGGCTATCTCAACCCGGCCGGCGGAACCCTGCCGGTGCGGGTCGGCGGAAGCGCACTGAATGCCGGCAACAACGCCAGCCTGGCCTGCGACGGCAGCGGCCAGACGGTGGCGTTGAGCTTCGACGCCAATGGCACCGCCAGCGTGAACCTGCAATACGCCGACGCCGGCCAAGTGCAGTTGCAGGCCAGCTACACCGGTTCGGCGGCCACGGGGGACACCGGGTTGAGCCTGGCCGGCAGCACCAGCTTTGTTGCCGTGCCGAGCGATTTCCTGATCGACAACCTGCCCGCCGGTGCTCTGACGGCCGGGCAGGCCTTCGCCGCGCGCGCCACGGCACGCAACGCGGCCGGCGCACGCACGCCGGGCTTTGGCCAGGAGAGCCCGCAGACCGAGCTGACCTGGGGGCATGTGCGGCGCGAGCCCTCGGCCGCAGGTGCCGTCGACGGCTTCCTGAGTGGCGGGGTCAACGCCACGGCGGGTATCGCCGCCCCGGCCAATTTGCAGTGGAGCGAGGTGGGCCGCATCGATCTCACGCTGAGCGCGAGCAATGTGCTGGGCAGCGGTCTGTCGGTGTCGGGCAGCAGCGGTGCGGCCGGCGCGCTCGGTCCCTTCCGCCCCCACCATCTGCTCGTGCAGGCCACGCCGGCCTGCGGCAGCTTCAGCTATGCCGGTCAGCCCTTCGATGTGACGCTGACCGCGCGCAATGCGGCCGGCCAGCCGACCCTGAACTACTTCCACGCGGCCAGCGGCACCAGCTTTTCCCGTGAGGTGGCCTTGAGTGACGGCGGCGCTCCGGCGCTGGGCCTCGGAACGCTCGATCCGCTCAGCGTGGCCGCCACGGCCTTCAGCGCCGGACAGGCCAACGCGAGCGTCCGCTACCCCTTTGCCAGCAAGGCCAGCGGGCCCGGCACGCTGCGCCTGCGCGCGACCGACAGCGACGGCGTTTCCTCCGCCGCCCAGCCCGGGGCCGATGCCGACATGGCGCTGCGCAGCGGCCGCCTGGTGCTGCAAAGCGCCGTCGGCACGGCCACCCAGCCCCTGCGTCTGCCACTGCGCCTGGAGCAATGGAAGGGGCAGGCCTGGGCACTGACCAGTGACGACGCCTGCACCGCGCCGAGCGCGGCGGCCTGGTCGGCGGCGCTGGCGCAGTCCGGGCGTGTCAGCAGCAGCGGCGCGGCCACCAGCGCCTGGAGCACCCCGGTGCAGGCCGTCAGCCTGGCCAGTGGCCTGGGCTTCGTGCGCCTTGCCGCGCCGACGCCCAGCGGCAGCGGCGCCCTCGACGTGGCGATCAACCTCGGCAGCGCCGCCACCGACCGCGCCTGTCTGGCCGCGCGGCCGGCCAGCACCGGCCTGGGCCTGCCCTGGCTGCGCTCGCGCCAGGGCAGCATCCACGGCTGTGGCACCCGCGAAGACAGCGACCCCAGCGCCCGCGCCAGCTTCGGCGTGGCGCCGGGGCATTCGGCCAACAAGATCCATGAACGCAGCGTCGACTAGGAGCCCGCGCGGCAGCGCGTGGAGTTCCGCCGCGCTGGCTGCAGGGAACCAGCGCGGCTTTTCCCTGGTCGAGCTGATCGCCGTGCTGATCCTGCTCGGCGTGCTGGCGGCCGTGGCGCTGCCGAGGCTCGATGTCGTGGATCGGCTGCGCAGCGACAACTGGCGCGAGCAGACCGTGGCCGGCTTGCGCCTTGCGCATGCCACCGCGGTGGCGCACCGGCGCCTTGTGTGCGCCAGCTTCGACGCCAGCGGCGTGCTGCTGTTGCGCGTGGCGGCCGTCAACCCGGCCAACGATTGCGCCGCGCCGCTGAACGGACCCGACGGCAGCGCGCGTTTCGGCAGCCAGGCGCCGGACAGCGCGCCGCTGACCACGCCCGCCGGCCCCCTGTACTTTCAGCCCGGCGGCCAGGTGTCGGCAGACGGGGCCGGCCTGCAGATCGGCGGCCGCAGCATCGCCGTGAACGGCGTCGACGCCATCCAGGTGCATGGACAGAGCGGCCATGTCCAGTAGCGCGCGCGGCTTCACGCTGGTGGAGATGCTGATCGCCATCGTCGTCATCGGCGTCGGGCTGGCCGGCGTGCTGGTGGCGTTCAACACCACCGTGCGCGCCTCGGCCGATCCCTTGCTGCAGCGGCAGATGCTGGCCATTGCCGAAGGCTTGCTCGAAGAGGCCCTGAGCCGGCCCTTCACGGCGCAGGCCGGCACCGGGGGGGGTGGCTGTGCGCGGGACGGCTTCAATGATGTGGACGATTACAACGGCTACGCGAGCACGGGGGTGTGCGACGTCGGCGGCAACGCCGTGGCCGGCCTGGGCAGCTATACGGTGAGCATGGCGGTGCAGGCCCAGGTGCTGACTGGCGTGGCCGTCAAGCGGGTGCAGGTGACGGTGCAGCACGGCGGCGACAGCCTCGTGCTCTCGGGCCTGCGCAGTGGGTACGGCTCATGAACGGGCTGCGGCGCGGCTTCACGCTGGTGGAGCTCATCCTGGTGCTGCTGCTGGTGGGCATCCTGTCGGCGGTCGGCATCGTGTTCGTGCGGCCGGCGGTCGAGGGATTCGTGGCGCAGCGGGCGCGCAGCGAACTGCAGAGCGCCGCCGAGGCGGCCCTGCAGGTATTGCAGCGCGACGTGCGCCGGGCCGTCCCCAACAGCCTGCGCACGCCCGGCGGCGCCTGCTTCGAACTGATGCCCAGCGTGGCCGGCGGCCGCTACCGGCGCGACGCCGATGTGACGCGCAATGGCGAGGCGGTGCTCGACACGACGCGGGCCATCACCGAGTTCGACGTGCTGGGTCCGCTCAACCAAAGCCGTGCGCCGCAGGTTGGCGACTGGGTGGTGGTCGGCAACCAGGCCGCCAACGACGCCTACACCGACGGCCTGAACCGTGCGCGCATCACCGATCCGGCGGCGGTGGTCGACGCTGCGCTCGGGTCGCGGCGCATCGCCATCGAGGCGCAGCAGTTTCCCCAGGGCTATGCGGGCGGGCGCTTCTTCGTGGTGGCCGATGCCGAGCCGGCCGTCTTCATCGTCTGCAGTGGCGCGGGCCTGGCCGGCGGACAGGGCACCGGCACGCTGTACCGCCAGGTGCGAGGGTTCACCGCGGCCTATCCGGCGGCCTGTCCGGCGCCCGGCGGCGAGGTGCTGGCCACGCGGGTGAGCGCCTGCGGCTTCGCCTACGACGCCAGCGCGCTGGCCGACTACGGCCTCTTGCAGATGCGCCTGCAACTGACCCGCGACGGCGAGACCGTGTCGCTGCAGCTCACCAATATGCTGAGCAACGTGCCATGAGGACGCCAGCGATCCGCGGGCTTGGCGCGGTGGCGGCCATCGCCATCGTCGTGTTGCTGGCGCTGCTGGCGGCGACCGTGGTCCGCATGGGCTGGAGCAGCCACACCTCGCAGGCGCAGGCGCTGCTGGCCGCGCGTGCCAACCAGGCGGCGCGCGCCGGGGTTGAATGGGGCCTGCACCAGTTGCTCAAGGGCGGGTGGGCCGGCTGCAGCCCGGCGCGCAACCAGACCCTGGACCTGGGCGCCGAGCTCGGCATGCGGGTGGCGGTGAGCTGCAGCGTGTCGGCCTATAGCGAGGGTGCCGACGAGCTCGGGCAGCCCTTGACGGTGCGTGTCTACCAGCTTGAGGCGCTGGCCTGCAGCGCCGCGAGCTGCCCCGACAACGCCGCCGCGACCGGGGCGCAGTACGTGGAGCGGCTGCGGCGCGTGACGGTCAGCGACTGCGTGACCGTGAGTGGCGCCGCCTGCCCCTGAGCGGAGCGAGTCGGAATGAACCTAAAAACGGCAGTTGACCGCTTGCCTCCGCATGCAAGTCCCCAGCACCGCAGCGAATTTTGCTTACGGCCACGTTCACCGCTTGGGTGAGAGCGCTACACGGCCCATTGCACCGCGCTGCGGCACGCTGGCCGCGTTGCTCCTCCTGGCGGGCACGAGCCCGCTGCGTCGTCACGCCTTGCCAGCGCACCGCATCACGGCGCACTTGGCCGTGTCCAACTGCCGTTTCTAGGATGAAAAAAGCCCCGCCGGGGCGGGGCTTTCTGACGACCTGGGTCGACAGGGTGGGGCTTACTTCTTCTTCTTGCCGCCCTTGGCCGGAGCAGCGGCCGGCGCGGCGGCCACGATGACTTCCTCAGCCTTGGGCTCGACCGGCGAAGCGATCACCGGGTTGGGCTTGCCGTGCGTGACCACCTTGACGCCATTGGGCAGCTTGAGGTCGTTGACGTGCACGCTGTGGCCCTTGGTCAGGCCGCTCAGGTCCACCTCGATGAACTCGGGCAGCTCGATGGCCAGGCAGGTGATCTGCACCTCGGTCATTACGTGGCTGACGGTGCACTTGTCCGTCTTGACGGCGACCGACTCGGCCTCGTTGACGAAATGCAGCGGCACCTTCTTGGTGATCTTGGTGGTGTTGTCGACGCGCTGGAAGTCGACGTGCAGGATCTGCTGCTTCCAGGGGTGCATCTGCACGTCGCGCAGCAGCACCTTGGATTCCTTGCCGGCCAGTTCCATGTCGAGGATGGAGCTGTGGAAAGCTTCCTTCTTCAGGGCATGCCAGAGGGCGTTGTGATCGAGTTCGATCGTGGCAGGCTCGCCGGCACCGAAGACGATGCCAGGCACGCGGCCCGTGATGCGCAGGCGGCGGCTCGCACCAGTCCCCTGCAGGCTGCGCTCGAAAGCGACGAATTTCATATTCACTCCAGTTTGAGTGGGGCCCCTCGCGACCAAGGCGCCCGGTTGGAAAAGAGGCCGGTGAGGGCCCCCGAGGATCGAGCCCGAAGGCTCAGAAATTGTTGTTCTGGTCGGCGAACAGCGAGGTCACCGACTCGCCGTCGCTGATGCGACGGATCGTCTCGGCGAACAGGAAGGCCACCGAGAGCTGGCGAATCTTGGGGTTGGCTCGCGCCGCCGCCGAAAGCGGAATGGTGTTGGTGACGACCGCCTCGTCGAGCGCCGAGTTGGCGATGCGCTCGATGGCCGGACCGCTGAGGATCGGGTGCGTGCAGTAGGCGTAGACGGACTTGGCGCCGCGCTCCTTGAGCACCTCGGCCGCCTTCACCAGCGTGCCGGCGGTGTCGATCATGTCGTCCATGATCACGCAGTTGCGGCCGTCGATCTCGCCGATCACGTGCATCACCTCGGACACGTTGGCGGCCGGACGGCGCTTGTCGATGATGGCCAGATCGCAGCCCAGCTGCTTGGCCAGCGCGCGGGCGCGCACCACGCCGCCGACGTCCGGGCTGACCACCACCAGGTCCTCGTAGGCCCGGCTCTTCAGGTCGGACAGCAGCACCGGGCTGGCGTAGATGTTGTCGACCGGGATGTCGAAGAAACCCTGGATCTGGTCGGCGTGCAGGTCCATGGTCAGCACGCGCTCCACGCCCACGGTCTCCAGCAGGTTGGCCACCACCTTGGCGCTGATGGGCACGCGGGTGGAGCGCGGACGGCGGTCCTGGCGTGCGTAGCCGAAATAGGGAATCACCGCGGTGATGCGGCGCGCGCTGGCGCGCTTCATCGCATCGACCATGATGAGGAGTTCCATCAGGTTCTCATTCGTTGGCGCGCAGGTCGGCTGAATGATGAACACGTCGCGGGCGCGGACGTTCTGCTGGATCTCGACGGTCACCTCACCGTCGGAGAAGCGACCCACCATGGCGCGGCCGAGTTCGGCCCCCAGGTGAGAGGCGATTTCCTGCGACAGCGCCGGATTGGCGTTGCCGGTGAACAGCACGGTGTTGTTCAGCACGGTTGGCTTCCTAGCGTGTCAAGCGTTTTGCATATTTGGCAGGGGAGGAAGGACTCGAACCCTCGCATGTCGGAATCAAAATCCGATGCCTTTACCAACTTGGCGACTCCCCTACACCGGACCGCGACTGATGCCGCGACCCTTGAAACTCTGTCAGCCGGGTATCCAACCCGCCAGGGGCATGGACTCCAAACTGTGGCACAGCCGACCTGCCCAGCCTTTGGGTACCTGCATGCAGGCTTCCAAACCTGTCGCCTCTGGAAAAGCGGACGGACCAACTTCCGAAAACACCGCACTGCCTGAACCCGTCATCCGGCTGTTGCCGAACACCGTGCCAAGCAACTGGAGGGCCTGACCGACCTGCTCGCACCGGCTTACCGCCGCCGCCTGCAAATCGTTTCGATGCCGCTTCCAGTCATTTGCAGTGACTGCGAAAGAGCCCGCGACTATAGCAAGGGTTTCGGAGCGCAGCAAGAGCGGGCTCTCAAAAATGGCTTTCGTCGGCAGGCTCTGGGGTGGCTTGAGGACCGCCAGACGCAGCGTCGGCAGGCGGGTCTCATGAAGGATCTCGCCGATGCCTTCGACCCAGGCCGGTCCGCGACCCAGGAAAAAGGGCACGTCGGCGCCGAGCTGCAGGGCCAGGGGGAGCAGGCGCTGGCGCGTCCAGTTGAGGTTCCACAGCCGGTTCAGCGCGATGAGCACGGTCGCGGCATCGGACGAACCGCCGCCCATGCCGGCGCCGCTGGGGATGCGCTTGTCGATGTGGATGTCGGCGCCCAAGTCGACGCCCGAGGCCTCGCGCAACAAGCGTGCGGCCCGCAGGCACAGATCGTCCTCGGGCAGCGGCGTGCCCAGGTCGTGCCGCTGCAAGCGGCCATCGCTGCGCCGCTCCAGGTGCAGGGTGTCGTACCAGTCGATCGGGACGAACAGCGACTCGAGCAGGTGGTAGCCGTCGGGCCGCTTGCCCACCACGTGCAGGAACAGGTTCAGCTTGGCCGGCGCGCGCAGGCCGTAGCAGGCTTTCATGGATTGAGCACCAGTCGCAGGCGCGTCGCCCCCAGGGCGCCCTGGGCCGGGCGCTCCAGGTTCAACAAGCGCTCATCGACCCGTTCGACGCGCCAGCCCAGTTGCAGGAAGGCGCCGGCGGGCAAGGCCTCCGACGGGGCGCCCGGCCAGGGCCGGCCGGCCAGCCAGTCGAACAGAGCCTGCAGCGGCAAGGGCGGTCCCTGCAGGGTCTCGCCCAGCGCCTGGCCCAGGGCATCCAGCGACGGGAAGGCCGTCCATTGCCTGCCGTCGTGCAGTCGCAGGCCTTGGGCATCCCATTGCGCCTGGGCCAGTGCGGTGCCGAGCGGACCGGTCAGCAGCAACTGGCCCCGCGCCGCATCGCCCTGCAATTCGAAGAGCGCCGAACCGGCCTGCGGGCGGCGCTCGCCACCGGCCTCGATGCGGTAGCCGAGCTTGCCGCTCCAGCCGCCGGCGGGTGGGGAGGGCGGCAAGGCGGCGCAGCCGGCCAGCACCGCCGCCGTCAGCAGCGCAAGGGCTCTCACAGGCCGAGACGACGGCGCGTTGCGCGCAGCAGGCTGTTGTCGGGTTCGCGCTGCTGGGCCTGATCGGCGACGGCACGGGCCTCATCCTGCTGCCCGCGCCGGACCAGCAACTCGGCCAGATGGGCGGCGATCTCGGCATCCGGCCGGGCCTGATGTGCCCAGCGCAGCCAACGCTCGGCCTCGTCGAGCCTGCCTTCGCGAAACGCCAGCCAGCCCAGGCTGTCGACCAGGAAGGGGTCGTAGCCGCCGAGTTCCAGCGCCTTTTCAATCAGCGTGCGCGCCTCCGGCAGGCGCAGATTGCGCTCGGCCAGCGAATAGCCCAGCGCGTTGTGCGCATGGTGGTGGCGCGGCTGCAGTTCGATGACACGACGCAGTTGCTGCTCCATCTGCTCGAACTGGCCAAGGCGCTCGGCCCCCATGGCGTGCTCGTAGAGCAGGTCGACATTGGTGGGGTCGTCCACCAGCGCCTTCGTCAGCAGCTCGAAGGCCAGCGGCCACTGCCCGGCGTCGCGCAGCACCTGGATCTCGAGCAGCAGGCGGCGCTCACGCTGCTCGGGGCTGTCGCCGGGCAACTCGCGCAGTCGCTGGCGTGCCGCGTCGAGCTGGCCCCGGCGCGCCTCGATGCTGGCGCGGCGAAACGCCACGTCTTCGCGCGCCTCGGGCTCGGTGAGGGCGTCGAGCTCGGCCAGGGCGGCACTCCAATCGCGCATTTGCGTCAGCGCCTGCACACGCAGCAGGCGCGCGGCACGGCGCTGCTCGACCTGGCCTTCGGCAGGCAGCCGCGCCAGATAGGCGTCGGCGGCGGCGAGGGCGGCCTTGGGCTCGCGCAAATCGAGCTGCAGCGCGGCCAGCGCGTACTGGTGTGCCGCCTGCTCGGGCTCGGCGGCCAGCAGCAGTTCGAACTGCTGGCGCGCCTGCGCCGCGCGCTGCGAGCGCGCCAGCGCCCGGGCGTAGGCGCCGCGCAGGGGCGTGGACTGCGCCAGCTGCGGCAACACCAGGTTCTCGGCGTCGGGGTTGGCGCGCATCAGCTCGAGCGCCTGCCAGGCCGGCAGCGCACCCTCGGGCCATTCCTGTCCGCTCTGACGCAGCTGGTTGAGCGCCAGCACCTCGTTGCCGGCATGCTGGGCGAGCGCGGCGATCAAGCCGGCGGCCAGTGCGCGGCGCTCGGGCTGCGCGCTGGCCAGATCGCGCTGGGCGGCGAGCAGCGGCTCCATCGCGTCGAGCGGGCGATGGCGCTCCGGCATGTTCTGGAACAGCTGCGGCAAGGCGGCCAGCAACGCGGCGCGCTGCACCGTGTCGGGCGTCAGCTGCAGCCAGTCGAGCAAGGGCTCGGCCGCGTCCTCGAGGCGCCCCAGGGCAACCGCCAGACGCACCACATGCTGCTGCGCGGCCAGGGTGCCGAGCTGGCTGCGCCAGTCGCGCGCGGCGCTCAGGGCCTCGCTGCCGGCGCGGGCCTGCAGCGCCAGGTTGATGGCGCGCCGGTACAGGCCTTCGTCGCCGGTGCGGCGCGCGGCGTCCAGCAGCACCTGGTAGGCGGTGCCGAGTTCGCCGCGCTGCGCCTCCATCTCGCCGATCAGCAGCTGATAGAAGAGGGCGGCGTCGAGGCCCGAATCGGGTGCGGGCGTCTTGTCCTGCGCGAACGCAGGGGGCGAGAGGAGGGCGCTCGTCAGGAGCAGCGCTGCGGCAGGGCGGAGGAACATCGGCATGGCGCGGCGATTGTGCCGGTGCCCCATAGGCCTTGCCGGCTGCCCCTACCATCCGCGCCCCATGCCGGAACTGCCCGAAGTCGAGATCACCCGCCGCGGCATTGCGGCCCCGCTGGACGGCGCCACCCTGCGCGCGGTGCAGCTGGGCAAGCCCCTGCGCTGGCCGCTGGGCATCGCGCCCGAGGCCCTGCAGGGGGCGCGCATCGGCCATGCGCAGCGGCGCGGCAAATACCTCTGGCTTCCCCTGGGTGACCTGAGGGACCCGGGTGAACGCGGCGGGCTGCTGCTGCATCTGGGCATGAGCGGCTCGCTGGCGCTCGATGCCGGCGATGCCCCGCTCGGTGCGCACCAGCACCTGGCCTTGCTCACCGACCGCGGCCGCCTGGTGCTGACCGATCCGCGGCGCTTCGGCGCGGCCGTCTGGTCGGCCTCGCTGGACCACGACCCGGCGCGCAAGCTGCTGCAGGGACTGGGCGCCGAGCCCTTCGACCCCGCCCTGAACGGCAGCACCCTGCGCCACGCCTGGGGCGGCAGGCGCCTGGCCGTCAAGCAGGCGCTGCTGGCTGGCAACGTGGTGGTGGGCGCCGGCAACATCTACGCCTGCGAGGCCCTGTTCCTGGCCGGCATCCACCCGGCCACGCCGGCCGGCCGGCTCTCCGAAGCGCGCTGTGGGCGCCTGCTCGCGGCGCTGCGCGAGGTGCTCGGGCAGGCGCTGCAGCTGGGCGGCAGCAGCCTGCGCGACTTCCGCGACGCGCACGGCGTGAACGGCAACTACCAGGGTCAGGCCTGGGTCTACGGCCGCGCGGGCGAGCCCTGCCGACGTTGCCAGACCCCTGTGCGCCGGCTCGTGCAGGGTCAGCGTTCGAGCTTCTACTGCCCGCGCTGCCAGCGCCGATGAGCCCGCTGTCCGAGCGCCTCGTGGCCTGGCAGCGCAGCCAGGGCCGGAGCGCGCTGCCCTGGAGCGGCAGCCGCGACCCCTACCGCGTCTGGCTCAGCGAGGTCATGCTGCAGCAGACCCAGGTGGCCACCGTGCGCGCCTACTACCGCCGCTTTCTGGAGCGCTTTGCCGACGTGCAGCAACTCGCGCAGGCGCCGCTCGACGAGGTGCTGGCGCTGTGGGCCGGTCTGGGCTACTACAGCCGGGCGCGCAATCTGCATGCCTGCGCGCAGGCCGTCGCGGCGCGGGGCGGCTGGCCGCCCAGCAGCGCCGAGTTGGAGCGCCTGCCCGGCATCGGCCGCAGCACGGCGCGCGCCATTGCCGCGTTCTGCTGGGACGAGCGCGTGTCCATCCTCGACGGCAATGTGCGCCGCGTGCTGGCGCGCTGGCTGGCCTTCGAGGAGGACCTGTCGGGCACCGCGGCCCAGCGCCGGCTGTGGGACGAGGCCGACGCTCTGCTGCCGGAACGCGCCGAGCACATGCCGGCCTACACGCAAGGGTTGATGGATCTGGGCGCCTTGATCTGCACGCCGCGCCAGCCGCGTTGTGACGACTGTCCGCTGGCCGCCGATTGCCGCGCCCGCGGCGCGAACCGGCAGTTGGAATTGCCGCTGCGCAGTCGCAAGCTGCGGCGCGGCGTGCGCGAGAACTGGTGGCTGTGGTGGCAGCGCCCCGCCGATGGTGCGGTATGGCTGCAGCAGCGTCCGCCGCGCGGGGTGTGGGCCGGGCTGTGGACCCTGCCGCTGTACGACAGCGAGCTCGAACTGCAGCAGGCACTCGGCGCAACGGCACTGGGGACGCTCGAACCGCTGCCGCGCATCGAGCATGCGCTGACGCACTTCGACTGGACCCTGCACCCGTGCCGCGCCACGTGGCGCGACGAGCCGCTGGGCGAGGGGAGTTGGGTGGCCGCCGAGGCGCTGGCCGGCTACGGCCTGCCGGCGCCATTGAAGCGATTGCTGGGGGCCTGAGGCCGCGCCAGGCCTCGCTGGCCTTGCCGATACTCGAGGACCCTGCAGTGATTCGGAGTCCCAAGCGTGAGCGAAACCTGGCACTGGCTCGCCGAGCACGCGCTGTGCCTGGGCCTGGCGCCGCCGCCCGATGTGCTCACGCAGCGCCGCCTCTTGGCCATGGCGGCGCAGTTGCGCGGCACGCCGGGCCTGGTTGATGCCGTGCCGGGACTGCACAACCTGACCCTGATGACCGACCCCGCGCGGCTGCCGCCCGCTGAATTGGAGGCGCTGGCGCGCCGCGCCTGGCGGGCGGCGCGGCCGGCGCGCGAGACCCTGCGGGAACGCAGCCTGCGCGTGCGCTACGGCGGGGCCGAGGGCCCCGATCTGGCGGACTGTGCCGACCGCAGCGGCATGGACATCGAGGCCTTCGTCGCCGCGCATGCCGGGGCCCGCTACGAGGTGGCCTGCCTGGGCTTCCTGCCGGGTTTCGCCTACCTGCTGGGCCTGCCCGAGGCGCTGCAACAGCCGCGCCGCGCCAGTCCGCGCCTGCAGGTGCCGGCCGGCAGCGTTGCCATCGGTGGAGGGCAGACCGGCCTCTACCCCATCGAGAGCCCGGGCGGCTGGCAAGTCATCGGCCGGTGCATGCAGCCGCTGTTCGATGCCCGCCTTGAGTCCCCCTGCTGGTTGCTGCCGGGCGACAGCGTGCGCTTCGAGCCCGAAGACCATGCTTGAGCTGCTGCAGGTCGCTCCGATGAGCACGGTGCAGGACCTGGGTCGCGAGGGCCTGCGCCACCTCGGCATCGGCGGCGGGGGCGCCATGGACCCCTTTGCGCTGCAACGCGCCAATGCACTGCTGGGCAACGCGCCCGGCGCGGCCGCCATCGAGCTGTGCGCCGGGGGCTTGCGACTGCGCTGCACGCGTGACGCCTGGTTCGCCCTGCAGGGCGCGGCCTTCGAGATGCGCATCGAGGGCCGGCTGCAGCCGGCGCACCTGCGCTGTCGCGTGATGGCCGGGCAGGAGCTGAGCCTGCAGGGGCCGCAGGCCGGGTGGTTCGGTGTGCTGGCGGTCGACGGCGGCATCGCGCTGCCGCCCGTGCTCGGCGCCCGTGCCACCGCCCTGCGCGGCGGTTTCGGCGGGCTGGATGGACGCTGCTTGCGCGCCGGCGACCGGCTGCCGCTCGGAGCGGCCAGCCCGCTGCAGGGACGGCGCGGCCTGGCGCCGCCGCGCTGGACGCCGGTGCTGGGCCTGCTGCCGGGCCCCGAGTTCCAGGCCCTCGACGCCGACGCGCGGGCCCTGCTGTGGCGCCAGCGCTGGCGCGTGACGGCGCAGAGCGACCGCATGGGCCTGCGCCTGCACGGGGCGCAGGCGCTGCACTGCGGCGCCGGTGAGTTGCTGTCCTGCGCCAGCCTGCCCGGCCTGGTGCAACTCCCGCCCGGCGGACAGCCCATCGTGCTGGCGGCCGACGCGCAGACCACCGGCGGTTACCCGCGCATCGGCCAGCTGATGGCGGCCGAGCGTTGGAAGCTCGCCCAGCTGCGTCCCGGCGACCGGCTGCAGTTCGCGCCGGTCGATCTGGACACGGCGCGCCAGCGCTGGGACGACCAGCAGCGCGAGCTGCGTCTGTTGCGGAGCACGCTCGGATGCCCGGACGCGTGATCGACCTGAACGCCGACATCGGCGAGGGCTGCGGCGACGACGACGCGCTGCTGCAATGCGTCAGCTCGGCCTCGATCGCCTGTGGCGGGCACGCCGGCGACGCGCAGAGCATGCGCGCCGCGCTGCGCGCCTGCCGGCGCCTCGGCGTGGCGGCCGGCGCCCACCCCGGCTATGCCGATCGCGAACACTTTGGCCGACGCGCGCTGAGCCTGCCGCCCGAGCTGCTGCAGCGCCAGCTGCGGGAGCAACTCGAGGCCCTGGCCCGCATCGCACGCGAGGAGGGCGTGCCGCTGTGCCACGTCAAGCCGCATGGCGCGCTCTACAACCAGGCCGCGCAGGATGAAGCCCTGGCGGCGCAGTTGGTGCAGCTGGTGCAGGCGGTGGACCCGGGGCTGGCGCTGATGGGCCTGGCCGGCAGCGCGCTGCCACGCGCCGCCCGGCGCGCCGGTCTGCGCGCCATCGACGAGGGCTTTGCCGATCGCGGCTATTCGCCCGAGGGCCTGCTGCTGCCGCGCGATCAGGCCGGCGCCTTCGTCGACGACCCGCAGCAGGCCGCGCGCCAGGTGCTGCGCCTGCTGGACGGCGATCCCGCCGCGAGCAGCTTCTGCATCCACGGCGACCGGCCCGGTGCCGCCGGTTTCGCCCGCGAGCTGCGCGCGGCGCTGGAGTCGATGGGGTGGACCATTTCTACCGGGCTGCGACCACAAGCCTAGGGTTTTCACGGTGTCGCAAGGACGCCAAGCTTTTGGTCGTTTCCCCCCGAGCTCGGGGGCAGCCTCCCAGGGTGCAGGCGGCACAGTCGCGCCTTCGCCCGCCTTGGGCGACGCATTCACCTGAAAGTTGTTCATGAAGAAGACTGTTCTCGCACTGGCCGCGCTGTCGGCCCTGCTGGTTGGCGGCGCCCAGGCGCAGGTCGTGGGCCAGCGTGTTTCCACCATCGGCCAGCAGCCCGAGCTGTTCGGCGACCGCGGTGCCCTGACCGGCAACAACAGCGCGCCGTCGAAGTGGCGCATCGACTCCAGCATGGGCTTCGACGGCGTGGCCCGCCTGCTGTTCGATACCGCCGAAGGCAGCTTCGTCTGCTCGGGCACCCTGCTGCAGGGCGGCGCCTATGTGGTGACCGCCGCGCATTGCGCCGACAACTTCACCTCGATGACGGTCGAGTTCGGCGTCTCCGGCGACGTGGCCAAGGCCACGCGCGGCGTGGCGCAGGCCTTCGTGAACCCGAACTGGGACGGCACGCTGGGCGTGGGCGCCGACATCGCCGTGCTCAAGCTCGACGCAGCGGTGCTGGACATCCAGGGCTTCAAGCTCAGCAGCGCCAACGACGTGGGCAAGAACTTCCTCATCATGGGCTACGGCAGCACCACCGTCGGCGCCTCGGATGTGGACAGCAACTGGGACGACTGGGGCTACGGCCACTGGGGCATGAACACCGCCGACGTCACCGGCAACAGCTTCAACAACGCCATCTGGGGCGACCCGGCCAGCCCGTTCGGCGAGGAGTACATCGCCGACTACGACGCGCTGTTCGACCAGGCCGACCACAACACGCTGCAGATCCTCTCCGACGTGGTGGGCGGCGGCTGGACCAGCGGCACCGGCCTGGGCAAGAACGAGGCCATCATCGCCGGCGGCGATTCGGGCGGCGGCGACTTCGTGTGGAGCGGCAGCGAGTGGCTGCTGTCGGGCGTGCACAGCTGGGGCTGGCAGATCTGCCCGGAAGCCTGGGGCTGCGACATCTCGAAGTCCAACTCGGCGAGCTGGGGCGACCTGAGCGGCTCGACCGCCGTGTTCAGCCACGTCAACTGGATCAACGGCATCACCGCCGCCGTTCCGGAACCCATGTCGGGCCTGCTGCTGCTGGCGGGCCTGGGCGTGGTCGGCGCCGTCAAGCGCCGCCGTCAGGGCTGAGCCTGCGCAGGCACCCAGGAGAACGGCCCTTCGGGGCCGTTTTTTTTGAGTACGGCCCTTCGGGGCCGTTTTTCATGGTGCCGGTCGGGCTGGCGGTCCTGGCAACAGGGGCGGCATCAATGGCCTGGCCCCGCATTCAGGGGGCAGGCACCGCCCTGGGGGCGGGGTCTGTCCCGCGTCTGTCCCCGGTGGTGAGGGCGATCCGGGTGGGCCGAACCAAGAATCGTCCATCCCCACCCCCCGAACCGGACGCATCATGAGCCTGCCCCTTCCCAGCCCATCCTCGCTTGCCATCGCGGCTCGATGTGCGGCGAGCTTGCTCGCATCGACCCTGTTGGCGGGCAGCGCCACGGCCGCCTCGTTCCGCATCGACTTCTACGAAGGCGTGATCACTGGCGACGTCGTCACCACCGACTGGGACGGCGACGGCCTGGTCGACCACAGCGGCTTCTTCACGACCTCTGGCGCGGGGGTCGGCAACGTCTCCGCCTTCGACGTCACGATCGCCGGTGAGCGCTACGACCAACTGGAAACCAGCGAGTTCCCGGGCGCACCGAGCTACATCAGCGCGTCGGCCTTCTGGCCTGTCGACGTGATCCAAGGCTTCGTGTTCGAAGAGCTGTTCGGGGGCCCGGGCGACACCGTCACCGTGCTGCAGATGGACACCATCGGCATCACCGACGGCCAGGGCGGATTCAACTACTACGGCACCTGGGGCCTTTCCCCCTGCACCAGCGGCAGCTGGTGCGGTGGCGGGGTGTACCGAGGCAGCTACACGCTCACGGAGCTGAACACGGTGCCCGCACCGGCGAGCCTGTCGCTGGTGGCCTTGGGCCTGCTGGCCGCCTGGCGGCGTCGGGGGCGCTGAAGGCCGCACCGCGCGCCACCGCCGCAAGCCCCGCGGCCTCAGCGCGCGTCGAGCTCGCGGTGCCGGCGCAGCACCCGGCCATGCTGCGCGAACTGCAGCGCCAGTTGCTCGACCAGGTAGACCGAGCGGTGCTGGCCGCCGGTGCAGCCGATCGCCACCGTCAGGTAGCTGCGCTGGTCGGCGCCGAAGGCCGGCAGCCATTGGCTGAGGAAGGCGGCGATCTGGGTGCGCATCAGCGCCACCTCGGGCTGGATGTCGAGGTACTCGGCAACCGGCTCGTCGCGCCCGGTGAGCGCGCGCAGTTCGTGCACGTAGTAGGGGTTGGGCAGCACCCGCACGTCGAACACGAAGTCGGCGTCGCTGGGCACACCATGCTTGAAGGCGAAGCTCTCGAACACCAGGGTGAGCTGGTTGGCGCGCACGCTCACCAGGTCGCGCACCCAGGCGCGCAGCTGCGCCGGGCGCAGCAGGCTGGTGTCGATGACGGTGCTCTCGACCCGGATGGCGGCCAGCAACTCGCGCTCGATCTCGATGGCGTCGATCAGCGCACGCGAATCGGCCGCCGCGCCGCGCGCCTTCTCGTCGCCGCTGACGTCGCGCAGCGGGTGCGGGCGGCGCGTCTCGGAGAAGCGCCGCACCAGTGCGTCGGTGCTGGCGTCGAGGAAGATGGAGCGCAGCGGCTGGCCCTCCTTGCGCAGCTGCTTGATGAGCGGCAGCAGGTGCGGCAGCGAACCCTTGGAGCGCACGTCCACCGCGATGGCCACGCGACGCTCGCCGCGCTGGTGCTCGACCTTCAGGAAGTCGGTCAGCAGTTCGGGCGGCAGGTTGTCGACGCAGAAGAAACCAGCGTCCTCCAGCGCGTGCATGGCGATGCTCTTGCCACCGCCGCTGACGCCGGTGACCAGCACCAGGTCGCTCAAGGATTCGATGTTCATGCAAGCAGCTCCCGGGCGTGCAGCAGGCTGGCGCCGCTGGGCACGCCGCCCAGCATGCGCGCGATCTCGGCGGTGCGGGCCTCCCCGAGCACACGCTCGACGTGGCTGGCCACCCCTTCGGCGTCGGCCTGCTTGCTGACCCGCCAATGTGCGTCGGCCTTGGCCGCCACCTGGGCCAGATGCGTCACGCACAGCACCTGGCGCCGGCGCCCCAGCTGCTGCATCTGCCGGCCCACCGTGTGCGCCACGGCGCCGCCCACCCCGGCGTCCACCTCGTCGAAGACCAGGGTCGGCGCGCCGTGCCGGTCGGCCCGCGCGGTGCAGACGGCGATGGCCAGCGCGATGCGGCTCAACTCGCCGCCCGAGGCCACCTTGGCCAAGGGTCGCGGGGTGGCGCCGGCGTGGCCGGCCACCAGCAGCTCGGCGCTCTCCAGGCCGAAGCTCTGCGGCTCGGCCTGTTGCGGCAGTGCAATCTGCAGCCGTCCGCCCGCCATGCCCAGCTCCTGCATGGCGGCGCTGACCGCCTGGGCCAGCTGCGGCGCGGCCTTGGCGCGCAGCTTGCCGGCGGCGCTCGCCGCCGCGTCGAAGGCCTTGCGCGCCGTCGCCAGCCGGGCCTCGAGCTGCTGCAGGTCACCCTGGGCGTCGAGTTCGCGCAAGGCGGCCTGCCATTGCGCCTGCAGGCTGGGCAGTTCGGCCGGGGCCTGGCGGTAGCGGCGCGCCAGCTGCAGCCACAGCGACAGGCGCTCGTCCAGCTGCGCCAGCCGGCCGGGGTCGGGTTCGGCGCGGTGCAGATAGCTGCGCAGGCTGTGCGCGGCGTCCTCGGTCTGCGCGGCTGCGCCTTCCAGCGCGTCGAGTGCCGCCTGCAGCGTGGCGTCGAAGCCGACCACCTCGCGCAGTTGCTGGCCGGCGAAGGCCAGGCGCCGCAGCGCGGTGTCCTCGCCCTCGCTGACGGCGTCGAGCGCGGCGCGGCCGGCGTCGATCAGCGCCTGCGCGTGCGAAAGACGCTGGTGCTCGCCGTTGAGCTCGGGCCATTCCTGCTCGCCGGGGGCGAGCTTGCCGATCTCGTCGAGCTGCCATTGCAGGCGTTCGCGCTCCTGCGCCAGCGTGGCCTGCGCGGCGCGGGCGGCGTCGAGCTGCTGCTGCGCGGCGCGCCAGGCCGAAAAGGCGGCGGCCAGCGCGGCGGCGTCCACGCCGGCGTGGTCGTCGAGCAGGGCGCGCACGCTGGCCGGGCGGGTCAGGCGCTGCCAGGCGTGCTGGCCGTGGATGTCGATCAGGCACTCGCCGGCCTGGGCCAGCTGCGCCACGGTGGCGGCGCTGCCGTTGACCCAGGCGCGGCTCTTGCCCTGGGCGTCGATGGCACGGCGCAGCAGCAGGGTTTCGCCCGGCTCGAAGCCGGCCTCGTCCAACCAAGGCAGCAGGCCGGGCGGGGTGTCGAACTCGGCCGCCAGCTCGGCGCGCATCGCGCCCTCGCGCACCACGCCGGCGTCGCCGCGTCCGCCCAGCAGCAATTGCAGCGCGTCGAGCAGGATGGACTTGCCCGCGCCGGTCTCACCGGTCAGCACCGAGAAGCCGGCGCTCCATTCCAGTTCGAGCTGCGGAACGATGACGAAGTCGCGCAGCGTGAGTCGTTTCAGCATGGCTTGTGGCGCGGAATCGGGGGGCCCGGCGCCTTGCTCGTACCGGCGTTCATCTCAGGGGTTGCCTTCATACCAGCGCAGCTTGCGACGCAGCGTCGCGTAATAGCTCCAGCCGGTGGGGTGCAGGAACAGGCTCTTGTGCGCGCTGCGGCGCACGGTCACGCGGTCGCCCAGCTGCACGGCGGTCAGCGACTGCATGTCGAAGTTGACGCTGGCATCGCGCCCGGCCACCAATTCGAGTCGCACCTCGGCCTCGTCGGGCAGCACGATGGGGCGGTTGGACAGGCCGTGCGAGGCGATCGGCACCATCACCCAGCCGGCGATCGACGGATGCAGCAGCGGTCCGCCAGCGCTCAAGCTGTAGGCCGTGGAGCCGGTCGGCGAGGCGACCACCACGCCGTCGGCGCGGATGTTGGCCATGAACTCGTCACCGACGTGGATGCCCAGCTCCACCATGGCGGCCGAGGCACCGCGCGCCACCACCACGTCGTTGAGCGCCAGGCCGGAGAAGATCACCTCGTCGCCGCGCCACACCGCGCCCTCGAGCATGCTGCGCTGCTCGGTGGCGTAGTCGCCGGCCAGGATGGGCGCGAGCGCCTCGCGAAATTGCTCGAAGGTGATGTCGGTGATGAAGCCCAGCCGGCCCTGGTTGATGCCGACCAGCGGCAACCCGAACGGGGCGACCTCGCGTGCGAAGCCCAGCATCGTGCCGTCGCCGCCCACCACCACACCCAGGTCGCAGACGCGGCCCAGCTCCTCCGGCTCCAGCGCCGGGTAGCCCGTGATGCCGGCCGCCTCCGCCGAACGCCGCTCCAGCGTCACCTGCAGACCCTGCTGGCGCAGGAAGTCGCGGATCTGCTCGAGCACCGGCCCGATGCCGGTTGTCGGCTTGCCCACCAGGGCGACATGCTGGAATGGCTTGGATTTCCCCATGGAATCATGTTCGCACAGGGCTTTTACGCTCCGCACGGGGGGCGGCCCCACGCCGACAATGCGGCCATGCTCGACGACCGCTCGCATTCACTGCTCAAGACCCTGGTGGAGCGCTACATCGCCGACGGCCAACCGGTCGGATCGCGCACGCTCAGCAAGGCCAGTGGGCTGGAGCTTTCGCCCGCCACCATCCGCAATGTGATGGCCGACCTGGAGGAACTGGGCCTGATCGCCAGTCCGCACACCAGCGCCGGGCGCATTCCCACTGCCTTGGGCTACCGGCTGTTCGTCGACACCATGCTGACGGCACGCCCGCAGCGCTTCGACCAGGAGCTGCGGCGGCTCGAGGGGCGGGTCGGCGACATCGTGCAGCCCGACCAGCCGCAGCGCGTCATCGCCCACGCCGCGCAGGTGCTCAGCCAGCTCAGCAGCTTCGTCGGTGTGATCACCGCGCCCAAGAAGCCCACGGTGTTCCGCCACATCGAATTCCTGCGCCTGTCGGAGCGGCGGGTGCTGGTCATCCTGGTCAGCCCCGACGGCGACGTGCAAAACCGCGTCATCGTCACCGCCCAGGACCACACGCAGACCGAGCTGCAGGAGGCCGCCAACCGGCTCAACGCGCAGTACGCCGGCCTCACGCTGGAGGTGGTTCGCGAGCGACTGCGCGGCGAGGTCGAGCAGTTGCGCAGCGAAATCGCCGTGCTGATGAACGCTGCGGTGCAGGGGACCGACCCGGACGACGGCGCGGCCGAGCAGGTCGTCATCAGCGGCGAGCGCAATCTGCTGGCGGTGCAGGATTTCGGCCACGACCTCGGTTCGCTGCGCCGGCTGTTCGGCCTCTTCGAGGAGAAGGCGCAGCTGATGCGCCTGCTCGACGTCAGCAGCCGCGCCGAGGGCGTGCGCATCTTCATCGGCGGCGAGAGCCAGGTGGTGCCCTTCGAGGAGCTCAGCATCGTCTCCAGCCCCTACGAGGTGGATGGCCAGGTGGTGGGCACGCTGGGCGTCATCGGTCCGACCCGCATGGCCTACGAGCGCATGATCCAGATCGTCGACGTGACCGCGCGCATGGTCGGTCAGGCGCTGTCCACGCGATGAGCTTCTGGCGCCGCCGCCGGGCGAAGTGGGTGGGCCTCGGCATGGCCCTGGCGGCCGCAACGGCCCTGGGCGCGCCCACCCAGCGAGCCGCCCAACCCGTCTGCGGCCCCTACGAGGTCACGCTCTACGAATTCGGTTCGCTCTATTACCGCGACGCCCGGGGTCAGCGCGTCGGCATCGATCCGGAGCTGCTGCAGGAAGTGGCGCGGCGCACCGGTTGCGTGTTCCACACGCGCCTGGATTCGCGGGTGCGCACCTGGGCCCTGATGGCGGCCAACCGGCTCGACATGACGGTATCCGGCGTGCCCACACCCGAGCGCCTGCTGTTCGCCGAGTTCGTGCCGTATCTCAGCACGCGCAACCACCTGATCGTGCGCAAGGAGCTGGCGGCGCGCATCGACTCGCTGCAGGCCTTCGAGGCCGACGCGGCGCTGCGCATCGCCGTGGTGAAGTCGTTCCGTCACGGCGCCACCCTGGACCGCTGGCTCGAGCGTCTGCGCGCGGCGGGCCGGGTCGACGAATACCCGGATGCCGAGGTGGTGGCGCGCGTGTTCGCCGCCGGCCGTGCCGAAGCCTTCCTGGCCCAGCCCGTCACCTGGACCCCGCTGCTGGAGCGCAACGCGATGGCGGGCAAGGTGCAGATGCTCGACCTGGCTCCGGGCGACACCATCGTCGGGGGCTTGGTGCTTTCGCGCGTGCGTGTGCGCCCCGAGGACCAAGAGCGCATGCGCGCCGCCGTGGCGGCGATGCGCGCGGATGGCAGCCTGGAGGCCATCATGGCGCGTCACGTCGGCGCCAGGGTGGCGCGCGAGGTGGCACGCGAACTGACACAGGCGCCCTGAGTCGCCTCGCACTGCGGCACTGCGGGCCGCCTCCCCGACAATGCCCCCAGGCGGGCCGCTAGCTCATGCTTGGTTAGAGCAGCAGACTCATAATCTGTTGGTGCCGTGTTCGACTCACGGGCGGCCTACCAATCCCTCGAACCATAGGATGGGTTTCATCGCTCGCCGAGCTGGAAGGTGCGCGGCTTTCCTTCGCGGTCGATGGCCACGAAGATGAGTTCCGCCTCGGTGACCTTGACCACCTGCGGGTGCTCGGGATCGCGCTCGGCAAACACCTCCACCTGCACGGTGATGGAGGTTCGCCCGATGCGCTTGACGTGCGAATAAAAACTCAGCAGGTCACCGACCGACACCGCCTGCTTGAACACGAACTGGTTGACCGCCACCGTGGTGATGCGGCCGCGCGTGATGCGCGAGGGCAGCACCGAGCCGGCCAGGTCGACCTGGGCCATGATCCAGCCGCCGAAGATGTCGCCATTGGCATTGGCGTCGGCGGGCATCGGGATGACGCGCATCACCAGCTCGCGCTCGGTGGGCACGGCGGTGGGGTCCATGAAGGGGCTGGCCAGTTCGCTCATGGGCCGTTTGTAGCAGCCGCCGAGAATGATGGCCATGTCTCGTGCCTTTGCGCGCCCCCCGGGGGCTCCTCAACCAGCCTCCGACCCCGCACCGCGCCGCGACGGCGAAGTGCTCAAGAAGCTCCTCCCTTATTTCTGGCAGTACCGCTGGCGCGTGGCGGCGGCGCTGGGCTTCATGGTGGGAGCCAAGCTGGCCACGGTGGGCGTGCCGCTGCTGCTCAAGGAGCTGGTGGACCAGCTCGATGCGGCGCGCGCCAATCCCCTCTTCGTGGTGCCGGCGGCGCTGCTGGTGGCCTACGGGCTGCTGCGCCTGGCCACCTCGTTGTTCACCGAGCTGAGGGAGCTGATCTTCGCCAAGGCCACCGAGGGCGCGGCGCGCCAGGTCTCGCTGGAGGTGTTCCGCCATCTGCATTCCTTGAGCCTGCGCTTCCATCTGGAGCGCCAGACCGGCGGCATGACGCGCGACATCGAACGTGGCACGCGCGCCGTGCACTCGCTGGTCAGCTTTTCGCTCTACAGCATCCTGCCCACGATCATCGAGGTGGCGCTGGTGCTGACCCTGCTGGCGACGAAGTTCGACGCCGCCTTCGCGCTCATCACGGGCGTGGCGCTGGTCGTCTACGTGGCGTTCACGGTGCGCATCACCGAGTGGCGCACGCAGTTCCGCCGCCAGCTCAACGACATCGATTCGGCCACGCACAGCCAGGCCATCGACTCGCTGCTGAACTACGAGACGGTCAAGTACTTCGGCGCCGAGGACTTCGAGGCGCGTCGCTACGACACGCAGCTGGAGCGCCTGCGCCGCGCCCAGCTCAAGAGCCAGACCACGCTGTCGCTGCTCAACACCGGGCAGCAGCTCGTCATCGGCGTGGCGCTGGTGGCCATGCTGTGGCGCGCCACCCAGGGCGTGGTGGACGGGCGGCTCAGCCTCGGCGACCTGGTGATGATCAACGCCTTCATGATCCAGCTCTACATCCCGCTGAACTTCCTCGGCGTGCTGTACCGCGAGATCAAGCAGGCGCTCACCGACCTGGACAAGATGTTCACGCTGCTGGCGCGCCAGAAGGAGGTGGCGGACCGGCCCGACGCGCCGGCGCTGCGGGTGCAGGGCGGGCGCATCGAGTTCGACGCCGTGGACTTCGCCTACGACCCGGCGCGGCCGGTGCTGCACGGGGTCAGCTTCGCCATCGAGCCCGGCCAGCGCGTGGCGGTGGTGGGGCCGAGCGGTTCGGGCAAGAGCACGCTGGCGCGCCTGCTGTTCCGCTTCTACGACGTGCAGCAGGGGGCGATCCGCATCGACGGGCAGGACCTGCGTGAGGTCAGCCAGACCAGCCTGCGCCGCAGCTTGGGCATCGTGCCGCAGGACGCCGTGCTGTTCAACGACAGCCTGGCCTACAACATCGCTTACGCGAGGGAGGGCGCCACGCAGCAGGAGATCGAGGCGGCGGCGCGCGCCGCGCAGCTCGACGGCTTCGTGCGCAGCACGCCGGCCGGCTATGAGACGCGCGTCGGCGAGCGCGGCCTCAAGCTCAGCGGCGGCGAGAAGCAGCGCGTCGCCATCGCCCGCACGCTCTTGAAGAACCCGCCGATCATGATCTTCGACGAGGCCACCTCGGCGCTCGACTCGGCCAACGAGCGCGCCATCCAGGCGCAGCTCGACGCGGTCGGCCGCGACCGCACCGTGCTCGTCATCGCGCACCGCCTCTCCACCATCGTCGACGCCGACCAGATCCTGGTGCTCGAGGGCGGGCGCATCGTCGAGCGGGGAAAGCACGCACAACTGCTGGCCGCCGGCGGGGCTTACGCTCGCATGTGGCAGCTCCAGACCGCTGAACAAGACGGAAACCGAATTGGAAACGAAATGGCTTGAGGACTTCGTCAGCCTGGCCGAGACGCGCAGCTTCTCGCGTTCGGCGCAGCAGCGGCACGTGACGCAGCCGGCCTTCAGCCGGCGCATCCAGGCGCTGGAGGCCTGGGCCGGCATGGACCTGGTCGACCGCAGCTCCTACCCGACGCGCCTGACGCCGGCCGGCGAGACCCTGCTGGCGCAGGCCGCCGAGCTGCTGGCCAATCTGCAGGCCACGCGCAACATGCTCAAGAGCCACAGCTCGGCCGGCGCCGACATGATCGAGTTCGCCGTGCCGCACGCGCTGGCCTTCAGCTTCTTCCCGCACTGGCTGATCGAGCTGCGCAAGGGCATTGATCCTTTCAAGTGCCGGCTGGGCGCCTTCAATGTGCACGACGCCGTGCTGCAGCTCACCGAGGGCCATTGCGACCTGATGCTGGCCTACCACCACGCCAGCCAGCCCTTGCAGCTCGACCCGGCGCGGCACGAGATGCTGACCCTGGGCGAGGACACGCTGGCGGCCTTCGCGCGACCCGACGCCGAGGGCCAGCCGCAGTTCCGCCTGCCCGGCCGGCCGGGCCAGCGCATCCCCTTCCTGGCCTATGCCGACGGCGCCTACCTGGGCCGGCTGGTGGAGATCGTGATGAAGGAGGCCGGCGTGGCCCTGCCGCTGGAGGCCGTCTACGAGACCGACATGGCCGAGGGACTCAAGGCCATGGCGCTCGAGGGCCACGGGCTGGCCTTCCTGCCGGCCAGCAGCGTCAAGCGCGAACTGCGCGCGCGGCGTCTGACGCCGGCCGCGCCGCCCGGTGAATTCGAGCTGCCCATGCAGGTGCGCCTGTACCGCGAGCGCCCCGAGCTGAAGAAGCGGCCCAAGCCGGTCGCCATCCGGCTTTGGGACTATCTGGCGCAGTCGGCCGGCTGAACGGCGACCCGCAACGGGGTCGCGCGGATCGGCATGCGGGTCTGCATGCGGGTCGGCACCAATGGCGAAAGAGCGTCGCCGCTCCATGCTGGACGCCTCCAATTCCCTGGATGAATGACATGACCAGCTTGAAGCGGCGGCTCTTGGTGCTCAACGGGATCGTGGTGCTGCTCAGCCTGGTGCTGGCCACGTTGGCCAGCTACCTGGACAGCCGCCAGCACCTGCGCGAGCAGACCCTGGCGCAGCTCAACGCCACCGCCACCAGCGAGGCACAGGCCATTGCCGCCTGGGTGCAGTTGCAGCGTCGCGTCATCGAATCGCTGCAGCCGGCGGTGGCCAAGGCCGAGCCGCGGCCGGAGCTGGCCGCGGCCGCGCAGGCCGGCGCGCTCGACCTGGCCTACATCGGCCACGCCGACAAGCGCATGCTGCAAAGCCGCGATGCGCCGCTCTCCGAGGGCTACGACCCGACCCAGCGTCCCTGGTACCAGCAGGCCGTGCGCGAGGCCGGGGTGGTCATCACCGAGCCCTATATCGACGACAGCACCAAGCAGCCGGTGATCACTTTCGCCATGGCGGTGAAGGCTGGCGGCGCGACGCAGGCAGTGGTGGCCTCGGACGTCTACATGACCAGCGTCGTCGAGGCGCTCAAGCGCATCCGCCCCACGCCCGCGGGCTTCGCCTTCCTGGTCGGTACGGACGGACGCATCCTGGCCCACGCGCGCCCCGAACTGCTGCTCAAGCCGGCCACCGATCTGGTCTCGGGCCTGACGCCGCAGGCGCTGGGCGCGGCCGCTGCGGCCGGCGGCGGCTGGCTGGAGGCCGATGCCGGTACCCAGCCCCTGCTGTTGCGCGCCAGCGCGGTGGCCGGCAGCCCCTGGTTGCTGGTGGTGGCGGCCGATGCTGGCGAGGCGCTTGCCCCGCTGCGCTCGCTGCTGCTGAAGGCGGTGGGCATCACGGTGCTGATGCTGCTGGTGGGCCTGATGGTGATGGCCGGGGTGGTGCAACGCATGATGCGCGGCCTGGACAGCACCCGCGAGGCCATGGAGGAGGTCGGCGACGGCGACGGCGACCTGACGCGGCGCCTGCCGGTGCAGGCCAGCGACGAGGTCGGGCGCATCGCCGCCGCATTCAACCGCTTCACCGAGAAGCTGCAACTGATGATGCGCGAGGTCAACCTGAGCACCAGCTCGATCAGCATCGCGGCCAGCGAGGTGGCCACCGGCGCCCAGGACCTCAGCCAGCGCACCGAGCAGACGGCGTCCAACCTGCAGCAGACCAGCTCGGCGATGGACCAGCTGACGCAGGCGGTGCGCCAGACCGCCGACGCGGCGGTGACCGCACAGCAGCTCGCCAGCAGCGCCACCGAGGCGGCCGGGCGCGGCGGATCGGTGATGCAGCAGGTGGTCTCGACCATGGACCAGATCAGCGGCTCGGCGCGGCGCATCGCCGACATCATCGGCACCATCGACGGCATCGCCTTCCAGACCAACATCCTGGCGCTCAATGCCGCCGTGGAGGCGGCGCGTGCCGGCGAGCAGGGCCGGGGTTTTGCCGTGGTGGCCGGTGAGGTGCGGCTGCTGGCCGGCCGCTCGGCCGAGGCCGCCAAGGAGATCAAGAGCCTGATCCAGGCCAGCGTCGAATCGGTCGAGGCGGGTTCGTCGCAGGTCCAGCAGGCCGGTGGCGCCATGCAGGAGATCGTCGCCGGCGTGCAGCGGGTCAGCGACATCATTGGCGAGATCAGCGCCGCCGCGCGCGAGCAGAGCGACGGCATCGCCGGTGTCAACACCACGGTGGCGCAGCTCGATTCGGCCACCCAGCAGAACGCCGCGCTGGTCGAGCAGTCGGCGGCCGCCGCCGAGAGCCTGCGCGAGCAGGCGCGCCGGCTGAGCGAGACGATCGCGGTGTTTCGCGTCGGTGACGCGCCAGCGGCGCCGAGGCCGGCCACGGCCTCGACTTCGCATTCGACCGGACATTCACCCGCCCAATCGGCAGCCGCCGGCGCCAAGCCGGTCCGGGCGAACCCGCCCCAGCCAGCGGCGGGTGCCGCCCGCAAGGCGGCGTCGGTCCGGCCGGCCCCCCGGCCGGCTGCCGTGGCAGCGCAACCGGCTTCCGCCGCCCCAGCCCACGCCGATCCGGGCGACAGCTGGGAGACCTTCTGACATCGACCCATGCGCATCGCGCTGCCCATGGAAACCCGCGCCCTGCGCGCCGGCGGCAACGGCCTCTGGTAGCGTTGTGCCATCCCCCTCATCGTTCACTGGAGTTGGCATGAAGAAGACCCTGGCCCTTGCGCTCTCGTTGTCCTGCGTCGCACTGGGCGTGCAGGCCCAGTCCAGCGACACGCTGAAGAAGATCAAGGACAGCGGCAGCGTCACGATGGGCGTGCGCGAGTCCTCCGGCGCGCTCTCGTTCACCCTGGGCGACGGCAAGTTCGCCGGCTACCACATCGAGATCTGCGAAAAGGTCATTGCCGACGTCCGCCGCCAGCTCGGCATGAGCAGCCTGGCCGTCAGGTACCAGCCGGTCACCTCGCAGAACCGCATCCCGCTGGTGCAGAACGGCAACGTCGACATCGAGTGCGGTTCGACCACCAACAACGCCACGCGCCAGAAGGATGTTGCCTTCGCCGTGACCACCTTCGTCGAGGAGGTGCGCATCGCGGTGAAGGCCAACTCCGGCATCTCGGGCATCAACCAGCTGGCCGGCAAGACCGTCTCCACGACCACCGGCACCACCAGCGTGCAGACCCTGCGCCGCCACGAGCGCGCCAACGGTGTCGACTTCAAGGAGATCTTCGGCAAGGACCACGCCGACAGCTTCCTGCTGCTCGAGAGCGGTCGCGCCGATGCCTTCGTGATGGACTCGCAGATCCTGGCGGGCAACATCAGCAAGAGCAAGAACCCGGGCGACTTCAAGATCGTCGGCGAGACCCTGTCGGTCGAGCCCATCGCCATCATGATGCGCAAGGACGACCCGGCCTTCAAGAAGGCGGTCGACGACAGCATCAAGTCCATGATGAAGTCCGGCGAGATCGCCAAGCTCTACGACAAGTGGTTCATGCAGCCCATCCCGCCGTCCAACACCAAGCTGGGGCTGGCGGCCAGCGAGGCCACCAAGGCGGCCTGGGCCAACCCGAACGACAAGCCGATGGAAGACTACGCCAAGAAGTGATTCGGGCGCGGGACTGAAACGGAAGCGGGCCGCGCTGCGGCCCGCTTCGCTTTCTCGGGGGTGTGCCGATGGCAGCCGATTGGAAGGAACTCTGGTGCCGGGACACCGTCGAGATGACGACGGTGCCGGGCTGCTTCGCGCAGGCCGGCTACCGCACCTACCTGGACTGGATCGTCAGCGCCTGGGGCTGGACCCTGGGCGTGGCGCTGGTGGGTTTGCTGGTGGCGCTGCTGGTGGGCTCGCTGATGGGCGTGGCGCGGACCACGCCACGGCGCGGCCTGGTGTGGCTCGGCGAGGCCTGGACCGAGCTGTTCCGCAACATCCCGCTGATCGTCCAGCTCTTCCTCTGGTACCACGTGGTGCCCTCGCTGATCCCGCCGCTCAAGGAGCTGCCGAGCTTCGCGCTGGCGGCGCTGGGGCTGGGCTTCTTCACCAGCGCGCGCATCAGCGAGCAGGTCAAGGCCGGCATCAACAGCATCCCCAAGGGCCAGCGCTACGCCGGTCTGGCCATGGGCCTGACGCTGCCGCAGACCTACCGCTTCGTGCTGCTGCCGGTGGCGTTTCGCGTCGTCATCCCGCCGCTCACCAGCGAGAGCATGAACATCGTCAAGAACAGCTCGGTGGCCTTCGCGGTCAGCGTGCTGGAGCTGACCAACTTCGCGATGCAGGCCGGTGAGGAGACCTCGCAGCCGATCCAGACCTACGCGGCGGCCACCCTGCTGTACTTCGTGACCGCCTTCAGCGTCTACCTGATCGCCGCCGGCATCGAGCGCGCCGCGCGCGTGCCCGGCGTGGCCGGCGGGGGCGGGCGATGAGCGGGCTCGACTTCTCGTTCTTGAGCGCCGAGTTCCTGCGCGCCTTCGTGCTCAACGGGCTGCTGTTCTCGCTCACGCTGACGGCGGTGGCGATGGTGGGCGGCATCGTGCTGGGCACCTTGCTGGCCTTGATGCGCCTGTCCGGCGTCCCGGCGCTGGCCTGGCCGGCGGCCGGCTACGTGAACCTGATGCGCTCCATCCCGCTGGTGATGGTGATCCTGTGGTTCTTCCTGCTGGTGCCGCTGCTGATCGGCCGGCCGATCGACGCCGCGCTGTCGGCCTTCATCACCTTCACGCTGTTCGAGGCCGCCTACTACAGCGAGATCATGCGCGCCGGCATCCAGAGCGTGCCCGGCGGCCAGGCCCATGCCGGATACGCCATGGGCATGAGCTATGCACAGACCATGCAGCTGGTGGTGCTGCCGCAGGCCTTTCGCAACATGCTGCCGGTGCTGCTGACGCAGACCATCATCCTGTTCCAGGACACCTCGCTGGTCTACGCCATCGGCGCCTACGACATGCTCAAGGGCTTCGAGGTGGCGGGCAAGAACCTGAACCGGCCGGTCGAGACCTATCTGCTGGCGGCGCTCGCCTACTTCGTCATCTGCTTCAGCCTCTCCATGGCCGTGCGCCGGTTGCAGGCGCGCATCCAAATCATCCGCTGAGGGACAGCCCCCATGATCGACATCGACAAGGTCTCCAAGTGGTACGGCAGCTTCCAGGTGCTGACCGACTGCACGACGCGCATCAACAAGGGCGAGGTGGTGGTGGTCTGCGGCCCCTCGGGATCGGGCAAGAGCACCCTCATCAAGACCGTCAACGCGCTCGAACCCATCCAGCAGGGCGACATCCGGGTCGACGGCCAGTCCATCACCGCCAAGGGCACCAACCTGCCGCAGCTGCGCAGCCGCGTCGGCATGGTGTTCCAGCATTTCGAGCTCTTCCCGCACCTGAGCGTGAGCGAGAACCTGACCCTGGCCCAGATCAAGGTGCTCAAGCGCAGCAAGGACGATGCGATGGCGCGCGGCATGAAGATGCTCGACCGCGTCGGCCTGATGGCGCACAAGGACAAGTTTCCGGGCCAGCTCAGCGGCGGCCAGCAGCAGCGCGTGGCCATCGCGCGGGCGCTGTCCATGGACCCCATCGTCATGCTGTTCGACGAACCCACCTCGGCGCTCGACCCCGAGATGGTCGGCGAGGTGCTCGACGTGATGGTGCAGCTGGCCCAGGAGGGCATGACCATGATGTGCGTCACGCACGAGATGGGCTTCGCGCGCAAGGTCAGCCACCGCGTCATCTTCATGGACGCCGGCCGCATCGTCGAGGACTGCACGCGGGACGCCTTCTTCGGCCAACCCGAGCAGCGCAGCGCGCGCGCCAAGGACTTCCTGTCCAAGATCCTGCAGCACTGAGCCATGCCCAGCACGAACTGGAAGGAAGTCGTCGCCCCTGACGAGGCCGCACGGCATGCAGCGGCGGCCCAGGGCGTGGCCGAGATGCAGCGGCGCAAGAACGCCCGCTTCGGCAGCGGGCGGGCGCTGCACCGCAAGGGCCTGCTGGTGACCACCGGCGAGCTGGAGATCGTGCCGGACCTGCCACCTCATGCGCGTCAGGGCCTGTTCGCGCTCACCGGGCGCTACCCGCTGTGGCTGCGTCTGTCCAACGGCAGCGTGGATGTGCAGTCCGACCGGGTGCCCGACATCCGTGGCTTCGCCTTTCGCGTGCTGGGCCTGCCCGAGCAGCCGGCGGCGCTCGGCGGTCGCACCACGCACCAGGACTTCAGCCTGATCAACCAGCTCGCCTTCGCATTCCCCACCAGCGAGCACTTCTTCGGCCTGGTGCTGGCGGCCGGACAGGGGCCGCTGGCCCTGCTCAAGTGGCTGTTCGCCACCTTCGGCCTGGCCGGCGGGCTGCGCCGCATCAAGGACATGAAATCGAGCTTCGGCAGGCCCTTCCGGGGCTTTGCGGCGGAGTCCTTCACCAGCGTGCTGCCCTTGGCCTTCGGCACCCACGCGGTGCGCTGGCGGGTCCGGCCCGTCAACGGCCAGCCGATGGCGGTTTCGGCAGGCCAGGCGGTCGACTGGGCCGCCGACTTCACGCGCCAGCTCCAGCATCAGGCGCTGCGCTACGAGCTGCAGGCGCAGTTCTTCGAGGACGAGGCGCGCACGCCCATCGAGAAGGCCGACCAGGAGTGGCTGGAGCGCGATGCACCCTGGTTGACGCTGGCGCAGCTGACGCTCAATCCGCCGCCGGCCGACGCCCGGGCGCTCAAGCAGGCCGAGGCCGGCGTCTACGACCCCTGGCAGGGCCTGGCGGCCCACCGCCCACTCGGTGAGGTGATGCGGGCGCGCAAGGTCGTGTACTTCGCCAGCCAGCAGGGGCGCGGCGCCGCCTGATGCGACCCCCCCCCCAGGGTTGCCGGCCGGGAAAGCCCCGACGGGTAAGCAAATGTAGGCAGCGACCATGCCCGGCGTGGCGCCAGCGCGCCACGTCTCGTGGGAGCGTGGGTGACGAAGAAGAGAGATTTCTGGCGGCGTGCGGTGGCGGCGCTGGTGGCGCTGCTGGTGGGCGCGGCCTGGCTGTGGCTGGGTTGGGGTGGCGAGAGCCCGGTGGACCCGCGGCAGCTGCTGGCCGCGCAGCCGCCGGGCGTCGGGCTCGACGCCGCGCAGCGGCTCGAGCGCATGGACTGGCGCCGCAGCGTGCTGCTCGACGCGCGCGGCGGCCTGCGCGTGCAGGGCCTGCTGCGGCAGCACTTCGACGAGCTGTATGCCGGCTCGCGCGGCCGCCCGGAGAGCGAGCTGCGCGAGCAACTCGAGCGCCGCCTGCTGCGCGAGCTCGACGAGCCGCAGCGCCTGGCCGTGCTGCAGCTCTGGGACCAGTACCTGAGCCTGCGCCACTACAACTGGCGCATCGAGGTCGACCTGCAGCGCATCGACACCTGGGAGCTGGCGCTCGAGGAGCGCCATGCGGTGCGCGAGCAGCTGCTCGGTGCCGCCTGGGCCGAGGCCTTCTACGGCGAGGAGGAGCGCCGACTGCGCGCCTGGGTGGCCGAGCGCAAGGCCGAGGCGCGCCCCTCGTAGCGCCCCAGATGGGCCAGGCGACGCCCGCCACAATCGGCGCCCATGCAAGACACGCTCACCCTCACGCGCCCCGACGACTGGCACCTGCACCTGCGCGACGGCGCCGCGCTGGCCGCGGTGCTGCCCTTCACGGCGCGCCAGTTCGCGCGCGCCATCGTCATGCCCAATCTGCGCCCGCCGGTCACCACCGCCGCACAGGCGCAGGCTTACCGCGAGCGCATCCTCGCCGCGCTGCCGGCCGGCGCCGACTTCCAGCCGCTGATGACGCTCTACCTGACCGACAACACCGCGCCGCAGGAGATTGCCGCGGCGCGGGCGGCCGGCGTGGTGGCCGTCAAGCTCTACCCGGCCGGCGCCACCACCAATTCGGACGCTGGCGTGACCGACATCTGCAAGACCTACGCCACGCTGGAGGCGATGCAGCGCGAGGGCCTGCTGCTGCTGGTGCACGGTGAGGTGACCGATGGCGAGATCGATGTGTTCGACCGCGAGGCGGTCTTCATCGAGCGCGTCATGCAGCCGCTGCGGCGCGACTTCCCGGAGCTCAAGGTGGTGTTCGAGCACATCACCACGCAGGAGGCGGCACAGTACGTGGCCGCCAGCGACCGCTTCACCGCGGCCACCCTGACCCCGCAGCACCTGCTCTACAACCGCAACGCCCTTTTCACCGGCGGCCTGCGCCCGCATTACTACTGCCTGCCGGTGCTCAAACGCGAACAGCACCGCCAGGCCCTGCTGCGGGCGGTGGCCAGCGGCAGCCCGAAGTTTTTTCTCGGCACCGACAGCGCGCCGCACGCCGCGGTGCTGAAGGAGGCCAGCGTCTGTGGTGCCGGCTGCTTCAGCGCCCCGGCCGCGCTCGAGCTTTACGCCGAGGCCTTCGAGTCCATCGGTGCGCTCGACAAGCTGGAAGCCTTCGCCAGCCACCACGGCCCCGACTTCTACGGCCTGCCGCGCAACAGCGGCCGCGTCACCCTGCAGCGTGCGCCCTGGCAGGTCCCCGAGACCCTGCCCTTCGGCGACGCCCTCATCAAGCCGCTGCGTGGCGGCGACACCCTGAACTGGAAATTGCCGTGAACCTGACCGAACGCCCCAAGCGCATCGCGCTGCTGATCGACGCCGACAACTCGCCGGCCAACAAGATCGACCTCATCCTCACCGAGTTGGCGACCTTGGGCGTGGCCAACGTGCGCCGCGCCTACGGCAACTGGAAGAAGGAGGCGCTGAAGGGCTGGGAGAAGCTGCTGCACGAGCACGCCATCCGCCCGATGCAGCAGTTCGACTACAGCAAGGGCAAGAATGCGTCGGACATGGCCATGGTCATCGACGCGCTGGAACTGCTTTACACCGACCGTCCCGACGCCTTCGGCATCGTCAGCAGCGACGCCGACTTCACGCCCCTGGTCATGCATTTGCGCGCCAAAGGCGCCGAGGTCTATGGTTTCGGCAACCAGCAGACCCCCAAACCCTTCGTCAACGCCTGCTCGCAATTCCTCTACCTGGACAAGGTCGACACCAGCGGCCAGCAAGGCTCGCAGCAGCAGCGCATGAGCCCGGCCCAACTCAAGCAGGACGCCAAGCTGGTGAGCCTGCTGCGCCATGCGGTGCAGGCCGCAGGCGGCGAGGAGGGCTGGGCGCAGGTCGGACTGGTCAGTCAGCAGATCCGCAATCAGGCGCCGTTCGACCCGCGCAACTACGGCTTCGCCACCTTCACCAAGCTGCTCGAGGGGACCCAGCTCTTCGAGCTCAAGCGCGAGGGCTCGGTGGCCTCGGTGCGCGAGCGCTGGGAGCGTGACGGCGCACGCCAGCGCCCGGCGACCCCTGCGAACCGGCGCGAGTCCGGCTCCGAGCACGCCCCGGCGCAGACCCCTGCCCCGGCGAACCTGCCGGCCGCCACGCTGGCCGTCGCCGCGCCCGAAGCCGGCGCGGACAGGGCGCCAGACAGGGCGCCAGACAAGGCGCCGGACAAGGCCGCCACCAAGCGCCGCAGTGCGCCGCGCAAGAAGGCTGTCGCGGTGGTCGCCGCCCCGGTCGCCGATGCCCCTGCGCCAGTCGCCCCGGTCACGCCGGCCGCCGAACCCGCCGCGCCCGCGGCCGCCAAGCCGCGCACGCGGCGCAGCCGCGCCAAGCCGGCTGCGGCCTGATGCCCCTGCCCGAGGGCTGGCAGGCGGCGCCCTGGTGCGGACCGCTGCGCGCGGCGGCCGGCCGTTTGCCGCCGCAGGGCTCGATGGCCGAGCGCCTCAACGCCTCGGGTTGGGCGCCGCGCCGCTTCGTGCCGCAGGCCGCGCTGCCCGAAGGCGAGGCCTACGAGGCCTTCATCCACCGCAGCGGCCAGGTGCCCACGCGCGACAACCTGCACGATGCCCTCAACGGCCTGATGTGGCTCAGCGAGCCGGCCATCAAGGCGCGCCTCAATGCGCTTCAGGCGGCGGCCATCGCGGCCGAAGGGGTGCAGGCTCGCCGTGGACCGCTGCGCGACGCCCTGACCCTGTTCGACGAAAACGGCGCCTGGTGGCCCGACTGCCCGGCGCCCATCGCGCAGGCCTGGCGCCGGCGCGACTGGACGGCGATGTTCCGGACCCACCGCGCGCTGTGGCCGGCCAGCCGCCCGCGCCTGTTCGGCCACGCGCTGCTGGAGCAGCTGGCCGTTGCGCCGCGCAAGGGCCTGTGCGCCCATGTGCTGCTGGCCGACCCGCTGCAGCTGGGCGCGGCCGACTGGGCCGCCAAACCCTTCCTGCCCTTGCCGGTGCTGGGTGTGCCCGGCTGGTGGCCGGCCAACGAGGCACCGGGCTTCTACGATGATCCGGCCGTCTTTCGCCCGCTGAAGTCCCCCGCATGAAGTCCTTGATCCGCTGGCTGCTGCTGCTGGCCCTCGCCCCGGTGTTCGCGCAGACGCCGGCACCGACGCCCGCACCGGCCGCCCCGGCTCCCGCGGCTGCTTCGGCCGCATCGGCCGCATCGGCCGCCCCGGCGCCCGACGCCGCGCCGCTCTCGGCCACCGCGCGCCGCCTGTTCGAGGCCAGCCGCGGCCAGCTCGTGCAGGTGCGCACCCTGCTGGCGGCGCAGGACTCACAGGCCAGCGTCGGCTCGGGTTTCGTGGTCGGCGAGGAGGGGCTGATCGTCAGCAACTTCCACGTCGTGAGCCAGGCGGCGCTCGAACCGGACGGCTACCGGCTGCGCTTCGTCGCCGCCGACGGCCGGCGCGGCGCGCTGCAGATCCTCGCGCTGGACCTGCGTCACGACCTGTCGCTGCTGCGCGCGGTGGACGAGCAGGGCCAGCCGCTGCGCTTCGAGCGCGCCCTCGGCTTTCGCCCCGCCGCCGAGCCGCTGGCCAAGGGCGAACGCATCTACTCGATGGGGCACCCGCAGGACGTCGCCTTCGCCATCGTCGAGGGCAACTACAACGGCCTGGTGGAGCGGCGCTTCGACCCGCTGATCTACTACGCCGGCTCGCTCAACCCCGGCATGAGCGGCGGGCCGGTGCTCGACGACCGTGGCCGCGTGGTCGGTGTCAACGTCAGCATGCTGCTGTTCTCGCAGCAGATGAGCTTCCTGATTCCCGGCGCCATGCCCGAGGCGCTGCTGGCGCGCTCGCGCAACGCCAAGCCGCTGACCGGTGCGGCCTGGCCGGAACTGCGCACCCAGCTGCTGGCCTATGGCGAGGAGCTGACGCAGCGCTTCATGCAGCAGGACTGGCGTGAATGGGGCAACGGCGGGGGCCATGCGCGCTGGCGCCTGCCGATCCCGCAGGAGCAGTTCCTGCGCTGCTGGGGCAGCAGCACGCCGCCCGAGGCCAAGGGCCTGCGCTTTGACCGCATGCAGTGCCGCATGGACCACGCGCTGTTCGTCAGCGGCCGGCTGCAGACCGGCTACCTGGACGTGCAGCACGAGGTCTACGACGGCAGTCGCATCGGCGCCTGGCGCTTTGCGCAGCACTACAGCGCCTCGTTCCGCAACGAGAACCTGGGCCGCCTCAACGACAAGGACCGCACCGCGCCGCACTGCGCCGAGCGCTTCGTCGATGCCGGCGGGCTGCCGGCGCGCGCCGTGGTCTGCCTGCGCGCCTACCGCAAGATGGAGGGCATCCACGATCTGACCGTGCTGCTGACCGCCACCGACCACCCGACGCAGGGCCTGCTTGGTCGCTTCGACGCCCTGGGCGTGGGCTTCGACCAGGCCCTGAAGCTGGCCGGGCATTTCCTCAAGGCCTACGCGAAGAAGGAGGATGCGAAGTGAGCGCCGCCGCCCTCGATGCTGCGCCGGCCTGCCCGGATGCCGCCATACCCGCCATGCCCGCCGTGCCCCCTGTGTTGGCGGTGCTGGACGTGCTGGACGGCGACCATGTGCGGCAGTCCTTCCTGCTGCGCGCCGGGCGCGAGGTCTGGCGCATCGGTCGCGCGCTGGACTGCGAGATCCTGCTCGACGACCCGCACCTGGCCGGCCAGCATGCGCTGCTGCGGCTCGATGCGCAGTCGGCCCGCCTGGAGCTGCTGCCGAGCCTGAACGGCGCCCTGCGCGGCCGGCAGCGCCATGCCGCCGGGCAGACGCTTGACTGGCCCGCGGACGGCGTGCTGCAGCTCGGCCACACCCGGCTGCGCCTGCGCCATGCTGCGGCCGCTCTGGCAGCCGAAAAGCCCATGCTGCATGCACCGCGCTGGCTCGGGGTGCTGCTGCTGGCCCTGGCGCTGCTGGCGATCACGGCCTGGAACACCTGGCGCAGCCAGGACCCCGGCGCGCCCTGGATGGGATATCTGTCGCCGCCCTTGATGGTCGGTGCCGGCCTGATGGCCTGGGCCTCGCTGTGGGCGCTGCTCACGCAGCTGTTCCAGCGCCGCTTCCCCTTCGTGCTGCACCTGCGCCGCGCGCTGATCTTCCTGCTCGGTCTGGCGCTGGTCAGCGAGGGCCTGCCGGCGCTGGCCTTCATGGTGTCGGCGCCGGCGCTGCTGGTGCCGGCACAGCTGCTGCCGGTGCTCGGCGCGATGGGCCTGGTGGTCTGGCACGCCCGCGACGTCTGGCCCGGCGCGCGGCGCTGGCTGCTGTTTGCGCTGGCCGGCGGCATGCTGTTCTGGCTGGCCAGCAGCTGGACGCGCCAGGACGCCCTGCAGCACCGCTGGCGCGAGCCCTATCTGTCGACCCTGCTGCCGCCGGCCTGGCGTCTGGCGCCGCTGCATCCGGTGGACGCCCTGCTGCAGGACGCCGCCGCGCTGCGCGAGCCGCTGCGCGAGAAGGCCGCGCACGACGATGCGGATGGCGAGGCAGACGACGCCGAGGAGTGATCCGGGCTGAGACAATGCAGCGGTCGTGAAGCGCTCCAGACCGCCGCTGGTGCAAGTCCCGAAAGGGCGCACTGGAGGAAGGTCCGGACTGCACAGAGCAGCGTAGTGGGTAACACCCATCCCTCGTGAGGGGCGGATCAGAGCAACAGAGACGAGTCTGGGTGGGCAAAGCAGGCGCGGTGCAAGCTGCCACTGCTTGAGGCCGTACCGAGGTGGTCTGCGAGGCACAGGCGCAAGCCTGTGGCCCGACCGGCGCAAGCCGGGCGGGCGGCGCGCAAGCGTCGACCGAACAGCACCCTGGGCGGCTGCGGGCGCCTTTGGCGCCCGACCCGCCCAGGGTGAAACGGGCAATCTCTACGCGCAGCAACACCAAATAGGCCGACGTTGACGTGGCTCGCGGAGTCGGCGGGTAGGTGGCATCGAGCCGGGGTGAGAGCCTCGGCCCAGAGGAATGGCGGTCGCCGGTCTCGAAAGGGGCCGGACACAGAATCCGGCCTATCGGGGCGCTTCACGACACCCTCGACGAGCGCTTGCACCCTGATTCACAGGGCACCGGCTCTTACACGCCGTGCCGGTGCGAGCCGCACAGGGCGGGTGTGGGCTGTGGGGTTCATCGCAACCGCCGCCGACTCATTCGGCCCCAAAAAAACGCACACGCGGCTCCGCCTCGGAAGAGCGTGCGAATGAATGGTTGAGATGAAACGATCGATTCGCGAAACGGTTTCGTTGCTGCTGGTGCTCACCCTCACCGCTTGCGCGACGGCAACCAAGCAGCCCTGGGCTGAGGTCATCGGCGACCGGGTGGCGGTAGGGGACTCCAGCGCGAGCCCCGTTCAATTCCTGGCTGTGGATGGCAATTCGCTGATTGGGGCGCCGGCATGGGTTCAGATGGAGCCGGGATTGCGCGCTCTGACCTTGGCCACAGAACGTGGCAGGAAGCCAGCGTCTCCCAAGAGCCGCGTGCCTCGGCCTCCAGCTCAGTTGGTGCCGTCGGTCACGCTTGCACTGGATGCTCGCCCCTGCATGCGCTACCTCATCCAGGCTCGGCACGACGAGGGCCTTTCCGACAGGCGTTGGCGGGCTGAAATGGCGCGTATCGAGCCAATCGCACCGTGCTTCGCGCGTTTTCCGCAGCTCGGTGCGCCCCCGCCAGGCATGGACCTGCCGGCGGGCGAGCCATCCATTGGGGTGAAGTCACCCTGATGCGCCGCGCCGGTGCTCAGGCGCGGGCACGGTCAGCAGACGTTTTAGCGCGGCGACGTTCGCCTTGTTCGACCCGTGTGGTGACGGGACCGGCCATTGCGCTGCAAGGTCGGCGCGCTCGCATCCCTCGATACTCTCCCCCATGCACCCCCAAGCCGCGCGCCTCTGGCCGCACCCGCGCTGGATGCTCGCCGTGCTGCTGGCCAGTCTGGGCATGCTGGGGCCGTTCAGCATCGACACCTATCTGCCGGCCTTCGACGGCATCGCGCGCTCCACCGGGGCCACGCCGGTGCAGCTGCAGCAGACCCTGTCGAGCTACCTGGCGGGCTTTGCGCTGATGAATCTGTTCCACGGCGCGCTGTCCGACAGCTTCGGACGCCGCCCGGTGGTGCTGGTGGGCTTGGTGGTGTTCACGCTGGCCTCGGCGGGCTGTGCGCTGTCCACCACCATCGAGCAACTGGTGCTGTTCCGCACCCTGCAGGGCATGTGCGCGGGCTCGGGGATGGTGGTGTCGCGCGCCATCATCCGCGACCTCTTCCCGCCCAGCGACGCGCAGCGCGTCATGTCGCAGGTGACGATCTTCTTCGGCGTGGCGCCGGCCATCGCGCCGCTGATCGGCGGCTGGCTCTACGTGCACAGCGACTGGCACTGGATCTTCTGGTTCCTGACCGCGGTGGGCCTGCTGCTCACGCTGCTCAACTGGCGCGCGCTGCCCGAGAGCCTGCCGCAGGCGCAGCCCTTTGCGATCAGGCCGCTGATGCAGGGCTACTTCAGCATGCTGCGCAGCCGGCGCTTCTGGCTGCTGGTGCTGGCCAGCGGCATCCCGTTCAACAGCATGTTCATGTACGTGCTGGCGGCGCCGCAGTTTCTCGGTCAGCACCTGGGGCTGGCGCCCACGCAGTTCTTCTGGTTCTTCTGCTGCAGCATCGGCGGCATCATGGGCGGCGCGGCCTGGAGCGGGCGGGTGGCGGGCCGCATGAAGCCGGCCGGCCAGATTCGCCGCGGCTTCCTGCTGATGGTGCTGGCGCTCCTGGCCAACGTGGCGCTGATGTTCCTGGCGCCGCAGCACGCGATCTGGAGCCTGCCACTGATCGGGCTCTTCAGCCTCGGCTGGGCCTTCATGGTGCCGGTGGTGACCATCATGGTGCTCGACCTCTACCCCGAGCGGCGCGGCATGGCGTCGAGCCTGCAGTCGGCCATCGCCTCGGCGGCCAACGCCGTGGTGGCCGGCGCGCTGGTGCCGCTGGTGATGCACTCCTTGCAGGGGCTGGCGCTGATGTCGGCGGGCTTCCTGGCCATCGGCCTGGTGGCCTGGGCGCGCGTGCGGCGCAGCCTGCCGGGCATCGGCACAACTGCGGGCTGAACCCGTGTCAATTCAAGCCGCGCTGCGCCGCGCCGAAGATGGCGCCATGCGTCCCGCCCTGCGCCCTGCCTTGCTCCCCGCCCTGCGACCCCTGGCCCTGCTCGTGCTGGCCGCGCTGGCCCTGGGACCTGCACCCTGTCGGGCCGACGAGCCGGCTGCAGCGCCCAGCGGGCTGCGCGAGCGCCTGGCCGAGAAGCTGGCCAAGCCGGACGGCGCCCTGACGGTGGAGGCGGCCCGCGCCCGTGCCCACGGCGCCAAGCCGGGGGCCAAGAACGCCGCCAAGCCGCATGGCGAGAAGCCGCACTGGGGCTACACCGGCGAGGGTTCGGCCGAGCGCTGGGGTGAGTTGGCCCCCGAGTACCGGCTGTGCGCCATCGGCACGCGCCAGACGCCGATCGACATCCGCGACACCCTCAAGGTGGACCTGGAACCGATCCAGTTCGACTACCGCCCGAGCAGCTTCACGGTGCTGGACAACGGCCACACCATCCAGGTCACGGTGCCGCCCGGCAACACGCTGACGGTGCGCCAGCGCCGTTACGAGCTGCAGCAGTTCCACTTCCACCGGCCGGCCGAGGAACGCGTCAACGGCCGCGGCTTCGACATGGTGGTGCATCTGGTGCACCGCGACGAGGCCGGCAAGCTGGCCGTGGTGGCGGTGCTGCTGACGCTGGGGGCGCAGGACCATCCGCTGATCCAGAAGGTCTGGAACCACCTGCCGCTGGAGAAGCTGCAGCCCGAGTCCGTGCCGGGCGGGCTGGATCTCAACCTGCTGCTGCCCCAGGAGCGCGGCTACTTCACCTTCATGGGTTCGCTGACCACGCCGCCGTGCAGCGAGGACGTGCTGTGGATGGTGCTGCGCGAGCCGGTGCCGGTCAGCGCCCAGCAGCTGGCGGTGTTCAGCCGCCTCTACCCGATGAACGCCCGGCCCATTCAGCCGGCGGCCGGGCGCATCGTCAAAGAGAGTTTCTGACGATTCCCCGGCGCGTCGTGACGACGCGCTCCCCGTGAAGCCACCCGGTTGGTGATGATGCACTTTCGCTAGTCCGCGCAAGTGCTTATTTCTTTTGGTGTTTCACCCTGGATGGGCTGTTTGAAACCACAGCCAAGTCCTTGTCAGCATTGAAAAAAGTCCCGCTTCAGGGGGTGCGGGATCGTCGCCGCTCGCGCTAAAGTTGGCGAAAAGTGGAATTTGGCGGCAAATTTAGGCGGCATGGTGGCAGACGCGGTGTTCTACGGGCCTTCGGCCTTGGCAATGGATGCCAAGGGTCGCTTCGCCATGCCCACGCGCCACCGCGACGCGCTGATGCAGCTCTGTGCCGGGCGCCTGACGCTCACCAAGGACCGCGCCGGCTGCCTGATGCTGATTCCCGAGCCGACCTGGCTGGCGATGCGCGATGCGCTGCTCAAGCTGCCGCTTGAGGCGGCGAGCTGGCGCCGCTTCCTGCTCGGCAGCGCGCTCGACGTGGAGCTCGATGGCGCCGGGCGCCTCGTCATTGCGCCGGAGCTGCGCGCCTATGCCGGCCTGCAGCGCGACCTGATGCTGATGGGCGTGGGCAAGCACTTCGAGATCTGGGACGCCGCCACCTACGCCCTGCACGAGGCCGCGACGCGCGCCTCGGAGATGCCGGACTCGGTCAAATCCTTCGTCCTCTGAAGTCCCGTGATGCCGACGACTTCAGCCCCCGCCGCAGCGCCCCGGGCGCATGTCACCGTGCTGCTGCACGAGGCGGTGGACGCGCTGCTGCACGCCGAGGCCGACCTGGACGGGACCTACCTGGACGGCACCTTCGGCCGCGGCGGTCACAGCCGCCTGCTGCTGTCGCGCCTCGGGCCGCAGGGACGCCTGATCGCGCTGGACCGCGACCCCGAGGCGATCGCCGTGGCGCGCGCCATCGAGGACCCGCGTTTCGAGATCCGCCACGCACGCTTCGGCGAACTGGGCGCGCTGGAGCTGCCGCCGCTGGACGGCCTGCTGCTCGACATCGGTGTCTCCAGCCCGCAGATCGACACCCCCGAGCGGGGCTTTTCCTTCCGTGCCGACGGTCCGCTGGACATGCGCATGGATCCCACGCGGGGCGAATCGGCCGCCGCTTTCCTGTCCCGCGCCTCGGAGCGCGAACTTGCGGAGGTGATTCGTGAACTCGGTGAAGAACGGTTTGCTGGCCCGATTGCAAAGGCGCTTGTGGCTCGCCGCACGGCAGGGCGCCCCCTTGAGCGAACCCGCGAACTGGCCGAGCTCGTGGGCCAGGTCGTCAAAACCCGCGAGCCGGGCCAGGACCCTGCAACACGCACGTTTCAAGCTCTCCGGATTCATGTCAACGGCGAGCTTGCGGAGCTTGAGGCCGCGCTGACGGGCTGCTTGCCGCTGCTCAAGCCCGGTGGACGCCTGGCGGTGATCAGCTTCCATTCGCTCGAGGACCGCATCGCCAAGCGCTTCATCCAGAAGCACAGCAAGGACGAGCCGGACCGCCGTGCGCCGATGGCACCGCCCAAGGTCATGCCGCTGCGCGCCGTGGCGCGCCTGCATCCGGGCGCGGCCGAAGTGAGCGCCAACCCGCGCAGCCGCTCGGCGGTGCTGCGGGTTGCCCAGAAGCTCTGCTGAGCCATGTGGCTGCGCCTGAACATCGTGCTGCTCATCGCCCTCGTCATCTCCGCCGTGCTGCTGGTGCGCCAGAGCCATGACGGGCGCACCTTGTTCGCCGAGCTCGAACGTGCCAAGTCCGAGGGGCGCAAGCTGGAGGCCGACCGGCATCGCCTGCATGCCGAGCGCGAAGGCGAGGCGACCAATCTGCGCGTCGACCAGCTGGCCCGGCAGCGCCTGCAGATGCGTCCCATCACACCGGCGCTGACGCTGGGTGCCGCCAGCAGTCCGGCTTCGGGAGTCTTGCCATGAAGTGGCCGAAGGTCTTTCGCTCCAAGCGCCAGGAGGGCGGGGGCCGCCTTTCCTACGCCAGCAGCCCCCTGCTGGCCACGCCCACGCCGGTGGGGCGTTCGCGCCTGCTGCTGGCGCTGGTGGGCCTGGGTTTCGTCGCGCTGGCCGCCCGCGCCTTCTATGTGCAGGTCTACGCCGAGGACTTCTTCCAGGCGCAGGGCGATTCGCGCATGGCGGCGCAGCTGGAACTGCCGGCCAGCCGCGGGCGCATCCAGGACCGCAACGGTCAGGTGCTGGCCACCAGCGTCACCGTGCCCTCGGTCTGGGCCATCCCCGAGGACGTCAGGGCCACGCCGGCGCAGCGCCAGCAGTTGGCGCGACTGCTCGGCCTGACGCGCCAGGAGCTCGACGGAAAACTCGACGGCACGGGCCGCTTCGTCTGGCTGCGCCGCTGGGTCGACGACGAGACCGCGCAGGCGGTGCGCCAGCTCAAGCTGGCCGGCGTGCACTTCGAACGCGAGTACAGCCGCCGCTACCCCGAGGGCGAGGCCAGCGCGCATGTGGTGGGCTTCACCAATCTGGAGGACAAGGGCCAGGAAGGCATCGAGCTGGCGTTCCAGAAGGAGCTGCAGGGCCGCGACGGTTCGCGCTCGGTGCTGCGCGACCGCCTCGGCCGCATCATCGAGGACCGCGGTGACCTGGTGCCGCCGCTCGACGGCCGCGACGTCCAGCTCTCCATCGACGCGCGCGTGCAGTTCTACGCCTTCCAGAAGGTGCGCGAGGCGGTGGCCGAGCACAAGGCCAAGGCCGGCTCGGTGGTGGTGCTGGATGCCCACACCGGCGAGGTGCTGGCGCTGGCCAACTACCCCAGCTTCGACCCCGGCACGCGCAAGAACCTGAGCGGCAACCAGTTGCGCAACCGCGCGCTGACCGATGTCTTCGAGCCCGGCTCGACGATGAAGCCGTTGGTCATCGCCCAGGCGCTCGAGAGCGGCCGCGTGCGGCCCGACAGCGTGCTCAACGTGGCGCCGCGTTCCATCAGCATCAGCGGCTGGAGCCCCAGCGACGTGCACGCCTACGGCGACCTGACGGTGGCCGGCATCATCCAGAAGAGCAGCAACGTCGGCACCGTCAAGCTGGCCATGCAGATGCCGGCCAAGGAGCTGCACGAGGTGTTCAGCGGGGTGGGCTTCGGCCAGCGGCCGGGGCTGAACTTCCCCGGCGCCATCAGCGGCAAGCTGCGGCCCTACAAGAGCTGGCGCCCCATCGAGCAGGCCACCATGAGCTTCGGCTATGGCCTGTCCACCAGCCTGATGCAGCTGGCGCGCGCCTACACCGTGTTCGCCAACGACGGCGCGGTGCTGCCCGTGACCCTGGTCAAGCGCGAGGCTGGCGAGCCGGTGGTCGGCCAGCGTGTGTTCTCGCCCGAGGTCGCACGCACCGTGCGCGACATGCTGCAGGCCGCCGCCGGGGTTGGCGGCACGGCGCCCAAGGCCCAGGTGGCCGGCTACAGCGTGGGCGGCAAGAGCGGCACCGCGCACAAGAACGTCGAGGGCGGCAAGGGCTACGTCAACAAATACCGCAGCTGGTTCGTCGGGCTGGCGCCGATCCGCGACCCGCGCATCGTCGTCGCCGTGATGGTCGACGAGCCGAGCAAGGGCGTGTACTACGGCGGTGCGGTGGCCGCACCGGTGTTCAGCCAGGTGGTCGGCCAGACCCTGCGCTGGATGGGCGTGCCCTCCGACCTCGACGTCAACCTGCAGGCCGCCGCCATGAACAGCGGTGAGGCCGCCGTGCTGGAGAGTTTTTGATGGCCTCCGGTCTCCAATCGTCCGCCAGCCCCTTGGGCCGTTCCGGCGGGAGCTGCCGATGCTGACCCGGCTGAAGTCCCCCGAGGCCGCGGCGCGCTGGCTGCGCGAGTGGTGCACCGGCACCCTGCGCAGCGACAGCCGCCGCGTGGGCGCCGGCGACGCCTTCATCGCCTGGCCGGGCTACGCGCAGGACGGTCGTGGGTTCGTGGCCCAGGCGCTGGCGGCCGGCGCCGCCACCTGCCTGGTGGAGGCCGACGGCGTCGAGGCCTTCGGCTTCACCGACGCGCGCGTGGCCTCGCTGCCCGATCTGAAGGCCAGCACCGGCGCCATTGCCGCCGCCTTCCACGGCGCGCCGACCGCCTTGATGGACGTGGTGGCCGTCACCGGCACCAATGGCAAGACCAGCAGCGCCTGGTGGATCGCGCAGGCGCTGACCCGGGTCGGGCGGCGCTGCGGTGTGGTGGGCACGCTCGGGGTGGGTGAGCCCGAGCGGCTCGAATACACCGGGCTGACCACGCCGGACCCGGTGCGCCTGCAGGCGGCGTTCCGCCAGATGCGCGACCAGGGCTTCGAGGCCTGCGCCATCGAGGCCAGTTCGCACGGCCTGTGCGAGCACCGGCTGGTGGGCACGCAGATCAAGGTCGGCCTGTTCACCAACCTGACGCAGGACCACCTCGACTACCACGGCACGATGGAGGCCTACGCGGCGGCCAAGCGCCAGCTGTTCGACTGGCAGGGCCTGCGCGCCGCGGTGTTCAACGTCGACGACGCCACCGGCGCGCGCTGGGCCGCCGATTTCGCCGACCGGCTCGACGTGTGGAGCGTCGGCCTGCAGCCGGGTGCGCGCCTGCGCGCCAGCGCCTTGGGCTACGAGGGGCCGGGCCTGCGCTTCACGGTGCACGAGGGCGAGCAGGCGCTGCCGGTGCAGACCGGCCTGATCGGCGAGTACAACGTGCTGAACTGGCTGGGCGTGCTGGGCGCGCTGCGCGCGCTGGGGGTGCCGCTGAAGGCGGCGGTGGCGGCCGCTGCGGCCGTGACGCCGGTGCCCGGCCGCATGCAGCGCATCGGTCATGGCCGCGAGCTGCCGCAGCTGGTGGTGGACTACGCGCACACCCCCGACGCCCTGGACAAGGCGCTGGCCGCGCTGCGCCCGCTGGCGGCGGCGCGCGCAGGCCGGCTGTGGGTGGTGTTCGGTTGCGGCGGCGACCGCGACCGCAGCAAGCGGCCGTTGATGGGCGCCGCCGCGGCGCGCGGCGCCGACGCGCTGCTGCTCACCAGCGACAACCCGCGCAGCGAAGACCCCGAACGCATCCTCGATGACGTCGCCGCCGGCATCGACGGCCGCTTCGAGCGCATCGCCGACCGGGCCCAGGCCATCCGCCACGCGGTGATGGGCGCCGCACGCGAGGACGTGCTGCTGATCGCCGGCAAGGGCCACGAGGACTACCAGGAGGTGGCCGGTGTGCGCCAGCCCTTCGACGACCGCGTGCAGGCACGCGCGGCGCTGATCGAGCGGGCGGGCTTATGAACTGGACCCTGGGCGAGGCCTTTGAGGCGCTGCGCGCGCGGGGCCTGACCTGCACCCTGGTCGGCGACCCGCAGCTGCGTTTCGGCCGTGTGCACACCGACACCCGCACCCTGCAGCGCGGCGACCTGTTCGTTGCGCTGCAGGGAGAGCGCTTCGACGCCCACGACTTTCTGCCGCAGGCCTTGGACGCCGGTGCGGTGGCGGTGGTGTCGCAACAGCCGCTCGCGACGCTTGCCCTGCCCGGCCTGCAGGTGGCCGACACCCGCCAGGCGCTGATGCAGCTGGCGGGAGCCTGGCGCGCCAGGAAGAGCCTGCCGCTGATCGCGGTCACCGGCAGCAACGGCAAGACCACGGTGACGCAGATGATCGCCGCCATCCTGCGCGCCTGGGTCGGTGCGGACGCGGCCCTTGCCACGCAGGGCAACTTCAACAACGAGGTGGGCGTTCCGCTGACCCTGCTGCGCCTGCGCCAGAACGAGGACGAGGGCCTCGAGTCCGGTGTCGCCCTGTGGCACAAGGCCGCCGTGGTCGAGATCGGCATGAACCACCCGGGCGAGATCGCGCCGCTGGCGGCCCTGGCCGCGCCCACCGTGGCGCTGGTCAACAACGCGCAGCGCGAACACCAGGAGTTCATGGCCAGCGTCGAGGCCACCGCCGAGGAAAACGGTGCGGTGTTCGCGGCGCTGGCGCCCAGCGGCGTGGCGGTGTTCCCGGCCGACGACCCCTGCGCGCCGATCTGGTGGCGCAGGATGGGCGCGAGCGGCGAGCGGCCGCATCTCACCTTCGCGCTGCAGGGCCAGGCCGATGTGACGGTGGACGCCCACTGGTCGCTCAGCGGCGCCGGCCATTGGGCCATGCACCTGCACACGCCGGCCGGCGAGCTGCCGGTGGCCTTGTCGATGCCGGGTGTGCACAACCTGCGCAATGCGCTGGCCGCCGCCACCTGCGCGCTGGCCGCCGGGGCACCGCTGGCGGCCATCCGTGAGGGCCTTGAGCGCTTCCGCGCGGCGAAGGGCCGCTCGCTGCAGCTCGGCGTCACGCTCCGGGGGCACCCTGCGGCGCTCATCGACGACAGCTACAACGCCAACCCGGACAGCATGCGCGCCGCCGTCGAACTGCTGGCGGCGATGCGCGCGCCGCGCTGGTTCCTGATGGGCGACATGGGCGAGGTCGGCAGCGAGGGCCCCGCCTTCCACACCGAGATCGGCCAGCTGGCGCGCCAGCGCGGCATTGAACAGCTGTGGTGCACCGGCGCGCTGTCGCGCCACGCGGCGGCGGCCTTCGGAACCACGGGGCGCCATTTCGAGACGCCCGAGCACTTGCTGGCCGCGCTGCCGCAAGGCCCGGACGCCAACAGCCTGCTCGTCAAGGGCTCGCGCTTCATGCGCATGGAGCGTGTCGTCGACGCGCTGAAGGACAAGACCGCATGCTGATCCTGCTCGCCGACTGGCTGCAGACCCTGATGCCCGAATGGGGCTGGTTGCGCGTCTTCCAGTACATCACCTTCCGCGCCGTGATGGCGGCGATGACCGCGCTGCTCATCGGTCTGGCGTTCGGCCCTTGGGTGATCAACTACCTGACCAGCCTGAAGATCGGCCAGCCGGTGCGCGCCTACGGCGTGCAGGCGCATCTGAAGAAGAGCGGCACCCCGACCATGGGCGGCGTGCTGGTGCTGATCGGCATCGCCGTGGCCACGCTGCTGTGGTTCGACTGGAGCAACCGCTTCGTCTGGGTGGTGATCGTCGTCACCTTCGGCTTCGGTGCCGTGGGCTGGGTGGACGACTACCGCAAGGTCGTCGACAAGAACCCCGAGGGCATGCGCTCGCGCGAGAAGTTCTTCTGGCAGAGCCTGATCGGCCTGCTGGCGGCCTGCTACCTGGCCTTCTCGGTGTCGGAGACGAACTTCGTGCGTGTCGTCGAGCTGTTCCTGCGCTGGGTCAGCAGCGGCTTCTCGAACGAACTGCCGCCGCGCGCCGACCTCATCGTGCCCTTCTTCAAGACCATCAGCATGCCGCTCGGGGTCTGGGGCTTCATCCTGTTCAGCTACTTCGTCATCGTCGGCGCAAGCAACGCGGTGAACTTCACCGACGGCCTGGACGGCCTGGCCATCATGCCGGTCATCCTGGTCGGCTCGGCGCTGGGCGTGTTCGCCTACCTGACGGGCTCGTCGGTCTACGCCAAGTACCTGTTCCTGCCGCACATCCCCGGCGCGGGCGAGTTGCTGATCTTCTGCGCCGCGATGGCCGGCGCGGGCCTGGCCTTCCTCTGGTTCAACGCCCATCCGGCGCATGTCTTCATGGGCGACGTCGGCGCGCTGGCGCTGGGCGGCGCACTGGGCACCATCGCGGTCATCACGCGGCAGGAGATCGTGCTGGCCATCATGGGCGGCATCTTCGTCGCCGAGACCCTCAGCGTGATGATCCAGGTGTCCTGGTTCAAGTACACGAAGAAGAAGTACGGCGTGGGCCGGCGGGTGTTCCTGATGGCGCCGCTGCACCACCACTTCGAGAAGAAGGGCTGGACCGAGACCCAGGTGGTGATCCGCTTCTGGATCATCACCATGCTGCTGTGCCTGGTCGGGCTGGCCAGCCTGAAGCTGCGCTGATGGACGCCTGCACCTCCTCCCTCGGGCTGCTCGGCGGCGAGTCGCTGCTGGTGCTGGGCCTGGGCGACTCGGGCCTGGCGATGGCGCGCTGGTGCGTCGCCGAAGGCGCGGCCGCGGTGGCGGTGTGGGACTCGCGCGACAGCGCGCCGCAGGACGCGCAGCTGGCCGCCGAGCTGCCGCAGGTGCAGCGCCAGCGCGGCGCGCAGCCTGCCTTGCCGCCGCAGTGCACGCGCGTGCTCAAGAGCCCGGGGCTGGCACCGCACGACGCGCGCATCGCCGATGTGCTCGGCGCCGGCCTGCCGGTGCAGGGCGAGCTCGGGCTGTTCGCCCAGGCGCTGGCGCACCTGAAGCGCGAGTGGCGTTACGAGCCGGCCGTGCTGGCCATCACCGGCACCAACGGCAAGACCACCACCACGGCGCTGACCGGCCAGCTCTGCGAGGCCGCCGGTCGCCGCGTGGCGGTGGCCGGCAACATCGGCCCGACCCTGCTCGACACCCTGCGCGCCGCGCTGCTGGCCGAGGGGCCGCGGCCGCAGGCCGAGTTGGCGCTGGAGCCGGACGAGCCGCCGGCGCCGGCCGCGACTGAACCCGCTGGCAGCGAACCCATCGCGGCGCCGGCCTCCCCTGGCGAGGACGGGTTGTCGATCGAGCAGCTCGACGAACTGCTCGACACCCATGCCCTGCCCATCGACCCGCCACCGCCGCGCGCGCCCGAGTTCGAAGCGCTGCCGCAGGTCTGGGTGCTGGAGTTGTCGAGCTTCCAGCT
>JAYRUQ010000009.1:0-102783 GCA_041919015.1 Inhella sp.
CAACTTGTCGTTGTCGGCACCGCCTCGCAGCACGTCATCACCAACCTCGCCAAAGAGTTGATCAGCGCCCGTCCCGCCTTCCAGCGTGTCGTTACCGCCCTTGCCGTACAAGGTGTCGTTGCCGCCCAGACCCGCAATGAACTCGGCATCAAGACTGGCGCTGATCGAGTCATTGCCCTCGCTGCCCGACTTCAGCAGCCTCTGCATGATCTCTGCCAGCTCCCAGCGCGTGCCGTCGGCGAACTCGATGCGCTGCAGCGGGTTCCAGGCGTTGACGGTCGTGTCCTGGTACAGGAAGTCCTGCACTGTCAGCCGGTCACCGGTATCGGCGATCAGGATGACCAGCGAAGTCCCCGAGGATTGGAAGCGCACCTCGCTAGGCAGGATGCCCGGCTTGAAGCGCAGGGTGTCGATCTTGCCGGCCGCACCGTCGTTGGCAGAAGCGATGGTGTCGATGCCGTCGCCGCGGCCGAACAGATAGATGTCGCTGCCCGTGCCGCCGCCAATCGTGTCATTGCCAACACCGCCGTCCAGCACATCGGCACCGGACTCGCCATAAAGGCTGTCGTCACCCGCGCCACCGCGAATACTGTCGTCGCCCTCGCCTGCGTAGACCGTGTCGGCACCCAGCCCACCGTCGACCGTATCGGCACCCGCCTTGGCATGGATCGAGTCCGCGCCAGCGCCGCCGGCAATGCGGTCCGCACCGGCGGTGCCCGCCAAGCTGTCCGCGGTATCGCCGCCTTCGTGCAGCCTGCTCAGGATCGCCGCAAGGTCCCACACCGTTCCGTCGGCAAACCTCAGTTGCTGCACCGGGTTGCTGGCGCTTGCCGTGCTGTCCTGCACCAGGAAGTCCTGTACCGTGACTTGATCGCTAGTACCGGCGATGCGCACGACGAGCGACGTCGAAGAGACGCTCAGCACGACATCGCCTGCCGCGACACCCGCCTTGAACTGCAACACATTGAGCCTGTCCGCGGCCGCGTCGTTGCTGCCGTAAATGGTGTCCTGGCCATCACCGCGCCCGAACACATAGGTGTCGTTGCCCAGGCCGCCGGTAATGGCGTCGTTGCCGGCGCCCCCTTCCAGCAGGTCGTTGCCGGCGCCACCATCCAGCGTGTCGGCACCGCCACCACCCAGCACGAAATCCTGGCCGTCGCCGGCCGCAAAGCTGCGGCCGGTAGCGTCACCCAGGTGGAAATCGCTGCTGGCGCTGCCCTGCGTCACCGCGCCGGTGCTCACACCCGCAGACTGCAATGCGGCCAGCGCAGCCGGGCTGCCGTTCTGCACCCAGTTCTGCAGCAGCTCGCCGCCATTGAGGCCCGCAGCCGCCAGCGTGATCGACGCGGTGCGGATCAGGTCCGCCAGATCCTGGATTGCTCGCGTCTCGTCGACTTGATGAGCGCTTTGCAACATCGCCATCAGGGCCGAGCCGTCCAGGCTGGCGCTGTCCGTCGAACTGCCGGATTTCACAGCATCCAGGTACGGCTTCAACCGGGTCTGCGTCACCGTCGCGAGGTAGAAGGATTCGCGCAGCGAGGCGTAGGCGGTTTCGATCGCCTGCACCTGCGCGTCGCTGATCGCCACCGTCCAGCGCTGGCGCAGGCCAGTCCCGGTGCCCGTCGCGCTCGAGCCCGTGGCCACGGTTTCCACGCGGTCGAAGAACCGGCTGCCGTTGAAGGCCTCCAGCACCGCGGCCTTGGTCCAGATCTCCTTGCCGCGTGCGTTCATCACCTTGACGGGCTGATTCGCCGCGTCCACGCCCCATTCCAGATAGCTGTCGGAGGCAAAGCTGATGTTCACCGCATCCACTGCGCCACTCGGCAGCGCCTCATAGAAGCTCGGGTCCACGGTACGGAAGCGGATCGTCTGCGAGCCCCCCGCCTCGGCCAGCACCGTGCCCTGCACCGCGCGATAGCTGCGCTCGTCCAGCTTGCCGCTGGTCTTGGCCCAGTTCAGCAGGACGGCGTCGGCCTGCACCAACTGCGCGGTCCGCGTGGTCTGCGTGGCATAGCCCTGCACCGCGCCGAGCAGTGCCTGGGCAGACTCGCCCGGCAGGCTCATCGCCTCACGCAGATCGCGCAGCCAACCGCTGCCCGCGTACTCCGGCATGGCCGCAGCGGCGGCCGACACCGGCACGCTCGTCGTGAAAGTCCGGTAGAAGGGGTTGTCGCCCAGGTTCAAATTGCCCGCGGTCAGGTTCACGCTGTCGATATGCGTGCTCTCGCCGTTCGAGCGCGTCACCACCGCGGTGCCGGTCACCGTATTGCCGTTGCCCAGATTCAGCGTGCTCGGCGTCTCCACCAGCTGGATGCCGGTGATGTTCATCGCCCCCAGCGTGCTGAGCTCTGTCGCCTGGCTCAGGCCATCGCCGTTCTGGTCGCGCCAGAGGCGGACCTGGCCCCAGGCCGCATCCTGGGCGTTGAACACGCCATCGGCGTTGGCGTCGAGTGCGCGAAGCGCTTCGAAACCGGTGCGGGCATTGCGCTGGTACTGCACCAGGCCCTGGCCTGCCACTTGCTCGCTCACCGTGATCTGCGTGTCCACCCCGAACATTTCGCGACCGGAGTCAATCGTGCCGTTGCCGTTCAGGTCGCGCACCAGCCAGGCGTCATCGGGCATCAGCCAGCCGGTGCCAGTCCGCACGCCATCGGCATCGTGGTCGAACAGCACCGGGTTGCTTGCCGCACCTCGGGTCTCGATGCCATCGCCGTCCAGATCGATCGCCAGCGGGTCGCGTGGCGGCGTGCGCTGCGCGGACTGCCAGCTCGTATTCACCTGCACGGCTACAGCACGTGCGGTCTCGTTGCGCAGACTGTCGCTGGCCACGATCTTGTCGACCAGATCCCAGGTCTCGCTGTTGGCGAACTTCAGCTTCTCGACCCAGCCTTTCATGCCCGCCTTGTCGAGCCCGCCTTCAATAGTCAGCTGCTGGTTCTTGCCCTTGACTTGGATGATGAGATCGCCGTTGGCGTTCCTGCTCAATTCCAGTTGGCTGGGCAGGAAACCGTACGTGACGATCGTGTCGAGTCCTCCCCCCGTCGCACCCTCACGAATCACATCGTTGCCGCTGTCGGGACCCCAGACGTAGATGTCGTTGCCGGCCCCGCCCTCCAAGGTGTCAGCACCCGCGCCTCCTCCCAGCACGTCGTTGCCATCACCACCGATGAGCAGGTCATCGCCACCCTTGCCATCGATGAAGTTGTCGCCGGCATTGCCACGCAGCACGTTGTCCTGGTCGTTGCCCCGGGCATTAAGGTCTTCTGCGCCTTCAAGCACCAACTCCTCGACATGGTCGCCCAGCTCAAAGTCGGCATAGGCGTACACCGTATCGCGACCGCCACCGGCCAGCTCTTCCACCTTGTCCAGCGAACTGCCAACCCAGTAGGTGTCGTTGCCGTCGCCGCCTGCCATGGTGTCGGTGCCATCGCCACCGTACAGGCTGTCGTTGCCGGCCTGGCCGTACAAACGATCCTGGCCCGTACCGCCCACCACAAGGTCATCCCCGTCGCCAGCGTACATGGTGTCGTTGCCATCGTCACCGTACAAGCTGTCTGCACCCGCGCCGCCGTCGATCTTGTCGCCGCCGTGACCTCCGAACACCAGATCATCCCCAGCGCCGGCCGCAACCGAGTCGGCGCCAATGCCGCCCAGCACCTGGTCATTGCCGTCGCCTGCATCCACCATGTCGTCGCCCGCGTCGCCAAACAGCAAGTCATCGCCCGCGCCGCCAAGCAGACTGTCAGCGCCTGATCCACCCAGCAGGGTGTCTTTGTCCGCTGTACCGGTGATCTTGTCCTTGCCGGTGCCCGATGAAACCTGGCCCGGCGTCATCGAGTTGATGACTTCATCCGGGTTCAAACTCGCAGTTGGCGCCGTCTCTTCTGCCAAACGAAAGCGCACGTCGCCCGTCAGGCCTTTGGAGCCATCCAGGCGCGTGAAGCTGCCAAATCCGAACAGCGTGTTGCCCTCCAACTCGCGCCGCTGGTTGTCGCTGGTGATCGAGAAGGACTTGATGGCCGCGAAAGACATGGTGCCGACTTCACCTTCGTCCGCCACGCCATTCATGTTCTTGTCACGCCAGACAAAGAACTTGGCCCAGTCGGCATCTGCACTGCTCAGTTGCCCGTCGCCATTTGTATCGAAATGGCGCAGCCCCTCAAGGTCAGTCTTTGCCCCTTCCACATAGCTCTTGAAGCGGATCTCGTCGCGATGATTGACTTGCCCATCGCCATTGGCGTCGTAAAAAAGGATGCCGTCCGTCGGAGCCACCCAGCCCGTGCGCTCGGCGTTGCCATCGCCGTCAAAGTCGAAGAAGGTCTTCGAGTCGCGGAAGTTGATCAGGTCGATACCGTTGCCGTTCAGGTCGATGACCACCGGCTCGGCGTAGAAGCGATCCACACGGCGGTCGAAGTGCTTGAGCACTTCGTTCGACGCATGCTGGGCGGCAAAGAGGTTGTTCTGCACCTCTTCGCTTTGTGCCGTAGCGCCTCCTGGCGTGGCATCAATGGCCGCCCGGTACTGATCCGAAAGATTCGCCGCAATCTGCGAATTCACCAAGGTGTTGGCCGCTTCTCGGGTCTCCTGCTCGGTCCACTCCGTGCCCGCATCTCCCCCATCGCCGGCGCCAGGCGCTGTGCCAGCGTCGATGACCCTATTGGCGGCTTGTGCTGCCAGGATGGCAAGGTCGCGCACTGCGCGGCTGGCGGCCAGCGCTTCATCAGGGTCGTAGACGCGCGAGCCGCGGATGGGAACCAAGCCGGAAACTGGCAGGGTGTCGGCGCCGAACTCAGGGCTAGGCTCCATCCAAACTACGGTCGGGGGGGCGACCTCGATTTGCATCGTCGTTCTGCCACCGTTCGCGTCAATGGCGGCAACGGTGAACCTGTCGCCATTCGATGTCGGATTGCCGTCCTCGTAGACCCAACGTCCGGAGCTTCGCTCTAATCGCACGGTACCAAAGCGACCATCCTGAATCACTTTGAAATCCACCGAGCTGTTCGGGAAGAAACCAGACCAGTCGATCCCCCACCAAACGGTATTGAAGCCTGTTGCTCCTCCTTGCCCACCAACTGGCGGAGTCTCAACGTCAGTCGCACGCAGCGTCCCGCCCATCGTGCCGTAGACCAGGCGCTGGTATTGGCCGGACTCGGCATCGACTTGGACGTACACCTCGCCGTCCTTGATGGCCATGCCAGCTTTCAACCCACCAAAGAACTCGGCCTGCGTGCTCATCACCGTCAGCCCGTCGTCTGGGGTTAGCACGGCGCCTTGGGTCATGGCATTGCGCGGCAACTTGTAGGTGAACAGGCCCCAAGCCATGTCGTCCAGGCGCACGACTTGCAACGACGCCTCGTTGGCAAGTGTTGGCAAGTCATTCACGGAAGCGATGTCGACCTGAGCCGTGCCTACCGCGCTCCGTCCGTCGCTATCAACAACCCGGTAGTGGAAGCTTCCCATCCCGTGAAAGTTGGCGGTGGGCGCGAATAGGATGACTCCGTCCTGTCCCATCGTCACGACCCCATTCTGGGCTCCGAAGACTTCGCTGATCTCCCAGGTCAGAGAGCCCTCGGTCACTTGGCCCGGAACATCCAGGAGTTTGTGAGCGTCGTTCATCAGCAGCTGAACGGGACTGATGGCTACCGTGATGTCTTCCAGGGTACCAACCCGTTCCGAAGCGATCAGCAACTTGCCATCTGCACTGCTGGCAATGTCCAGCTCGCCGGACAAATCCTGGATCTCCATGGCATAGAGCGTTGGTTCCGTTGCGCCCTCCTCGAAGACGAGGGCAGAGCCGTTCACTTCCTGGGTCGAGTACCCCTTCGCGTCGTGCGCAAGCTGGGTTTGTTCGACAACGAAGCTGCCCTGACCATCCTTTCTAGTCAGCGTTACACCCTCGGGACCGAACCTCAGCGCCGAAGCACCAACGGCATCCAGGGTCCGCAGCTCAAAGTCTTGCGCGATGCCGTCGCGCGAGTGATCAATCCAAACGCGGAGTTCGGAAAACACAGGGTCCGCCGAACTCAGCTGCCCGTCGCCATTCGCGTCAAGCAACTCGAAAACACTTGCGCCGCGCGCGGCATTGTCAATACGAAGATTGGTAAACAAGTCGGCACCAGATGAAATCTGGTCGTCGCCATCTCTGTCCAGCACCAGGAATGCATCATCGCCACTAATCCAATCCACTTCGCGCAAGAAACCCGAACCCGCGACGTCAAAGCCGACGCCAGCACCTTCGTCCCGCTTGTCGATGGCAATGCCGTTTCCGCCCAGATCAACCACGAACGGCCGGAAGTTGTCGACCCTTTCCGTGGATTGGGTCGGCGTCAGCAACTGACCATTCTGTTGAGCCACCTGCAGTTCGGTAAGCCCAACGTTTTGAACATCGCGCTGGCGGCGTTGAGCAACGGTGTGTGCTTCCCAAGCCCTTACGAATGCACCGTTGTTGTGTGCCGCATGGTAGAAAACATCAAACAACCCGACGCCGCCGAGGCTGAGATCCTTGGACAACGCAGGGTTACCCACCACTTCAGTGATGTTGCCGACGCCATCGAAGTTGTACCGAACCTCGGCGCCAGTTTCGGGGTCCTGTATAAAAAGAGAAAGTAGATCGTTCTTGGCTTCGAAACGGATTCTTGCTAGGCGCTCCGGGATAATGTAGGTACCTACTGCATCCGGTTCAGCGAGTTCGTCTCGCAAGGCCTGCAAAAGGTTATTCATCAGATTTTCGACGGGCTGATGGCCGTCATCATCTGCGTAAGTGACCTCAGTCTTGAAACCCACACCACTGGCATCAGCGACTGCCTTTGCGTCGCCAATCGGCTTGTAGTGAGACTCCACAATGAGCTGGCGGGCCATGATGATGAATGGCGCATAAGGTCCAGCAAAGTAGGTGGCAGCCGCGTCAAAAACAGCGCCAGCGGGATCATCGCGAAGCTTAAGCGCTGCGCTGATATACGGCAGATACTCTGCAACAACCGACAACGCGTCAGCCACAGCCAAGTATGACTCAGTCGCGGTTGTCAGTGCTTCCTCGGTAGCCGTCGCGGCTACACCAGACGCGGCGAGTTCAGCAGCCTTTTGATTGGTCAGTTGAACGATCTGGTCGGTCAAGTATTGTTCATAGACTTTCAGCGCCCACTCCGCCACTTCGCCACCTTTGGCGATAGCTCGCAGATAGTCGCCCTGCTGTACAGCGTCTTTAAGGCCCGCAAGATTGAAAACCTGATTCAAGCCTTCGATTGTGCCCGGTGACAGCAATTGCGCGGCCGAAGCGATTCGAATGCTGACGCTGGCAATGGTGGCGGGATCGCGGCTCTTTGCCAAGGCCATGAAGGATTGCACCAACCCCACCCCGGTCGCGATTTCCTGAGTCAGGCGAGCGTCCGCTGTGTTTGAGTCGGATCCCGGCTGGCTGCGACCCGGCTGGGTCCATTTTCCAGAGATGAGTTGGGCCAATTGGTGATGCCAGGAGCTGCCAGATGGAATGGTGCCATTCTGATTCAGCCACTCAGTAAACGTGCTCTTTGTGCTTTGCTCATCACCACCGAGCTGGATAGCCAACAGAGATTGACCAAGGTCAGCAAGCGTTGTCGGCACGAAACCTAAAGCGAGGGGTGAAAGGGTAATACCCAAAGAGCCCAAATCATCGGCGCCCAATGTGGTCAGCGTCACGCCACCGTCCTCTGGAGGAGTCAGCACCTGCACGTTCGCGAGCCGCCCATTTTCCGATGAAAACTTATAGTAAAGTCCTCCGGTCTCATATGTGACAGAAACACGCGAAAAACTCTGTTCCAGGAAAAGATCCAGTGGGACAGCAGGCGCATCGTCGTAGCCACCGATCATCCAGCCTAAGCCAGGCGCATCGATCAGCGAATCGCTTACAGCCAGCGGGCGGAGCTCGCCGGTAGAGGAGACAATATATCTATCACCCGTGCTCAAATTGCGAACAAGGTGTAAACCACCACCAAGATCGCTGACCACAAATTGTGATTCCTCGAAATCCGGAATCTTCAGCAAAATACTGTCGACCTCTTCTTTGAAGATTTCGTAGTAATCCGAAGATAAGCCGGTGAGCTGCTCAGTAATCGGCCGGTAAACTGGATCCGTCTCACTCGGAAGTGTTCTTACGCGGACCTTTGAGTACTGAAGCTCTGGCTTCGCCAATTCGCTCAACAGCCCCTGGACATTGAGAACGACTTCTCCCGTTTCACCAGAAATAAGCCCTCTGGAGAAATCGACATAGAAGTACTTTTCGTCCTTCTTTAAGAGTGAACCGTTTGAGAAATAGCGGCTTCCGTCGGGTGTACGGTAATCCCAACCATAAAGTTTGCGATCATCCTGGCTAAACGTGTACTCAAAATTGCCCCCCGATGAAAGGCTGGTCGTAACGATGTCCGCTGTACCGTTTATACCTCCAGCCTGAACAACCCAAATGCCCTTCCTGGTTTCAATTACTGATTCCCCGGGCATGAGGCGGTACCGTTCACCATTCACCCATTGCAACTCGCCGCCACTTTGACCATTTATCACGGTTGGAGCGGGTTTCTGCTGATTTGAGGCGATGAGACCTGCAATGTCCACCGCTACTCGTCTAGGAGGCTCAACCTTGGTTAACGGTCCTGTTAAGAACTTGTCCCCTGGAATTCTGAATATGGCTCCGACCCCCGAGTCAAGATCGAATGTCTTTATATCATATACTACCCGGTAGCGACTGAGGACATAATTGTATCCGCCACTCTTATTCTGCTGCCGAACTGAATCCAAGTGAACTATCTCGACATGGCCATGAGGTTGAAACCTAGGGTCGCCAGTGGCCCCAACCATGCCAACGGAGTCGTTGACGGAAACAGTCTGACCAACATTAAGATGCGATTGCTCCTTTAGATGAAGATACAGTGATCCGAACTCGTTTCCATTTACCACATGGCGTAGCAGTACAAAGTTCCCCAATCCAGCCGCGTAACCTTTGTCTACTACAACGCCATTAGCTGCGGCCGGCGTCGGCAACCCAAGAACACTAGCAACCCCTAGGCCCTTGCCAAAATCCTGGCCGCGGTGAGGCCTGATATCTCCCTCTACAGGATGAAGGCTGCCCGCACTTACTCCTCGTCCGGGCTTGAATTGAGGACCCATGTTGTAAAATCTTGGCATTGTCGTCACTCCGTATCAGATGCAAGGCAAATAAGCGCAGCCTTGCCATTAATTTCAGAAATATTTAGCCTGCCGGGTTCGATAGCCCGCAAGCTCTTTATGGGTACGGACCATCCAGTAAAGTAATTCAGCCTTTTTTGAAGCTCAACCGGCGATCCTTCAAATATCAATGCAAATAGTGGCCTGCGCACCTCTGGCCATATCGGAACAAGTATCTGAGAAACTCCAATCCCGTACGCTCGCATGGTTGTAACTATTCGAGCAAAACTCTCAGTAATCTCCGTCACAGCCATTTTCTTGCTTGACAAGCCGGCAATCACTATTGCCTTGTCTTCTATGTCATAAAATACTCTGCCGACATTACATGGTGAGTGATGCGTAATGGCTCGCTCAAAAAAGACATTGAGGCTTTCGCTTGAGTTGTCCTCCTTGGAGTCAATTCCGGTTGAACTTGTAAGCCACCAGCAGCCATTGACTTTCTCCAAACGAATTATCTCGACCTGATGCAGATCATCATCAGACCGAATCATTTCGACCAGTGTGTTGTTTTCGAAATGCACTGATGTGTTAGCAAGAGGTGCGTTGTTTGTCAGCCACTCAGGTGAGTTCGCGCGCAAGCTCTCACCTGCCTGTCTACTCGGCAACAGGTGTTTTGATATTCCACTTGCGCTCCATGCGGCCTTTGGTTTCCCAATGACGGCTTTCCGATCAAAAGCGCCTGAAAGAAAACCCACCACAAACGCGCCACGAGAACTCTGCGATTCGAATAGGCACTTCCTTGCCTTATGTTCACTACCCGCTGCTGCGCTCGCGCTCGCGCTCGCGCTCGGGCAAGCCACTATTGCAGTCGCCAGCACAGCAAAAACAACCCACGAGAAGTTCATATTTAGTTTACCTATTTTCCATTATCCCGGTCACGTCACCGGAAGGATGGGGTTAGATCTAGAATGCGAACCCCGCCCCCATCGTCGAATCTATTTTTCGTTAACATTTTTTCTCTTCGTCTTCTTAATAAACTGACTTATTCAGCTCACTCCGATAACCCACTCGCTCGCGAGCTTGCTAATGCTGATGGCAGACTCGACCCGTACTGCAATTAGTGCGTCTTCAGGAATGCAAGAGTTCCCAAGATCGAATCGACCAAATTCCCATCGGAGTCACTGAACCGTCAATAGTCGGAAGCAGCTTGCTCTTTAGCAGGTACTCCATCTGCAACTGTCCCTGTGCACGGCTTAGCCGGCTTTGGGTCCGTTCTCGAGCTGCGATTCGCATACCCTGTGCTGCCTTGTCGCCAAGCGCATGCAGCAAAGCGCTGGCCGTTACCGCTGAATCCAGCGGTACCACGCTAATGCCCTCTCGCCCTGGGTCCAGCATCTCGCGCACCGGTGCCGTATTGCCAGCGACCAGTAGGCATCCGGTAGCCATCGCTTCAAGCATCGACCAGCTCAGCACAAAGGGATAGGTTAGGTAGCAGTGCGCCGCGGACACCTGCAGCACCCGCTTGTAGTCGGCATAGGGCACCTTGCCCAAGAAGTGAGTACGTGTCGGGTCCAGCTGGCTGCCCACCTCGGCCAGCATCTTTTCCCGCCAGTTCCTCGCGTCCGCTGGACGCTTGCCATAGCTGACGTCGTCGCCACCGACGATCAAGGTGTGGCAGCCCTTGTGCTGCCTCTGGATCTCCGGTAGCGCCCGCATGAAGGTATGAAACCCCCGATATGGCTCCAGATTCCTCGCCACATAGGTGATCACCGGATCGCTGGCCTTCACCGTGAAGCCACTCGGCGTCGTGAAGCTCGCATTCGCATTCGGCCCCAGGTTCTCGGTATCGATGCCCTCATGCGCGACAACGATCTTGTCGAGGTAGGCCTTGGGGTGCTGAGCCTTCTGCCACTGCGTCGGGCTGATGCCGACATCGCAGTTGTTCAGGTTCAGCAGATGCAGCGCATTCCAGGAGCGGATGCGCGCCTCGTCGTCGAAGCTGACCGGAAACTCCGGGTCAAAGCCGATGTCCGCGCCCTTGGCGTTGTAGAACCACTCGCAGTAGTGCACCAGGCGGGCGTCGGGGAACACGTCCTTGGCATAGAGCGTCTCGCCCCAACCCGGGTGGGCCAGGATGGCGTCAGGCACCCAGCCCTTTGACTTCAGCTGCAGCAGGATGCGCGCCACGGCCTGACCGTGCAGCACCGCGTCTTCCATGCGCCGCAGATAGGGATGCTGTTCCTTGCCCACGCCGCGGTGCGGCTTGTAGCGGATCAGCTTGAAGCCTGGGCACGCCTTTTCGAGCTGCGGCAAGCCTGGCGCCGTGTCGCGACCGATGCCGATGACCTCCCAGCCAGGTCGGCTGGCCCACTCGGCCGCCATGTGTTTGAACTGGCCGGGGAAGTTCTGGTGAACGATCAAAAGCCGCATGCTCAACGCTCTCCGAAGCTCTCGTCGGCGTGCTTCTGCACAGGGCTGAGCAGGTACTCGATGACCCGGCGCTTGCCGGTCTTGACTTCGGCGCTGAGGTTCATGCCGGGGTTGAGCTTGATGCGCTGGCCTTCGACCTCGAGCGTGGACTTCTCCAGCTTCAGCGTCGCCAGGAAGAGCGCACCGCGCTTCTCGTCCTGCACCGCATCGGCAGTGATGCGCTCGACCCGCGCCTGCACCGTGCCGTAGCGCGTAAAGGGGAAGGTCTCGAGCTTGACCTCGACCTCCTGCCCGACCTTGACGAAGCCGATGTCCTTGTTCTCCAGCGTCACCTCGGCAGTCACTTCGGCGTTGTCCGGAACGATGACCAGCAGGGCTTGAGCGGGGGTCACCACGCCGCCTGCGGTGTGTACGGCCAGTTGCTGCACGGTGCCGGCCACCGGGGCAGTGAGCTGGGTGAGCTGCTGCCGCTGGCCGGCCTTGGTGGCTTCCTCGCTGAGCTGCGCCACCTTCAGACTGGCCTGGGCATGCCGCTCGTTGAGCGTGCGCAGCAGCTCGGCGCGGTAGCTGCCGGACTGCTGCCTGGCCTCCAGTACGGCGGCCTGGGCTTCCATCTTGCGGGCCTGCGCGGTTGCCAGGTCGCGTTCCAGTTCCACTCGCTCGCGGTGCCGGTCCTGGGTCGCATGGCCGGCAATGAAGCCCTGCTTGGCCAGACCCTCGTAGTCCTTCTCGCGGGCCTGCGCCAGCGGCAGCGTGGCGTTGAGCTTGGCGATGACCTGCTCGGCCGTGCTTTGTTCGGCGCCGCGGCGCAGGCTTTCCGCCTGCAGCCTGGCCAGCTTGGCCTGGATGTCGGCCCATTCGGTAGCGAGCTGGGTTTGGGCGCTGGGCACCTCACTGGCCGGCAGCTCGCTGCCTTGCAGCTTGGGGCTGCCGCCTAGGGTCAGGGCCTTCAGCAGGGCCTGGGTGCGTAGCGCTTCGCTCTGGGCTGCCGCGCGCTCCTGGCCGACGCGGTTGGCATCCGCCCCTTGCGAAGTGCCGTCGAGTTCGATCAGCAGCTGCCCGGCCTGCACGCGGTCGCCGTCCTTGACGTGGATGGCCTTGACGCTGGCCGTCTCCAGCGGCTGGATCACCTTGGTTCTGTCGCTGACCACGATGCGGCCCTGGGCGACGGCGACGATGTCCAGCTTGCCGAGCAGGCTCCAGACCAGTGCGATCAGGAACAGCGCGCAGATCGCGATCATGAAGCGCCGTGGCGCCGGGTGCGGCGGGGTCTCCTGCAACGACAGGGCGGCCGGCATGAAGGCCTGCTCGTCCGCCAGGCGCTTGGGGCCTGCGAGTTCGTCGCGCTGCTCCCAGGCGGCCTTGAAGATCGCAGCATAGCGCTGCAGCAGTTCCTTGACCGGGTGGGGCTGCGGGGTCGGGCTTGTCGTGGTCGTGGTCGTGGTCGTGCTCATGCCGCACCCCCGTCTTCCAGACCCTGGCTCTGCACCCGCCACAGATGGGCGTAGACGCCCTGCGGCTTGGCCAGCAACTCGTCGTGCGTGCCCATCTCGACGATTTGCCCCTTGTCCATCGCGATGATGCGATTGGCGTTGCGCACGGCGCTCAGGCGGTGGGCAATGATGAACACGGTGCGCCCCTGACAGATGGTGCGCATATTGCGCTGGATGATGGCTTCGCTCTCGTAGTCCAGCGCGCTCGTGGCCTCGTCGAAGATCAGGATGCGCGGGTTGGCGAACAGCGCGCGGGCGATGGCGATGCGCTGGCGCTGGCCGCCGCTGAGTGCGCTGCCTTGTTCGCCGACGACGGTGTCGTAGCCCTCGGCGAGTTCGCCGATGAACTCGTGGGCGCCGGCCATGCGGGCTGCCTGAATCACGGCTTCCAGCGGTGCCGCCGGATCGGCAATGGCGATGTTCTCGCGCACGCTGCGGTTGAACAGCATGTTCTCCTGCAGCACCACGCCGACTTGCCTTCTGAGCTGCGCGGCGTCGATCAAAGCGATGTCATGGCCGTCGACGCGGATGTGACCGCTCTCCGGCACATAGAGGCGCTGGATCAGCTTGGTCAGCGTGCTCTTGCCCGAGCCCGAACGACCGACGATGCCGATGACTTCGCCGGGTTGGACATCCAGGCTGACGCCGTGCAGCACCGGCGCCGCGTCGGGTCGATAGCGGAAGGTCACTGATTCCAGCGTGACGCGGCCCTGCACCCGCGGCAGCGGACTGCTGCTTTTGTTGGGCAGCTCGGTGCGGGTGTTCAGGATGTCGCCCAGGCGGGCCATCGAGATGCCGGTCTGCTGGAAGTCGGTCCACATCTGCGCAATGCGCATGATGGGCTGCGCCACCCGGCCAGCGAACATATTGAAGGCGACGAACTGGCCGACGGTGAGCTGGCCTTCCATCACCAGATGGGCACCGAACCACAGCGTGGCGGCGTTGATCAGCTTGCCGATCAGGTTGATGCCCTCGTGGCCGTAGCTGGCCAGCGTGCTGGTCTTGAAGCTCGCGGCCACGTAGCCGGCCAGCTGTTCATCCCAGCGCTTGGCCATCTGCGGCTCCAGGGCGCTGGCCTTGACGGTCTGGATGCCAGTGACGGTCTCGACGAGCAAGCTCTGGTTCTCGGCACCGCGGGCGAACTTTTCGTCCAGTCGCGCGCGCAGCACCGGCACGATGGCCAGGCTCAGCACCAGGTAGAGGGGCAGCGAGGCCAGCACGATCAGCGTCAGCTTGGCGCTGTAAACAAACATCACCGCAATGAAGACGACGCTGAACACCAGGTCCAGCACCAGGGTCAGCGCGTTGCCGGTGAGGAATTGGCGGATGTTTTCCAGTTCGCGCACGCGCGCCACCGAGTCGCCGACCCGGCGGGCCTGGAAATAGGCCAGCGGCAGCGCCAGCAGATGGCGGAACAGCTTGGCGCCCAGCTCCACGTCGATGCGGCTGGTGGTGTGGCTGAACACATAGGTGCGCAGGATGGTGAGCGCCGACTCGAACAGCACGACCACCACCAGGCCGACGATGAGCACGTCCAGCGTGCTCATGCCGCGATGGACGAGCACCTTATCCATAACGACCTGGAAGAACAGCGGCGAGATCAGCGCGAACAGCTGCAGGAACAGCGACACCAGCAGCGCCTCGCCGAATAGCCGGCGGTGCTTGACCAGGGCGGGGATGAACCAGCTGAAGTCGAACTTGCGCAGCTCGCCGGCCAGGGTGGCGCGCGAGGTGACGAGGATGAGTTCGCCGCTCCATTGCTCGGCAAAGACATCCATGGGCTCAATGGTCGGGCGGGCCACACCTGAGGCGGGATCCATGAAGAGCACGCGCTGGCCGTCGCATTGCGCCAGCACCACCCACCGGCCGTCCTTGAGCAGCGCCAACGCGGGCAGCGGCGCCAGGGTCAGTCGCTCGATGCTCGACTGCGAGGCTTTGGCCTTGAGGCCGATGTGCTTGGCGGCGAGCAAGAGTTCACGCTTGTGAACCGGCTCCGAGGGTGTCAGCCCCAGCGCATGCGCCAAAGCCTCGGGTTCGGCGGCAACGTGATGAAGCCGGGCCAGAACACACAGTGCCTGCAAGGCAGCGGCGCCATCAACGGGTTCTGCAGAGGGCAAGGCAAAGCCTGGCCCCAGCGCCTGGGCGGCGCTGCTGCTGGAGATGGTCATGACGATGGGGTGTTAAGGTCGACGCCCCCTTCTGGTGGGGGGCAATCGAACCAAGGGGGTAAACCCGGGCCGTGCGGACTGTAAGTTCTGTGTCCGTTCACCGCACCCCATGAACTAGGGGTTGATTCACATAACCAGGGCCTATGCGCGCAGGATTTGGCAGCCTGAGGCCGCGGCGCTCAAGCGCGCCCCTCTCTCAGTACTGCGGCGGCCGGCTCAGCTCGTCGAACAGCTCCAGATCGATGCGGTAACGGCTGGCGGCAAGGCCATCCCCAATAGGGGGTGGCGCTGGCGTAACAGCGACGCGCAAGGACCGCTTCAAGACTTGAGCGGAACATCGTTTCACCGCTTGCCGGCCGACCGCGCTTGAACTGAGCAGTCGGTCGAACGGCGAAATCGGGCGGCCGCTGTCAGCCTGGTCCGGCCCTTTCCCCTTCCCCTTGGCGCCCTGATGCGGCTGCTCTGAGGCCCCCCCGGACCTGCCCCAAATCAGTGGCATGGCGGGAGGGGGCAGGTCAAGCCGGCGGCGCCAGCACGCCGCCGGCCGATTCCTGCGCTCAGAACTTGTGCTCGTACGCCACGCTGAAGCGCACCGAGCGCGGGGCGGTGTAGGCAATCACCCGGTCATAGGTGTTGCGGAAGCCCCCCGAGCCGTCCTCGTAGAGCTCGTCGATCGCCTGCGTGCTCTGGCGGTTCAGCACGTTGAAGACGTCCATGCGTGCCACCCAACCTTTCAGGAAGTCGGGCTTGTAGGCCAGGTTCAGGTCCAGCCGGCGTTCGCCGGGCAGGCGGCCGCGGCTGCCGCGCGGCGCGGGCTTGCCGTCGCAGAAGAAGGCGCCCGGGTTGTAGCCGTGCGGGTCCAGGTCGACCGGCGAGGTGGGCGCGTCACCCGTGCAGTTGCGCGGGCGGCCCGAGGCCATCAGCAGATTGGCCCCGAGGCTCCACTGCGGTGTCAGCTCCACGAAGCCGTAGGCCTTGAGCTGGTGCGGGCGGTCGTTGGGCAGCGGGCCCTCGGTGTACAGGGTCTGCTCCGGGTAGTCCCAGTTCTGCGTCTTGCCCACGTCGGCCTGTGCGATGTCGGAGTTGGTCTGACCCTCGGTGTTGCCGTGGTTGCGCGACCAGGTGTAGCTCACGCGCCCGTACCAGCCATTGCGCAACGGGTGTTCGGCGAACAGATCGAGCGCGCTGTACGTGCGTTTGGCCTTGGGGAAGGTGATGCCGCCATTGCCTGCCATGTCCTCATTGCTCAGCGTGATGTCGCGGTAGACGCCCGGGCCCTCCAGGTCCATGCGGAAGCGGTTGCCGCGGCCGGGGTTGAAGATCACGCAGGAGAAGGTGTTGCGGAAGTGGTCCGATACGGTGACGTTGTTGCGCGCCGCCCAGTTCTCGAACATGCGGATCTCGCAGGCGTCGTCGATCACGCTGCGCAGCTTGCGGTGGGTCAGGCGCGCGCCCACGTTGAGGCTCTTGGACATCGCCTTCTCGATGCCCAGCGTCAGTTCGTCCTGGTAGCTGGGTTTGAGGTCGCTGGCCACCAACACATTGGGGTCGCGGTCCTGTCCCAGTTCGTTGTTGGGTGAGCGCAGGCCGGTCAAGGGCGTGAGTCCGGTCGGCGCGCCGGTGGCGGCGTCCACACCGGTGTAGGTGAAGTACTGGCGGGTGTTGTACGAGCGGCTGCCGTGGCGCTCGGTGACCTGGTTGGGCGTTTGCACCGCGTAGCGGCCGGCGCTGCCGAAGAGCTTCAGGCTGGCGTCGCCGTTGACGTCCCAGGCGGCGGCCAAGCGCGGCTGCAACTGGTTCTTGATGTGCAGAAACTGCTGGCCGTCACCGTTGTGGTGCTTGAAGCTTTCGTTGCGCAGGCCGGCGGTCAGCAGCAGGTCCTTGCCGAACTGCCATTTGTCTTCGAGGTAGACGGCATCCTGGTCGGAGCTGGCGTCGGTGGTGGTGGTGAAGCGTGACTGCAGCACGTAATAGCCCTGCGTGCCGAAACCACCGCCCGAGGCCGGCGCGACCGGCGCGCCCACGCTCATGGCGATGGGCACCGTCGGGTCCTGGCTGGAGCGCAGGTAGAACCACAGGCCGTCGCCGGGGCGGATGCGGCCGTTCTTCACCGCCTCGATGCGGTTCTTGTCCAGGCCGCCACGCAGGCTGTGCGCACCCAGGCGCCACTCGATGTCCAGGCGCGAGGCGGTCACCTCGTCCCTCGCGCCTTCGGGGGCGATGCTGTCGGTGGTCAGGAAGGGGCTGTTGTTGCGGATCGTCAGTCCCGGCGGCACCACGCGCGCCGGCGCCGAGACCGGCGAGATGCCCGAGAGCGAATCGAACACATTGAAATCGGGCGAGCCGAGCTCGTGCTTGCTTTGGCTGCGGCCGTGGCTGGCGGTCAGCGTGAGGTTCTCGCTGAGGTTGCCGGTGTACTTGAGGATCTGCACGTCGGCGCCAATCGGTGTGACGCCGTCGTAGTCGCGGTAGTTCAGCCGGGTGTTGACGCTGCTGCCCTTGGCGCCGGTCGCGTAGTCGTAGCCGCGCAGTTCCTCCTTGCGCGTGTTCTTGTCGCCGATCAGGGTCAGCTCCAGGCGGTGGTCGTCGCTCAGGTTCCAGTCGAACTTGCCCACGTAACGGGTGGTGGCGTCGTCGGCGTCGCGCCAACCCCAGCGGTCCTGCGCGGTGCCCGAGGTGGGGATGCGCGTCTCACCGAGCCCGGTGCGCTCCTGCTCGGCGGCAACGAATGCGAAGAGCCGGTTCTCGATCAGCGGGCCGCCGGCATACACGCCGACCGTCTTGCGGTCGACCTCGCGGTCGCTGTAGCGCCGGTACATCGTGCCGTCGGTGCTCGCGCCCTCGGGCTTGCCGGTCACGGGGTAGAGGATGTCGCGCTGCGTGGCGCGCAGGGAGTTCGGCGCCCAGGCCACGCGGCCACCGGCCACCCAGTCATTGCTGCCGCTCTTGGTGATGATGTTGACGACCCCGCCGATCGAGCGTCCGAACTCGGCGCCGAAGCCCCCGGTGAGCACCTGGGCCTGTTCGATGGCACCGAAGGGCAGCTCGCTGGCGCCGAGCTGCTTCCAGGCGCTGACGACCGGGAAGCCGTTGATGTAGTAGGCGTTCTCGGAGGCCGCGCCGCCGCCGAAGCTGGCGCCGCGGTAGCGCGGGTCGGCCGGTGCGGTGTTGGGGGCCAGCTGAATGATGGCGTTGAGGTTGCGGCCGGTCGGCAGGTTGTCGAGCTGCTTGGCGGTGAAGGTGGCACCGTTGTCGGTGTTGCTCACGTCGATGACCTTGCGCACGCCGGTCACCACCACCTGCTCGAACTGCTGGGGGTTGAGGTCGGCCAGCGCACCCTGGCCAACCAGCAGCTCGACCTCGGTGCTGCGCAGCACGGCCTCGCCGCGCAGCAGCGATACCCGGTAAGTGCCGGGCGGCAGGGCACCGGCCTGCACGCGGCCATCGGCCTCGACGGCCAGACGGCGCTTCAGCCCGGTAGCCAGGTTCTCGATCAGCACCTGGGCGCGCGCTTCGGCGCGCACCAGCAGCGTGGACGTGGTGTTGGACTGGGCGAAGGTGCTTGGGGCGGCCAGCGTGGCCAGGGCCAGGGTCAGCGCCTGGGCCAGGCGTTTGGGTTGGAGCTTGGGGTGGCCGTTGGGGTGGCAGTTGGGGCGGACGTTCGGCATCGGATCTCCAGGGTGGGGGAACAGCGGAACCTCCACTCTGCGAAGCTGCTCGGCGCGGGACCTTGGCCTGGGACGGAGCGCCGCTGTGCTGACGCCACCGCTGTTGCGGGCTTGTTGTGATCGGGCCCAAAGCCCGCGCTCAAGTGAACAGCGCGCGCACCGCCTCGACATGCCGCTCGCTGACCGGCAGGCAGCCGCCGTCCGCCAACTGCGCGCTGTAGACACCGTCGCCGACCACGCTCAGAGCGGCGATCTCGGACGGCCGCACCAGCGCCGTGCGGTGCACGCGCAGGAATTCGCCGGGCGGCAGCCGCGCCTCCAGCGCGCTCAGCGTGGCCCGATGCAGCAGGCGGCGTCCGCCCAGGTGCAGCTCGACGTAGTTGCCGGCCGACGCCAGCCAGCGGATCTCGGCCACCGGCACGCGCTCCAGCGAACCCACCGAGCGCACGACGATCTGCGTCAGCGGCGGAAGACCGCCGCCGCTGAACACGGCCTCGCGCTCGCGCACCAGGGCCTGTACGTCGACCGCGTAGCCCTCGCGCTGCCTCAGCTCCAGCATTTGGCCGGCGCGCGTCAAGGCCTGGGCCAGGCGTGCGTCGTCGAGCGGTTTGAGCAGGTAATCGAGCGCATGCACCTCGAAGGCCGCCAGCGCATGCTCGTCGTGCGCCGTCACGAAGACCACCAGCGGCGGATTGGGCAGCGCCGCCAGCTCGGCGGCATAGGCCAGGCCGTGCTGGCGCGGCATCTGGATGTCGAGCAGCACCAGGTCGGCCGGGCGCTGCACCTGCATGACGCGCGCCTCGGCGGCGCTGGCGGCCAGCCCGGTCACCCGCCAGTCGGGGTGATCGGCGAGCGCCAGCTGCAAATTGCTGCGCGCCAGTGCCTCGTCGTCAACGATCAGTACGTTCCAGCGTGGCATCGAGGTTTTCCAGCGGCAGGCTGAGCCTGAGATGAAAGGCGTCGGGCAGTACCTCGGTGACGATGCCGGCGCGCTCGCCGTACAGCACCGCCAGTCGCTCGCGGCTCTTGGCCAGTCCCACCCCATGGCCGGCCATCAGTTCGCTGTCGTCGGCGCGCGGATTGCGCAGTTCGACGCACAGGCTTTGTGCCTCGCGGCGCACCCTGAACTGCAGCGGCCCGGGCAGTCCGGCCTCGAGCCCATGACGGATCGCGTTCTCCACCAGGGGCTGCAGCAACAGCGGCGGGCAGGCCCAGCGGGCCCAGTCGGCCGGCTCGATCTGCTGCTCCCAGACCAGTGCCTCGCCGAAGCGCAAGCGCTGCAGCGCCACGTAGTCGGCGATGAAGCGCAGCTCGTCATCGACGCTGACGAAGCGCTGCTGGCTGGCGCGCAGCGAATAGCGCAACAGTTCGGACAGGCGGTTGAGGGCCTGCAGGGCCACGCTACGCTCGGCGCCCCGCACCAGGGCGGCGATGCCGTTCAAGGTGTTGAACAGGAAATGCGGCTCCAGCTGCCCCTGCAACAGACTCAGGCGCAGCCCCAGGTTGTCGGCCTGGGCCTGCAGAGTTGCCTCGCGCTGCGCCTGCGCATGACGCCAGAAGGCGATCCCGATCTGCAGGGCCAGCCCGGCACTCGCCGTCATCGCATCGATCCACACGTTCACCGCACTCCAGCTCGCGAACTCCTCGGCGAAGCCGGCGAGCGGCTTGCCGCGCGACAGCAGCCCCAGGCCCACCACCAGCGGCGTGGCGACAAGCAGATAGACGGGGATGCTGGCCAGCGACGCCAGCATCAGGCGGGCCGGCCGCAGCAGCCAATGCGCATGGCGGTGCAAGAGCACGGCGACCAGCAGGCTGAAGCCGATCTGCGGCAGCATCATCGGCGCCATCACCGCCAGCGAGCTGAGGAAGCCCTCCGCCTTGCCGGCGCGTTGCAGATCCAGCGAGCGGCTGAGCGCCAGCGCCACCAGCACGAGGCCCCAGAACAGCAGCACGACGGCGACGTCGACGCGCAGCGTGTGGCGGTGGGGGGGCGTGGACGGTGCGTGCATCGCCGCGCACTTTAGGGTTTGCACGGGGCCCGTCGACGTCCAAGGTCCGGGCTTCGTGTCACCGTATCGGTGATCCGTCCCTAGTCCTTCGGGCTGGAGATCTTGTGCCGCATCAGGCGGCCCTTTTCCTTTTCCCACTCGCGCTTCTTCACGTCCTCGCGCTTGTCGTGCAGTGCCTTGCCCTTGCCCAGCGCAAACTGGCACTTCACGCGGCCGGTCTTGTAGTGCAGGTTCAGGGGCACCAGGGTGTAGCCCTTCTGCTCGGTCTTGCCGATCAGGCGGCGGATCTCCTGCTTGGCCAGCAGCAGCTTCTTGCTGCGCTGCGCCTCGGGGCGCACATGGGTGGAGGCGGTGCGCAGCGGGTTGATCTGGCAGCCGATCAGGAACAGCTCGCCGTCGCGCACCACCACATAGCTGCCGGTGAGCTGCACCTGGCCGGAGCGGATCGCCTTGACCTCCCAGCCTTCCAGCACCATGCCGGCCTCGTACTCCTCCTCGATGTGGTATTCGAAGCGGGCACGGCGGTTCTCGACGATGGGTGCGGACATGGGTTCCAAGACGCGAACGCCCCCGGGGGTGGGGGCGTTTCTAGAATGGCGCCGATTCTATGAACCCCGTGAAGAAGTCCGTTCTGCTTTGGTACAGCCCGCGCGAGATGTACGAGCTGGTGACCGATGTGCCGTCCTATCCGCAGTTCCTGCCCTGGTGTGACGGTGCCCAGGTGCTGGAGCGCCATGAGGACGGCCTGACCGCGCGCCTGCACCTGGCCTTCGGCGGCGTGCAGACGCACTTCACGACGCGCAATTCGCACCGGGCCAACGAGGCGGTGCGGGTGGCGCTGGTCGACGGCCCCTTCTCGCACCTGGAGGGCGACTGGCAGTTCAAGCCCCTGACCCGACCGGGCGCGGCGCCCGGCGCGGTGAACGCCTGCAAGGTGCTGTTCGAACTGCGCTACGCCTTTTCGTCGGCCGCGCTGGAGACGGTGCTCAGCCCCGTGTTCGGCAAGGTGGCGCAGACCTTCGTCGATCGCTTCGTGGCGCGGGCCGAGCAGGTCTATGGACCGCGCTGAGGCGCTGCAGGACGGCTTGCGGATCGAGTGGGTGTGCAGCCCGGCACCGGGGGCGCCGCTGCTGCGCATGGGGCTGCAACTGAGCAAGGGGGCCTGCGTGGCCGATGCCTTGCGGGCGTCCGGCCATGGCAGCCTGCCCGAGGGCTGGGCGCTGGCCGTCTGGGGTCGCAAGACCAGCCTGCTGGAGCCCTTGCGCGAAGGCGACCGGGTGGAGCTGCTGCGCCCCTTGCGCGCCGACCCGATGGAGACGCGCCGGCGCCGGCAGGCGCACCAGGCGGCGATGGCGCGGCCGCGCAAGACGCGGCACCGGCCTTAATTGCAGTTGCTGTTGATCGCTTCCTGCGTGCGCTGGATCTGAGCGTTGCGCTGCGCGTCGTCGAGCACCTCGCGCTCGCCTTTGTCGTTGATGCGTGCCACCCGCATGCCCGAGCGCAGCGAGGCCATCTGCTCACGCGCCGACTTGCAGTTGTCGGCGCGGATCTGCTTGTTGCGCGCTTCCTCGGCCTTCAGCTTTGCCTCGCTCTCGCGCGTCTGCTTGTCGCGTTCCTGCGCCTGCAGGCGCTCGACGGCGGTGGAGGCGGCCGGCGCGGCCGGCTGCGCCGGCGCGCTGGGCGCCTGACCGACCGGCAGCACCTGGATGACGCGGGACTGCTGGGCGCCCGGCGGTCGCGCCAGGATGTCCTTGTCGGCCGTGCCGGCCGGCGGCGGGCGGTCGCTGTACTGGACGCGGCCCTGCGCGTCGCGCCACTTCCATTGCGTCTGCGCCAGAGCAAGCAGCGGCAGGATGAGCAACAAGAGACAGAGCGTGCGGGCCATGGTGCGAATGGTGCAGATGCGGTTGCCCGCAGTGTAGGAGGGGCCGAAGCCGAGGGGCGCTGCGATAATCGCCCTTTGCGACTGGAGCCTTTTCCCATGCGCCTACTCGGCAAAGCGCTGACCTTCGACGATGTGTTGCTGGTCCCCGCCTTTTCGACGGTGTTGCCCCGCGACACCGACCTTTCCACGCAGTTCACGCGACGCATCCGCATCAACCTGCCCCTGGTCTCGGCGGCCATGGACACGGTGACGGAGGCGCGGCTGGCCATCGCCATCGCCCAGGAGGGCGGCATCGGCATCGTGCACAAGAACCTGCCGGCGGCCGCCCAGGCCGCCGAGGTGGCGCGTGTCAAGCGCTACGAGAGCGGTGTGCTGCGCGACCCCATCACCATCGGCCCTGAACTGAAGGTGCACGAGGCGCTGGCGCTGACCCAGCAGCATGGCTTCAGCGGCTTCCCGGTGCTGCAGGGCAAGCGCGTGGTGGGCATCGTCACCAGCCGAGACCTGCGCTTCGAGACGCGCATGGACATTGCGGTGGCCGAGATCATGACCCCGGCCGAGCGCCTGGTCACCGTGAAGGAGGGCGCCTCGCTGGCCGAGGCCAAGGCGCTGCTGCAAAAACACCGGCTGGAGCGCGTGGTGGTCGTCAACGACGACTTCGAACTGCGCGGCCTGGTGACGGTGAAGGACATCACCAAGCAGACCAGCTTCCCGAACGCCGCGCGCGACGACCACGGCAAGCTGCGCGTGGGGGCGGCGGTCGGCTTCGGCGACGACACCGAGGAGCGCGTCGAGCGCCTGGTGAAGGCCGGCGTCGACGTGCTGGTGGTCGACACCGCGCACGGCCACTCGGCCGGCGTGCTCGACAAGGTGCGCTGGGTGAAGGCGCACTACCCGCAGGTCGACGTGATCGGCGGCAACATCGCCACGGCCGCCGCGGCGCTCGATCTGGTCAAGGCGGGCGCCGACGGCGTCAAGGTGGGCATCGGTCCGGGCTCGATCTGCACCACGCGCATCGTCGCCGGCGTGGGCGTGCCGCAGATCACCGCCATCGCCAACGTCTCGGCGGCGCTGCGCGGCACCGGCGTGCCGATGATCGCCGACGGCGGCGTGCGCTTCTCGGGCGACCTGGCCAAGGCCATCGCCGCCGGCGCCGACACCGTGATGATGGGCGGCGCCTTCGCCGGCACCGAGGAGGCACCGGGCGACCTGATCCTCTACCAAGGCCGCTCCTACAAGAGCTACCGCGGCATGGGTTCGCTGGGCGCCATGGCCAAGGGCAGCGCCGACCGCTACTTCCAGGAGGGCGGCAACAACCCCAACACCAGCAAGCTGGTGCCCGAGGGCATCGAGGGCCAGGTGCCCTACAAGGGCTCGGTGGTGCAGGTGCTGTTCCAGATGGCCGGCGGGCTGCGCGCCTCGATGCACTACTGCGGCTGTGCCAGCATCGCCGACATGCAGAACCAGGCTGAATTCGTGGAAATCACCTCGGCGGGCATGCGCGAGAGCCATGTGCACGACGTGCAGATCACCAAGGAAGCGCCGAACTACCGGGCCGAGTGATCGGCTCCAACTCAGGCGGGGCTTCGGCCCCGCTTCCTTCTTTGATGAACCCGCGTCAGGCCTCGATGGCCTTCATCTTCGCCACGGTGCTGATCGACATGGTCAGCATCGGGCTGATCATCCCGGTGCTGCCGCTGATTGCCGGCAGCTTCTCCAGCACCCAGGCCGAGCACGCGCAGGCCTTTCTGTGGGTGGCCGCCTCGTTCGGTATCGCCAATTTCTTCGGCTCCTCGGTGCTGGGGGCGCTGTCCGACCAGTACGGCCGCCGGCCGGTGCTGCTGCTGGGCTTCATGGGCCTGGCGCTGAGCTTCTTCGTGACGGCCGCGGCCACGGCCCTGTGGATGCTGGTGGTCGTGCGCCTGTTCAGCGGCGCCATGCAGGCCAATGTCTCGGTGGCCAACGCCTATGTGGCCGATATCACGCCACCCCAGGATCGCGCCAAGCGCTTCGGTCTGCTGGGTGCCGCGTTCGGCATCGGTTTCATTCTGGGTCCCGCCACCGGTGGCTTGCTGGGCGAGATCGACATCCGACTGCCCTTCTGGGTGGCGGGCTGCCTGGCGCTGCTGAATCTGGCCTATGGCTACTTCGTGTTGCCCGAGTCCTTGCCTCTGGCGCGGCGGCGCAGCTTCGACTGGCGGCGTGCCAATCCGGTGTCGGCGCTGTCGGGTCTGGCGCAACTGAAGTCGGTCGGTCCCTTGGTCTGGGTGATCGCCTTGTCCTCGCTGGCACAGTTCATCGTGCACTCGAGCTGGGTGCTGTTCACCAGTTTCAAGTTCGGTTGGGGCCCGCGCGACAACGGCCTGTCGCTGTTCGCCGTCGGCTTCATGTCGGCGCTGGTGCAGGGCTTCCTGCTGCCCAGGATGCTCAAACGCTTTCCGACGCAGAAGCTGGTGGTCTGGGCACTGGCCTCCAGCAGCCTGACCTATCTCGGCTGGGCCCTGGTGCCGCAGGGCTGGATGCTGGTGGCGCTGATCGTGCTGAACGTGTTCGGCTACGCCGCCCAGGCGTCGATCCAGAGCATCGTGTCCAACGCCGTCGACGCCACGCGCCAGGGCGCGACCATGGGTGCGGTGTCGTCGCTCAACAGCCTGATGGCGGTGCTCGGGCCCATCATCGGCCCGACCCTGCTGATCCAGGTGGCCGGCCTGCCGCAGGGCGACTGGCGCATCGGCACGCCCTTCCTGCTGTGCGCGGCGCTGCAGGTCCTGGCCCTACTCATGGCGCTGCAATGGCAGCGCACCCATCCGCTGATTCCGGAGCAAGCCCATGCATGACAAGGTCCTGATCCTCGACTTCGGCTCCCAGGTCACCCAGCTCATTGCGCGCCGCGTGCGCGAGGCGCAGGTGTACTGCGAGATTCACCCCAACGACGTCGGCGACGCGTTCATCAAGGCCTTCAATCCGAAGGCCATCATCCTCAGCGGCAGCCACGCCAGCACCTACGAGGATCACGAGCTGCGCGCGCCCGATCAGGTCTGGCGCCAGGGCGTGCCGGTGCTGGGCATCTGCTACGGCATGCAGACCATGGCGGTGCAGCTCGGAGGGCAGGTGGGCTGGAGCGACCAGCGCGAATTCGGCTACGCCGAGGTGCGCGCGCTGGGGCATACGCAGCTGCTGTCGGGCCTGCAGGACTTCTTCCACGACGGCCACGCCATGCTCAAGGTGTGGATGAGCCACGGCGACAAGGTCACCCAGTTGCCGGCCGGCTTCAAGCTGATGGCGGCGACGCCGAGCTGCCCGATCGCCGGCATGGCCGACGAACAGCGCCGCTTCTACGCCGTGCAGTTCCACCCCGAGGTGACGCACACCGTGCAGGGCAGTGCCATGCTGCGCCGCTTCGTGCGCGACATCGCCGGCTGCGCGGGCGACTGGCAGATGGGCTCCTACATCGACGAGGCGGTGGCGCGCATCCGGGCCCAGGTGGGCGACGAAGAGGTCATCCTCGGCCTGTCGGGCGGGGTGGATTCGAGCGTGGCGGCGGCCCTCATCCACCGCGCCATCGGCGAGCAGCTGACCTGCGTGTTCGTCGACCACGGCCTGCTGCGCCTCAACGAGGGCGATCTGGTGATGGAGATGTTCGCCGGCAAGCTGCACGCCAAGGTGATCCGCATCGACGCCAGCGCGCAGTTCCTGGGCAAGCTCGCCGGCGTCACCGACCCCGAGCGCAAGCGCAAGATCATCGGCGCCGAGTTCGTCGAGGTGTTCCAGGCCGAGGCGGCCAAGCTGGGCAAGGCGCGCTGGCTGGCGCAGGGCACCATCTACCCCGACGTGGTGGAAAGCGGTGGCACCAAGACCAAGAAGGCCACCACCATCAAGAGCCATCACAACGTGGGCGGCCTGCCCGAGACCCTCGGGCTGAAGTTGCTCGAACCGCTGCGCGAGCTCTTCAAGGACGAGGTGCGCGAGCTGGGCGTGGCCTTGGGCCTGCCGCACGACATGGTCTACCGCCATCCCTTCCCGGGTCCGGGCCTGGGCGTGCGCATCCTCGGCGAGGTGAAGCGCGAATACGCCGAGCTGCTGCGCCGTGCCGACGCCATCTTCATCGACGAGCTGCGTGCCTGGCAGGACAAGGCCAGTGGCAGGAACTGGTACGAGCTGACCAGCCAGGCCTTCGCGGTCTTCCTTCCGGTCAAGAGCGTGGGCGTGATGGGCGACGGCCGCACCTACGACTACGTGGTGGCGCTGCGCGCCGTGCAGACCAGCGACTTCATGACCGCCGATTGGGCCGAACTGCCCTACGGTCTGCTGAAGAAGGTCAGCGGCCGCATCATCAACGAGGTGCGCGGCATCAACCGCGTCACCTACGACGTGAGCAGCAAGCCGCCGGCCACCATCGAGTGGGAATGATGCGGACCGCCGGCCTTCCACGAGACGGGCGGCGAAGCGGGGACGAGTCGATACGGGGGTTGCGATGCGCTTGATGCTGAGTTTCGTGGCGCTGCTGGTGGTGCTGCTGGCCGTGCTGTTCTCCGCCAAGAAGCAGGCGCAGGCGCTGCAGCCGCCAATGCAGGCGCCCTCTGCGGCATCGGCGGCCGGTGCGGCCGACACCGTGGGTGCGCCGCCGCCGCCACCCCAGGCGATCGGCCGTCAGGTGCAGGACGCGCTGCAGCAAGGCGCGGAGCGTGCGTCCGAGGCCCAGCCTTGAGCGAACGCGCACGCGACGAGGCCTGGATGCGCCTGGCGCTCGATCAGGCGCACAACGCCTGGCTGGCCGGCGAGGTGCCGGTCGGCGCCGTCATCGTGCGCCGCGGCCAGCTCATCGCCACCGGCTACAACCGTCCGATCACCACGCACGACCCGACCGCCCACGCCGAGGTGGTGGCGTTGCGCCACGCCGCCACGCTGGCGGCCAACTACCGGCTGCCCGAGTGCGAGCTCTTCGTGACGCTGGAGCCCTGCGCCATGTGCGCCATGGCGCTGATGCACGCGCGCTTTTCGCGCATCGTTTACGCCGCTCCGGACCCCAAGACCGGCGCTGCGGGCTCGGTCGTCAACCTGTTCGAGCAGCCGCTGCTCAACCACCACACCCGCGTCGAAGGCGGCTTGCTGGCCGACAGTGCCGGCCTGATGCTGCGGGAATTCTTCGCCGAACGGCGCGCCCAGGCGCGCGAACGCCGCGCCCTGCGCCGGGCCGATTCCCGGTTGCCGGTGGGCGAGGCTTTGGAGTTGCCCCATGTCCAGCCTGACGATATATAGCCCCTCGGGCGCCGTGAACGACCTGCCGGCGCTGCGCCGTGCTGAGAAGCGCCTGACCCAATTGGGTTTCGCGGTGCAACTGGACGAGGCGGTGCGCCTGCGCAGCCAGCGCTTCGCCGGCAGCGACGAGCAGCGCCTGGCCGCCCTGCACCGGGTGGCCGACAGCGGCTGCCAGGTGGCGCTGGCGGCGCGAGGCGGCTACGGGCTGACGCGCCTGCTCGACGGCATCGACTGGGCGCGTATCGCGGCCTCGGTGCAGCGCGGCACGCGCTGGGTCGGTCAAAGCGACCTGACCGCGCTGCAACTCGGCCTGATGGCGCACGCCAAGGGCGCCGGGCCCACTTGGGCGGGCCCGCTGGCCTGCGCCGACTTCGGCGCGGCCGAGGTGGACGAGGTGACCGAGGGCTGCTTCCTGGAGGCCGTGCACGGTGAACTCGAGGCCATCGGTTTTCGCGAGCAGGGCGCTGCGCGCGGCACGCAGCCGCACCATGGACTGCATGTCAGCGGGCGCCTCTGGGGTGGCAACCTCACGGTGCTGCTGTCGCTGCTGGGCACGCCGCATTTCCCCAAGGTGCGTGGCGGCATCCTGTTCCTGGAGGACGTCGGCGAGCACCCCTACCGCATTGAGCGCATGCTGCTGCAATTGCACCAGGCTGGCGTGCTGAGCGCGCAGAAGGCGGTGCTGATCGGCGAGTTCAGCGCCTACCGGCGCACGCCGCACGATCGCGGCTACGACCTGAAGGACGCACTGGCGGCGCTGCGCCAGCGCTGCGAGGTGCCGATCCTGCGTGGCCTGCCGCATGGGCATGGGGTGACCAAGGTCTGCCTGCCGGTCGGGGCCCCGGCCGAGTTGGCCGTGGAGGGGCGGGACGTGCTGCTGGCCTGGGGTCACGCCTGAGGCGCGGCTTCGGCCGTGAACAGCGCGCGGCTGCAGATCCGTTTTCCGCTGATCGCGCCGCCACGCTGCGGCTTCCGGGGGGCGTTGAACCGAAACGTCTGGCACCCTGACCTGAGCCAGGAAGAGCGGCGCCTGCTGGACCTGCTGGTTGCCATTCAGAGCAGCCCAATCACCGCTGGCTAAGGGTTTCCCTGACGGGTGTTTCTAAGTGTTGCCCCTAAGATAGTCGGCTTTGTCGCCCGTTGGACGGCATTCAACGCGAGCCAGCAGTGGCCGCGTCGGTGGGGCGTCCGGGATCACCCTGGGTCGGCCCGTAGAGGTTACGCCGGGTTGCCGTGATACGGTCGCCCAGCATTGCTGCAGCTAGAGGACGAAGGAGAGCGCATGGATTTTGCGCAGGATGGCAAAGCAGGTTCGCGCACGACGGCCTTCATCTTGGTGGTGGGTATCCACTTCCTGATGATTTGGGCCATCGTGTCGGGTCTGGCTACAAAGATCGTCAAGAAGATTGCCGAACCGATCGAAACCAAGGTGATTGAGGAGGTCAAGCCGCCGCCGCCTCCCGACACCCCGCCGCCGCCGCCGCCCGATCTGAAGGCGCCGCCGCCGCCGTTCGTGCCGATTCCCGAAGTGGCGATCCAGACGGCCGCGCCGCCGCCGCCGATCACCATCCAGAGCCAACAGGCTGCGCCGCCGCAGGAGTTCAAGCCTGCGCCGCCGCCCGCTCCGGTGGTGGCGCCGCCGCCGCCGCGCCCGGCCGGCCCGATCCAGGCCAAGGTCGTCTGTACCAAGATGCCCCTGCCCGAGATCTCGGTCGATTTCGATTCGCCGGGCGAGTTCGAGTACACGCTGACCCTGAAGAACGGCCGGGTCGCGGCCGCCCAAGTCAAGGTCATCCGTGGTGTTCCGGATCGTCGCGCCCAACGCGCCATCATCCAGGCGCTGGACGCAGCGGTGCGCCAGTACGAATGTGGTTCCTACGAGGGCGAGGTCACCCAGCCCTTCCTCGTCAAACCGGGCGAGTGAGCGCATCGCGCTGGCTTTCCACCACCCCTTGCTTTCTAGAGCCTGAAGGCTCGACCCTTAGAGGAGTTGATCGATGTTTTCTCGTGTTCTGACCTTGTTCGCTGCCGGCCTGATTGCGCTGGCCTCGCTGGGCGCCGTTCCGGCCCTGGCCCAGGATGCCGCATCGGCGCCGCCGGTGGCGGCTCAGGAAGCCGCTCCGGCCGCGCCCGCCGCTGCCGTCGGTACCGAGACCAAGGAGAACCCCTACGGCCTGATGAACCTGATCAAGAACGGCCACGCCGTTGACCAGATCGTGCTGGGCATCCTGCTGTTCATGTCGGCCGGCTCGTGGTTCATCACCTTCACCAAGCTGTGGGACCAGCACAAGATTGGCAAGGAAGTCCGTGAGGCTCGCGAGGTCTTCTTCAAGAAGGCCAGTCTGGCCGATGGCGTGAAGGCGCTGCCGGAGGGCTCGGCGGTGCGTTACATCGCCCAGACGGCAGTCGAGGCCGGTGATCATCACGAAGGCACGCTGACCGAAAACATCGACCGCAACAACTGGGTCAGCATGAAGGTCGACCGCGCCGTCAGCGAAGTCAACGCCAAGATCAGCTCGGGCATGGGCTTCCTGGCCACCACCGGCTCGACCAGCCCCTTCATCGGCCTGTTCGGTACCGTGTGGGGCATCTTGAACGCGCTGACCGCCATCGGCGTGGCCGGCCAGGCCTCGATCGACAAGGTCGCCGGCCCGGTGGGCGCCGCGCTGATCATGACCGCCATCGGTCTGGCGGTCGCCGTCCCGGCCGTGCTGGGCTACAACTGGCTGCTGAACCGCAACAAGGCGGTGATGGCCCAGGTCAAGGCCTTCGCCGGCGATCTGCACGGCGTGCTGATGGGCAGCCGCCTGGTCAAGCGCTGAGCGGCCGCAGACCCTTCGCAGGAGTCCTGATATGGCCATGAACGTCGGAAGTCCCGACGACGGCGACGAGTCGATGAACTCGACCATCAACACCACGCCCCTCGTGGACGTGATGTTGGTGCTGCTGATCATCTTCATGATCACCATCCCGGTGGTCACGCAGTCGGTCAACCTGTCGCTGCCCAAGGAAACCAACATCATCCGCGTCACCAAGCCCGAGAACATCGAGCTGGCGGTGACCAAGGACGGTGACATTTACTGGAACACGGCCAACGTCCCCAACATCGACGCGCTGAAGGACCGGATGCGGGACATCGTCAAGATGGACCCGCAACCCGAGATCCATATTCGCGGTGACGAGGGAACGCGGTACGAGTCGGTCGGACGCGTCATCTTTGCCGCGCAGCAGATCGGCATCGTGAAGCTGAGCTTCGTGACCGAGCCGCCGGCGAACGGCGGCTGATGCGGCCGCTGAGGAGATTTTTTAAATGGCTATGAACGTAGGTGGGGACGGCGCGGAAGACGACGTCATCATGGACGTCAACACCACGCCGCTGATCGACGTGATGCTGGTGCTGCTGGTCTTGTTCATCATGACCATTCCGATCCAGTTGCACGCCGTGAACCTCGATATGCCGGTGCCGAATCCGAACCAGGTCCCGCCCACGGACCCGAAGATCGTCACCCTGCTGATCGACTTTGACGGCACGCTGTACTGGAACGAGGGTGTGATTCAGAAGTCCGAACTGGACGCCAAGATGCTCGAGGCCTCGGCGGCCGGCAATGTCGCCGAGCAACCCGAGATGCACATCAAGCCGCACAAGCTGGTCGAGTACGGCCATGTCGCGCACGTCATGGCCACGGCCCAGCGCTACGGCATGAAAAAGCTCGGCATGGTGGGCAACGAGCAGTTCATGAACTGACCGCCAGCCACCGACATCCAAGACTTGCGCCGCCTGTGCCGAAAGCCTGGGCGGCGTTTCTTCTTTCAGAACGAGGACGACGACGATGAAGCTCAACACCCTGGCCGTGGCGCTGTGTGGCGCACTGGCCCTGACCCTCGGACCGACGCCTGATGGGAGCCTGGGTTGGCTGTCCGCCGCGCAGGCCCAGGAGAAGGTCAGCCCGGAAGTGGGCAAGGCGCTCAATGCCGTGACCAGCCTGCTCAAGGCCGGCAAGGCCAAGGAGGCCTTGGGCAAGATCCGTGACGTGGAGGCCATCAGCGGTCGCAGTGCCGCCGAGACCGCGCTGATGGAGAAGCTGCGCTTTGCCGCGGCCCAGCAATCGACCGACCCCGATACCATGGCACGCGCCTACGACGCGCTCAAGGGCGCCGGGCGCCTCGCAGGTGCCGAGAACCTGCAGTACATGGCGGCGGTGGCCGGGACCTACTCGCGCGTCAACCGCCACAAGGAAGCGCTGAACTGGGCCACCCGGTACTTCGCCGAGGGCGGCAACGACCCGGCGATGCGCCAGGTCCAGACCGCGGCGCAGTACAACTCCGGCGACGTCGGCCCGATCGTCAAGAACACCCTGGCCGAGATCCAGGCCGCCGAAAAGGCCGGCCAGACGCCCAGTCGCGACAAGATCAACCTGCTGTGGAACGCGGCCAATCGCGCCAAGGACGCCAACGCGCTGGCCTTCGCCAACGAGAAGCTGCTGCAGTACTACCCCAGCAAGGAGATGTGGGCCAACGCCATTGCCTCCACCGCCACGCGCAAGGGCTTCGCGCCGCGCTTCCAACTCGATCTCTACCGCCTGCGCCTGCTCAGCGACAACATGCGCAACGACGAGGACTACGAGGAACTCGCGTCGCTGGCCGGTCAGGCCGGTTTCGCCGAAGAGGGTCGCAAGGTCATCGAGGCCGGCTTCAAGGCCGGCGTGCTGGGGCAGGGCGCCAAGGCCGAACGGCACCAGCGCCTGAAGGTCTTCCTGGACAAGAAGCTGGCCGAGTCCAAGGCCGGCTATGCCGCTGCCGAGAAGGCGGCGCGCGAGTCCAAGCAAGGCGACGGGCTGGTCATGCTGGGGCAGCAGCTGGCCTTCGCCGGCAATGCCAAGGCCGGGGTGGCGATGATCCAGGAAGGCATCCAGGTCGGGCAGCTCAAGCGCGAGGGCGACGCCCATCTGGCATTGGGGCAGGCCTTCTTCCTGGCCGGTGACACGGGCAAGGCTGTCGCCGCCTGGCGCTCCGTCAAGGGCGACGACGGCGTGGCCGACGTCGCCAAGCTGTGGGCCAATTACGCGCGCTCCGCCAAGCGCTGAGCGCGGCAGAGGCAAGAAGGAAGGGCCGCCCCGGCGACGGGGCGGCCCTTTTTTTGGGCTCTCTGCTTACTTCGGCGCCAGGCGGATGGCGCCGTCCAGGCGGATCACCTCGCCGTTGAGCATCTCGTTCTCGACGATCTGACGCACCAGCTTGGCGTAGTCGGCGGGCGTTCCGAGCCGCGAGGGGAAGGGCACCCCGGCGGCCAGTGCATCCTGCACCTCCTGGGGCATGCCGAACAGCATCGGCGTGCCGAAGATGCCCGGCGCCACGGTCACACAGCGGATGCCGCTTTTGGCCAGATCGCGCGCGATCGGCAGCGTCATGCCGACGATGCCGCCCTTGCTCGCCGCGTAGGCGGCCTGGCCGATCTGCCCGTCAAAGGCGGCCACCGAGGCGGTGTTGATCAGCACACCGCGCTCGCCGGTGGCTTCCGGCTCGTTGCGGCTCATGGCCTGCGCGGCCAGGCGGATCATGTTGAAGCTGCCGACCAGGTTGATGTTGATGACCTTGGCGAACAGCGCCAGCGCGTGCGGCGCCTCCTTGCCCACGGTGCGCTGGCCGACCGCGATGCCGGCGCAGTTCACCAGACCCGACAGGCGGCCCATCGCGGTGGCTGCGGCCACCACGGTCTCGGCGTCGGTCTCGGAAGTGACATCGCACTTGACGAAGCGGCCGCCGATCTCCTGCGCCACGGCCTCGCCGCGTTCGACCTGCAGATCGGCCAGCAGCACCTTGGCGCCGGCCGCGGCCAGCATGCGCGCCGTGCCTTCGCCCAGGCCGGACGCCGCCCCGGTGACGATGAACACCTTGCCGTTGTTGATTTCCATGACGTGATCTCCTTGTGGGACAAATGAAAACTGGGCCGCTTGTGGCGGCCCAGCTTAGGGAATCGGCAGCGAACTGTCAGCCTTGCAGGGCCGCCTGCGCGCGCGCGGTGATGTCCTCCACCGAACCCAGGCCCTCGATGCGGGCATAGCGCGGCGCCTGTGCGTCACCGCTGGCGGCCCAGGCCGCGTAGTAGTCGACCAGCGGGCGCGTCTGTGCGGCGTAGACCTCGAGGCGCTTCTTGACCGTCTCCTCCTTGTCGTCGTCGCGCTGCACGAGTTCCTCGCCCGTCACGTCGTCCTTGCCCGCCACCTTGGGCGGGTTGAACCTGACGTGATAGGTTCGCCCCGAGGCCGGGTGGCTGCGCCGCCCGCTCATGCGCTCGATGATGGCGTCGAAGGGCACGTCGATCTCCAGCACCACGTCGAGCTTGACGCCGGCGGCCTTCATGGCGTCGGCCTGCGGCAGGGTGCGCGGGAAGCCGTCGAACAGGAAGCCGTTGGCACAGTCGCTCTGGGTGATGCGTTCCTTGACCAGGCCGATGATGATGTCGTCGCTGACCAGGCCGCCGCTGTCCATCACCTGCTTGGCGGCCAGGCCGAGCGGCGTTCCGGCCTTGACGGCGGCGCGCAGCATGTCGCCGGTGGAAATCTGCGGAATGCCGTACTGCTTGCAGATGAACGCGGCCTGCGTGCCTTTGCCGGCGCCGGGGGCGCCCAGAAGAATGAGTCGCATGAAGGGCTCTTGAGCTGAGGGGGGTCGAGCGGGGCGCGGCAGGATATCAGGCGAAGGCTTGCCGCACCCTGACGAGATCCTCGGGGGTATCCACCCCCGGTCCGGGCCGTTGCGGGCTGATGTGCACGGCGATGCGCTCGCCGTGCCAGAGCACGCGCAGCTGCTCCAGGCTTTCGGCGCGCTCCAGCGGGCTGGGCTCCAGAGCCGGAAAGCGGCGCAGGAAACCGGCGCGGTAGGCATACAGGCCGACGTGGCGCAGCACCATGGCCTCCGGGCCGATGGCGGCGGGCTCGGGGCCGTCGCGCCACCAGGGGATGCAGGCGCGGCTGAAGTAGAGCGCGCGCTGCTGGCGATCACAGACCAGCTTCACCACATTGGGGTTGCGGAATTCGGCAAGGTCGTCGATGGCATGCGCCACGGTGGCCATCGCGCAGTCGGGTCGCGCGGCCAGCAGTTGGGCGCAGTCGCGCACCATGGCGGGGTCGATCAGCGGTTCGTCGCCTTGCACGTTCACCACCAGCGCATCGTCGGCCAGGCCGAGCAGGCCGACCGCCTCGGCCAGGCGGTCGCTGCCGCTCGGGTGGTCGGCGCGCGTCAGCAGGGCCGGTACGCCGTGCTGCGCGCAGGCGGCCTGGATGCGCGGGTGGTCGCAGGCCACCACGACCTGCTCGGCCCCGCTGCGCTGCGCCGCCTGGGCGACGCGCACCACCATGGGCAGTCCGCCAATGTCGGCCAGCGGCTTCTCGGGCAGCCGGCTCGATGCCAGACGTGCCGGCACGATGACGTGAAAGCTCATCCCTCTTGCTCGTCGAGCGCGCGGGCCTCGCTCTCCAGCATCACCGGGATGCCGTCGCGCACCGGAAACGCCAGGCGGTCGGCCGGGCACACGAGTTCGCTGTGCGCCTCGCCGCGTTCCAGCTTGAGCGGGCCCTTGCACAGTGGGCAGACCAGCAGTTCGATCAGTCGGGGGTCCATGTCGGGATCAGCCGCCGCAACGGCTCGCGCAGCGCGTCGGCAAAGGCAGGTTCGGGCCGCAAGTCTAGGGGGACGACCCACACCGCTGCGCAGCCGGCCCGTTGCGGGTCGAGCTTGACGGCGTCCTTCTCGGTCACCAGCACCGCCGTGCCGTCCGGCCAGGGCAGGGTGGCGAAAGGCGCGTGGTCGGCCAGCGGCAGCGTGCGCGCGAGATTGAGGCCCTGCGCCTGCAGCGCCGCAAAGAAGGCCTGCGGCTGCGCCAGCCCGGCGCAGGCCCACCAGGCCCGGTCGCGCAGCCGGGCCAGCTCGACACCCGGCTCGCCGCGCCACCAGTCGGCCAGCGGCACGGCACGGCGCAGTTCACGCTCGGCCTTGAAGCCGGGCAGCGCCGTGCTGGCCACGCCGTCGCTGTAAAGCACCAGGTGCGTGGCGCTCGAGCCGGGCAGCGGCGCATGTTCGCGATCCTGGCGCAGCGGTCCGGCCGGCAGCAGCCAGCCGTTGCCCAGGCCGCGGCGGTCGAAGACCCAGAGCGAGAGGTCGCGCGCCAGCCCGTGGTGCTGCAGGCCGTCGTCGCAGACGATGAGCTGCAGCTCGGGGTGCATGCCCAGCAGCCTGCGCGCCGCGTCGGCCCGGCGCTCGCCCACGGCCAGCGGCACGCGCGTGCGACGCGCGATCAGCAGCGGTTCGTCGCCTAGCTCGCTGGCGCTGCTGGCGCTGCAGGCGACGTGCACGCCCCGGCTGCTGCGACCATGCCCGCGCGACACCACGCCGACCTTCAGGCCCCAGCGCTGCAGCAAATCCAGCACCGCCAGCAGCGTGGGCGTCTTGCCGGCGCCCCCGCTGATCCAGTTGCCGATCACCAGCACCGGCACCGGCAGGCGCTCGATGCGCGCCAGTCCCACGCGGTGGCGCCAGCGGTCGAAGGCCGTCAACAGCCGGTACAGGCTGGCCAGCGGCCGCAGGGCCCAGGCCAGCAGCCCGCGACCCTGCCAATGCCTCATCGAGCCCTCATGGAGCGGCTTGCTGCTGCTGGGCGGCGAAAGCGATGCGCGTCAGGCCCACGGCGCGCGCGGCGTCCAGCACGGTCATGACGCGCTGGTGCGCCACCAGCGCATCGGCCGCCACCACCACCTGCACCTCCTGGCGACCACGGGCCGCCTCGGACAGCGCGCGGCGCAGGGTCTCGGCGTCGCTATTGGGCAGCGGCGCACCGCCCACCGCGTAGCGCCCGTCGCTGCTGACGGCCACCACCACCTCCAGCGGCAGCTGGGTCGGCGGCGCGTCGCCGGTCTGCGGCAGGTTGACCTTCAGCACGGTGTGCTGCGCGTAGGTGGTGGACAGCATCAGGAAGATCAGCACCACGAGCAGCACGTCGATGAAGGGGATCAGATTGATCTCCGGCTCATCGGGATGACGGCGGCGGAATTTCATCGGTCCATCACTGCTGGCTGCTCTGGAAGCCCGAATGCGCGGCGGCCGTGGCCGCCTGCATGCGTGCGCTGCGCAGCGCCGCATGGGTGTGGCGCGTCAACATGCCGTAGAAGCGCTCGCTGGTGTTCTCCAGCTGCACCTCGAAGCCGTCCACCAGGCGACGGAAGTGGCGGTGGCAGATCAGCGCCGGGATGGCGACGATCAGCCCGAAGGCGGTGTTGTAGAGCGCGATCGAGATGCCGTGCGCCAGCTGTGCCGGGTCGCCGCCGGAGCCGCTGCCCGGCGTCTGGCTGGCGAAGATCTCGATCATGCCGACCACCGTGCCGAGCAGGCCCATCAGCGGCGCCGCGGTGGCGATGGTGCCCAGCAGGGTCAGGTAGCGCTCGAGCCGGTGCACGGCGCCGCGCCCGGCCACCTCGAAGACCTGGCGCAGGCGCACGTCGTTGATCAGCGGTTCGGTCTGCACGGCGCGCAGCCCGGCCGCCAGCACCTCACCGAGCAGCGAATGGCCGGCCAGCTTGTCGGCCGTTTCGGCGTCGGGCAGGGCCTTGCCCTCGAACTGGTCGATGTCGGCCAGCAAGGCCTTGGGCGCCACGCGTTCGGCACGCAGGCTCCAGAAGCGTTCAATGATCAGCGCCAATGCGAGCACCGAGCAGGCCAGCAGCGGCCAGATCGGCCATCCAGCGGCTTGTAGGATGGCGAGCAATCCGTCTCTCCTTCGAAGTCGGCCGCGATTATGGCGAGCCCGGCTGCGCTTCCTGCCCCGTGTTTGTCTCCACGCGTTCCAGCGCCACCCTGAGCGTCTCGGCCCTGCTTCAGCAGCTCTCGGCGCAGCTCGCCGGGCGTTTCGGCGACGTCAGCGTCGAGGGCGAGATCGCCGGTTTCACGCGCGCCGCCAGCGGTCACTGCTACTTCAGCCTGAAGGATGCCGACGGCCAGAGCGCACTCTTGCGCAGCGCGCTGTTTCGCCGCAGCGCCGCGCAGCTGCGCTTCGCGCCGCAGGACGGGCAGCGCGTGCGCTGCCGCGGCCGCATCGCGCTCTACGAGCCGCGCGGTGAGCTTCAGTTCGTTGCCGAAACCCTGGAGCCCGCCGGCCAGGGCGCGCTCTACGAGCAGTTCCTGCGCCTCAAGGCGCAGCTGCAGGCCGAGGGCCTGTTCGACGCCGAGCGCAAGCGGCCGCTGCCGGACTTTCCGCGCCGGGTCGGCGTCATCACCTCGCTGGGCGCGGCGGCGTTGCGCGATGTGGCGGCCGCCCTGGCGCGCCGCGCTCCGCAGGTGGAGTTGATCGTGCTGCCCAGCCTGGTGCAGGGGCTGGAGGCGCCCGCGCAGCTGTGCGCCGCGCTGGCGCTGGCCAACGCCCGCCACGAGCTCGACGCGCTGCTGCTGGTGCGCGGTGGCGGCTCGCTGGAGGACCTGTGGGCCTTCAACGACCCGGCCCTGGTGCGTGCGGTGGCCGGCTCGCGCCTGCCGCTGGTGTGCGGCGTCGGGCACGAGAGCGACGTGACGCTGTGCGACCTGGCCGCCGATCTGCGCGCCCCGACGCCCACCGCTGCCGCCGAGCTCGTCGCACCGGCCCGCGAGGATCTGCTGCAGCAACTGGCCCACCAGCAACAGCGCCTGCGCGAGCGCCTGGCGCGCCGGCTCGACCAGATGGGTCAGCGCCTGGACCGCGCCGCGCTCAAGCTGGCGCGCCCCTCGCAACTGGTGGAGCGCGAGCGCCGCCGCCTGCTGCTGCAGCGTGAGCGCCTGCAGCACGCGCTGCAGAACCGTCTGCAGCTCGAACCCCTGCGCCTGGCGCGGCTGGCCGAGCGCCTGCCGCAGCGGGTCCACGAGCAGTTGGGGCAGCACCGCGAGCGCCTGACGCGCCTGCAGTCCCAGCTGGGTCTGCTGGCGCCGGAGCGGGTGCTGGCGCGTGGCTTCGCCTGGTTGGATGACGGGCAGGGTCAGGCGCTCACCCATGTGGCCCAGTTGCGACCCGGCCGGCAGGTCCGCGCCCGGCTGCAGGATGGCTCGGCCCTGCTCGATGTGGCCGCTGTTCAGCAAGACCCTTTGCCACCCGTCTGAAACCGGCGCTTCCTAGAATCCCGCGCCACTCAAACCCGGAGTCCACCATGGAACATGTTTTGCCCCCGCTGCCCTACGCCAAGGACGCCCTGGCGCCGCACTACAGCGCCGAGACCCTGGAGTTCCACCATGGCAAGCACCACAACGCCTATGTGGTCAACCTGAACAATCTGCAAAAGGGCACCGAGTTCGAGGCCATGACGCTGGAGGACATCGTCAGGAAGAGCAGTGGCGGCATCTACAACAATGCCGCGCAGATCTGGAATCACAGCTTCTTCTGGAACTGCATGAAGCCGGCCGGCGGTGGTGAGCCCGGCGGCGCGCTGGCCGCGGCCATCAACGCCAAGTGGGGCAGCTACGCGGCCTTCAAGGAGGCCTTCGTCAAGAGCGCGGTGGGCAACTTCGGTTCGGGCTGGACCTGGCTGGTGAAGAAGGCCGACGGCTCGGTCGACATCGTCAACACCGGTGCCGCCGGCACGCCCCTGACCGGTGCGGACAAGGCCCTGCTGACCGTCGACGTGTGGGAGCACGCTTACTACATCGACTACCGCAATCTGCGCCAGAAATTCGTCGAGACCTTCCTCGCCAACCTGGTGAACTGGGAGTTCGCCGAGCAGAACTTCGCCTGAGCTTCGCGGTCCGCCTGACCCCTCAGGCCGAACCCTGATCAGCCCGCCTCCGGCGGGCTTTTTTTGTTGCGGGACCGTCACCCCGGCGGCCTGGCGCTGGTCGGCAACTGCTCACAATGGTTGCCGTGGCCGATCCGCAACCCGACCCGCCCGCAGCCTTGCCCCCCGCATGGGGGCGTGCCCTGCAACACCCGCACCGGGCCGGGCTGGCGCTGCTGGTCCTGCTGCCGCTGCTGGCCGAATTGGGGCGCACGCAGGCCATCACGGCCGTGGCCAGTGCGTGGATCTGGCCGCCCAGCGGCCTGGCGCACGTCTATCTGTGGGTGTACGGACGGCGCTACTGGCCCTATCTCGCCGCTGGGTTCGGCCTCTCCCTGTTGGGCGTGCAGCTCTCGCACCCCCTGCAATACCTGCTGATTCCCGCGCTCGGATGCCTGGCCCCCTGGGTGGCCGTCTGGGGCATGGGCACGCTGGCGGATCAGCGGCGTCGCAGCGTCGCGCAGACGCTGCTGGGCCTGCTGCTGTGGGGCCTGCTGGCGGCAACCGCGCTGCGTTCGGGCCTCAACGGTCTGGCGCTGCTGATGATGGACATGGCGCCGCCGCATCTATGGGACCAGCGCCTGCCGGCCTGGGCGGTGAGCAGCGCGATGGGCGTGCTGCTGTTTGCCGTGCCGGCGATGGGCAGCCTGCTGCTGCAGCGCCCGGCACAGGAAGGTCGCGCCCAGCGTCTGGCGGCGTGGTTGGCGGCGGCCGGCATCCTGGGTCTCGAGCACCTGCGGCTCGGCCTCTGGCCCTGGGGCGAAGGCGCTGCCGGGCTGCTGGGCATGCTGATGCTGACCGCGCTCTACGCCTGGCGCTTCGGCGGCACGCGTGGCAGCTGGCTGGTGATGGGCATCGCGCTGTTGATCGGCGGGCACGGCGTGGCGCCCCTGCGCGGTCTGTCCTTCGAACAGGCGCTCGGGCCGGCGCTGACGCTTTGCGCCTATGTCGCCGCGCTGGGCTTGACCAATCTGGGCATGCTGCTGCTGCAGACCCACTGGGCGGCGCGTCTGGACCTGCTCGCACAGGCGCTGCGCGGTGCCGGGGCGGTGGCCTGGTCGCTGCATCTGGGTACCGGTCGGAGCTGGATCGCGCGCCATTGGACCCAGGTCAGCGGCCGTGCACAGCGCCCGCAGAGCCTCGACGAGTTGGCCCGCTGGGTCCCCGCCGAGGACCGCGAGGCGCTGCTGCGCAGTCGCGAGCGGCGTGCCGCTGGCGAGGCCGGGGTGGCATGTGAGTTCCGCCTGCCGGACGATGCCGGCCGCGAGCGCTGGCTGCGCGAGGCCGGCGAGGTGGTGCAGCGCGACGCCCAGGGGCAGCCCTTGCGGCTGGCGGGCGTGCTGCAGGACGTCAGCGCCGCGCGCGCCGCCGCCGAAGCGCTGCGGGCCAGCGAGGCGGCCTACCGCACCTTGAGTTCGGTGGTGCCGGTCGGCATCTTCCGCACCGACGCCCAGGGTCGCAACCGCTTTGTGAACACCGAGTACACGCAGCTGCTGGGCATCACGGCCGAACAGGCGCTCGGGGACGCCTGGGTGCAGCGCCTGCACCCCGACGAGCGCGAGGCCGTGCAGGCGGCCTGGGCGCACAGCGTGGCGCAGGGCAGCGCGTTCCGCCGCGAGTACCGCTTCCTGCGCGCCGACGGCGAGTGGTTGTGGGTGCTTGTGCAGGCCCAGCCCGAGACCGGGCCGCAGGGCGGCGTCAGCGGCTTCATCGGCAGCCTGACCGACATCTCGCAGCAGAAGGCGCAGCAGGCGCTGATCTGGCAGCAGGCGCACTTCGATGCACTGACCGGCCTGCCCAACCGTCGCCTGCTCAACGACCGCCTGCAGCAGGAGTTGCGCCACGCCGAGCGCAACGGCCACCGGCTGGCGCTGCTCTACCTCGACCTCGACCTGTTCAAGGAGATCAACGACACGCTGGGGCACTCCGCCGGCGACCGCCTGCTGCAGCTGGCCGCCGAACGCATCCGCAGCGCCCTGCGTGCCGGAGACACCTGCGCGCGCCTGGGTGGCGACGAGTTCACCGTGCTGCTGGCGCCGCTCGAACAGCCCGAGCAGGCCGAGACGGTGGCGCAGAAGCTGCTCGACCTGCTGCGCCAGCCCTTCGAACTGGAGCGCGAGCGGGTCTTCGTCGGCGCCTCGATCGGCATCACGCTGTTCCCCGACGACGGCCGCGAAGTGGGCGACCTGATGAAGCACGCCGACCAGGCCATGTACCAGGCCAAGGCGCTGGGCCGCAACCGCTTCTGCTACTTCACCGCCACCCTGCAGCAACAGGCGCAACGCCACCTGGCGCTGACCCAGGACCTGCGCCAGGCCCTGCCGCGCCGCGAACTGCAGCTGCACTACCAGCCGGTGGTGCGTCTGGTCAACGCCCAGGTGGTCAAGCTCGAGGCCCTGCTGCGCTGGCCGCACCCCCAGCATGGCCACGTGCCGCCGCAGGAGTTCGTGCCGCTGGCCGAGCAGTCCGGGCTCATCCACCCGCTGGGCGACTGGGTCTTCGAGCGCGCCACGCGCGACATGCTCGAGCTCTCGCAGCGCCTGGGCCGGCTGCTGCCGGTCAACATCAACAAGTCGCCGCGCCAGTTCCTGGCCGGGCAGACCGAGCTGCGCTGGCCGCGCTGGCTCGAGGGCCTGGGCCTGCCGGCCGAGGCGGTGACCATCGAGATCACCGAGGGCCTGCTGCTCGACGACCGGCCCGAGGTGGTGGCACGCATCCACGCACTGGCGCAGGCCGGCTTTCGGCTCTCGCTCGACGATTTCGGCACCGGCTACTCGGCCATGGCCTACCTGAAGCGTTTTCCGATCCGCGAGATCAAGATCGACCGCAGCTTTGTGCGCGACATGACCGTCGACCTGGCCGACCGTGCCATCGTCGAGGCCATCGTCGTGATGGCGCACCGCCTGGGGCTGGAGGTGGTGGCCGAGGGCGTGGAAACCGAGGCGCAGGCCGCGCTGCTGCGCGCCGTGGGCTGTGACTACGCGCAGGGCTGGCTGTTCGGCCGCCCGCAGGCGCTGGCCGACCTCGAAGCGCTCTGGGCGCAGGCCGCGCGCGGCCTGCCGGATGAGGCGCCCTGGCCGGTGTCGCGCCGCTGAGGGGTTCGGCCCCGCTCCAGCGCCGCCTCAGCCCAGACGGTCGCGCAGCGCGTACCAGGCCGCCCCGAGCGCGCTGAAGGGCGCGCGCAGCAGCCGTCCGCCCGGGAAGGGCAGGTGCGGCAGGCGGGCGAAGACCTCGAAGCGCTCGACCTGGCCGCGCGCGCATTCGGCCAGCAGGCGCCCGGCCAGGTGGGAGTAGGTCACGCCGTGGCCGCTGCAGCCCTGGCTGTAGAGGATGTTGGGCGCCAGGCGGCCGACCTGCGGCAGGCGGCTGAGCGTGAGCAGGAAGTTGCCGGTCCAGCCGTAGTCGATGCCCACGCCGCGCAGTTGCGGGAAGACACGCTCGAGCTTGGGTCGGATCACCGCCTCGACGCGCGCCGGGTCGCGTGCGCCGTAGACCACGCCGCCGCCGAACAGCAGGCGAGCGTCGGCGCTCAGCCGGAAGTAGTCGAGCAGGTAGTTGCAGTCCTCGACGCAGAGGTCGCCGGGCAGCAGCTCGCGCGCCCGCGCGCCGAGCGGCTCGGTGGCGACCATCTGCGTGCCGCAGGGCATGGAGCGCGCGGCCAGCCTCGGCTCCAGGTCGCCGAGGTAGGCGTTGCCGGCCAGCAGCACCTGGTCGGCCTCGACCACGCCCTGCGCGGTGTGCACGCGCACGCGCGCGCCGCGCTCGATGCGCGTGACCTGCGATTGCTCGTGGATCCGCCCGCCGCCGCGCTCGAAGGCCAGGGCCTCGCCCTGCGCCAGGCGCAGCGGGTGCACATGACCGCCGCTCGGATCGAGCAGCGCGCCGAGGTAGCGCTCGCTGGCCACCTGGCGGCGCACGGCCTCGCGGTCGAGCATCTGCAGGCCCTGCAGGCCGTGACGCTCCCAGAGCCGCTGGTGCGCTTCCAGGCCGCGCAGCTGGCGTGGGGTGAGGGCGGCGAAAAGGCCGCCGTCCTTGAGCTGGCAATCGATGGCGTGGCGCGCCACCAGCTCGCGCAGGATGCGGCCGCCCTCGAAGGCCATGGCGCCCATGGCGGCGGCCTGCGCGGCGCCGTGGCGCGCCTCGATGACGTCGAGGTCGCGCGAGTAGCTGTTGACGATCTGCCCGCCATTGCGCCCCGAAGCCCCCCAGCCGACCCGCGCCTGCTCCAGCAGCAGCACGCGGCAGCCGGCGTCCTGCAGGTGCAGCGCGGCGCTCAGCCCGGTGTAGCCGGCGCCGACCACGCAGACGTCGGCACGCACGCTGCCGGCCAAGGCCGGGCGGGCCGGCTGTGGCAGAGCGGAGGCGGCGTAGTACGAGGGCGGGTGACGGCCGAGGTCGTGCTGCTCAGTCATCGCGCGGATCGATGCGGATCCAGGTCGTCTTCAGCTCGGTCACCTTGTCGAAGGCGTGCAGGCTCTTGTCGCGCCCGTTGCCGCTTTGCCGGTAGCCGCCGAAGGGCACGGTCATGTCGTCGTCGTCGTACTGGTTGACGTGCACGGTGCCGGCGCGCAACTGGCGCGCCACGCGGTGCGCCCGGCTCAAGCCTTCGGTCCAGACGGCGGCCTGCAGGCCGTAGGGGCTGTCGTTGGCGATCTGCAGGGCCTGCGCCTCGTCGGCGAAATGCAGCACGCTGAGCACCGGACCGAAGATCTCCTCGCGTGCAATCGTCATGCCGGGCTGAACGGCGTCGAACACCGTGGCCTCGACCGCGCAGCCGCTGCCGCCGCCCCCGATCAGCAGGCGGGCGCCCTCGCTGCGACCCGACTCGATGTAGCGCATCACGCGCTGCTGCTGGCCGGCGTCGACCAGCGGACCCATCGTGCTGTCCCAGCGCAGCGGGTCGCCCGGGCGGAAGCGGCGCGCGCACTCCAGCAACGCCTCGAAGAAGGCATCGGGCAGGCCCTGCTGCACCAGCAGGCGCGAGGGCGCATTGCAGCTCTGGCCGCTGTTGAAGAACATCGCGCCGGCGCAGGCCTTGGCGGCACGGACCGGATCGGCGCAGTCGGCGAACACGATGAAGGCCGACTTGCCGCCCAGCTCGTTGTAGACGCGCTTGAGGTTGCTCTGCCCGGCGTACTGCAGCATGCGGCGCCCGGTGGCGGTGGAGCCGGTGAAGCCGATGGCGTCCACGTCGGGGTGCAGGGCCAGCGCCTCGCCGGCCTCGCTGCCGTAGCCCGGCACCACGTTGAGCACGCCCGGCGGCAGGCCGGCCTCATGCGCCAGCTCGGCCAGACGCAGCGCGCTGAAGGGCGACTTCTCGCTGGGCTTGAGCACCACGCTGTTGCCGCAGGCGAGCGCCGGTGCGAGCTTCCACATGGCCATCAAGAGCGGGTAGTTCCAGGGCACGATGGCGCCCACCACGCCCATCGGCTCGCGCTGCACCAGCGCCAGCGCGCCGGGTCCGGTGGGGGCCAGCTCGCCGTACACCTTGTCGATGGCCTCGGCGGTCCACTGCAGGCAGCGGACGGCACCGGGCACGTCGACCTGCCAGGCATTGCGCACCGGCTTGCCCATGTCCAGGCATTCGAGCAGCGCGAGTTCCTCGCGAGCGGCCAGCAGCAACTCGGCCCAGCGCAGCAGCACCCGCTTGCGCTGGCCGGGGGGCTGCTGCGCCCAGCGGCCATCGTCGAAGGCGGCGCGACCGCTGAGCACGGCGGCCTGCACCTCTGCGGCCGCTCCGCGCGCCACGGCGCCGAGCAGGCGGCCGTCGATCGGCGAGTGCTTGTCGAAATGGGCCTCGGCCGTGCGGCGCTGGCCGTCGAGCAGCCAGCGGCCGTCGCAGCGCAGGGCGGCGGCGCGCGCCGTCCAGTCGATGTCTTGCGGTTTCGTCATACGTGCAACAGCAGGTGTTCGCGTTCCCAGGGGCTGATGACCTTCATGAACTCCTCGTGCTCGACCTCCTTGACCTCGCTGTAGACGGTCACGAAGTCGCGTCCGAGCACCTCGGCCAGCTCATCGGCGCCGCGCAGGCGCTCCAACGCGTCGGCCAGGCTGCGCGGCAGCTGGTAGGGCTGGCGGTAGGCGTCGCCGCTGCACTCGGGGGTCGGCTCGATCTTCTGCTCCAGCCCCAGGTAGATGCAGGCCAGGGTGGCGGCCAGCGCCACGTAGGGGTTGGCGTCGGCGCCGATGACGCGGTTCTCGATGCGCCGCGCCTGCGGCGGCGCCAGCGGCGAGCGGATGCCCACCGTCCGGTTGTCGCTGCCCCATTCGATGTTGATGGGCGCGGCGGTGGCGCGCGCCAGCCGGCGGTAGCTGTTCACATAGGGCGCGAACAGCGCCATGGCGGCCGGCACGTAGCGCTGCAGGCCGCCGATGGCCCAGCGGAAAGCGTCGCTGGCCTCGCCGTCCTCGCGGCTGAAGAGGTTCATGCCATCGGCCAGGATGCTCTGGTGCACATGCATGGCCGAGCCGGGCTCGCCGGCGATGGGCTTGGCCATGAAGGTGGCGTACATGTCGTGGCGCAGCGCGGCTTCGCGCACGATGCGCTTGAAGAGGAAGACCTCGTCGGCCAGCGCCAGCGGTTCGCCGTGGAAGAAGTTGATCTCCATCTGGCCGGCGCCGATCTCGTGGATCAGGGTGTCGACGTTCAGCTGCATCTTGTCGCAGTAGTCGTAGACATCCTCGAACAAGGGATCGAACTCGTTGACGGCGTCGATCGAGTAGGCCTGGCGCGAGGTCTCGGCGCGGCCGCTGCGGCCGATCGGCGGTCGCAGCGGCAGGTCGGGATCGGTGTTGCGGGCCACCAGGTAAAACTCCAGCTCGGGCGCCACCACCGGCTGCCAGCCCTTGGCGGCGTAAAGCTCGCAGACGCGCCGCAGCACGCTGCGCGGTGCGTAGGGCACCAGCCGGCCCTGGCGGTCGAAGCAGTCGTGGATGACCTGGGCCGTCGGGTCCACCGCCCAGGGCACGATGCGCACCGTGCTGGGGTCGGCGCGCAGCTGCATGTCGTGGTCGGTGGCGCTGATGATGCGCTGGTAGGGACCGTCCTCGGGGCACTCGCCGGTCACGGTCATGGCCACCACCGCCTCGGGCAGGCGCATGCCGCGGTCTTCCTTGAACTTTTCGCGCGGCAGGATCTTGCCGCGCGCCACGCCGGTCAGGTCCGGCACCAGGCATTCAACCTCGGTGACACGGTGGCGGTCCAGCCACTGGTCGAGTTCGCCGAAGGTCTGGGTCTTGTCGCGTTGGACCATGGTCTCATTGCCCTCGATGGTGGCGGCAGGCGGCCGCAAAGGCCTCGAACAGCGTGCGCGAGGCCGGATCGCCGGCGACATCCCATTCCGGGTGCCACTGCACGCCGAGGTTGAAGCCCGCCGATGACGGGTGCGTGAAGGCCTCGACCAGTCCGTCGGGCGCGCGTGCCTCGACGCGCAAGCCCGGCGCCAGCTCGGCCACGCCCTGGCCGTGCACCGAGTTGACGCGGATCTCCTCGGCCTGCAGCAGGCGCGCCAGCCCGCCCTGCAGACGCACGCTGTGCGCGTGCGCGAAGCTGGGATAGGGCTGCAGCAGGTCGCGGTGGTCCATCAGCCCGGCTTGCGCGTGCACCTGCTGGTGCAGGCTGCCGCCAAGCGCCACGTTCATTTCCTGGAAGCCGCGGCAGATGGCCAGCAGCGGCAGGCCCAAGGCCAGCACGCGCGGCACCAGCGGCAGCACCGCGGCGTCGCGCGCCGGGTCAAGCGGCAGCTCGGGCGTCTGCAGTGCCGCGCCGTAATGCCCGGGTTCGATGTTGGACGGCGAGCCGGTCAGCAGCAGTCCGTCGGCCAGCGGCAGCAGCCGGTCCCAGTCGGGCGGCGTCGAGGTCGGCACGACGAGCGCCTGCAGGCCCACGGCGTGCAGTGCGTCGAGGTACTGCTGGCGCACCGACTGCAGCGGCCGGCCGTCGATCCAGCGTTCGCAGGCGGGCAGCAGGACGATGGGGCGTGGCGGGCTGCGCATGGTGCGAGCCTAGCCGCTGGCGCTGACCGGCCGCAGACCGCAGCAGTTGCGCAAAAGGAAATCTGCCAAGCTCCCCGGCCCCGGCCCCGGCCCCGGCCCCGGCCCCGGCCGCTCAGGACTCGGCTTCGGGTTGACCGTCGAAGTGGCCCAGCTCGGCCAGGATGTCGTGGTGTCGCTTGTCCGAGATGCCGTGCCGCTGCTCGAGCGCCAGTGCATGCTGGAGCGCGTCCGCAAGCCAGACCCTGGGTCTCTCGCTGTCCGCAAAGAACTCGATCTCGAGCGGCAGTCCCAGGGTGTCGGGAGTGACCGGGATCTCGTTGGCCAGTCGACCCTGGGCACGGGCCTGCGAGGAGATGTCCTCGTCCCAGCTGCGCAGGTAGAGCTCGTGTGTCGCTTCATCCACCTCCGCCCAGACGCCCCAGTGAAACAGCGCTTCGTCCGCGTCGAGCAGGCGAACCGGCAGCAGGCAGCGGATGAAGAAGCGCCGGTCGTCCAGGGTGCATACATCGCTGGTGTGTCGGCAGCGCCGGTAGCGGCCCAGCCAGCCCAGCTCATGCACTTCGTCGGGGAGCTTGAAGCCCCAGTCGGTCGGCAGACCCTCGTGCGCCTTGCCGCAGTGGCTGCAGATGTAACTCATGGCTGGCGCGGCTGGAAGGGCCCGCCCTGCAGCCTGCTGCCGGGCTTCAGACCCTTCTTGGCAAACCAGCCCTTGTTGGTCTCGAGCGCATAGCGCACCGGCTCCTTCGAGCAGTGGCTGGTCTCGTCGAGCGGTTGCATGTCGGCCATGCTCACGATGCGGCCATCGTCGGCCAGGAAGGCGATCGACAGCGGCAGCAGGGTGTTGCGCATCCAGAAGCACTGCGTCGCCGCCTGCTCGAAGACGAACAACATGCCCTCGTGCTGCGGCATGGTGCGCACGTGCATCAGGCCGAGGGCGCGCTGCGCATCGGTCTGTGCCACCTGGGCCACGACACGGTGCATGCCGGCGCGCAATTCGACGGCCGGCAGGCGTTGCGGGCTTTGCGCGGCGGCGCTGGCCAGCAGCAGGGTGAGGGCGGAGGCGAACAGGAACTTGTGCAGCGTCATGGGCCAGGGTGCGGGGCGGTGAACAATTCGGGCATGCCGGTCCCGTCCGATCAGGCCGCCGACACGGCCGCCATTAGAAGTCACGACAGTGTGCCGGTGCTGGAGGAACGCGCCTGGGCAGTGGCCGGGCTGCACTGTGCGGCCTGTGCCGAACAACTGCGGACGCAGCTGCAGCGCACGCCGGGGGTGCAGGACGCGCAGGTGGGCTACGCCGCCGCGCTGGTGGTGGTGCGCGCACCCGCCGAGGTGCAGCAGCAATTGCCGCACGCGCTGCGCGGTCGTGGCTACCGGCTGGTGCCGCTGGAGACGGCCTCGGCGGCCGAGCTGCGCCGCCAGGAGGCGCGCACGCTGCTGTGGCGCTTCTTCGTGGCCGGCTTTTGCATGATGCAGGTGATGATGCTCGCCGCGCCGACCTACTTCGCCGAGGGCGCCGAGGTGCCGGCCGACCTGCGTCAGCTGCTGCACTGGGGCAGCTGGATGCTCAGCGTGCCGGTGATGGTCTGGAGCGCCCAGCCGTTCTTGCAAGGCGCCTGGCGCTCTCTGCAGGCCGGCCGCCTCGGCATGGACGTGCCGGTGGCGCTGGCCCTGTGGGTCACCTTCGGCGTCAGCAGCCTGGCGCTGTTCGACCCGGCAGGTCCCTGGGGCCGCGAGGTCTACTTCGACTCGCTGACCATGTTCGTTGCCTTCTTGTTGGGAGCGCGCTGGTTCGAGCAGCGCGCCCGGCACGCGGCCGCCGCCGAGCTGGCCGCGCTGCTCGCCGACGGCGCGAAACGGGCGCGGCGCGAGTCCGCCGACGGGCGTGTGCAGGAGGTGGCGCTGGGCGAGCTCCAGCGCGGCGATGTGCTGCGGGTCGCGCTGGGTGAGACGGTGCCGGTCGACGCGCTGCTGCTGGAGGGCGAGGCGCTGGTGGACGAGGCCTTGCTGAGTGGCGAATCCGAACCGCAGCGGCGTCGCGTCGGCGACACCCTGTTGGGGGGCAGTCTGAACCTCGGGCAGCCGCTGCGGCTGCGTGCGCTGGGTGGCGTGCAGCAGGGGCGATCGGCGGAGCTCGCGCGCCTTTTGCAGGCGGGGCTGACGCAGCGCCCGGCTGCCGCGGCGCTGGCGGATCGCTGGGCGCAGCCCTTTTTGGCGGCCGTCCTGCTGCTGGCCGTGCTGGCCGGCGTCGGCTGGAGCCTTTGGGTGACGCCGCAGCAGGCCTTGCAGGTGGTCTGTGCGGTCCTCATCGTCACCTGCCCCTGCGCGTTTGCGCTGGCGCAGCCGGCCGCGCGCGTGGCCAGCCAGCGCCGGCTGGCGCGCCAGGGCCTGCTGCTGCAGCGAGCCGAGGCGCTGGAGGCGCTGGCGCGCGTGGACCGCGTCTGGTTCGACAAGACGGGCACCCTGACCCGACCCCTGCTGCAGCCGCGTGAGTTGCGTGCCGGCGGCCTGGCGCTGCTGGGCCGTGCCGTGGTGCTGGCGAGCTGGTCGCGGCATCCGCTGTCGCAGGCGCTCGCACGCTGCGCAGCGGGCGAACCCGGCTGGCGCTGGCGCGAGGTCCAGGAGCGACCCGGGCAGGGCCTGCGCGGCCTGGACGGCGAGGGACGCTGGTGGCGTCTCGAACGTGAGGCGGGCGAACTGGTGTTCGGGCCCGAGGGCGAGGCCGCCTGGCTGGGCTTCGATAGCCGGGAGGAGGCCCAGCCCTTCGTGCCGGGTCTGATGGCCGAAGCGCGCGGGCTGGGCCTGCGCCTGGGCCTGTTGTCGGGCGACCGGCCGCAGCGCGTCGCCGCGCTGGCGCAGCAGCTGGGGCTCGACGACGCGCTCGGTGGCTGCACACCCGAGGACAAGGTGGCACGGGTGGCAGCCGACCAGGCCCAGGGCCACCGCGTGCTGATGGTCGGCGACGGCGTCAACGACGGCCCGGTGCTGGCGCGCGCCGACGCCTCGCTGGCCGTGCCCGGCGCCAGCCCGCTGGCGGCGCGCGCCGCCGACGTGCTGATGCTGCGCGGTGAGCTCTCCTGCCTGCCGGGGCTGATCCGCCAGGCGCGCCGCACCGAGGCCATCACGCGCCAGAACCTGCTGTGGGCGGCCGCCTACAACGGGCTGGCCATCCCCATGGCCTTGGCCGGCTGGTTGCCGCCCTGGGCGGCGGGCCTGGGCATGGCGCTGTCCTCGCTGCTGGTGGTGGGCAACTCGCTGCGCCTGGGGCGTTGAATGGACATCCTTTACCTGCTGGTCCCGCTGTCGGTCGTGCTGGCCCTGGTGGTGCTCGTGGTCTTTGCCTGGGCGCTCGGCAGTGGGCAGTTCGAGACGCTCGACCAGGAAGGTGAGCGAATCCTGTTTGATGAGGATCAAGATGTCAGGAAGAAGCCTTCGGACACGGCTTGATACCGGTCAACCTGTCGGCTGAGCGCGTTCTGAAGAATGCCGGTTACCCATAGGAGCACATACATGTCACGGTCCCAGACAGGCGCGGCACCCGCGGCCTATCTCGATGGCCCCACCCGCGCCTTTGCGCTGATGGCGGTGGTTTACGGCGTGGTGGGCATGCTGGTTGGCGTCGTCATCGCCGCCCAACTGGCCTGGCCCGAACTGATCAACGGCATTTCCTGGCTGAGCTATGGCCGGCTGCGCCCGCTGCACACCAATGCGGTGATCTTTGCCTTCGGCGGCTCCGTGCTGTTCGCCACCAGCTACCACGTGGTGCAACGCACCTGCCAGCAGACCCTGTTTCTGCCCAAGCTGGCCTGGTTCACCTTCTGGGGTTGGAACCTGGTGATCCTTTCGGCCGTGGTGACGCTGCCCCTGGGTCTGACCAGCGGCAAGGAATACGCCGAACTGGAGTGGCCCATCGACCTGCTGATCGCGGTCGTGTGGGTGGCCTATGCGGTGGTGTTCTTCGGCACGGTGGGCACGCGCAAGGTGCGCCACATCTACGTCGCCAACTGGTTCTTCGGCGCCTTCATCATCACCGTGGCGTTGCTGCACATCGTCAACAGCGCGGCCATGCCGGCTTCGCTGTGGAAGAGCTACAGCGCCTACGCCGGCGTGCAGGACGCCATGGTGCAGTGGTGGTACGGCCACAACGCGGTGGGCTTCTTCCTCACTGCCGGTTTCCTGGGGATCATGTACTACTTCATCCCCAAGCAGGCCGAGCGTCCGGTGTATTCGTACCGGCTCTCCATCGTGCACTTCTGGGCGCTGATCTTCACCTATATGTGGGCCGGCCCGCACCACCTGCACTACACCGCGCTGCCCGACTGGGCGCAGAGCGTGGGCATGGTGTTCAGCCTGGTGCTGCTGGCACCGAGCTGGGGCGGCATGATCAACGGCATCATGACCCTGTCGGGCGCCTGGCACAAATTGCGCGACGACCCGGTGTTGAAGTTCCTCATCGTCTCGCTGTCGTTCTACGGCATGAGCACCTTCGAGGGGCCGATGATGTCCATCAAGACCGTCAACGCCCTCAGCCACTACACCGACTGGACGGTGGGCCATGTGCACAGCGGCGCGCTGGGCTGGGTCGGACTGGTTTCGATGGGGGCGCTCTACCACCTCATCCCGCGCCTGTGGGGGCGTACCGAGATGTACAGCAAGCGCGCCGTGGAGGTGCACTTCTGGGTCGCCACGCTGGGCATCGTGCTCTACATCGCGGCGATGTGGATCGCCGGCGTGATGCAGGGTCTGATGTGGCGCGCCATGAACAGCGACGGCACCCTGGTCTACAGCTTCGTGGAGAGCGTCAAGGCCACTTACCCCTACTACGTGGTGCGCTGGCTGGGCGGCGTGCTGTACCTGGGCGGCATGGTGATCATGCTGTGGAACACGGTGATGACCATCCAGAGCGGCAAGGCCGCCGTGGTGGCCCCCAAGCTGGCCACCGCCTGAGGAGACCGCAATGGCTGACATGAACCACAAGGCCACCGGCCACGAGCGCATCGAGACCAGCAACTTTTTGATGATCGTGCTGATCATCGTGGCCGTCGCCTTCGGCGGGCTGGTCGAGATCGTGCCGCTGTTCTTCCAGCGCAGCACCACGCAGCCGGCCGATGGGCTCAAGCCCTACACGGCACTGCAGCTCGCCGGTCGCGACATCTACGTGCGCGAGGGTTGCTACAACTGCCACTCGCAGATGATCCGCCCGTTCCGCGCCGAGACCCTGCGCTATGGCGACTACAGCAAGGCCGGCGAGTTCGTCTACGACCGGCCGTTCCAGTGGGGCAGCAAGCGCACCGGCCCGGATCTGGCGCGCGTCGGCGGGCGCTACTCGGACGAATGGCATCGCATCCACCTGACCAATCCGCGCGACGTGGTGCCCGAGTCCAATATGCCCTCCTATCCCTGGCTGGCGCAGGCCAATGTGGACCCGGCGGACATGGCGCCCAAGCTCAACGCGCTGCGTCGCCTGGGCGTGCCTTACAGCGACGCCGAGGTGGCCGCTGCCGGAGAAGCCGTCAAGGGCAAGACCGAACTGGAGGCCTTGATCGCCTACCTGCAGGGCATGGGGGTTCGCACACCGCAGGCCAAGGCCGCCGCGGCGGATGCGCAGGGAAGCGCGCAATGAGCGAGGCCTTCGACATCAATACGCTGCGCAGCCTGGCCACGCTGCTGGGCTTCCTGGCCTTCGTGCTGCTGGTGTGGCGCGTCTGGCGCCGCGAGGCGCAGCCGCAGCACGACAGCGCCGCGGCGCTGCCCTTTCTTCAAGACGATCAAGGAGTGAGCCGTGAGTGACTTTGTTTCCAGCGGCTGGTCGTGGTGGGTCATCGCCATCACGGTGGGGGGCCTGGTGTTCTGCGTCTGGCTGCTGTTCGTCTCCAGCCGCACCACGCAGATGAGCGACGACGGCACCACCGGCCATGTGTGGGACGAGAACCTGCGCGAGATGAACAACCCGCTGCCGCGCTGGTGGCTGTGGCTGTTCATCATCACCGTGGTGTTTGCCGGTCTTTACCTCTACCTCTACCCCGGTCTGGGCTCGGCGGAGGGTTCCTTGAAGTGGACCTCCTCCGGACAGCTGGCCGCCGAGAAGGAGGCCGCCAACGCCAAGCTTCAGCCGGTGTTCGCGCGCTACGTGGCGATGGACGCCGCGCAGCTGGCGCAGGAGAGCGAGGCGATGGCGATGGGCCAGCGCCTGTTCATCAACAACTGTGCGCAGTGCCACGGTTCGGACGGACGGGGCAGCAAGGGCTTCCCGAACCTGGCCGACCAGGATTGGTTGTGGGGCGGCGAATTCGAGACCATCAAGCAGACCATCACCAACGGCCGCGAGGGCATGATGCCGCCGATGGCCGCCGCGGTCGGCTCGGCCGACGAGCAGCGCAACCTCGCGCACTATGTGCTGAGCCTGTCGGGCAGCGCGCACGACAGCCTGAAGGCGCAACTGGGCAAGGGCAAGTTCGGCGCCTGCGCGGCCTGCCACGGCGCGCAGGGCAAGGGCAATCCGGCCCTGGGCGCGCCCAATCTGACCGACAAGACCTGGCTGCACGGCTGGGGCGAGCAGGCCATCCTGGCCATGATCGCCAACGGCAAGCACAACGTGATGCCGGCGCAGAACAAGCTGCTCACGCCCGAGCAGATCCACGTGTTGGCGGCCTACGTCAAGCAACTCGGCAACAAGACCCAGTGAGTGCCCATTGAGCGCAGCGGGCAAGACGGTCAGCCTCTACAAGAAGCGCCAGCGCATCCACCCGCGCGAGGTCCACGGCCTGTTCCAGCGCTGGCGCTGGTTCTTCGTGTTCCTCACGCAGGCGGTGTTCTACGGTCTGCCCTGGCTGCAGTGGACGACCGAACTGGGCCAGCGTCAGGCGGTGCTGTTCGACCTGGAGGCCAAGCGCTTCTACCTGTTCGGCCTGGTGCTGTACCCGCAGGACTTCATCTATCTGGCGGCGCTGCTGATCGTCTGCGCCTACGCGCTGTTCCTCTTCACCGCGGTGGCCGGGCGACTGTGGTGCGGCTACGCCTGCCCGCAGACCGTCTACACCTCGATGTTCCTGTGGATCGAGCAGCGCTTCGGCGGCAGCAAGGCGCAGCGCCAGAAGCTGGAGAGAGCGCCCTGGAGCGCGGACAAGCTCTGGCGCGTGGGCGGCATGCACACGGCCTGGGTGCTGCTGGCCTTGTTCACCGGCTTCAGCTTCGTCGGCTACTTCACGCCGATCCGCGAGCTGGCGCCCGAAGTGTGGGCCGGCCAGCTCGGGCCCTGGCAGACCTTCTGGATCCTGTTCTACAGCTTCGCCACCTGGGGCAACGCCGGCTTCCTGCGCGAGCAGGTCTGCCTGCACATGTGTCCCTATGCGCGCTTCCAAAGTGCGATGTTCGACCGCGACACCCTGGTCATCGGCTACGACGTCGAGCGCGGCGAGCCGCGCGGCACGCGCGGCCGCAAGGATGACCTCCAGGCCAAGCAGCTCGGCCATTGCATCGACTGCGGGCTGTGCGTCGAGGTTTGCCCGACCGGCATCGACATCAGGAAGGGCCTGCAGTACGAATGCATCGGCTGCGCCGCCTGCATCGACGTGTGCAACGGCGTGATGGACAAGATGGGCTACCCGCGCGGCCTGATCCGCTACGACACCGAGAACGGGCTGGAACAGCACCTGTCGCGGGCGCAGGAATGGCTGCGCGTGTTCCGTCCGCGTGTCTGGATCTACGGGGCGGTGATGCTGCTGATCGTGGCGGCGGTGATGGGCAGCCTGCTGACGCGGCCGCCCTTCCGTTACGACATCGTGCGTGACCGCGGAGCGCTGGGGCGCTGGAACGAGCAGGGTCAACTCGAGAACGTCTACCGCCTGCAGATCATGAACGTGCAGGAACGCCAGCAGCGCTACCGCATCCGCGTCGAAAGCGAAGATGCCGTGCTGCAGGGCGTCCAGGTGGCCGGCGGCGCGCTCGAGGTGACGCTCGGCCCGATCGAGGCGCGCTGGGTGCCGGTTGCGGTGCATCTGCCCGAGGGCGCGGCACCCACGCAGACCGGTGCGCACACGCTGCATTTCGTGGTCGAGCGCGTTGCGCAGGGCGAAGATGCGGCCCACGCGCAGCACGAGAAGACCACTTTCCTGGTGCCGCGCTGAGCGCAAGAGCCGATCAAGCCATGAGCCCGAATCCAACCCAACCCTGGTATCGCCACCGCATCACCTGGCTGGTGGTCGCCCTGCCGCTGATCGCCGTGGTGGCCAGCTTCATCACGCTGTTCGTGGCGCTGAGCAACCCCGATCCGGTGTTGAAGGTGACGACCGAGGCCGCCGAGGAGCGCCCGGCCGTGGAGGGGCGCAACCACGCCGCCACCGGCGGCAAGAAGGACGACTCAGCAGGCCGCTGAGGAAACCAGCTTCTGCAGGGCTTCGGGCTGGCGCACGGTGATCTGGCGCTGACGCACGTCGAGGATGCCGTCGTCCTGGAACTTCGAGAAGGTGCGGCTGACGGTCTCGAGCTTCAGGCCCAGGTAGGAGCCGATCTCCTCCCGCGTCATGCGCAGCACCAGCTCACTGGCCGAGTAGCCGCGCGCCTGCAGGCGCTGGGTCAGGTTGAGCAGGAAGGCGGCCACGCGCTCCTCGGCGCGCATCGAGCCCAGCAGCATCATCACGCCATGGTCGCGCACGATCTCGCGGCTCATGATCTTGTGCAGCTGCATCTGCAGGGCGCCGAAGTCGCGCGCCAGGTCCTCGATGCTGTCGAAGGGCAGCACGCAGATCGACGAGTCTTCCAGGGCCACCGCGTCCACGGTGTGGTGGCCGCTGGCAATGCCGTCCAGGCCCAGCAACTCGCCGGCCATCTGGAAGCCGGTCACCTGCACCCGGCCGTCCTCGGCGCTCAGGCAGGTCTTGAAGAAGCCGGTGCGCACCGCGTACAGCGCATGGAAGCGGTCCGAGGAGCGGAACAGCGGCTCGCCGCGCGCCACGACCCGGCGTTGGCTGATGAGGCCGTCGAGCTTCTCCATGTCCAGCGCGTTGAGCCCGACCGGCAGGCACAGTTCGCGCAGGTTGCAGTCGGAACAGGCGGTGCGAAGGGGCTCGACCCGCACCGTGGGCAGCGTGGTTTGCATGACCGACATCATAGGGAGGTTCGGCTTAACCCTGGCTGACGCGGGTTGTGCTAGGGGCCGTTGCGAAAGATCAATGCGTGCCCAGGCCGGCCCATGCACCATCCACGCACCATGGCCGAGTCCACCCACCTACGTTCGCCCTCGGCGCTGTCCGTGCAGTTCCTACCTCCCGCCTTGCTGGACCGCCTCGGGGCGTCGGGGCCGCGCTACACCAGCTATCCCACGGCGGATCGCTTCGTCGAGGCGCATGGACCCGCACAGCACCAAGCGGCGCTGATGCAGCGTGACCAGGGTCCGGGCAAGGCCGCTCCGCTGTCGGTCTATGTCCATGTGCCGTTCTGCGAGTCGCTGTGCTACTACTGCGCCTGCAACAAGATCGTCACCAAGCATCATGAGCGCGGGGCCGAATACCTGAAGCTGCTCGACGCCGAGATCGAGCTTTGGGCCCGTCACCTCGGGGGGCGGCCGGCGGTGTCGCAGGTGCACCTGGGCGGCGGCACACCCACCTTCCTGTCGGACGAGGAGCTGAGCTGGCTGACCGCCCGTTTGCGCCAATCCTTCGACTGGCTGCCGGGTATCGAGGCCTCGGTCGAGATCGACCCGCGCACCGTGACCCGCGCGCGCCTGGCGCATCTCCAGCAGCTGGGCTTCAACCGCATCAGCTACGGCGTGCAGGACTTCGATCCGCGCGTGCAGCAGGCGGTGCACCGCGTGCAGCCCTTCGAGCAGGTCGAGCAGCTGATGAAGGATGCCCGCGAACTGGGCTTCGCCTCGGTCAATCTGGACCTCATCTGCGGCCTGCCCTTGCAGACCAAGACCAGCTTCAACGCCACCCTGCAGCAGGTGCTGCAGCTGCGCCCGGACCGCATCGCGCTGTACGCCTATGCGCACCTGCCGCAACGCTTCAAGGCGCAGCGCCGCATCCACAGCGTCGACATCCCGACCGCCGACGTGCGCCTGCACCTGCACGCCGATGCCATTGCCACCTTCATGGCGGGCGGCTACGAACACATCGGCATGGACCACTTCGCGCTGCCCGGCGACGCGCTGGCGCAGGCCAAGCGCCAGGGCCGGCTGCACCGCAATTTCCAGGGCTACGCCGTGCAACCCGACGGCGACCTGATCGGTCTGGGTGTGTCGGCCATCAGCCGCGTGGGCGCCACCTATGCCCAGAACGCCAAGACCATCGAGGAGTACACCGACGCGCTCAGCCAGGGCCAGTGGCCGGTGCAGCGCGGCATCGCGCTGACGCGCGACGACCTGCTGCGCCGCGCCGTCATCATGGCGCTGATGTGCCAGGGGCGGCTCGACTTCGACGCCGTGGCCTCGGCCCACCTGATCGACCCCAAGCAGTACTTCGCCCACGAGCTCGAGCTGCTGCGTTCGCAGGAAGCCGACGGCCTGGTGCAGGTCAGCGAGCAGGCGGTCGAGGTGACGCCGCTGGGTTGGTTCTTCGTGCGCTCGGTCGCCGCCGTGTTCGACCGACATCTGCAGCAGGACCGCGCCCGCGAGCGCTACAGCAAAATCATCTGATGCTGACTGCGCCGTCCTGGCTCGATGCCTCGCTGCTGGCGACGCTGGGCCTGATGGGCCTGGCCTCCGTTCCGCACTGCGCGCTGATGTGTGGCGCACCCTGCGCGGCGGTCGTTGGCGCGCGGGGCGGAGCCGGTCCGGGCGCCGTCGGCGGCTTTCAGGTCGGACGCCTGCTCAGCTACGCCGCGGCCGGCGCCATGGCCGCCGCCAGCATGGCCTGGCTGCGCGAAGCCAGCACGACCACCCGCCTGTTGCAGCCGGTCTGGACCCTGTTGCACAGCGCCTTGTTCGCGCTCGGTCTGTACCTGCTGATCACCGCCCGCTGGCCCGGATTCCTGGGGCGCAGCGGTGTGTCCCAAAGCAACCAGCGGCCGGTGCGTTGGCAGCATGCGACCGGCAGCGGCCTGTTGTGGGCTGCCTGGCCCTGCGGCGTCTTGCAAGGTGCCTTGCTGGTGGCGGCGCTGGCCAACTCGCCCGCCAGTGGTGCGGCGGCCATGGCCGCCTTCGCGCTGGCCTCCAGCCCCGGTCTGCTGCTGGCGCCGGCGGCCTTGCAGCGCCTGATGGCGCGGCCGGACTGGCAGGCCTGGGCGCCGCGATTGGCCGGCGCGATGTTGCTGCTCGCCTCCAGCTTTGCGCTCGGCCACGGTTTGTGGGCCCGTTTTGTCGAGTGGTGTACCTAGAATCGCCCGCCCCCGTTTCCCCACCCATCCCCCAGCGGAGAGACCCATCCATGTACCAGCACATCAAGGTGCCCGAAGGCGGCCAGAAGATCACGGTCAACGCCGACTTCTCGCTGAACGTCCCGAACAACCCCATCATTCCGTACATCGAGGGTGACGGCACCGGCTTCGACATCACGCCGGTCATGATCAAGGTGGTCGATGCGGCCGTGGCCAAGGCCTACGGCGGCGCCAAGAAGATCCACTGGATGGAGATCTACGCCGGCGAGAAGTCGACCAAGGTCTACGGCCCCGACGTCTGGCTGCCCGAAGAGACCCTGACGGTGCTGCGCGACTACGTCGTCTCCATCAAGGGCCCGCTGACCACGCCGGTGGGCGGCGGCATCCGCTCGCTCAACGTGGCGCTGCGCCAGGAACTGGACCTCTACGTCTGCCTGCGCCCGGTGCAGTACTTCGCCGGCGTTCCCAGCCCGGTGAAGGAGCCGCACAAGGTCGACATGGTGATCTTCCGTGAGAACTCGGAGGACATCTACGCCGGCATCGAGTTCGAGGCCCGTTCGGACAAGGCCAAGAAGCTGATCGGCTTCCTGCAGACCGAGTTCGGCGTGAAGAAGATCCGCTTCCCCGAGTCCTCGGGCATCGGCATCAAACCGGTCAGCCAGGAAGGTACCGAGCGTCTGGTGCGCAAGGCCATCCAGTACGCCATCGACAACGACAAGCCCAGCGTGACCATCGTGCACAAGGGCAACATCATGAAGTACACCGAGGGTGGCTTCCGCGACTGGGCCTATGCGCTGGCGCAGAAGGAGTTCGGCGCGCAACTGATCGACGGTGGCCCGTGGTGCCAGTTCAAGAACCCGAAGACGGGCAAGGACATCGTCATCAAGGACAGCATCGCCGACGCCTTCCTGCAGCAGATCATCCTGCGCCCGGCCGAGTACAGCGTGATCGCCACGCTGAACCTGAACGGTGACTACATTTCCGACGCGCTGGCCGCGCAGGTCGGCGGCATCGGCATCGCCCCGGGCGCCAACTTGAGCGACTCCATCGCCATGTTCGAGGCCACCCACGGCACCGCGCCGAAGTACGCCGGCAAGGACTACGTGAACCCCGGCTCCGAGATCCTCTCGGCCGAGATGATGCTGCGCCACATGGGCTGGAGCGAGGCTGCCGACCTCATCATCAGCGCCACCGGCAAGGCCATCCAGAGCAAAAAGGTCACCTACGACTTCGCGCGCCTGATGGACGGCGCCACCCAGGTCAGCTGCTCGGGCTTTGGCCAGGTGATGATCGACCACATGTGATCGCCGACCACGCTGGCTGGAACGGCCCTGGTCGTCGTTTCGGCGAGGTCTGAGCAGATCGAACCCCAGATCGCGGATGCGCTCTGGGGTTTCTTGTTCTTAGTCTCTCGGGTCGCTCGAATGCGTCATCAGCCAACGCGAACATGCCACGTCGATCGCCTGCAAGATTCTGTCGAGCGACGAAGGAGCGAGTGCGCGAGACCAACCCATGCGGGCGTGCCGATCACTGCACGAACCAGTACAGGCTGGCCTGTACGGTCAGCCAGGAACGCGCTTGCTCGCCCGGAAGCAGTTGCCGCACGCCGGGACCGGGGCGATTTACCGATGCCACGGTCTGGGCGTAAAGGCTCGGGCCTGTCAGGCGACAAGCAAAACTGACCCCTGACGACACGAGGAATTGACCCCCTTCGTGCAAAGAGGTCGTGTTCCTGCACGAGCGCCAGTCCGCCTGGCTGCAGGGTCTGCAAGGCGCGTTCCGCCAATTCGGCGGCACTCCCCGGGACCGCATGGAGGGTCAAGCCCACTTCGCCCAAACTGGGCGGCGCGCCCCAACGTTTCGCACACTGCGCCGGTGTGGCGCGCGTGAAGTCCGCCCCGCGGCCGCCAGCAAGGCTGGCCGGCGGAGCTTCCTGCTTTCTTGCTGGATCGCCGGATTAGGGTTGGCCGGTGGCGCGTGCCGCGTCCAGATACTTGCGCAGGATGCGACCCCAGGCGGCCGATACCCGTTCGGCCTCAAGGCGGTTGCGCAAGCGATCGGTGAGTTCCAAACGCCCGCCGATGCTGCGCGCTTCGCGGTGGTCGCTCAGGCGCGCCAGCACGGTGCCCGACAGGGAATCCACCAGCTCCGTGCGCAGCGTGGCTTCGCCGGTCGAGACCGTGTACACGCGCACCCGACCCGGTTCGTCGGTGTCGGGTGCCGTCACGAAGAGGTCGACGATGGCCACACGCACCGTCAGCACGTCGGCGCCTTCCTCGTCGGTCAGGGTGTAGCCAGGGTGCTCCTTGCCGGCCTCGGTCAAGGCACGCCGGAACTCCTCACTGACCACCTCGGCCATGCCGGCGCGGATGCGCTCGCGGTCCTGGGGCCGCAGTTGCAGATTGCTGCCGGTCCGCGTCGGCCGCCAATTCTTGTCGAAGCTGACCTCGACCGGCTCCAGTCGGATGCGCCCGTAGCGGGCGAGATCGGCGCCCGGCCGGGCGGCCGCGTGGTCGATGCCGCGCAAATTGATGGAAACCAATCCGTCGGGACTGGGCGTTGCTGCCACGGCCATTCCGCCGATCATCAGCGCACCGGCAAGGATCCAGGTGGGGTAAGCGAAGGCCTTCATTGTTTCCTCGTCGCATCGGCGATCCAGCGGCCGCATTGTGGCCAAGCCGAAATCGGCCTGCACGTCGGGGTTATCCGACCTTTCGAGCCTGGGCTGGACCGATCGCGAGCTCCCCGCGGCGCAGGCGGTGCGCCGGAATGCGGATGCGGAACTGGCTGCCCTGGCCGACCTGCGATTCGACGAGCAACTCGGCGCCGTGGCGCTGCAGCACATGCTTGACGATGGCCAGCCCGAGTCCGGTGCCGCCGGTCTCGCGCGAGCGGCTGCTGTCGACGCGGTAGAAGCGTTCGGTGAGGCGCGGGATGTGCTCGGCGGCGATGCCCGGACCGGTGTCGAGCACGGCGAACTCGCCACGTCCGTCGTCGAGCCAGCGCCAGGCCAGGTGCACGGTGCCGCTTGCAGGCGTGTAGCGCAGGGCATTGCCGACCAGGTTGGCGAAGGCCGACTGCCACTCGACCTCGTTGCCCGACAAGGACAGACCGGTGTCGCCGAGTTCGGCCGAAAGGGCGTGCTGCCCCTGGTCGGCGGCGTGGGCGTCGGCCAGGCAGCGGCGCAGCAGGCTGTGCAGATCGAACCAACCGTCGGCGGGCGGTTTGGGCGCGCCCTCCAAGCTGGCCAGCGTGAGCAGGTCCGAGACCAGCAACTGCATGCGGTCGGCCTGCTGGCGCATCAGCTGCAGGCTGCGCTGGCGTTCCTCGTCCGACAATTTCAGGGCCTGCAGGGTTTCGAGGAAGCCGCTCAGCACCGTCAGGGGGCTGCGGATCTCGTGCGAGACATTGGCCACGAAGTCGCTGCGCATCTGGTCCAGGCGCATGCGCTCGGTGACGTCGTGCACGATCAGCAAAGCCGCGCGGCCCTGCGCGCTGCCGAAGCGGCGCAGCGTCAGCTGGAGTTGCAGCGGCGCGCGGCTCACCAGTGCGCTGCCGCCTTCGCCCTGGTGCATCAGCTCGATGAAGGCGGGCGCGCGCAGCAGATTGCGCACGTTCTGCTGCAGGTCGCGCTCGAGTTGGAGGCCGAGTTGATCGGCCGCCACATGGTTGAGCCACTGGATTTGGTCGTTGGCGTCGAGCAGCAGCAGGCCGTTGGGGTAGGCCTCGAGTGCCGACAGCAATTGCTGCAGGCGCTCATGCTCGTGGCGCCGCTCGGCCTCGCGCTTTCGCAGCGCCTTCTCGACCCGGTAGGCCAACTCGGCCAAGGGGCCGTGGACGACGGGCGCGGCCGCAAGATCCTCGCGCGCCAGCCAGCGCAGCAAGCGCTCGGTGCGCCAGCGCTCCAGCATCCACAGTCCGCCCAACCAGACGATCAGCAACAGGGCGAGCCAGAGCCGCCAGTCGATCATGCCGAAGCCTGCACCGCCGGTCCGCTGCTCGTCAGTCGGTAGCCCGCACCGCGCACCGTCTCCACCAGGTCGGCGCAGCCGACCGGCTTGAGCGCGTCGCGAAGGCGCTTGATGTGCACGTCGACCGTGCGTTCCTCGATGAAGACATGGTCACCCCAGACCTTATCGAGCAACTGGGCGCGGCTGTGCACGCGCTCGGGGTGGCTCATCAGATAGCGCAGCAGGCGGAACTCGGTGGGGCCGAGCTGCAGCTCGGCGCCGCCGCTGAAGACGCGGCGCGCGGCCGGGTCCAGGCGCAGGCTGCCGGCCTGCAGGGGGGCGTCGAGTGCCTCGGGGGCGCGGCGGCGCAGCAGCGCCCGCACGCGTGCCATCAACTCGGCCGGCGAGAAGGGCTTGGTGAGGTAGTCGTCGGCGCCGACGTCCAGGCCCTTGATCTTGTCGGATTCCTGCGCCCGCGCCGTCAGCATGATGACCGGCAGGGCCTTGGTGCGCGGGTCCTGGCGCCAGCGCGCCAGCAGGCTGATGCCAGGGTCGCCCGGCAGCATCCAGTCCAGCACGATCAGGTCGGGCAGTTGGGCCAGCAGCGCGGCCTGCGCGTCGGGGCCCGAGATGGCAATGCGCGGTTCGTGCCCCTCATGGCGCAGGTGCAGCGCGATCAGTTCGGCGATCGCGGCCTCGTCTTCAACAACCAGCACGCGTCCCATCAGTTCACCGCCGACTCGAGACCCTCGGGCGGCGTGTGACGCACGTCGGTGCCCTTGACGATGTAGATGACCTGCTCGGCAAGGTTTTTGGCGTGGTCGCCGACGCGCTCCAGCGCCTTGGCGACGAACACCAGGTCGATCGAGGCCGAGATGGTGCGCGGGTCTTCCATCATGTAGGTGACGAGCTTGCGCATCAGGCCGTCGAACTCGGCGTCGATCTCGTTGTCCTGGCGGATCACCTGCATGGCCAGGTTCACGTCGAGGCGCGCGAAGGCATCGAGCGCACGGCGCAGCGAGGCGATGGCCAGGCTGGCTTCCAGGCTCATGGCGTTGGTCGGGAAGAGCCGGCCATGCGTGCCGCTGGAGATCAGCCGGTGGGTGGTGCGGGCGATGCGCGCCGCCTCGTCACCGGCCCGTTCCAGATTGCCCAGGGTCTTGGACACACCGATCAGCAGGCGCAGGTCGCGCGCCGTGGGCTGGCGCCTGGCGATGATGTTGTTGAGGTCGCGGTCGATATCGACCTCGATCTGGTTGACCCGCTCCTCGGTCTTGAGCACCTGCGTGGCGTGCGACTCGCTGAAGCTGGACAGCGCCTCGATGGCGCCGGCCACCTGCTGCTCCACGAGGCCGCCCATCTCGAGCACGCGGGTCGAGATGTTGGAGAGCTCGGCGTCGAACTGGGTTGAGAGGTGTTTGTCCATGGTTCTGATTCCTTTGCCTTCGTTCGCCTTCCCGCCTGCCGCCGCAAGACGGCGGCAGTCCTTCGATCGGGGTTGCTGAGTCCTCGGGACTCAGCTCGCTCCGATCTCAGCCAAATCGGCCGGTGATGTAGTCCTCGGTTTCCTTGCGCTTGGGCTTCATGAAGATGTCGTTGGTCTCGCCATACTCCATCAACTCGCCCAGGTACATATAGGCGGTGTAGTCGCTGACGCGCGCCGCCTGCTGCATGTTGTGCGTGACGATCAGGATGGTCACCTGGTGCTTGATCTCGCCGATCAGTTCCTCGATGGAGCCGGTGGCGATCGGGTCGAGCGCCGAGGTCGGCTCGTCGAACAGGATGATTTCCGGGTCGGTGGCCAGGCCGCGCGCGATGCACAGGCGCTGCTGCTGGCCGCCCGAGAGGTTCACCGCCAACTCGTCGAGGCGGTCCTTGACCTCGTTCCACAGCGCCGCGCCCTTCAGCGCGATCTCGACCTTGTCCTCGAGCACGCTGCGGTTCTTCTCGCCGCGCACCTTGAGACCGTAGGCCACGTTCTCGAAGATGCTCTTCGGGAAGGGGTTGGGCTTCTGGAACACCATGCTGATGCGCATGCGCACCTCGATGGGATCGACGTCCTTGTGCAGGATGTCGACCTCGTCCGGGTGGAGCTGGATGGCGCCGTCGTAGCGATGGCCCGCGTACAGGTCGTGCATGCGGTTGAAGCAGCGCAGGAAGGTGCTCTTGCCGCAGCCCGACGGGCCGATCAGCGCGGTGACCTTGTTCTCGTAGACGGGCATGTTGATGCCCTTGAGCGCCTTGAAGTCGCCGTAATAGAAGTCGAGGTCCTTGGCCTCGGCCTTCAGCACGGGCGGGTTCTGCGGCAGGGTGATCGTTGACGGCATTTTGTTTGCCCTTGGGTTCTTAAGACTTGAAATTCGGTCGTGAAGATGCCGTAGCGAGCGAGCCGAGGTTCGTCCGAGCCGCGCAGCCGTACTCCCGTACGGCGAGCAGCGCAGGATGAAGATCGGATCGCGCAGTAGGCAGATTCATGAGCGAATCACCATTTGATGTTCTTGCGGAGGCGATACCGGAGCCAGATCGCAATCGCGTTCATCGACAGCGTCATCAGCACCAGCACGAAGGCGGCGGCCGCGGCGTTCTCGTGGAAGCGCGGGTCAGGGCGGCTGGTCCAGTTGAAGATCTGGATCGGCATCACCGTGAACGGGCTCCACAGCCAGTCGAACAGGCCGGCCGCCTCGCCGGTCTCGATGTTCGGCTGGCCCGGCAGCGGCGGCAGGAAGGCGATGAAGGTCAAGGCGCCGATGGTGATGATGGGCGCCGTCTCGCCGATGGCACGGCTCATGCCGATGATCACGCCGGTCAGGATGCCGGGCATCGAGTACTTGATCAGGTGGTCGTTCACCACCTGCCACTGCGAGGCGCCGCAGGCGTAGGCGGCCTCGCGGATGTGCTGCGGAATGGAACGCAGCGCCTCGCGCGTGGCGGTGATCACGATCGGCAGGATCAGCAGGCCCAAGGTCAGACCGGCGGTCAGGATGGACTGCCCGAGCCCGAAGGTGTAGACGAAGAGCCCCAGCGCCAGCAGGCCGTAGATGATGGAGGGCACGCCGGCCAGGTTGGTGATGTTGATCTCGATCACCGAGGTGAACCAGTTCTTGCGCGCGTACTCCTCCAGGTAGATGGCCCCGGCGATGCCCAGCGGCACCGCGCACAAGGCGGTCACCATCATCACCAGCAGCGAGCCCACCCAACTCGACAGGATGCCGGCCTCGGCCGGGCGCCGCGAGGGGAAGTTGCTGAAGAACTCGGGCGTGAGGCGCGGGATGCCGGTCACCGCCATGTCGACGAACAGCGCGGCCAGGGTCAGGATGGCCACCGACATGGCCAGCAGCCCGAGCAGGGCGACGATCAGGTCCAAGCGCCTTGCGCGACGGATGATGCCTCGCAGTTGCAGGGTCTTTTCGGATGCCATCAATAGGCCTCGCGGTACTTGTTGCGCAGGTAGAAGCCCGCCAGGTTGAAGACCAGGGTCAGCAGCATCAGCGACAGACCGGCAGCGAAGATGGTCTGGTAGCCGATCGAGCCGTGCGGCAGGTCTCCGAGCGCCACCTGCACGATGAAGCTGGTGACGGTGGACGCCGACTCCATCGGGTTCAGGGTCAGGTTGGGCTGCATGCCGGCCGCCACGGCCAGGATCATGGTCTCGCCCACCGCGCGGCTGATGCCCAGGATGTAGGCCGCCGCGATGCCCGACAGCGCCGCCGGCACCACCACCTTGACGGCGGTCTGGTAGCGCGTGCTGCCCATGGCGTAGGCGCCTTCGCGCAGGCTCATGGGCACGGCGCGCATGGCGTCCTCGCTCAGACTGGCCACGTAGGGAATGATCATCACCCCCATCACCAGGCCGGCCGACAGGATGTTGAAGCCGGGCAGTTCGGGGAAGATCTTCTGCAGCAGCGGCGTGACCACCAGCAGCGCGAAGAAGCCATAGATGATGGTCGGCACGCCCGACAGCATTTCCAGCAGCGGCTTCAAGGTCTCGCGCGTCTTGTGACCGGCGAACTCGCTCAGGTAAATGGCGATGATGGTGCCCAGCGGGATCGCCACGCACAGGGCGACGGTCGAGCTGGACACCGTGCCGGCCAGCAGCACCCCGATGCCGAAGTGGGCGTCGTCAAACAGCGGCGTCCACTGCGAATCGGTCAGAAAGTCCCAGATCGACACATGCGAGAAGAACAGCACCGACTCGCGCACCAGGATGTAGACGATGCCCAGCGTGGTGAGCACCGACACGCTGGCCGCTGCCAGCAGGACCGCCTCGATGAGCTTTTCTCGGCGTTTGCGAGCCTGCTTGGCGGCTGCGAACTCAGCCAGCTTCGCCTGCGCTTTCGCGCTGGGCAGGGTGGCTTCGGCGGATGCGATGGCCATGGTCGTTTCCGGCTGCGGCGTCACGCGAACGGTGACGCCAGGAAAAAATTGCCGGCCCGCACGCTGGAAGCGGGGGCCGGCTGTCACTGTACGTTCATCCGCGATCACAACGTGACCGCGGACCGCAGCGTGATTACAGCGAAGCCTCGCGAGCCAGCAGTTCTTCGATGGTCAGGCCGACCTCGTTCTTGCCGCCGAACACGGTGCCCTTCTTGCCCTTGTTGACATGCTCCAGGGCCTGGGTGTAGGCCTTGGCGGGCAGCGGCACGTACTTCACTTCCTTGGCGATCTTGGCCGCGGTCTTCATCATGTACTCGACGAACTCCTTGACTTCCGGCTTGGCCAGCGACTTGACGTTCACGTAGATGAAGATCGGGCGGGCCAGGGGCTCGTAGGAGCCGGCCAGCACCGCTTCCATGCTCGGGCCGACCGCCTGACCCTTGGGGTTGACGATGGGCACGGCCTTGAGCTTGCCCTGGTTCTCGGCGTAGTAGGCGTAGCCGAAGTAGCCGATGGCGTTGACGTCCGAGCTGATGCCCTGCACCAGCACGTTGTCGTCTTCCGAGGCGGTGAAGTCGCCGCGGCTGCTCTTGGCCTTGCCGACGATGGCTTCGGTGAAGTAGTCGAAGGTGCCGCTGTCGGCGCCGGCGCCGAACAGCTTGATCGGCGCGTCGGGCCAGGCCGGGTTGACCTGGTTCCAGCGCAGGATCTTGCCCTGGGCCGCCGGCTCGTACATGGCCTTCAGTTCGGCCACGGTGAGCTGCTTGATGAAGGCGTTCTTGGGGTTGATGACGACGGTCAGCGCGTCAAAGGCCACCGGCAGCTCGTAATACTCGACGCCGGCCGCCTTGCAGTCGGCCATTTCCTTGGCCAGGATGGGGCGCGAGGCGTTGCTGATGTCGGTCTCGCCGCGGCAGAACTTCTTGAAGCCGCCGCCCGTGCCGGAGATGCCGACGGTGACCTTGACGGCCCCCTTCTTGGACTTCTGGAAGTCCTCGGCAACGCCCTCGGTGATGGGGAACACGGTGGACGAACCGTCGATCTTCACCACCTGGGCGTGGGCCGCCAGGGCCAGGGTGGTCAGCGACAGGGCAAAGGTCTTGGCAAGCAGGTTCATGCGATGGACTCCAGGGAAGGAAAGAGGACTCAAGACGTGGCGGGACTGTAGGCAGGCTTCGTGACGGGTTCGTGACGGCGACATTTCAGGCATTGCCCGTGCGCTCGTCAAGATCGAAGCGGTAGCCCAGACTGCGCAGCGAGCGCATGCGCGGTGCCAGACCCAGCGGGGTCAGCAGCACCCGCAGTCGGCGCACCACCTGGTCGACGCTGCGCGGCAGCGGGCGGCTTTCGGGCGGCCAGGCTTCGTCCAGCAGCTGCTGTCTCGACACGGCGCGGCCCTGATGGCGCAGCAGGCAGTGCAGCAGGCGGAACTCGGTGGCCGGCAGGTGCACGCTGCCGCGGCCTTGGACACTCAAACGTCCCTGCTGCGGGTCGATCTCCAACTCGCCGAGCACCAGGGTTTCGGATGCCGAGGGCGGCGGTGCGATGTCCTGCAGCAGGCTTTCGAGTTCCTCCTGCGTGCCGCTCCAGGTCAGCTGGCGGCAATGCGGCGGGGCCGGAAGGGGGGTGACGCTGATCAGCCAATCGGGCGCCAGGCGGCTCAACCAGTCCAGCGCCTGCGGCACCCGTTCGGTGTGCGCCAGCAGCGCGCCGCGTTCGCGCATCGCTTCGCGCCAGCGCAAACCTTGTGGATGTTCGGGGCCTACGACGACGATGGTTTTTGGCGGACTCTGCAGCGGCATGGCTGCGCATGCTGACGGCCGCACATGACGCCTTGGTGACGTCCGTCAGGCCGTGGCCCAGCGCGGAGCGGTGCGCGGTGTGGCCATGGCGTTGCGGTACTGGGTTTCCAGGCCCTGCACGATGGCGCCCCAGCTTTGGGTCAGCGCAATGCGACGCGCCTCGCTGCCTTGCGCACGCAAGGCATCCGGCCGAAGCGAGAGGTCCACGACGGCTTGGCGAAAGCGCTCTGCGTCATGGAGCGGTACGAGCCGACCGGCCGACTGATCCGCCAACAACTGGGCGGCGGCGGCGTAGTCGAAGGCCACCACCGGCAGGCCGCTGGCCAGGGCCTCCAGCACCACGTTGCCGAAGGTCTCGGTGAGGCTGGGGAAGGCGAACAGATCGGCGCTGGCGAAGTGGGTGGCCAGGTCGTCGCCGCGGCGCATGCCGGCAAACACGGCGGTGGGGCAACGCGCTTGCAGTGCGGCGCGCTGCGGGCCGTCGCCCACCAGCACCAGACGGCAAGCGGCGTGTTGCTGTCGCAGGCTTTCGTAGGCCTCGACGAGCAGGCTCAGGTTTTTTTCGGGCGCCAGGCGGCCGACGCACAGAATCACCGTGTCCGTGTCGGACACGCCCCATTGAGCGCGCAGCGAGGCGCTGCGCCGGGCCGGGTCGAAGCGCTGGGTGTCGACGCCCCGTCCGACGACGTGCAGGCGCTCGAAGCGTTGCTGGCCCAACTCCCGGCACAGATCGGGCGAGGGCGTGAGCGTGGCGTCACAGAGGTTGTGGAACTTGCGCAGGTAGGCCAGCAGGGGCGAGCGCAGCCAGCCCACCCCGTAGTGCTGGCTGTAGGCGTGGAAGTTGGTGCGGAACTCGCTGATGACGGGCAGTTGCAGCTTGCGCGCCGCCTGCAGCGCGCTCCAGCCCAGCGGGCCCTCGGTGGCCAGGTGAACGACGTCGGGCCGCTCGAAGCTCCAGCGCCGCATCAGCGAGCGCTTGGCGGGCAGTCCCATCTTCAGCTCCGGGTAGCGCGGGATGGGCAGGCCGCGCAACAGCATCTCGGCGAATCCCGGATGCACCGCCGCGACATCGTCGCGGTGCTGGCGCGGGCGAATCAGCTGCAGCTCGTGTCCGCGCTGACGCAAGCCCTCGACCACGCGCGCAATGCTGCCCGCCACGCCGTTGATCTCCGGCGGGTAGGTTTCCGTGACCACCGCGATGCGCAGGTAGCGGTGGGGGGCAGATTCGATCTGCAGGTCCTCGCGTTCGGTGTGCATGGCCGCGCATGGTGGCGTCGCTGTGCAACAGACCGATGACAGTCGTGCCACGAATTCGTCATCGGCGATTCATGACGGATGAACAGCATGCGCGCACCTTCAACCCCATCGAGGAGACCCGCGTGCCCGCTCGCTTCCTGAACCAGCTGCGCACCCAGCGCTGGGACGACCATCGCTACTACCACCACAGCCGTATCAACCAGAGCCTGCACCTGCTCAGCGCGCTGAGCTTTCTGGTCGCCTACGTGCTGCTCTTCATTGACCCGGCGATGGCGGCCCTGCTGGCCTGGGGGGTGTCGATGACTGCGCGGCAGGCCGGGCATTTCTTCTTCGAGCCGCGCGGCTACGACCACGTGAACCACGCCACCCACGAGTACAAGGAAGAGATCAAGGTCGGCTACAACCTGCGACGCAAGGTGGTGTTGATGGCCGCCTGGGTCGGTCTGCCCCTCTTGCTCTGGCTGGAACCCTCGGTGTTCGGTCTGATCGAGCCGGCCACCAGCACGCGCGAATACTGGAACGACGTCGGCCTGGCCTGGCTGGCGCTCGGCGTCACGGGACTGCTGGCGCGCACCCTGCACCTGTTCTTCCTCTACGACGTGGCGACGGGGCTGGTGTGGATGAGCAAGATCCTCACCGACCCCTTCCACGACGTGCTGCTGTACTGGAAGTCGCCGCTCTACCTGCTCAAGGGTGAGCTGATCGACCCCATGACGCACGCGCAGCACTCCACATCTCATTGAGAAGGCGGCGGCGCAGCGCCCGGGCATCGGGCGCCGCGTCCCACCAGCCGTCGGCGCGCATCTGCGCGCAGGCGGCCAGAAAGCGCTGCAGCACCTCGTCGAAGGCGCGGTCGTCGTAGTCCAGGCTGAACACCAGGCGGCCGCTGCCGACCCAGGACAGCAGCAATCCCTGCTCGCGCAGGTAGAAGGGCAACATCCAGTGGTAGCGGCCGGGTTGCGGGAACAGCAGCGTCCAGATCGATTGCAGATGCGAGACCCGCACCGGGTGGCCGGCCTGCTGCAGCGCGGCGTTGAAGCGTTGCGCCCGGGCGTCCCATTGCGCGGGCTGCGCGGCATAAAGCTGCTGCACCTCGGGTCGGTCCAGTTCCTCCAGAAAGGCCTGCATGCTGCAGACGACCTGGGGGTGTGCGTTGAAGGTGCCGCGCGCAAAGCAGATGTCGGCCGGTCGCTCGTCGCGCCAACGCTTCATCCAGCCGGCCTTGCCGCACACCACGCCCACCGGCAGGCCGCCGCCCAGGGTCTTGCCGTAGGTGACGAGGTCGGCCTGCACGCCGTAGTACTGCTGGGCGCCTCCGGGGGCGAGGCGGAAGCCGACGAAGACCTCGTCGAGGATCAGCGCGATGCCGCGTTCGCTGCACACCTCGCGCAGCTGGCGCAGCCAGGCGGCGTAGGCCTCGCGCGTTGCGCTTTGCAGCTGACGGCTCTGCAGCAGGCCGCTGTCGCCCGGCGCCGGCTTGTTGGGGTGCAGGACCTGCAGCGGGTTGACCAGCACGCAGGCGATGTCCTTGCGGCTGCGCAGCACGCGCAGGCTGCGCTCGTCCATGTCGCGCAGGGTGTAGGTGTGCTCGGCCGGCAGCGGGTTGCCGGGGCCCGGTTGCACGTCGCCCCACCAGCCGTGGTAGGCGCCGCAGAAGCGCACGATCTTCTTGCGACCGCTGTGGTAGCGCGCCAGGCGCACCGCCTGCATGACGGCCTCGGTGCCGCTCATGTGGAAACTCAGCTCGTCCATGCCCGACAAGGCGGTGAGGCGCTGCGCGACGTCGAGCATCGCCGGGTGGTAGCTGCCCAGCACCACACCCATTGCGAGCGCGCGGCGTTGGCCCTCGGCCAGCGTGCGCTGGTAGAAGCGATGGCCGAACAGGTTGACGCCGTAGCTGCCCGTCAGGTCCAGATAGCGTTGACCGTCGAGGTCGAACAGCTCGTGCCCCTCGGCGCGTTCGACGAAGGCGCCCACGCTCAGGCGGCTGCGCAGGTAGGCGCTGAACGGGAAGGGCACGCGGTAGCGGCCGGTGAACTGAAGATCGCTGACCATTGGCCGCAGCGCCGCCGTGCGTTCCAGCGTCAGGGCATGACGGGCGTTGAGCAGGGCGGCCAGGCGGTCCAGGCCGGCGCGGCGGCGCTGCTGCACGGCGTCCGGCGCACCGTCGGCGGCGAAGAACGCCGTTTCGTCAAACGCATAGGCCGGCAACCAGCGCGCCAGGCGCGAAGCCATGCGGCTGTGACCGGCCAGCCCCGGCTGCTTGGCCAGCGAAAGCTGGGCGCGGCGCATGGCCTTGGGCGCCAGCCACAGGCCCAGCATGCCGGTGGCACCCATGGCGCCGAGGGTCAGAAGTTCCGTCATCTGTCATCCAAGAGTCATCACAACACCGCCCGGTGTAGTGCAACGCCTTGACAAGCTTATGAAAACTCAGCCCCTGACCCCTTTGCCCGGCTGGCGCCAGCGACTGCTGCTCAATGAAGACCTCAACTTCCTGCTCACCAACCGCATCCCTCGAAGGCTGCTCACGCAGTTCATCGGCTGGTACAGCCGCATCCGCTCGCGCTGGTTGACGCGTTGGTCGATCGCCGTCTGGCGCCAGTTCACCGAGCTGGACCTGAGCGATGCCGCCAAGAACCAGTTCGACAGCCTGCATGACTGCTTCACGCGCGAACTCAAGCCCGGTGCGCGGCCGCTGGATTCGCGTGCGGACCGGCTGGTCAGCCCGGTTGATGCGCTGGTCGGCGCCTGCGGTCGCATCGAGGCCGGCACGGTCCTGCAGGCCAAGGGCATGCCCTACACGCTGTCCGAACTGCTCGGCTGCGACGCCGAGGTGGCGCGCTTCGAGGGCGGTCAGTACCTGACGCTGCGGCTCACATCGGCGATGTACCACCGCTTCCACGCACCCGACGACGCGCGTATCGAGCATGTGCGCTACCTCAGCGGCGACTGCTGGAACGTCAACCCGATCGCCCTGCAGCGCATCGAGCGCCTGTTCTGCCGCAACGAGCGGGCGCCGATCTTCCTGCGCCTGGGCGACGGCACGCCGCTGGCCATCGTGCCGGTTGCCGCCGTGCTGGTGGCCAGCATCCGCTTCCACTTCCTGGGCACCGAGCCGTACCCGCGGCGGCGCGGGGCCACCGAGCTGCACTGCGACGTGGCGGTGCGGCGCGGCCAGGAGCTGGGCTGGTTCGAGCATGGCTCTACCCTGGTCGTGCTGCTGCCAGCCGGGTTTGAGTCGCTCGTGACACCCGGACAACGTTTGCACATGGGCCAGGCACTGATGCGCCGTGTCACAGCCGCGTCTTGAGATTGCCGCAGCATGGGACCTCATGCGACGCGACCCGCTGCCCGATTTGCTCAAGCCGCCTGCCGACGCCGATGAAGAGGGCGGACTGCGCCTGCGCACCGTCTGGATCTCCGACCTGCACCTGGGCACGCCCGGCTGTCAGGCCGAGCCGCTGTTGCAGTTCCTCAAGACGGTGGAGTGCGACACGCTCTACTTGGTGGGCGACATCGTCGACGGCTGGCAGCTCAAGCGCCAGTGGTACTGGCCGCAGGCACACAACGACGTGGTGCAGAAGCTGCTGCGCAAGGTGCGCAAGGGCACCCGGGTGGTGTTCGTGCCGGGCAACCACGACGAGTTCGCCCGGCGCTATCTGGGACACAGCTTCGGCGGCATCGAGGTCTTGGGCGAGGTCATCCACACCACGGCCGACGGACGCCGGCTCTGGGTGGTGCACGGCGACCACTTCGACGGCGTGATCCAGGTCGCCAAATGGCTGGCGCACCTCGGCGACTGGGCCTACAACCGCGCGCTGGAACTGAACCATTGGGTCAATTCCATGCGGGCGCGCATGCGCCTGCCCTACTGGAGCCTGTCGCGCTACCTGAAGCTCAAGGTCAAGCGGGCCGTCAGCTTCATCGACGACTTCGAGCGCGCGGTGGCGCGTGAGGCCAAGGCGCGCGGCCTCGATGGCGTGGTGTGCGGCCACATCCACCATGCGGAGATTCGCGAGGTCGAGGGCGTGCTCTACGCCAACGACGGCGACTGGGTGGAGAGCCTCACCGCGTTGGTTGAACTGCCCGACGGACGGCTGCAGATCCTGGATTGGAGCCTGCGGGAGGAGGGGTTGCCGGTGGTGGCGCTGCCGTCCGTGGCGGTGGCCGCTGGGCAAGGCACATAGCTGAAAAGCACCAACGCAGCGCTGGTTCCCCTTCCGAGCTAAGCCAGCGATGCGAGGCGACCTGCCTCGGGTCGGCCGGGCGCTTTTCTGGGTGCAATGCCAAACAGCTCGCGCAGCCCCGGCAAATGGCGCAGCAGCCCGTAGCCCAAAGCGCAGGCCCCGAAGGTCAGCACGATCAGCAGCGGCCCCTCAATGGCCGGCGCCAGCCGCAGCGGCGCCAGCCACTGACTGAACACCACGATCAGCGTCTGGTGCAGGATGTAGAAACAGAACACCGCCGCGCTGGCCTGGCGCAGCGCCGGGCTTTGCTGGCGAAACACCCGCTGCGCCCAGCCGCAGGCGGCCAGGATGGCCCACCAGCTCATCAGGCCCCAGAGCACGCGCTGTGCGTTGCGCAGCGCGGCCGGCGGTTCGCTGTCCACGTACTGACCGTAATAAGCCGCCAGCAGCGCCCAGGCCAACAAGGCCAGGCCCAGTGCCCAGCCACGCCAGCGCAGGGCCTGCGCCCATAGCGCGGTGACGGCCGGCGTGCGGCTGGCCCAGCCCAGCGCGAACAGGTAGCCGTATTGCGCGTGGTTGTAGACGTCATCCACCAACCCATGGGTGCTGGGGAAGAAGGGCATCAGGCCGAGGCGGAACACGATCAGCGGCAGCGCCGGCAGCAGCAGCCAGGACCAGGCAGGCAGGTTCAAGCGCGGCATCGACACCCCACGCCGCCACCCCGCCAACACCACGGCCACCAGCGCATACAGCCACAGGTAGGGCAGGAACCAGAGGTGGTTCCAGGTCGGCACATCCAGGCAGTCATCGCCCTTGCAAAACTGTTCCAGGCGCAAATAGGCCGCCCAAAAATCGAGGTAGCCGCCGTTGCCCGGCAGCAGTTCGGGGGCCTGGGTCTTGAGCTCGTAGTAGGCCTGCGGCACCACCACCACCGCCATGCCGAAGAGCAAGGGCAGCAGCAGGCGCCGCGAGCGCTCGCGCACGAAGCCCCAAGCGCCCCGACGCGCCATCAGGCCCTGGCAGGCTGCGCCGGCCACCAGAAAGAGCAGGCCCAAACGCCAGGGCCCGCTCAGCAGCATCAAGGGTTCGATCAGATGGCCGGCGTGCGGACTCTTCACATGCCAATCCCAGCTCACGTAATACATGCCGACGTGGTAGGGAATCAGCAGCAAGAAGGCGGCCACGCGCAGGCCGTCGAGGAAGGGCAGGCGGTCGCTTGCGACAGGGCTGGTGTTCATGTCGCCAGCTTGCCGGGCGCCCGCCGCCGGCACGAGCGCGCGGGGGCCAGTGGCGGCCTCAGCGGGGCGGGTGGAGATCTGCCAGCACGGCGCGATAGCCGCGCGACACGCCCAGTTGCGCGCCGCTGCTCAGCGTCAGCAGCGCCTCGCCCCCCGGCTGCGGCGCCACGGCCAGCACATGCGCCGGGTTGACCGCATGGCATCGGTGCACGCGCAGGAACAGGCCGGCCAGTTCGGGCCGCTCCAGCAGCGCACCCAAGGAGCCGCGTTCCAGAAAGCTCTGCGGCGGCAGCTGGAAGCTGACGTAGTTGTCGGCGCTGCTGAGCCACTGCACCTCGGCCAAGGCAATGCGGCGCTGGCCCTCGCGTGTCGCCACCCACCAGAAACCGGGCGGCGCGCGCAGCGCCGCGCACGGACTGGGCAAGGCCAGATGCTGGCGCACCCGCTCCAGGGTCTGGGCCAGGCGCTCGGCGTGGAAGGGCTTGAGCAGGTAGTCGACCGCACCGAGCTCGAAGGCACGCAGCGCGTGTTCGGCGTAGGCGGTGCTGAACACATGGCGCGTGCCGGGGGGCAGCAGGGCGGCCAGTTGCAGGCCGCTGCCACCGGGCATCTCGATGTCCAGCAGGGCCAGGTCGATCGACGCTTCTGCCTGCAGCAGGGCCAGTGCGGCCGGGGCGTCGGCGGCCTCGAACACCGCGCGGACATCGGCATGCGCGGCCAGCAAGCGGCGCAGCTTGGCGCGCGCGGCCGGCTCGTCGTCCACCACCAACACCCTCATGGCCCGGCCTCGATGGGGAGCTCCAGGCACAGGCGCATGCCGCCGTCCACGGCGCCGAATTCGACGCGCGCCCGCGCCCCGAAGCGCGCGGCCAAGCGCTCGCGCAGATTGCTCAGCCCCAAGCCGCCATCCACCGGCGGGGCCTGGTGCACGCCGTTGTTGTCGAGCTGGATCTGCAGGCGTCCCTCCACACAGGCCGCCTGCAGATGCACCGTCACCAGCTCGCCATGGCGGGCCACGTCGTGCTTGATGGCGTTCTCCACCGGTGCCAACAAGAGCAAGGCCGGCATGCGGCAGGCGCGCGCTGCGGCGCTGGCCTCGATGCGCATCTGCAGGCGCTCCGGTCCAAAGCGCGCCTGCATCAGGTTCAGAAAAGGCTGCACCAGGGCCAGCTCGGCCTCCAGCGTGTGCTCACCCTGCGTCTGCGCATTCAGGCTCTGGCGCAGCAGGGTGGCCAGCTCGCAGAGCAGGCGGTCGGCGCGCTCGACATCCTCGAACATCACCGAGGAAATCAGGTTCAGGCTGTTGAACAGGAAGTGCGGTTGGATCTGGTCCGCCAGGCGCGCCAGCCGCGCCTCGGCCAGTTCGCGGCGCGTGCGCTCAAGCTCCTGCGTTTGCCAGGCCGCCGCCTGCGCGGCCCAGACCCCGTGAGAGATCCAGGCAATGCACAGGTAACTCACCAGGTCCTTTGCGCCCTCGTACAGCAGCAGTTCGGGCAGCGGGTCGGTGCGGTACTCCACGCCCGTCAGCCCATACACCGCAAAGCGCAGCCCGAACATGCCCGCCACATGCAGCGCATTGAAGGCCAGCGCACCGAGCACATGCCAGCCCAAGCGCACCCCCAGCGCCCGCCCGCGCAGCCGGCCCACGCCCGCGTGCACCGCCAGGGCCAGCAGGCCCACGCACACCACCGAGCTGAATTCCCACAGAAAGGGCTCCCAGGCCCGCGTGCCACCGGCCTGGCGGTAGTCCTGCAAGGCGGCCAGGCTCAGCAGCAGGCCTACCGCAGTCAGCAAGGCGATGTAGGAGGGCAGCCAGCGGCGCGGCATCAGCATGGGCGCAAGGTAGCACCGCGGCTCCAGGCCACGGCGCCATCCGCCCCACCTGGTCACCGGTTCGCCCCGGCGGCGAACCGCGTCGTGACTTTGATCTGCCCCATCCGCCATGCCACTCATTCGGAGAGGGGTCGAGGTCATCATGGGGCCGGATGAATCCGGGGATATGACGCAAAACCGAGGGGCCATCGAGGCCCCTCGGTTGATGACGGGGTCTGGACTGCCGGCGCCTGCCAGCCCGTCGCCGCAAGACGGCGACGGTCCTTCGGCCGGCGTCGGACCGTCCTCAGGACGGTCCTCGGTCCGGCCTTAGCCAATCCGTCCGAGCAGATGCCACTCCATGAGGCCTTGCAGGCCGCGCTCGCGCTTTCAAGCGCTCGCCCTTCGCGCGGGGTCGAACCGTCCTCAGGACGGTTCTCGCTCCGCGCTCAGCCTTCTACACCCCATCCGGTTCGGCTAGCCGCCGATCCGCCCCAGCAGAAGCCACTCCATGAGTGCCTTCTGCACATGCATCCGGTTTTCGGCTTCATCCCACACCACGGATTGGGGGCCGTCGATGACTTCGGCGGCCACCTCCTCGCCGCGGTGGGCGGGCAGGCAGTGCATGAAGAGGGCGTCGGGCTGGGCCACGGCCATCATGGCCGGCGACACGCACCAGCGCGCGAAGGCCGCACGGCGGGCCTCGTTCTCGGCTTCGTAGCCCATGCTGGTCCAGACGTCGGTGGTCACCAGGTCGGCACCGCGACAGGCCTCCAGCGGGTCGTCGAACACCTTGTACGAATCGCGGCGCACGCCGGCCACCACGGGGTCGACCTCGTAGCCGCTGGGCGTGCTGATGTGCACCGTGAAACCCAGCAACTCGGCCGCCTGCAGCCAGGTGTTGGCCATGTTGTTGCCATCGCCCACCCAGGCCACCACGCGACCCTTGAGCGCGTCCAGGTCCACCACGTCGTGACGGTCCATGGCCCGGTTCTCCAGCCAGGTGAACAGGTCGGCGACGATCTGGCAGGGGTGGAACTCGTTGGTCAACCCGTTGATGACCGGCACCCTGGAATGCGCGGCGAAGCGCTCGATCTTGGCGTGCTCGAAGGTGCGGATCATCACCAGGTCGACCATGCGGCTGATGACGCGCGCGCTGTCCTCGATGGGCTCGGCGCGGCCGAGCTGGCTGTCGCCGGTGGTGAGGTGCACCACCGCACCCCCCATCTGGTACATGCCGGCCTCGAAGCTGACGCGGGTGCGCGTGCTGGCCTTCTCGAAGATCATGGCCAGCGTGCGGTCTTGCAGGGGCTGGTGCTTCTCGTAGTTCTTGAAGCGGCGCTTGATCAGCGCCGTGCGCTGGAACAGATAGCCGTACTCCTCGCGCGTCAGGTCCTTGAACTGCAGGTAATGCCTCATGCCGCCTGCTCCTGCAAGAAGGCCTGGATGAGCGGCAGCAGGCGCGCAGCCATCTCGTCGATTTCTTCGGGGCCGGCGATCAGCGCCGGCAGCAGGCGCACCACGCGGTCGGCGGTGACGCTGATCAGCAGCCGGGCGTCCAGCGCACGCTGCAGCAGCACACCGCAGGGGCGCTCCAGCTCGATGCCGATCATCAGGCCCTGGCCACGGATCTCCACCACACCGGCCTGACCGGCCAGACCGGCACGCAGGCGCTGCGTGAGGCGCTCACCCATCGCGGCGGCATGGGCCACCAGGCCGTCGGCCTCCATGATGTCGATGGTCTCGACGCCGGCGCGCATGGCCAGCGGATTGCCGCCGAAGGTGCTGCCATGGTTGCCAGCCTGCAGCACGCCGGCGGCCTTGGGGCCGCAGACGATGGCGCCGATCGGCACGCCCGAGCCCAGGCCCTTGGCCAGGGGCATGACGTCGGGTCGGATGTCGGCCCACTGGTGCGCGAACCACTGACCGGTGCGGCCGATGCCGCACTGCACCTCGTCGAGCATCAGCAGCACGCCGCGCGCATCGCAGAGCTTGCGCAGACCTTGCAGGAAACCGATGCGCGCCGGGTTGATGCCGCCCTCGCCCTGGATGGTTTCCAGGAACACCGCACTGATCTGCGGATGCGCGTCCATCGCCGCCTCGACCGCTGCCAGGTCGTTCAGGGCCACGCGCACGAAGCCCGGCACCAAGGGCGCGAAGCCGGCCTGCACCTTGGGGTTGGCGGTGGCGCTCAGCGTGGCCAGCGAACGGCCGTGGAAGGCGCCCTCGAACACCAGCGTGAGCGGGGTGTCGAAGCCCAGCACGTCGTGGCCGTACTTTCGGGCAATCTTCAGCGCGCCTTCGTTGGCCTCCAAGCCGGAGTTGCAGAAGAACACGTTGGTCAGTCCCGACAGGCGCGTCAGGCGCGCCGCCAGTTCCTCCTGCAGCGGCACCTGGTAGTAGTTGCTGGTGTGAATCAGCGTGGCCACCTGCTGCTGCAGCGCGGCCACCAGGCGCGGGTGTGCGTGGCCCAGGGTGTTGACGGCGATGCCGGACAGGGCGTCGAGGTATTCCTCGCCCTGCACGTCCCAGACCCGGCAGCCCTCGCCCCGTGCCAGGGCCACGGGCAGTCGCCCATAGGTCGGCATCACATGGGGCATGGGGACTTGCGCTTCGGGCATGGCGGGCTCCTCGCGAGGGGCGTGAAAAAGGAGCGGCGATTATGGGTGTTGCACCGCAGCACAACGATGTGCTCGTGGCGGCGGCGCAGGCACAATCGCGGCCTTCGCGCCGCAGCCTTCACCATGTCCGGTCCTCACCGCGAGCTGTTCATTCAGGGCATCACGCAAGATGGCCGCACGTTTCGCCCCAGCGACTGGGCGGAGCGGCTGGCCGGTGTGATGTCCTGCTTCCGCCCGCCCGGGTCGCGCGCCCGCCCCGGCGCCCACCTGACCTACAGCCCCTATTGCGTGCCGCGCGTCATCAACGGCGTCAAGTGCGTGATCGTCAACGAGGCGCTGAAGGAGGTCGAGCCGCAGGCCTGGGAGTTCGTGCTGAACTTCGCCAAGGACAACGGCCTGGCGGTGGTGGACGCCTGCCTGCTGCCGGAAGATCGTGACGCTCCCTCCGGTGGCGCCTGAGCCATGCCGCAGTCGGTTCCGCCTTCCGAACCCGCCAGCGCCGAACAGCCGCAACTCTCGCCCCGGGCACCGCTGAACTGGCTGCTGCTGGGGCCGATCGCACGCGAGTGCGCCACCTGGGGTGACGCGCCGCAGCATCTGCTGCAGCAACTGCGCGCGGTGCAACCCCAGGTCGGCCTGTTCCAGCTCGACCTGCCCGGCACCGGTCGCCTGTGTGGCGAGCGCAGCCCGGACCGCATCGAAGACCTGGTCGACGGACTGCGCGGCCGCGTGCGTGCCGCCGCGCTGCCGGGCCCCTGGGGACTGATGGCGTCGTCCTGGGCGAGTTGTGTGGCGGCCGAATGGGCGCGCCGCTACCCCGACGAGCTCGGCGCCATCGTGCTGGTCAGTCCGGCCATGCGCCCCTTCACCAAGGTGTTGCGCTCGGTGCCGACCGGCCTTTGGGGGCAGGCGCTGACCAAGCTGCTGGGACGGCGGGCCTTCTGGCGGCGCGATGCGGTCGTCTGGAATGGCCAGACCCAGCTGCGGCGCGCCTCGACGGACGCGCTGTCGCGCTGGCGTGAGCTGCGCCGCCAGCACCCGGTGCGTGCGCGCAACGGATGGCGTCAGATGATGGCGGTTTGGCGTTTCGAGACCAGCAAGCGCCGGCCGCATCCGCATGTGCTGCTGCTGGCCGGCAAGGGCGATGCCTGGATCGACTGGCGCGTCTCCGCGGCCATCAGCCGGGCCTGGGGCGCCGCGGTACGCGTGCATCCGGAGGCCGGCCATGATCTGCTGCTCGACGACCCCCAATGGGTCGGGCGCTCGGTGGCCGAATGGCTGCTGCCGATCGGTTCGAGCGGCCTGATCTCACAGCTCTGAGCAGGCCCAGGCAAGCAAAAAACCCGTCGGTTTCCCGACGGGTTTTGCATTTTTTGCACCCAGTGACGACTGGGTTGGCGCTGCGCTTACTGCGCGGCGACGCCCAGGGCCTTGATCTTGGCCGACAGGCGGCTCTTGTGACGCGCGGCCTTGTTCTTGTGGAAGATGCCCTTGTCGGCGATCGAGTCGATGATCGACTGGGCGGCCTTGAAGAGTTCGGCGGCCTTGGGCTTGTCGCCGGACACGACGGCCTTCTGGACGTTCTTGATGACGGTGCGGAAATGCGAGCGCAGCGAGGTGTTCTCGGCGTTGCGCTTGACGTCCTGGCGGGCGCGCTTGCGGCCCGAAGCCAGGCGGACGGTCTTCTTCTTGGCTTTGGAAGAGGTGGCCATGATGCGTGTAGGGTTGGGTGCAAAGCCGGCGAGTATATCAGCGCGTCGCGGAAATGCCAGGGTATCCCCCGGGGGGCGCCGATAATCACCGGTTTGAACTGGGTCGGCGCCACATGAATCTGCTCCGCGCGGCGGGCACCGTATCAGCGTTCACGCTGCTGTCGCGCATCACCGGCTTGGTGCGCGAGGTCCTCACCACCACCTTGTTCGGCGCCTCGGGTTTGACCGACGCCTTCATGGTGGCCTTTCGCCTGCCCAATATGTTGCGGCGTCTGTTTGCCGAAGGCGCGTTCTCGCAGGCCTTCGTGCCGGCGTTGGCCCGCGAGCGCGCGGCCAACGGCGAGGCGGCCACCCGGCAACTGGTCGACGCGACGGCGACGCTGCTGTTCTGGATCCTGCTGGGGGTGTCGGCGCTCGGCGTGGCGGCCGCGCCGGTGCTGGTCTGGGCCATCGGCAGCGGCCTGCAGGGGCCTTCATTCGAGGCGGCGGTGGTGATGACGCGCTGGATGTTCCCTTACATCGCCTGCATGTCCCTGGTGGCCTTGTCGGCCGGCATCCTCAACACCTGGAAGCGCTTTGCCCTGCCGGCCGTCACCCCGGTGCTGCTGAATCTGAGCGTGATTGCAGCCGGCCTGCTGCTGGTCAAGCCGCTGGAACGCGCCGGTTGGCCCGGTATCTACGCGCTGGCGCTGGGGGTGATGGCCGGCGGCGTGCTGCAACTGGCCGTGCAATGGCCGGCGCTGCGGCGCCTGGGCATGCTGCCGCGGGTCGGAATGGGCTGGCGAAGGATTCGCGACGCCTGGTCGCACAGCGGTGTGCGTCACATCCTGCGCACCATGGGGCCGGCCTTGCTGGGCGTGGGCGTGGCACAGCTGTCGCTGCTGATCAACACCCAGATCGCCAGCCACGTGGCGGTCGGCGCGGTCACCTGGGTGTCGATGGCCGACCGGCTAATGGAGTTCCCCACCGCCCTGGCCGGCGTGGCGCTGGGCGTGGTGCTGACGCCGCTGCTGGCCGCCGCCAAGGTTCAGGGCGAACGTGCCGAGGAATCGGCGCGCGAGTTTTCCGGCCTCATCGACTGGGGCCTGCGGCTGGTGCTGCTGCTGGCCCTGCCCTGCGCGGTGGCGCTGCTGGTGTTTGCGGTGCCCCTGGTGGCGGTGCTGTTCCATCAGGGGGCGTTCAGCACCGCCGACGTCCACCAGACCGCCCGGGCCGTGACGGGCTACGGCCTGGGGCTGCTGGGCATCGTTGCCATCAAGGTGCTGGCGCCGGCCTACTTTGCGCGCAGCGACACGCGCACCCCGGTGCGTTTCGCGCTGCTGGTGCTGGCGCTGACCCAGTTGCTCAATCTGGCCTTGGTGCCCTGGCTGGGCGCGGCCGGGCTGGCGGCGTCGATCGGCCTGGGCGCGCTGGTCAACGCCGGACTGCTGCTGCGGGGCCTGCTGCGCCTGGGCGTCTACCGGCCCGCGCCGGGTTGGCCGGGATTTGCGCTGCGCGTGACGCTGGCGGCTGCCGCCATGGGCGCGCTGCAGGCCGGCTTGGCCTGGCGCTTGGACTGGACGGCCATGGGCAAGCTGCAATGCGTGTTGTGGATGGGCGCCGCCTTGCCGGCCTCGGCGCTGCTGTACTTCGGCATGCTGCGCCTGCTGCGTGTCGACCTGCGTTCGCTGATGCGTCGCAGGGCGGCTTCCTAGAATCCGCCGCCCTTTCAAGCCCTCGCTGCCATGCCCTTTCTCAACAGCCTTACGCCCGCCCAACGCCGTGTGCTGGGCTGGAGCGCTCTGAGCCTGGCCGCGCTGCTGCTGCTGTGGCTGCTGGCCCCGGTGCTCTCGCCCTTCGTTGCGGCGACGGTGCTGGCCTATGTGCTGGCGCCGCTGGTCGATCGGTTGGCGCGCCGGCTGCCCCGCGTGCTGGCCGTCATGCTGGTGGAGCTCTTGGTGCTGCTGGTGGCGGCGTCCCTGCTCTTGCTGCTGGTGCCCATCGTCACCAAGGAATTGCCGCTGCTGCGCGAGCAGTTGCCGCTGCTGGCGGGAAAGCTCAACGACGGGCTGGCACCCTGGTTGCAGCGGCTGGGCGTGCCCGTCGCCTTCGACGTACCGACCATCAAGGCCTTCGTGCTCGAGCATTTCGGCGACCAGGCCGGCAACTGGTTGACCACGCTGCTGGGCTCGGTGCGCATCGGTGGATCGGTGCTGCTGGCGCTGGTCGGCAATCTGGTGCTGATCCCGGTGGTGCTGTTCTACCTGCTGCTCGACTGGCCGCAGATGATGCAGCGCCTGTGGAGCCTGGTGCCGCCCAGCGCAAGGGCGCGCGTCGGCGAGTTCCTGGGCGAGTGCGACCAGCTGCTTGGGCACTACCTGCGCGGCCAGTTGCTGGTGATGGCGGCGCTGGCGCTGTTCTACACGGTGGCGCTGGCGCTGGCCGGTTTTGACCTTGCGCTGCCGCTGGGCGTGTTCACCGGTGTGGCGGTGTTCGTGCCCTACGTCGGTTTCGGGCTCGGGCTGGTGCTGACCCTGCTGGCCGGCGTGCTGCAGTTCGGGACCTTGTACCCGCTGCTGGCGGTGGCGCTGGTCTTCGGGCTCGGACAGCTGCTCGAGAGCTTCGTGCTGACGCCGCGTCTGATCGGCGAGCGCATCGGCCTGTCGCCGCTGATGGTGATCTTTGCGCTGCTCGCGTTCGGTCATCTGCTGGGCTTTGTCGGCGTGCTGGTGGCGCTGCCGCTGTCGGCAGTGGCGCTGGTGGCGCTGGCGCGGCTGCAGCGCAGCTACCTGCAAAGCGGCCTGTACCGCGGCTGATGGGATTGCGTCAGTTCACGCTCGACCTCGGGCCGGAGCCCGACCAGCGCTTCGAACGCTTCATCGAGGGCGCCAACGGCCTGCTGCTGGCGCATCTGCTGGGGCTGCGACCCGGCGACGCACCGACCTTGCTCAGCGGCGCGGCGGGCAGCGGCAAGACCCATCTGCTGCGCGCCTTGGGCGCCCGATGGCAGGCTCAGGGTCTGGTGGTGCAGGCCTTCGACGCCGCGACCATGGCCCCCTGGACGCTGTCGGCGCAGGCGCGTCTGGTGCTGCTCGACGACGTCGACCGCTTTGATGCCGACCAGCAGCAGGCGGCCTTCGGCCTCTTCATCGAGGCGGTCGGGCAGGGCGCCGCGGTGGTGGCGGCGAGCCGCTTGCCGGCGGCCGAGCTTTCCCTGCGCGAGGACCTGCGCACCCGCCTGGCCTGGGGGCCCGGCTTCGCACTGCAGCCCTTGGGCGATGCCGCGCTGCGCCAGCTGCTGCGCGACGAGGGTGCGCACCGCGGGCTGCTGCTGCCCGACGAACTGCTGGACCATCTGCTGCTGCGCTTCGAGCGCGACACCAACCACCTGCTGCCGCTGCTGCAGCAACTGGACCGCTACGCCATGCGCACCAAGCGTGCGCCGAGCGTTCCGTTGCTGCGCGAGATGCTGATGAATGAACGAGATGCCACGACGACTGACCCTGTTTGACCTGGACGGCACGCTGCTGCCGATGGACTCCGATCACGCCTTCGGCCAGTTCCTGGTCGAGCAGGGCTGGGTCGACGGTCCGAGCTGGGGCGCACGCAACGACCAGTTCTATGCCGACTACTGCGCCGGGCGGCTGGACCAGGAGGCTTACGTCGAGTTCGCCACCTCGGGCTGGCGTCTGCGCGGGCGCGGCGAAGCCGAGGCGCTTCGGGATCGATTCATGACCGAGCGCCTGGTTCCCAGCATCCAGCCGCAGGCGCTGCAACTGGTTCGCCGGCATCAGTCGCGCGGCGACCTGGTGGCGCTGGTGACGGCGACCAACGAGTTCGTCACCGCTCCCATCGCCGAGGCCTTCGGGATCGAGCATCTGATTGCCGTGCGCTTGCAGCGCGACGCCGGCGGCTGGTTCACCGGCAGAATCGACGGGATTCCTTCGTTCCGCGAGGGCAAGATCGCGCGGGTCGAGGAATGGCTGCTGCAACTGGGCCACCGCCGCGACGATTTCGCCTCCGTGGCCTGCTATTCCGATTCGCCCAACGACCTGCCGCTGCTCGAATGGGCCGACGAGGCGGTGGCCACCAACCCGAGCGAGGCGCTGGCCGAGGTGGCCGCCGCGCGTGGCTGGCCGGTGCTGAGGCTATTCCAATGATCAAGAAATTCATCAAGAACCTGTTTGGCACCAAGCCGGCGGCTGCCGCTCCCAAGAGCGTGCTGGGCACGCGGGTGGAGGTGCCGGTGGCCGAGCACGGCATCGACCCGAAGCTGCTCGACGATCGTGCGGTACGGGTCGTCGAGACCCTGCAACAGGCCGGCTACGAGGCCTATGTGGTGGGCGGCGCGGTGCGCGACCTGCTGCTGGGCCGCCGGCCCAAGGACTTCGACGTCGCCACCAACGCCACGCCCGAGCAGGTCAAGAGCCTGTTCCGGCGCGCTTTCATCATCGGTCGGCGCTTCCGCATCGTGCATGTGGTGCATGGGCGTGGACGCGACCACGAGGTGATCGAGGTGTCGACCTTCCGGGCCCTGCTCGGTGAGGAGGTGGCCGAGCGCGTGACAGGCAACGAAAAGACCAGCAAGAAGGAAATGGCCGACAAGGCCCATGTGGTCGACGCCAGCGGCCGGGTGTTGCGCGACAACGTCTGGGGCCCGCAGGTCGAGGATGCCGCGCGGCGCGACTTCACCGTCAACGCCATGTACTACGACCCGGCGCGCCAACTGCTGGTGGACTATCACGGCGGCCTGGCCGATCTGCGCGCCAAGCTGCTGCGCATGATCGGCGACCCCGAGACGCGCTACCGCGAAGACCCGGTGCGCATCCTGCGGGCGGTGCGCTTTGCCGCCAAGCTGGGCTTCACCGTCGAGCCGGCCAGCAAGACGCCGCTGCAGGCCTGCGCCCGGCAGTTGCCCGAGGTGCCGGTCAGCCGGCTGTTCGACGAGATGGTGAAGCTGCTGCAGACCGGCCATGGTCTGGCCAGCCTGGAGCAGCTGAGATTCCAGGGCCTGGGCCGCGGACTGTTCCCGGTGCTGGATGCCGTGCTGCAGGCGGATGGCGCGCTGCCCGAGGGCTGGCACGGCGAGCTGATCCGCAAGGCGCTGCAGGACACCGACTTGCGGGTGGCCGAGGGGCGCAGCGTGGCGCCGAGCTTCCTGCTCGCCTGCCTGCTCTGGGCCGAGGTGAAGGGGCGCTGGGCCCAGGCCCGCGCGGCGGGTGAACCCACGGTGCCGGCGCTGCAGCAGGCCATCGACCAGGTGTTCGACGCCCGCATCGGCGACATCTCCGGTCGCGGCAAGCTGGCCGCCGACATGCGCGAGATCTGGCTGATGCAGCCGCGTTTCGAGCGCCGCTTCGGCAGCGGGCCGTTCAGCCTGGTGGAGCAGCCGCGCTACCGCGCCGGTTTCGACTTCCTGCGCCTGCGCGCCGATGCCGGGGACGCCAATCCGGCCCTGGCCGATTGGTGGGAAGACTTTGCGCTGGGGTCCGACGAAGACCGGCAGGCGCTGATCGCCGACGCCAAGACGGCCGACCGCGCACCCGCGCGCGGTGATGCGTCGGCGCCGAGGGCGGCGCAGGGTCAGGCGCAGGATGAACTGGCGGCCGATGAGCCGGCCGGCGGATGCGCGCCAGCCAAGAAGCGCCGGCGTCGGCGTCGTCCCAAGGGGCGCGGCGAAGGGAGCGCGGCGCCGGTCAGCGAGTGAGGCGGGGTGAAGCGGGGTGAGGCGCGCCTACATCGGCTTGGGGGCCAACCTCGGTCAGGCTGCCGCCAGTCTGCAGGCCGCGGCCGCGCAACTTGCGGCGCTGCCGGGCTGGCTGCATGCCAGGGGCTCGGCGCTCTACCGCAGTGCTCCCATCGACAGCAGCGGTCCCGACTACTGGAACGCCGCGCTGGTGGTCGAAACCGAACGGCCTCCCGAGCATTTGCTGGCGAGCTTGCAGGCCATCGAGCAGCAGCACGGGCGAGAGCGCCCCTACCGCAACGCACCGCGCACCCTGGACCTCGACCTGCTGGCCGTGGGCGAATTGCGCCTCAGCTCACCAAGGCTCAGCCTGCCCCACCCGCGCCTGCAACAGCGCGCCTTCGTGCTCCTGCCCCTGCTCGAACTGGCGCCTGAGCTGGCCTTGCCCGGCCTGGGACCGCTGGTCGATTGGCTGCCCGGCGTCCAGGACCAGCGCATCGAGCGCAGCGCACTTCAACTGCTCAACTCGAAGTAGCGCTGTGCGCCGTAGGCAATCGCGGTCATCAGGCTGGCGCCCCCCAGCAGCAGCCCGAGCACCGCGGCCAGCACGGCGCCCCAGCCACCCGACTCGGCTTGGCCGTGCCGGGCCAGCCAACGCTCGTCGCTGGTCAGGGCGATGACGATGCCCTGCAGACAGGCCGCCGCCAGAAGGGTGCAGGCCAGTGGCAGGGCCCAGGTCATGCCCTCGGCGTTGGTCCCCAGCCGCCCGACGTCGCGCAGGCCCCAGAGGGACAGCAAGGCGATCGGCCAATGGGCATGGCCCGGCAGATCGCCGAGGCCTCGCAGGTAGAAGCGATGCGCCCCCAGGGCGCCCAGCAGCACCGCCAGCCAGGCGGCCAGGCCCTTGGATCTCATGGCGCCGGCGCCTCGGCGCCCAGGCCGAGCGGGCGCTGCATGAACACCACATCGAGCCAACGCTCGAACTTCCAGCCGGCCGCCTTCATCACCCCCATCGGTTCGAAGCCGGCGCGACGGTGCAGGGCGATCGACGCCGCGTTGTCGCTGTCGCCGATCACCGCGACCATCTGCCGTGCACCCAGCGCCTCGCAGCGGGCAATCAGCTCCGCCAGCAGCAGACTGCCCAGGCCGGCGCCCTGGGCCTCGGGCGCCAGGTAGATCGAGTCCTCCAGACAGAAACGGTAGGCCAGGCGGGGGCGGAAGTAGTTGGCGTAGGCGTAGCCCAGCACCTGCCCTTGCTGCTGCGCCACCAGCCAGGGCAGACCCCGGGCCAACACCTCGGAGCGGCGGCGCGCCATCTCGGCCTCGTCGGGCGGTTCGAGTTCAAAGGTACCCGTGCCTTGCAGCACGTGGTGCGCATAGATCGCGCGCAGCGCGGCAAGGTCGGCATCGAGGCTGTCGCGCAGCCAGATCGTGGAGGGGTTCATCGGCGTGTGCATTGCGTCACGACCGGCACAGGCCATGGCCCGTCTATAATCGCCGGCTTTCCAGCGCCGACTCCCAGGGATGGGGGTGTATCTACGGGGCTGGTGCAGGTTGTCAGCATATCCGGCTGGCATTCATTCGTTCCGCAGTCCCTGACGTGTCCCTGGGGCGGCCGCGAAGCAATCCCTCCAGAAGGAAACAAGATGGTCGTGATCCGTCTCGCCCGTGGTGGCTCCAAGAAGCGCCCGTTCTACAACATCGTCGTTGCCCCCAAGGCCGAGCGCCGTGATGGCCGCTTCATCGAGCGCGTGGGCTTCTACAACCCGGTGGCATCCGGCAAGGCCGAAGGTCTGCGCATCGCGCTGGACCGCATCACCTACTGGACCGGCGTCGGTGCTCAGCTGAGCCCGGTGGTGGACCGCCTGGTGGGCGAGGCCAAGAAGGCCGTCGTCGCCCAATAAGTCCATGAGCCCCAAGCCTGCCGACGCTCTGGCGGTCGGTCGTGTCACAGGGGCCTACGGCGTGAAAGGCTGGATCAAGGTCCAGCCTTTTTCTTTGCACGCCGATGCGCTGTTCGCCAACACCACCTGGTGGCTGAGCGCGAGCGCGGGCGCGCCGCGCCTGCAGCCCTTGCCCGAAAGCGTCAAGGTGGTGCAGTTGCGCGAACAGGGTGATGCGCTGGTGGCGCAGCTCGACGGCGTGAACGATCGCAACGCGGCAGAGGCCCTGCAGGGCGCCACGCTGAACGTTTCGCGCGCCAGCTTTCCCAAGACCGATGGCGACGACGAGTTCTACTGGGTCGACCTGATCGGTCTGGACGTCGTCGACCGGCAGGGCAAGGCCCTGGGTCAGGTCGTCGACCTGATCGACACCGGGCCGCACTGTGTGTTGCGCATCGCGCCGCCGGGGATCGCGCGTCCGAGCCCGGCGCAGGAAGTGTTGATCCCCTTCCTCAGCCAGTACGGTTGCGATGTGGATCTGGCGGCGCGCCGCATCAGCGTGGATTGGGACGAGAGCTGGCAGGACGCCGAGTAGCGGTCGCCGATGAGGTTCGATCTCCTCACGCTGTTTCCCGAACTCGTCCAGCCGCAGCTTGAGACCGGCATCACCCGCCGCGCCTTTGCGTCCGGACAGGTTCAGGTGCGGTGCTGGAATCCGCGCGATTTCACCGAAGACAACTACCGCCGGGTCGACGACCGACCGTTCGGCGGCGGCCCCGGCATGGTGATGCTGGTCGAGCCGCTGGAGCGCGCCCTGGCGGCGGCGCAGGCGGACCGCGCCAGCCCGGCGCCGGTGATCCACTTCAGTCCGGCCGGTGAGCGCCTGACCCAGGCCCTGGTGGCCGAGATCGCCTCAGGCCCCGGTGCGGTCCTGGTGTGCGGGCGCTACGAGGGCATCGACCAGCGTTTCATCGCCCGCCACGTGACGCGTGAGATCAGCCTGGGCGACTTCGTGCTGTCGGGTGGCGAATTGCCGGCGCTGGCGCTGCTCGATGCGGTGGCGCGACTGCAGCCCGGCGTGCTGGGTGATGCCGCCTCGCACCAGCAGGACAGCTTCCAGGGCGACGGATTGCTCGACTGCCCCCATTACAGCCGCCCGGAACGCCTGGGCGACGAGGCGGTGCCCGCCGTGCTGCTGTCCGGCCACCACGCCGACATCGCGCGCTGGCGCCGCGAGCAGTCGCTGCGCCTGACCCTGCAGCGCCGGCCCGATCTGATCGACGCCGCGCGCGGGGCCGGATTGCTCAGCAAGACCGACGAGAAGCTGCTCACCACCTTGCTGACCGAGTGATTGCCCTTATACTCGCGGGCTTTTCGATCCTCTACCGGGTCTGTGAAGAATCCGTCAGCAAGCCTTGAGCCTGCGCGGACCTTCTCGGGTAAGACGCCGGCACGATCCCACTCGGAGAACCCCATGGACTTGATCCAAACCCTTGAACAAGAAGAAATCACCCGCCTGAACAAGACCATCCCGGGCTTCATGCCCGGTGACACGGTGATCGTCAGCGTCAACGTGGTCGAAGGCACCCGCAAGCGCGTGCAGGCCTACGAAGGTGTGGTCATCGCCAAGCGCAACCGCGGCCTGAACAGCAGCTTCATCGTGCGCAAGGTCTCCAGCGGCGAGGGTGTCGAGCGCACCTTCCAGCTCTACAGCCCGCTGATCGCCAAGATCGAAGTCAAGCGTCGCGGCGACGTGCGCCGCGCCAAGCTCTACTACCTGCGCAGCCGCTCCGGCAAGAGCGCCCGCATCAAGGAGAAGCTGGCCTGAGCCAGAGTTGGCCCCGGCCAACGCAAGAAAAAGCCGCCCGCTACGGGCGGCTTTTTCGTTTCTGGCCCATTCGATACTGCGCGGCGTGAGCGGCGTGCGACCCATCTTCGACCCCCAGGCCGTGCCGGTGACGGGGGTCGACGCGCACCTGCCGGCTTTGCCCGCGGCCCTGATGGAGGCCCCGGCGCTGCGACGGCATTTCGCGTCGGTACCGCTGGTGCCGCCCGAATGGCCGGGAGACGGTGGACGTTTCCCGGGTCTGAGCCCGCGCCAGGCCGCCGTGCTGGTGCCCTTGGTCGATCGCCCCGAGGGCGTGAGCGTGCTGCTGACCCGACGCAACGAGCAACTGCGCCACCACGCCGGACAGATCAGTTTCCCCGGTGGCGGCGTGGATGCCGCCGACGCCGATGCCTGGGCCGCCGCGCGCCGCGAGGCCTGGGAGGAGATCGGACTGCCGGGCGAGTGCATCGAGGCGATCGGCCAGCTGCCGGTCTACGGCACGGTGACCGCCTACCAGGTCACGCCCTGCGTCGGCCTGGTGCAGCCGGGCTTCCTGCTGCGGCTGCAGACCAGCGAGGTGGCCGAGGTCTTCGAGGTGCCGCTGGACTACCTGATGCAGCCGGCCCACCACCGCCGCCACCGCGTCGTGCTGCCGGGCCTGTCGCGCGAGTTCCTGTCCATGCCCTGGACCGATGGCAGTGGGCGCGAGCGCTTCATCTGGGGCGCCACCGCGGCCATGTTGCGCAACCTCTACCACCAGCTTTCGCAGGGGCCTGCCTCCCTATGATGAGCGCATGAGTTTCCTGGCCGTGCTGCTGGCGCTGATCTGCGAGCAGCTCAAACCCCTTCCGCATGGCAATGCGGCGCACGCCGCGGTGGTGGCGTGGTCGCGCTGGTGCGGCCGCAATCTGGACGCCGGTCAGCAGCAGCACGCCTGGCTGGCCTGGGGCGTATCGGTGGGCTTGCCGGCCCTGGCCGTGTGGGTCATCGACCTGCTGCTGCGCCAGGTTTCGTTCTTCGCCGCACTCGGCTTTGACGTGCTGGTGCTCTACCTGACGCTGGGCTTCCGCCAGTTCAGCCATTACTTCACCGACATCCGCGAGGCGCTGGAGCGCGGTGACGAGATCGAGGCGCGCCGCCTGCTGGCCGCCTGGCAGCACCTCGACGCCTCGGAGCTGCCGCGCAGCGAGCTGCTGCGCCACGTCATCGAGCATTCGCTGCTGGCCGCACACCGCCATGTGTTCGGCGTGTTCTTCTGGTTCGTGCTGGTGGCCAGCTTGGGCGGTGGGCCGGCCGGCGCCGTGCTGTTCCGGCTGGCCGAGTTCGCCAGCCGCTACTGGGCGTTCCGCAACCGCAAGCTCGACTCCATGACCCACGAGCGCCTGCACGCGCTCTCCAGGCGCTGCTTTGCGCTGATGGACCATCTGCCTTCGCGCCTCACCGCCACCGGCTTCGCGGTGGTCGGCAACTTCGAGGAGGCGATCAACGGCTGGCGGCGCGATGCGCCGCTCTGGGAGCATCCGAACGAGGGCGTGATCCTGGCCGCCGCGGCCGGCGCCGTGGGCGTGCAACTCGGCGGCGCCGCCGCACCGGGCGTCACGCCCGACCGCAGCAAGACCCTGGTGGCCGGCGGTGACCCCGGCGCCACCGCGGCCATGGGCTCCACCCCGGGCGATCCTCCGCAGCTCGGCCACCTTCAGGCCGTGGTGCGCCTGGTCTGGCGCTCGGTGGTGCTGTGGATGCTGCTGCTCGCCCTGCTGAAGCTCGCCAATTTGATTGGGTGAGCGCGGAGCGAGGCGAGTCCTGAGGACTCGCCGACCCCGCGCAAACGACAGCGCCCGTCCTGCGGGCGCCACCCCCTCACCTCAGCATCGTCTGCTGCATGAACAGCAGCATGGCCCACTGCATGTAGTCGCTGTTTTCCTTCTTGGCGAAGCCGTGGCCCTCGTTGTCGGCGCGCAGGTACCAGACCGGCGTGCCCTGCTCGCGCACCTTGGCCACGATCTGTTCGGCCTCGGTGTAGGGCACGCGCGGGTCGTTCTTGCCCTGGATGACGAACAGCGGCTTCTTGATTCTGTGCGCGTTGCTCAGCGGCGATATTTTTTCCAGGTGCGCGCGCATCGCCGGGTCGCGCTCGTCGCCGTACTCGACGCGGCGCAGGTCGCGGCGGTAGCTCTCGGTGTTGTTCAGGAAGGTCACGAAGTGGCTGATGCCGACCACGTCGATGGCGCCGGCGATGCGCTCGCTGTAGTGCGTGGCCACCGCCAGGCTCATGTAGCCGCCGTAGCTGCCGCCCACCACCACCACGCGCTCGGCGTCGAGATCGGGCTGGGTCTTGATCCAGTCGAGCAGCGCGCCGATGTCGCGCACCGAGTCCTCGCGCTTGAAGCCGTTGTCCATCGCCAGGAAGCTCTTGCCGAAGCCCGAGGAGCCGCGCACATTGGGCTGGATCAGCACCAGACCGAGCTCCTGGATGAAGTACTGCCAGCGGCTCAGGAAGCCCACCGTGGCCTGGCCCTCAGGGCCGCCGTGGATGCTGATGAGCACGGGGCGCTTGCCCTTGAAGTGCGCCGGCGGGCGGTTCATCAGGCCGCTGATCGGCAGGCCGTCGAAGCTCTTCCAGCGAACGATCTCGGTGTCGGCGAAGGCCTGGGTGTCGATGCCGGCGGGAACGGCCGCCTTCGACCACGGCTGGCTGACGCCCTTGTCGTCCAGCACATAGAGCTGGCTGGGGCCCTTGGGGCTGCTGACCGAGTAGGCCAGCAGCGGCAAGCTGGGGTGAAAACGCGTGCTGCCGACCGAGCCCGCCGCCACCTTGGGCAGCGGCAGCTCCTTCCAGCTGCGGGTGTCCACCCAATGCATCTCGTCGCGGCCATCGGCATTGGCCTGCAGCACCAGGGTGCGGCCATCGGCGCTGACGTCGCCACCGCTGATGTCCCAGGGAATGTGCGCGGTGATGCGCTGCAATTCCTGGGTCTTGGCGTCCAGCACCGTGAGCTCACGGAACTCGCCGAAGCGGTCGGTGGCCACCAGCAGGGTGCGGCTGTCGGGCAGGAAGCTGCCGAAGTAGACCGCCTTGGCCTCGCTGCTGCCGGGCTTGGGCAGCAGTTGCACCGGCTTGCCGGCCTGCTCGCCTTCGAGCTCCATCACCCAGAGCTGGGATTCGTTGGCGCTGATGTACTTGCTCAGCGCCATGCGTTTGCCGTCTTCGCTGACGCTGCCGCCCCAGCCGCCACCTTCCAGCTCGACGAGCTTGCGGCGCGCCTGGATCGGGTCCTTGGCTTCGGGGTCGACGGCCCAGAAGCTGGTGATGATCTGGCTGCGCTTGCCGCCCTGCGCCGTGCGGTCGATCGGCACGCTGGTGTAGACGATCTCGCCCTGCGGCTTGCGCCAGCCGGCGAAGCCATTGCGCTCATCGCTGTGGGTGATCTGCAGCGCTGCGGCGCCGTCGAAGCCCTGGCGGTAGAGCTGCGTCACCTCGTTGCCGCCGCTGGAGCGCGCGAACACGATGTAGCGCCCGGCCTTGGGCTCGTAGCTGCCGCCGCCGGCCGGCTCCGGGCCCTGCGTGACGGGCTTGAGTTCGCCCATCGCGGCATCAAGCCGGAACAGCTGCGCGGTGCTGGCGCCGGCGGCGCGGTGGCTGATCAGCATCTCGGCCTTGGTGGGATGCCAGTCGGCGAAGCCGTGGCCGCGGAACTCGGTGTAGGCCGCCATGCGCGCCGCCAGGTCCTTGGGGATGGCGGGGATGTTCTCGATGTGCAGCGCGGCGGGCGCCGTCATCGTCTCGGCACTGGCCTGGGCCAGCGAGAGCAGCGGGGCGCCGGCCAGCAGCGCGCTCAGGGTGCGTCGGTTGAGTTTCATGCTCGGTTGGGTCAGCGAAAGAGAGGTCGGCATGCTGGCAGAGAAGCGCCCTCCCTGCCGGAAGTCGCTCAGAACGGACAGGGGCAATCCAGGGTTAGTCCGGGGAACTGCAAGCCCTCGGCGTGCAGCATCAGGCGCGCGGCGGGCCGCTCGGGGTCGTAGAGCGCGTCGCCCACGATGGGGTGGCCGAGCGCCAGCAGGTGCACACGCAACTGGTGCGCGCGCCCGCTCAGCGGCTCCAGCCAGAGCCGGGTGCAGCCGGCCGGGCAGGGTGCTGGCAGCCGGCCCCAGCGCGTCTGGCTGGGCCGCCCGTGCTGCAGGTCGACCTGCTGGCGCGGGCGGTTCGGCCAGTCGGCGGCCAGCGGCAGGTCGATCAGCCCGCCCTCGGCCGCCGGCTGTCCCCACACCAGGGCCTGGTAGCGCTTGCCCACCTGGCGTGTCTCGAACCACTGGCCGGCCTGGCGCTGCGCCTCGGGCGTGCGCGCGAACAGCAGCAGTCCGGAGGTGGGCTGGTCGAGCCGGTGCACCACCAGCGCCTCGGGGTGCAGCGCGCGCAGCCGGCTCCAGGCGCAGTCCTGTTTGTCGGGGCCGCGACCCGGCACGCTGAGCAGGCCGGCCGGCTTGTCGATGGCGATCCAGCGTGCGTCGCGGTGCACGATCAACTCAGAACGCCTCCACCCAGCCCGACTGCAGCGCCGACTGCGGGTTGGAGCCGGCCGCCTGCACCGTGGCCAGCGCCTGCGCGGTGCCCAGGCCGAGCGCCTTCAACAGGCAGGCGGCCACCGTGCCGGTGCGGCCGATGCCCCAGGCGCAGTGCAGCAGCAGCGACTCGCCGTTGCGCAGGCGCTCGGCCAGCGCCTGCACCTGGCGCGCAAACTGTTCGGCGTCGGCGCTGACGCCGAAATCGGCCATCGCCAGCTCGTGCAGCGCGCAGGGCAGCCGGTCCTCTTCAATGGCCTGCAGGTAGTCGGGGCTGCGCGCCGCGATCTCGGCGCGCGGCGTCAGGCAGACGATGCCGTCGAGTTGCGCCTGCTGCACCATGCGCAGGAAATCCGGCCAGTCCTCGTCGCGGCCCGGCATGGCGTGCAGCCAGAGCCGGCCGCGCAGGCCGGCGGGAAGGGGACAGCAGCGAAAGCCCATGGCGCACATCCTAGGATGAGGCCATGCACAGCCTGCTGGACCCGCCGATCCTCTTTTTCCTGCTCGGCCTGCTGGCCGGTGCCCTGCGCGCGCGACTCGAGGTGCCGCCGCAGATCGCCAAGTTCCTCTCGCTCTACCTGCTGATGGCGCTCGGGTTGAAGGGGGGCTTTGCGCTGGCCGAGAGCGGGCTGCGGGCCGAGATGCTCGGCAGCCTGGGCGCCGCGCTGCTGCTCTCCGCCGGGGTGCCCTTGCTGGGCTATGCGCTGCTGCGCCGCGTCGTCTCGGGCTTCGACGCCGCCGCCATCGCCGCCGCCTACGGTTCGGTCAGCGCGGTGGGCTTCGTCACCATGCTGCAGCACCTGGAGGGCATCGGCACGCCGGCCTCCGGCCATATGGTGGTGGCGATGGTGCTGATGGAGTCGCCCGCCATCCTGGTGGCGGTGCTGATCGCGCACCGGCTGCGCCGCCAGCAGCCCAGCAGTGGGCACGCCCCGCCTGCGTTGAGCGCCATCCTGCGCGAGGCCTTCACCGACGGCCCGCTGGTGCTGCTGCTGGGCGCCATGGGCGTCGGATTGCTCAGCGGCGAGCCCGGCCGCATCGTCATGCAGCCGTTCTCGGGCGACCTTTTCAAGGGCATGCTGGCCTTCTTCCTGCTCGACATGGGCCTGCTGGTGGCGCGCCAGTTCGGCAGCGCGCGCAACAGCCCGCCGCTGCTGCTGGCCTACGCCATCGCCGGCCCGCTCGTCCACGCCGCGCTGGCGCTTGGACTGGCCTGGCTGCTCGGCCTGGGTGCCGCCGACGGCGCCGTGCTGATGCTGCTGGCGGCGAGCGCCTCCTACATCGTGGTGCCGGCCGCGCTGCGCGAGGCGATCCCCGAGGCCAACCCGGCGCTCTACCTCGGGCTGTCGCTGGGCATCAGCTTCCCGTTCAACCTGGTGGCGGGCATACCCCTGTACACCGGGCTGGCACAGCGCCTGCTCGGACAATCGGGGCCATGACGGAAACACAGCACCCGGCCGTGGCGCGCGTCGCTGCCGCCCTTCGAGACGCCGGCCATGCGCACGGCCCGCAATGGCTGCAGGACAGCGCCCACACCGCGCAGCAGGCCGCCGAATCACTGGGCGTGCCCCTGGGCGCGATTGCCAAATCGGTGGTGCTGGCGCTGCCGGGCGGTGCCGTGCTGTGCGTGACGGCGGGCGACCGCCGTGTCGACGCCGGCCGCCTGCCGCAGCAGCTCGGTCCGGTGGGTCGCGCCGACGCCGCGCACGTTCGGCGCCACACCGGATTCGCCATCGGCGGCGTGGCGCCCTTGGGCTTCGAACCCGAGGCCGGGGCGAGCGCACCGACCGTCCTCATCGACCCCAGCCTGTGGCGCTTTGCCGAGGTCTGGGCCGCCGCCGGCCACCCGCGCAGCGTGTTTGCGGCGCGGCCCGACGAGCTGCTGCGTCTGGCCGGCGCCCAGGCCCACGACTTCACCGAGTCGGCGCATGTCTGAAGCACCGGTGGCCTCGCCCTGCATCAACGTTTGCCGCATGGACGCGCGCAGCGGCCTGTGCCTGGGCTGCGCACGCTCGCTCGACGAGATCGCCGGCTGGGCGCAGGCCAGCAACGCGCAGCGCCGCGCCATTGCGCAGCAGCTGCCGCTGCGCCGTGCGCAGCTCGGCTGGGCCGAGAAGGGCGCCGCCGCATGAAGACGATCCGCTTCTACTTCGACCCGATCTCGCCCTACGCGGCGCTGGCCTTCTGGCGCCTGCCCGAAGTGCTGGCCGGGCGCAGCTACGCGGTGGATTACCTGCCCATCCTTTTTGGCGCGCTGCTCAAGGCCAACGCCAGCAAGGGGCCGGCCGAGATTCCGGCCAAGCGCGACTGGACCTACCGCCAGGTGCTGTGGCTGGCTCGGCAGCAGGGCGTGGACCTGCGCCTGCCGGCTGCCCACCCCTTCAACCCGCTGGCCCTGCTGCGCCTGGCCTGGGCCTGCGCGCCCGACGGCCTGACGCCGTCGCGCTGGGTGGTCGAACAGTTGTTGAACCATGTCTGGCGCTGCGACGGCGCCGACCCGAACGACCCGGAGCGTCTGGCGCAGCTGGCGCAGCAACTGGCGCCACAGCGCGTGGCCAACGAGGCGCTGGCCAAACAGCGCCTGCGCGAAGCCACCGACGCCGCGCTGGCGGCCGGCGTGTTCGGCGTGCCGACCTTCGAGGTGGACGGCAAGCGCATCTGGGGTCAGGACAGCCTGCCCATGCTGGCGGCGCTGCTCGACGGCGACCCCTGGTTCGACGGGCCCGATTGGGAGGCCGTGCGTTCGGTGCCGGTGGGCGTGGTGCGCGCCTGAGCCTCAGCGGGCGAGGAGGGGGAGGGCGGGCGTGTCGGGCTCGCCCAGCACCCACAGCAGGATGGCACGCAGCAGCGCCTCGCGCGGGAAGCCGGGGTCGGCCACGAAGGCGCGCAGCAGCGGGTTGGGGTGGCGCTCCAGCGGCAACGCCAGGTTCCAGTGCCCGGTGCGCGCCAGCGCCAGCAGGCTGCTGCCCGGCAACAGGGCGTCGCCCACCAGCACCTGCCCGTCGTTGCGCGCTTGCTGGCGGCCCAGCCAGGCGTGCAGCGGGCGCAGCAGCGGCGCCATGTGCTGCGGCTCGGCCTGCGCCGCCACGCTGTAGCGCTGCAAACCCAGGGGCAGGCGCGCGCCCTGCCACCAGCGCGCCATGGCCTCGGGGCTGAGGTCGCTCAAGCCATGGGCGTCGGCCGCGCCGCAGTCGCCCAGCGCCGCCTGCGGTTGCAGGGCCTGCACCCAGTCACCGAGCCGACCCGCCAGCGGCGTGCCCATCACCGGTCCGGCCACGCTGACCAGGGCCAGCGCCTGGCTCGGTACCCGGCCCTGCGCCTGCAACTGCTGCAGCGCCTCCAGCGCATCGACGACGCCCTTCGAGTAGCCGACCAGCACCAGGCGCCGCACCCCCGGGTGTGCCGCATGCCGCAGCAAGGCCTCGGCCACACGCGCGCCGTTGGCCGCCACGCTCTGGCGACCCGGCAGGTCCAGGCGCTCCAGCGTGTGCAGACCGAGGTCCGCGTAGGCGCCATAGGGGGCGGCGGGCTCGAAGCGATCGCGCGCCACGCCGTCGCCGAAAGGGGCCGCCTGACGGGCCACGCAGTCGCCCAGCAGGCCGGGCACGATGAGCACCACCGTGCCGGCACTGCGGCTCAGGGCCAGGCGACGCCGGGCGTCGGCCTCGGCAGAACCGTCCGCTGCGGTGGACTCCGTGCCGTCGAACCAGCGCTCGCGCTCCGGGTCCGCCAGCGCCAGCAGCGGCGCAAAGGCCGCTCGCGCGTCGCGCAGGCCGGCCTCGCGCAGCGGCAGATGGGCGCGCAGCGGCCCGGGGCTCGGCACCGTGGTGCAGGCCCCCAGCAACAGGGCGCCGAGCAGGCTGCGTCGCGTCGTCATGGCGCGCAGCCTAAAGCAGCTTTCGGTCGCAGCTTCCTGGCGCAGCTTCCTGTCACCCGGCGGCGTCGCGCTGCGCGTGGTTCAGCGGCTCAGGCGCTCGAGCAGCGCCGCATGGTCGCTGGCCAGCGGCAAGGCGGCCTGCGCCTGCTGCAGGGCCTGGTGGGCCTGTTCGCGCAGGGGCGCGGCGTCGGCGGGTGCGCGCTCGGCCAGCCACTGCGCCGCCTCGGCCCAGGCCAGGCGCGCGGCGCGGCCCTGCTGGGCGTCGGCGAACAGGGTCTGCAAACGGCTCAGCGCGTCGCGCAACAAGGGCTCGGCGGCGGGCCGGCCTTGCGCGGCCGCCAGCGCGCCCTGCAGCGCCGTCAGGCTGGCCCAGCGCAGGTCGGCCTGCGGGTTGGGCGCGCTGCCGCGGCTGGCCTGCCAGACGGCCAGACCGCGCGCCACGACGGCCTGGGCCTCGTCGATGCGGCCGTTGCGCCACAGCGCGCGGCCGTGCGAAAGCGCGAGATTGCGCGGCATCAGCGCCCATTTGCTCTTGGCGCCCTCTTGCTGGGCCAAACGTTCGTTTTCGACCCAGGCCAGGCCGGAGGCCTCGAGGGCGGCGGCGTTCTCGCCGCGGCGCAGCCGCGCCAGCGCCAGGGTGTGCAGCTCCTGCAGCAGGCCGTCGCGCCAGGCCAGGTTCTGCGGCTCGGCTTCGACGTTGGCGCGCCGCAAAGGCAGGGCCGCCTCGAGCTCGCGCACGGCCTCGTCGACGCGGTCCAGGCGCAGCAGGGTCAGCGCGCGCGAGGCCAGCGCGGTGCCGAGCTGGTGGCGCAGGTAGACCTCGGACTTGATCTCCCCCGGCGCCGCGCGGCGGTCGTACTCGCGGTGCATGGCGGTGTCGGCGAGCAGCTCGCGGAACACCGGTTCGGCCTTGGCCTGCATCAGCAGGGCCTCCTGCTCCTGGCCGGCCGAGCTCAGGGTCTGGCCCAGGCTCAGGGTGGTGTTGGCGAGCTCGACCCCCAGGCCGGCGCGGCCGAGCAGATCGCCCTGCGCGAAGGGCCGCGCCTCCTCCAGCCGCGCGATGGCCTGGCGGATCAGTGCGATGGCGGCCTCGTTGCGGCCGGTGCTGCGCAAGCGCACCGACTGCACCTGCAGCGCGCGGGCGTGGAACTGCGCGAAGCGCCAGTTCTGGCGCTGCGTCGGCCACAGGCGTTCGCCCAGTTCGATGGCGCGGGCCGCCATGGCCTCGGTCTGGGCGCCGAGCTCCGCGGTGCCGGTGGTGTCGTTGCCGAGCAGCTCGGCGCGCCGCGCCAGGATCGAGGCGCCGAGCGCCTGCAGATCGCCGTCGGCCTCGTCGCCCTGCACCAGCGGCTCCAGCGCGGCGAGCGTCTCGGCCAGCAAGGCGTCCTGCGCCTGGCGGCCGCCGGGCAGGTAGGTGATGGCGTCGCCGAAGCGGAACACCAGGTCGGCGGTGATGCCCTTGACGGCACCGAGGCGCAGCTCGGCCGCCCGGCGCGCCTGGCTCGCCACATGGGCCTGCCAGGCGGCAAGGCCCAAGCCCAGCAGCAGCGAGAGCAGGGCGGCGGCGCCCAAACCCACGGCCAGCCGGTTGCGCTGCACGAACTTGCCCAGCAAATAGCCGCGGCTGGGTGCGCGCGCGCTCACCGGGTAGCCGGCCAGGGTGGCGCGCAGGTCGGCGGCCAGTTGGTCGACGCTGGCGTAGCGGCGCGAAATGTCCTTTTCCAGCGCCTTGAGCAGGATGTTGTCGAGGTCGCCCTGCAGGCGCTGGCGTGTCGCCAGCCAGGCCTGGGCGTCGGCTTCGGGGCCCTCGGGCGGCGTCAGCGACGAGGGCCGCGTGGGCGCCTCGTCGAGCACGGCGAGCGCGGCCTCGGCCGGACTGCGGGCGCTGCGGCCATAGGGCCGCTGGCCGGTCAGCAACTGGTAGAGCAGCACGCCCAGCGAGTAGACGTCGGTGGCGGTGCTGACCGGTTCGCCGCGCACCTGCTCGGGGCTGGCGTGGGTCGGCGTGAAGGGCCGCGGTCCGGCCAGGGTCTGCTCGGGCGCAGCGCGGTCGTCGAGCGGGTCGAAGGGATCGAGGGCCTTGGCGATGCCGAAGTCGAGCAGCTTGACCTGGCCCTCGGTGTTGACCAGCACGTTGCCGGGCTTGAGGTCGCGGTGCACCAGCAGGTGGCGGTGCGCGTGCGCCACGGCGTCGGTCAGTTGCAGGAAGAGCGTCAGCTTGCCCTCCAGCGGCAACGCGGCGCTGGCCTGGTCGATGGGCCGGCCCTGCACCCGCTCCATCACGAAATAGGGCAGGCCCTGGGGGCTCAGGCCGGCGTCGAACAGGCGCGCGATGTGCGGGTGATCGAGCCGCGCCAGCGCCTGGCGCTCCTGCGCGAAGCGCTGCAGCACCGCCGCCGAGTCCATGCCGCGCTTGAGCAGCTTGACCGCCGCCTCGCCCTGGTAGGCGCCGTCGGCGCGTTCGGCGCGCCATACCTCGCCCATGCCGCCGCTGCCCAGCAGCTGCACGAGGCGCCAGGCGCCCAAGCGGTCGCCGGCATGGCCGGCGGCGGCGTCCAGCCCGGCGCTGTCCATCAGGGCGGCGGCGGGCTCGGCCAGGAAACCGTCGTCGCCGCCGTCGCTGCCGGTGCAGTGGGCCAGCAGGCTCAGCACCTCGGCCTGCACCTCTTCGGCGGCGTCGCTGGCGTGCACGAAGGCCTCGCGCGCGCCGGCGGGCTGGGCCTGGGCGGCGTCGAACAAGGCCTTGACGGCCGGCCAGAGCGTGGGGTTCGGGGGGGAAGGCATGGCGGCAGTGTGCAGTCGGGGGGGGCCCCGCCCCCCCCCCGGCGCCCCCCACGCCCCCGGCGGGGCGTGGGGGGGGTGCAGGCCGGGAACAGCGGGGCCCC